>NZ_JAQLEM010000004.1 GCF_028209885.1 Collinsella aerofaciens | reverse complement strand
AGTTCGAGGACAACATCAAGAAGAACCCGAACGCCGATACCGATGCCGTCGAGAAGGAGACCGAGAAGGCTCAGGAGACCGCCAAGGAAGAGAAGTCCGACGCGAAGACCCCGGAAACTTCCGACAGCAAGAAGAGCGATTCCGGCTCATCCAACGGCTCCAAGAAGGATAATGGGAAGACCACAGGCAGCTCCGGTAATTCTGGAAACAAGAGTAATTCATCCTCCAAGAAAGACGAAGGAAAATCCGATAGCAAGCCGAGTGGCGGCAACAGCAGCAACTCCAGCTCAAACACCAATTCAGGCAGTTCATCGAAAAAGGATGACACCCCGGCGCATGTTCATAAGTATGATATCTACCATCCCGCAGTGACCCATACGGAGAAGGTGTACCATCCCGCAGTGACCCATACGGAGAAGGTGTACCATCCAGCAGTGACCCATACGGAAGAGCGCTCAATTTGCAACGGCTGCGGAGCAGATATCACGGGCAATGAACAAGCTCATGCGTATAATGCACTTATGGCAGGCAATAAAGCATGTGGCGCATATCATACGGTATACAATACCGTAACAGATTCTGCGGCATGGGAGGAAACGGTTACGATTACAGATTCTGCGGCATGGGAGGAAACGGTTACGATTACAGATTCTGCGGCATACTACACTTGTTCCTGCGGTGCCACGAAGTAGCGGAAGCCGCCGAATTCTAGGCCGTAGCGGTCAAGCATCAGGTTGAGTTCTGTTGATGCCGCCGGACGCACGCGCTCCGGTATCCTCCATGTCCCCCGAGCCACCTTAGCCAAGGTTCCAAGGGGCACCGCCCCTTGGCGCGCAGGGGCTCGGGGATGGCGCGAGGCATCCCCGGAATAGCTGGCGCGGGCACGCCGATGGCATGCCCGCGCTCTCTGTGTACGCTTCACCCCTCTTCGGCAACGTGCACGGTCCGGCCGCTCTCGCAGTCGATGCTCTCCACGTCGCCGAATCCGATTCGGACGGCAGCCCATCCGCCCCCGTCCCCCACCAAGGCGTCGGCCTCGTCGCATGCGTCCGAGACGAGTCGCCCGAGTTCGGGCGACCCCTCCAGAGCTGTGCCCATATCGAACGCCCCGCCCTCGCCACCCGACTCAAACTCGACGACGACAGTCAGCCCGACGGCTCCGCCCGGGGACTTGCCGAATCTGCCCACGGCGTCAAACTCGTCCATCTCCATGGAGCTACCTCCCCCTGACGGCGCTGAGCGACTTCGGTTCAAAGTGCTCGTCGCGTTCGATGGCGGCGAACCCCATCTGGCGGTTCAGCTCGGCCATCTCCTTGATGCTGAAGTAGCCGAGCTCGTCGTCATAGCCCTCGACGAGGCCGAACGCCTCGTCCGTGCCGTCGAACTCGAGCAGCCACCAGTCCCATCCGTTCACGCACGAGAAGTAGTGGACGTATACCGTGGGGTCTTCCGTGCCGTCTTGCTCATAGAGCCTCGGCAGCCCCTCCGCAATCTCCCCCGTCATCAGCTCCTGCATGTCTTCCTCCGTTTCCGGGCACGCTGCCCTGAACATCTCGCCCTTGCGGGCAAAGCCGAATGGCGACGCCGCGCGTCGTCGTCGGCTTTGCTCCCTGCAAAGCCGCACCGGAGCGAAGACGGGTCAAGGGAGTCCATGACGACCTCCACCAACCGGAGCGGAGCGGAGGTTTGTGCGGGGTCTCATGGGCCCCTTGACGCAGCGTAGCGGAGGTGCCACCCGCGTAACGGATACGAGGTCATGACCGGCGAATGCCACCGAAACGTTGGAAAACATGGGTCAAGACTGAAGAGAGGCGGCCATCCCTAACGGATGGCCGCCTTAGCGTGCCTTACTATTTCTCTTCTGGTATATGGCCGAGACGTCTGCCGGGCAAATCCCGACGATCCTAGTGATAATCGTTTGCGAAGGAACCGTAGAAGAGCGCCTTACAGTCGACATCGCTGTAGGCCATAACGGCATCCTGGACCTCGGGGCGCAGGAGGTTGAGCACCTTGTACACGCCCTCGCCCATATCACCGACGAAGAGTACCTGCTTGAACACGTCGGGATAATCGCGCAAGTAGGTTACATAGCCTCTGAGCTTTGCCAGCGTGTCACCGAGGAACTCGCCATGCGGGTCGACGATGGACGGTCTGATGACACCCTCAGCATCCTTCACGAAGAAGAGGAAGTCTGGATGCAGGGCCTTGCGTCCCACCGAAGACATGTACGGGATCGAAAACGCCTTGGCAGACATGCTGCCCGACGGATTGCGATAGAAGGCAACTGTGCGATTCTTTGCCAATTCGTTCCTAACGATATAGTCTTCCGCCGGGTTCAGGTCGAGCGGGCAGAGGCCGTCCTCTTTCTGCACGATATGGCACGGATACTTAGCGAAGTCGTCCGACGTGCTGGTAGACGTGGGCCACTCTATCTTTGTGAGACGCTTGCCCTCGGTTTCACGGGCCAGCTCGTCGTAGCGTTGCTTTGCCACGTCGTTAAGGTAGTCATAATCGCCAGATCCATCGACCTTATCGAAGTATCCCTTTCGGCATTGAGCCGCCCAGCCCTCGAGCGCATCAACGATGGCCTGCGTGCGAACCGCTGCGGCAAGGCGCAGGTCGCACTCGGGCCGCCCAAGCTCCTTGAAGTTGGCGCGACGATACTCATTCGCAAACTCCTTAGTGAAATGCATGTCGGCGTCGCGAGCGGCCTTTCTGAGACCCTCGGCGTCCGTGCGGGCCTCCTCCTGCTCCTGGTCCTCGGTCTCGTTGAGCTTGTCGAGCGTGATCTTGACGGTCTCGGCAACCTCTACGTCGTGTTTGGTTTCGCGGTACTCGTCCTCGTTAGCAACGATGTATCCCTTGAGCTTCTGGACGAACTGTTTTTTCACGTCGGCTGCGGCATTGACATCGAGGCCAGTCTCGACAAGCAGAGTCGCCGTCTTAACCAGGCTCTGGAATTCGTTTCTAGCCTTCTTCGGAATGCGCTGGACGGGGATGGAGTCGAAGGCTGTGCGGATGCCCTGCCACTCCTGGTGCGTGAAAGACTGCTCGCGCTTGGTGGGCGGCTTGGGCTTTGCCATGGGCACGGGTTTTACGGCCGAGACGGGCTGGGTCGGCTCGGTCTGCGTGGAACTTGGCTCAGGGGTCGCAGGTTGCTCCGGGGCAGGCGCTACAACGTAGTTGCCCGTTGCGGGCTGAGGCGTCAGCTCCGCTTCTGGCGCCGGTACGTCGACGGGCCTGACCGCCGAGGCAAGCGAGGGCTGCGTTCCCTGCATGTCCAACGGCTCCTGAATCGCGATGCCGGCAAGCGGCGCCTGGTAGCCGGGTTGTGCCTGCCGCGTCGCCTCGATGGCCTTCTCGTTCTCCTTGTACGCCTTGAGCTCCTGTTGGTAGTCGGCTTCGGACTTGGGCACAGCCGCCGTGATAGTCACGGGGTTGAGAACGATGTTCTGCTTGCCGATGGAGCTCTCGCCCATGTCGTCCTTGCGGCCCATGAGGTAGTCGACCACGTCCTGAGTGCTCTCGGGATTGAACTGGGGTAGGTAGCAGGCGACGGAGTTCAAAAGATCATCGGATTCGATGCGCCGCGCAAGTGGAGTGCGTACCATACGTCCCACGAGTTGTGCGATATAGGTCGAGTCCGAACGCCTGCGCTGCGAGAAGATGACCTCCGCTCGCGGGCAGTCCCATCCGTTGGAGACAGCCTCCTTGGCGAAGAGCACGCGAATGCGCGAGGTGTCCTGAACGAACTCGGGCTCGACATAGGGAATGAGGTATTTTCCCGCCGCGATGTCCTTATGCTCGCCGAAGACGTTGGCAAACGACATCGCCTCGGAAAGACCGGGGACCAGGCCCGTAATCTGGTCGCACATCTCAGCCAGGGCCGAGTTGCTCACGTTGTCCGCCGCTTGGATGAGCAGCAGCGGGTTGACGGGACTCTCGCCCTCACGGGCACAGTACTCGCCCCACTCGCGGCAGGCCAGGGCATAGCGCTCGCACGCCATAGTGAGGTACTGGTGCTCGACTGGGTCGTCCTTCTCTGGCACGCGCAACTCGATGATGTCCTTGAGCAGACCTGACTCCTGGACCTCGCGAGGGGTCACAGCGACCTTTGGCATACGCACGCGATCGGCGCGCTGGTCCATAGCTGCCTCGAACCTCTGCGGCGTGGCGGAGACACCAACGACAACGGGCATCGCTGCACGACCATCCAGGCCATCAATTAGGTTGGCGTAAATCGTCGCGGTGCCGCGCTCACTTGACGCATTGGCCCCCAGGCCGCGGTGGGCCTCGTCTATGAACAGATAGAGGTTACGCTCCGGGTCCCTGATGGTGCGGTCAAGGATATCCCAGAACACGCGGCCGGAGTTGGCCTCACCACCCTTGGTGAGCAGGCCGTTCTTGCTAAGTAGGTCCTTGCTGAGGAAATAGACGTGGCGCGGTTCGAGAATGTCGTGCGCGGCTCCGAAGTCGTTGGTAATCGTGACCAGATGGCGCCTGTCGAGGATGCTGTCTGCCAGCTTGTCCGCCACGTTGGAGAAACGCACGCTCGTCTGCTCGTTCAGACTCGGGGAATCCGAGAGCCAAAGAACAACGGCATTCTCGTCGGGCATGAGGCCCAGATCATCGTCTCCGAAGAAGAGTGCTTCGATCGTCGCCGCGCACATGACCGTCTTGCCCGAGCCCGTGGGAGATGCGAGGCACACCGAAGACAGTTCGCCGTCCTGCTCATAGCGTCGACACATCGACTGCAACTTGTTTGCCAGGGTCGCGACTGCCCCGGCTTGGAAATCCTTAAGTTCGACTCTCATGCTTACCTCACCGCATCCTCGGCGGCAATCTTGAACGATTGCAGGTAGTTCTCGTACAGACGGACAACGTCGAGCCCGGGGAGCTGAGTCTTGACGGAGGCATATCGAGCCGTGTCGTCCGTGATCACATAGGCGCACCTTATGCTGGCATTCTGCTTGACGGCGTCTATGAAAGAGCCAACCGAAGCAAAGTCGAAAAGGACGGCATAGGCGTCGGCCATGGCAAGGCCCGGCTGCTCGTGCTTGATGATGCTGCCACGCGAACCAGCGCGCAGCCAGAGCAGAGGCGCGATCTCCTCGAAGGCCACGCCCAGCTCGACGGCGTCTGGATCTTCGTAGGTGAGGTCAAAGAAGACGGCGTTTTCCTCGAAGCCGTCGGCCATGGGGAACTCGTCGGTGAACTTGTAGTCACCCTTGATGGGGTCGCCCTCGGGCGTCTTGCCCGTGATGGCCGCCGTGACGCGAGGTTTGGTAACGTACTGGCAGATGCCCAGCGCCTCCCATTCGGGGTCGCCCTGGCGAAGACCGCGCTTGGTGAGCTTTTTGGATTCGTCCTCTGAGACCTCGTTGTTCGTGATGCTGATGGAGCGCCTGCGCCCGCCGTCCTGATGGTTCAGGCGCATGACGGCGTGCGCCGTGGTGCCCGATCCTGAGAAGAAATCGACTACAAGGGCGTCGGGCTTGTCGGCAACAACGGAAGCGATTGAGAGCTCGGTCGCATAAAGGGACTTTGGAAATGTGAAGCGCCTATCGCCGATGAACTTTTTGATATATCGGCTCCCGTATTCACCGGCAGAGAACTGCGCGCCACTCCAAACGGTTGTTGGAATGGCAGAGCGCTCTCCCTGCTCTTCGAGAAGCAAGGACCCATCCTCAGCCTTGCCAATGAGTTTAATTTCTCCATTCTTGAGACGCTCCTCTTGGGAATCTCCTAGGTAAAGGAGGGAGTACCGATCACTCTTTTTGTTGTACTCACCTACTTTTGCGCACCCGCGATCAAGCTTGGCCTGTAGAGCATTCTGGGAGATCCTCCAAGTCGCCTCTCGGCCATCGGTCCTAATAGGCCAAACTGCCCTGAGACCCGTTTTTGTCGGTATCTTTGTCCAGTCTTGTTCAAGGGGGAGAGAAGCGCCGAGCTCCTTAATGGTCGCGGTCTCCTCATCGATATAGATGGGATAAAAGAGGTTCGGCCTTGCGGTGCGGGCGGCATTGGGACCGCCCCTCAGCAGCCACTCCCAACGTACCTTACGTTGGGAGCGGCTGCTCGACGCGTCATCAGCCACTTTTTCCTCAAGTTCTCCGAACTCGACGGAATAGAGTCTGCGGTCCACTTGGCACGGCGCGGCGGTACCAAAAAAGCAAAAGACAGCGTACTCGTCAGCCCTCTTGAACTGGTTGCCACGGGCAACCCCGTTCTTGTTTATGGTGATTGAAACCGTCTGGATACCGGTCGCGTTGGGAAAAACGCTCTCTAAAAGAAGCTCAAGCCTTGCGTACTCCTTCTCATCGATCGTCACGATGAGTACTGAATCGTTGGGATTGAGCAGCTGCTTGGCGAGCTTGAGGCGGCGCTCCATGAAGGCAAGCCACTTGGAGTGGCGATAGGCGTCGGAGCCGTCGACGTAATCATTGTTGTATTTCCAGTCGCGGGCGCCAGTGTTATAGGGTGGGTCAATATATATACAGTCCACTTTGCCTGCATAGGCAAAGGCTAAGGTTTCAAGAGCATGGTAGTTTTCGCCGTTAATGACAACCTGATAGGGCTTATCGCCACCGCGCTCAACACGCCCAGTCTCTTTGAGGCCGGCATAAATCGGCTGGTCATATTCAGCGACAGGCACGACATCGTCGACAGCAACGGGGCGGGGCTCGCATTCGTTTTCGTCATATGAGGGCGATTGATATGGCTTTAGATCAGCAACCCCCCCCGAACGGTATTTACCAACCATAACAGTTGGGAGTTAGAGTCCTCTTTTCTACCACGCTCGGGAAGTACCTGTACGACATCGCCCTTCATGATAGGTTTGCCATAAAGGCGAAGTCGTTCTGGACGGTTGTGTTCAAATACAAGCCCAAACTGGCGCTGCGCAGCAAAGGCGCGGATGTCGGCAGCGAGCTGACGATCGCCCAGTTTGACAGCGCGATCAACAAGGTTCTGAACGACTGCTTGCGCCGTCTGGGACATCACTTCTCCCCCTTGCACTTCTCGTCAATCCATTCGCGCAGGACTTTAGCCACTGTCTTATCCTGGCGCGCGGCATAGGACTTAAGAGCCCGCTTATCCTCGCGGGTTATCGAAAGCGTGAACTTATCCAGCTCCCTTTCGGCATGAACAGCCTGATCTTCCTCCATGGTCGCCCCTCCGAATTGACCTGTTCTACGTTCCTTAATTGGCCGAAACCATTTTACTTCAAAATACGTAATTACGTAATTACGTAATTACGTAGATAATTTGAGCCATGCAGCACTCAATCACTAGTCAATATTCGTTGAGGAATCGTTGGGGATAACGAATATATCGAGGTAGACACCCGTTTTTGCCGTCTGTGAGTACCTGCAAATCGATACCCAAAACGTCGTGAGTACATTTTGAGTACCAGTCCGAGCGGCCTCTTGCGGGCGGACGCAATCTGCCGGTCAGCATTAATTAGAAATAAATTGATGACGTTGCTTCGGTAATTGAAAGCACTTTAAAACATACCAGCAAACAATAATCCCAGCTAAACAGCTTGAGAGATTGCGTGGCTGGTTTGCATGTACCACATACACCACAATGCATAAGCACCCATGGCACGCAAATAAAAAACGAGGGAGGCCGTTTCCGACCTCCCTCGCAAAGGGTCTCTGATTATTCCCACTCGATGGTCGCGGGCGGCTTGGACGTGATGTCGTAGCACACGCGGTTGGCGCCGGGGACCTCGGCAACGATGCGGCCGGAGATGCGGGCCAGTACATCGTAGGGCAGCTTGGCCCAGTCGGCGGTCATAGCATCGCTGGACTCGACGGCACGCAGAATGATCGGGCGCTGATAAGTGCGCTCGTCGCCCATAACGCCAACGGACTTGATGTCAGGCAGGACCGCGAAATACTGCCAGCAGCTGTGCTCGGAGTTGCGCTCGCCGGTCTGCTCAAACAGACGCTGGTTGTAGGCGTCGAGCTCCTCGCGCACGATGGCGTCGGCGTTCTTGAGGATCTCGAGCTTCTCCTTATCGACCGCACCGATGATGCGGATGGCCAGACCCGGACCCGGGAAAGGCTGACGGAACACGATGTGACCCGGCAGGCCAAGCGCCAGACCAAGCGCGCGGACCTCGTCCTTAAAGAAGTGGTCGAGCGGCTCAATGAGGTCGAAGTGCACGCCCTCGGGGAACGGGATCAGGTTGTGATGGCTCTTGATGGTGGCCGTCTTACCGCCCGTCTTGCGAGCGCCGGACTCGATGATGTCGGGGTAGATGGTGCCCTGAGCCAGATACTTGACCGGCTTGCCATCGGTCTCGAGCTGCTGCGCCACGGCGAAGAACTCTTTCCAGAACTGCGTACCGATGATGCGGCGCTTCTCCTCGGGCTCGGTGACACCAGCTAGAAGCTCGGCATAACGGTCCTCGGCGTGGACGTGGATAAAGTCGACGTCAAACTGCTTGGTGAAGACCTCCTCCACCTGCTCGGGCTCGCCCTTGCGCAGCAGACCGTGGTTGATGAACACGCAGGTCATCTGCTTGCCCACGGCACGGGCGCCCAGGGCGGCCACGACGGAGGAGTCGACGCCGCCGGACAGGGCCAGAATCACGCGGTCGTCGCCGACCTTCTCGCGGAACTCGGTCGTCATGGTCTCGACCAGGTTGTCCATGCTCCAGTTGGGCTCCAGGCCGCAGATCTCAAACAGGAAGTTGCTCAGCAGCTGCTGACCATACTCGGAGTGCTTGACCTCAGGGTGGAACTGCGTGGTGAAGATCTTGCGCTCGGGGCACTCCATCGCAGCGACCGGGCACACGTCGGTACTGGCGGTAACGGTAAAGCCCTCGGGCACCTCGGAAACGGCGTCACGGTGGCTCATCCACACGGTCTGCTCCATGGGCGTGGAGTTAAAGAGCTTGGCGCCGGCCGTGCGCGTGATGGTGGCGCGGCCGTACTCGCCCACCTCGGAGTGGCCGACCTTGCCGCCGAGCGTCACGGCCGTAATCTGATGGCCGTAGCAAAAGCCCAGGACGGGAAGGCCCAGGTCAAAGATGGCAGGGTCGATGGACGGAGCGTCCTCGGCGTACACGGAGGCCGGGCCGCCAGAAAGGATGAGCGCAGAGGCGTTCATCTCGCGAATCTCGTCGGCCGAAATGTCGCAGGGGACAATCTCGGAATACACGTTGAGGTCGCGGACGCGACGGGCAATGAGCTGACCGTACTGCGCACCAAAGTCGAGTACGAGGACCTTTGCGGAAGCCTTTTGATCCATGGTTTCCCCCTCTTGTTGGCGGGGAGCCGGTGCCCACCCGCGTGAATGAACAAAAATAACTTTCACAGTGTACACGTTATATGGGGTTTCTCGTCCCTCGCAGCCATCAGCGCACGGCAAACGCACGACCTGGCCCCTATTTGACGGCGATTGAAGTGTTACCAAACGTTACGGATGATGTAATACGTTTGAACATTGGACGCCCTGTGCCACAATACTGCCGAACGATTCCGCCTCTGCGGCGGCAAATACGATAGGAATACCAGCATGAAACGCATCCTTCTCATCGCCACGGGCGGCACCATCGCATCGACCGAAGACGGCAACGGTCTCTCCCCCGCCCTGACCGGTGAGGAGCTCGCCCAGAGCGTCCCCGAGATCTCGGGCCTCTGCGAGCTCGACGTCGTGCAGCCCATGAACATCGACAGCACCAACATGCGCCCCAGCGACTGGATGTGTATCCGCGACGTCATCGTCAAGGGCTATGCCGACCACGACGGATTCGTGATTCTACACGGCACCGACACCATGAGCTACACCGCGGCGGCGCTTTCCTATCTGATTCAGGACAGCCCTAAGCCTATCGTGCTCACCGGCTCGCAAAAGCCCATGGGCAATCCCTTTACCGACGCCAAGCTCAACCTGTACCAGAGCCTGCTCTATGCGCTCGACGAGCATTCGCACGACGTTTCGATCGTGTTTGGCGGCGTAGCCATTGCCGGCACGCGCGCCCGCAAGCAGCGCACCATGAGCTTTAACGCGTTCATTAGCGTCAACTATCCGCCCATTGCCTACATCCGCAACGACCGCATCGTGCGCAACGGGCTCCACGGCACGCATCAGGGCGAAAACCCGGTGCGTTTCTACGACAGCATCAACCCACGCGTGTTTGTCCTTAAGCTTACGCCCGGCGTGAACCCGGGCATCCTCGACGCCCTTGCCGACAGCTACGACGCCGTGATTCTGGAGACCTTTGGCATTGGCGGTATTCCCGAGTTTGGCGAGTCCGGCGAGTCGTTCCAAGAGGCAATTTTCCGCTGGGTCGATTCGGGTCGCACCGTCGTTATGACCACGCAGGTCCCCGAAGAGGGCCTCGATCTGGGCGTTTATGAGGTCGGCCGCGCTTACGCCGATCATCCGGGCATTCTGCGCGGCGATGATATGACCACCGAGACGCTCGTGGCCAAGACCATGTGGGCACTCGGCCAGTCACGCGATGCCGCCGAAATCCAGCGCCTGTTCTACAGCCAAGTCAACCACGACCGTATCCCGATGGTGTAATTCGGTTGTCGACGGGTATCCCCTATTCGATACCCTCGAGAAGTTCTGACACCGTCATGCCGAGTGCGGGCGCGATCTTAAATAGAACCCTGAGCGTGAAATTTGCCGTCCCACCTTCGATTCGGTCGAGGTAGGGTCGGCTGATTCCTGTCGCCACACAAAAATCAACCTTGGAGATACCAAGGTCTCTGCGTGTCTCTTCGACCCGCCTACCAAGAATCTGTTTCGCACGTTCGTCCATGCAGCCGAGTTTGAAATGGAGCCGAACATAAACGTAAACTATAGTTTACGTTTTGCCGAATACACAGGAGTTTTCTATGTCGGGTTCTTCGGTCCGCATGTACCGAGCCACGCTTCGCACAAACAGCGCGCCGCCCAAGCTCGTCGTCGTTGAAGCTGAATGCCTTTCGCCCGATGAGCGCACAGCATTTGCATTGCTATCAAGTCGCGTCGCCGCCGTTCTGGTCCCTTGCCCGGCGCGAGGTGAACTTGCCATCCGATGCCAAACGCACGGCTGCTCGCTCAATCAGGCTGCCGTAATCGCAACCAGCCAATGCGGCCTGCCGCTCCTTTTAGAAGCCGGCATAGCACTCGCCCTTCGCGGCGCCGGATACGAAAACGAGGCCGCCGCCGATGCAGTCTTTCAACCACGATCGAGCGGCGGCCTCGCAGCAGCCATCGAATATGCTTGCAGGCTCGTTGCCTAAAAGGACAAGCTAGAAACCAAAGCCAAAGCCCGTTCCGGTAATCGCCGAGTACATAAAGTAAACGTTGATCACGTTGAGGAACACACCCGTAATGCAACCGTTGCGCAGGTAGCGCTCGCACACGATGCGCGCCATGGCGGCGGAGTCGTCATTGTTCTTGGCTTGGCGTCCCGCCGTAAAGTACGTCGCCACGCTCAGCAGCAGATTGAGTACCGGCAGTGCCAGCAACTCGTAGCTCTTGCCCCAGCGCGTCACCTCGCCGGCGGCGTTAAACTTCGTTGCCACCTCGGGACCAATGTTGGGGATAACGCACGCTGCGACCACCAGCGGAATCACCGCAAGTACGAGCAGCGCAATACCCATGTAGCCAGCTTTTTTGCCGTATTTAAACATATGCGTCGCCCTTACACGTTAAAGCGGAAGTGCACGACGTCGCCATCGGCCATGACATAGTCCTTGCCCTCAATGCGCAGCTTGCCGGCAGCCTTAGCGCCCTGCTCGCCGCCGAGCTCGATGTAGTCGTCGTAGCCAATGACCTCGGCCTTAATAAAGCCGCGCTCAAAGTCGGTGTGGATGACACCGGCGGCCTGCGGGGCGGTCGCGCCCTGACGAACCGTCCAGGCCTTGACCTCCATCTCGCCGGCCGTAAAGAACGACTGCAGACCGAGCAGCTTATAGGCCGCCTGCGCGAGCACGTCCAGACCGGGCTGCTCCAGGCCCAAGCTCTCCAGGTAGTCGGCGGCGTCCTCGGGATCGAGCTCGGAAAGCTCGGCCTCAATCTTGGCGCAGATGGGCAACGGCTTGACGCCATCGATGGGCGCCAGGTCCTCGTTGAGCATATCCTCGTCCACGTTGGCCACGTACAGAATGGGCTTCATAGTGAGCAGGAACAGGCCCTTGGCGGCGGCACGCTCCTCGTCGGTCATCTCCATGGACGCGGCTCGCTTGCCCTCGTTGAGCCAAGCGAGCAGGCGCTTGGCCACCTCGAACTTGGGCATGAGCTCTTTGTCGCGCTTGGCCTCCTTCTCGAGCTTGGGCAGCTGCTTCTCGAGCGTGCCCATGTCGGCCAGGATGAGCTCGGTCATGATGGTGTCGGCATCGCCGGCGGGATCGACAAACTCGCCCGTGCGGCCCACCTCACGCATGACGTTGGGGTCCTTAAAGTAGCGCACGACCTCGCAGATGGCGTCGGTCTCGCGGATGTTTGCCAAGAACTGGTTGCCCAGGCCCTCGCCTTCGTTGGCACCCTTCACCAGGCCAGCGATGTCGACGAACTCGACCGTCGCCGGCACAATGCGGCCGGGGTTAACGATGTCGGCGAGCTTTTGCAGGCGGCTATCGGGCACATCGACGATACCCACGTTGGGGTCGATCGTGGCAAACGGGTAGTTGGCGGCAAGGCCGGTCTTTTTGGTAAGCGCGGTGAACAGCGTCGACTTGCCCACGTTGGGCAGGCCCACGATACCGATGGAAAGGGACACGACAGCTCCTTTTGGTACAGTACTTCAAACAGTATAAGTATAGCGCCGCCGCAGCATCCGGGCGAATCCGGACACCACGGCGGCGCAAATGAAGCAGAGATAGAGCTCGCTGACTAGTCCGCGAGCTTCTCCACCTGATCGAGCATCTTGTCAAGCTTGGCCTTTGCCTCGGCCTTGGCCTTCTGGGCCTCTTCGTGGGCCTTGGCCTTCTGAGCGGCCTTTTCCTCGGCCTCGGGGTCGACAACGACCAGATTGGACGCATCGTGCTCGACCAGCTTGAGCGCATGCTCGGGGCACACCTTGACGCAGGCTCCGCAACCTAGGCAATACGTGGACTCCAATGCAAAGCGACCGCTTCCCACCAAATCGCAGGCAAACGTGGGGCACACGTTGACGCACTCGCCGCACGACGTGCACTTGTCAAAATCGCATTCCGGTGTGCTCACCTGCATATTCTGGGCAAGCTCGGGGTGGTTCTGCAGCGTCGAGAGCACCAGCTGCCGCCCGTGCGTGAGCGAACGGCGACGCTTGGTCGTCGTGGTGCCGCACATGGTGTTGAGCGTGCGCTCGAGCTGCGTGATCTGGTGACGGTGAGCCTTCAACTTCTGCGTCACCGAGGCCAGCGCCGCCGTCGCCGGATTGAGCTTGGTCACCGTTAGGCCCGTGGTGCGGGCAATCTTTTCCATGTACTCCTTGCGCTCGTACTCGCGGCGCTTATGGCACTTGAGGCTCTTGGGGTCGACCTCTAGGCCCATACCCGTGCCAGACCACTCTTCGGCCTTCGCAATCGCCTCGCCAAGAATGTCCTCACCGCCGGTGTTGCGGCATTTATCGCACACGCCCAACGGCAGGTACACACTCACGTTGGGATAGTCGGCCAGTACCGAGAACCAGGTCTCCGCCGTAATATCGCCCACGCAGGCAACGACGACTTCGTTTTCGCGCGGCATGCGCTTAAGGGCACGCGTGCAGGTAACGTAGGCGGTCTCGTGGCTCGTAGCCGCCGAGACAATGTCGTCGTAGACGTTTTTGGGTGCAAGGCGCGGAGAGATGATCGCCTCCGTCGGGCAAGTAGCGGCGCACAGGCCGCACTTGCGACAGGAGTCGAGGATCTCGATGGAGTCTTCCTCGACCTCGATAGCGTTGACCGGGCACACGTCCATGCACGCGGTGCAGCCGCTCTTTTCGTTTTTGCAGGTCAAGCACGGAATGGTGTTGCCGCGCGGGCGCTCCTTGTAGTCGGCAGGATTCCACTGCGGCGCCGATGGATCGAGTGCATCGGTCACGCCGCCAAGCGGGTTTTTAAGAAAGTCGAAACCCTTGCTGATCTCGATAATGTCATCAAACAGATCGTGTTCCTGCGCCATGCGCGGCCCCTCCCTGAGCAGTGCAAACAAGCAAGAGATAATGATACGCTATCGGCCCACGCCTCGGGCAAATTACACGCGGAGCATCTTTGCGGCAAATAGCCCATGGCCTATCGCCGCCTCGATTGCACAAGGTCAATCAAGTGCCAAGCTATGCCTCGCACATGAGCTGCACGAGTTTTTGTTTGGTCACCTTGGCCTGCTCGTTGGCCATATTGCGCTCGTTTCTAAAGACCGCATTTGCAACACCCTGCAGATCGGCATCGGAAATCTCGCTGCACGGACCGTCCATCGAAGCCGCCGTGGGGCATACGCACAACGGCAGCTCAGCATAAAACGCAACGGCCTTGGCGATATCGAGCATCTTGCCGCCGCCAATGCCCACCACCATGTCGCAATACTCGGCCCGGGCTTCCTTGGCCATTTCGACAACGGCATCTTCCGTACACGGACCGTTGTAAATCTTAAAGAACGGCTCGCTTAGATCTTCATCCAGAAATCCATCGACGATCTGCCTGCACAGCTGATCCTCGGTGCCCTGGTCAAACAAGACATAGGCAGCGCAGCCCAACCATGACAAATACCTGCCCTGGCGCGAAAGCTCCCCCGGTCCCTGAACATACCGACCGGGGCCGCCATAAACCATAGGAAGCGCCATACGAGAATCCACCCTTCATCAAACAACGATGGGTGCAAAGTACCCTGACCCCTTTGCACCATAGCAAAAAGGGGCAAAGCCATCTGTTGGCTTTGCCCCTTCCTTAGCTTGATTTACTCATCCATGAGATAGTAGTGGCCCAGTGCGTCGGCACCCAGGATGGCGTTTGCGACCATCTCGGGCGTCACCTCAAACGGCATATTGCACATGGTGTCCTCGGGCGCGCACGCGGCCTCGGCAACAATCATGGCCTGCTCGCGCGTAAGCTCGGCAACGCCAAGTTCCTTCATCGTGACCGGCAGGCCCAGCTCAATGCAGAAGCCCAAGACTTCCTCGAGCTTCTCGGTCGGGGCATCCTCGAGTACCAGCTGGACGATAGTGCCGAAGGCGACCTTCTCGCCGTGATACATGCTGTGGCACTCGGGCAGCATCGTCAGGCCATTGTGGATGGCATGAGCGGCAGCAAGGCCCGAGCTCTCAAAGCCAATGCCCGAAAGCAGCGTATTGGCCTCGATGATGTGCTCGACGGCAGGCGTGAGCGCACCCTTCTCCAGCGCAACCTTGGCCTTGACGCCATCGGCCATAAGCGTCTCGTAGCAGAGCTTGGCGAGCGCCAGACCAGCCATGCTGCCCTTGCCGCCAGCGCAGGTGCCGCCGTCGGCATCGTGCGTCGCCTGGGCCTCGAAGTAGGTTGCGAGCGCATCGCCCATACCGGAAACCGTCAGGCGCACCGGGCTCGCCGCGATAACCGTCGTATCCATCAGGACGATATTGGGGTTTGCCTTAAGGAAGAGGTACTTATCGAACTGGCCGTCATCGGTGTAAAGCACCGAAAGTGCCGAGCACGGTGCATCGGTCGAGGCAATGGTGGGGCAAATGATAACCGGGGACTCCAGGTAATAGGCGACGGCCTTCGCGGTGTCGAGGATCTTGCCGCCACCGACGCCGACGATGATGTCGCAACCGTTGTCGCGAGCGAGCGCAACCAGGCGATCGACCTCGCCCTTGGAGCACTCGCCGTTAAAGTCCTCAAACAGCAGCTCGGCCTTGGCCTCGGCAAAGCCGCCCTCGATCTTGGCACCGACGCGCTTCTTGCCCGAAGGCGTCACGATGACGAGGGCCTTAGCGCCGAGCGGCTCAACGTAAGAGCCGAGCTTGGCGAGCTCGTCCGGACCCTGGATGTACTTGCTGGGGCTATTGAAAATTGCAGCCATAACTATCCCATTCTCTAAAAGAAAAAAGAAAGGGGCTCCGTACAGATACGTGCGGAGCCCCTCGTTACGATAACAAGAGTCGATTAGAAATCGATGTCGGTGTCGTAGTAGCAGGCCTTGAGGATCTTCTCGAAGTCGGCAGCCTTGGTCTCACGCGGGTTCTCGGGCGTGCAGGCGTCCTGCTCGGCGTTCGCGGCGATCTCGGGCAGCTTGGCGAGGAACTCCTCCTCGGAAACCATCTGCGGGTTCTCGGCGTCGACCTTCACGCCACCATTCGCGTAATCCTTGATGGACTGCGGAATGTTGAGCTGGTCGTTGAGGTCGCGAATCTTCTGGACGAGTGCAGCGATGAGCTCCTCGTTGGTCTCGCCGGGAAGGTGCAGGATCTCCTTGGCCACGTAAGCGTAACGCTCGGCAGCACGGGGATCCTTGGAGTTCCACTGGATGACCTTGCCCAGGTACATGGCGTTAGCAGCACCGTGGATGATGTGGCCGTTCTCGAAGGCAGCACCGGTCTTGTGAGCCATGGAGTGAACGATGCCGAGCAGGCCCGAGGAGAAGGCGATACCGGCGATGCACTGAGCCTCGTGCATGTGCTGACGGGCCTCATGGTCGCCAGCATAGGACTTGGGCAGCCACTCGACGATCTCGCGGATGCCGTGCAGAGCGTTGGCATCGGTGAACATAGAGGCGCAGGTGGAAACGTAGGCCTCCATGCAGTGGGTCAGAGCGTCCATGCCGGTGTGAGCGCACAGCTTGGCGGGCATGGTGTAGGTGAGCTCGGGGTCGACGATGGCGACATCAGGGGTGATGTTGAAGTCGGCCAGCGGGTACTTGATGCCCTTGGCGTAGTCGGTGATGACGGAGAAGGCAGTGACCTCGGTAGCGGTACCGGAGGTAGAGGAAATGGCGCAGAAGTGAGCCTTCTGACGCAGCTCGGGGAAGCTGAACGGCTGGATAATGTTGTCGAAGGACTCCTCGGGATACTCGTAGAAGACCCACATGGCCTTAGCAGCATCGATGGGCGAACCGCCGCCGATAGCAACGATCCAGTCGGGCTCGAAGTCGCGCATAGCGGCTGCGCCCTTCATGACGGTCTCGATGGAGGGATCGGACTCGACGCCCTCGAACAGCTTGACCTCCATGCCGGCCTCTTTGAGGTCGGCCTCAACGTCCTGCAGGAACCCGCCGCGGCGCATAGAGCTGCCGCCAGAAACGATGATGGCCTTCTTACCCTTGAGGTTCTTCACCTCGTGGCGAGCGCCCTCACCAAAGTACAGATCGCGAGGATTGGTAAAACGTCCCATACTGTGCCTCCTAAACAAGCCCCTCTTAGACTTGCGTATATAACGGAGCACCCGATTGGCTCCGTTAGGACCATTTTGCGCGTTGCCGGCGATGACAATGCGCGATGTCTAAACGTCTCAACGCTCAGACAAACACTATTTTACCGTTCTGGTTGGTCAGTTATTCACCTAAAGCCGCCAATGATGAAACGTTTTTTCTATCCCTGAAGACCCTTGTGCGGCATTCATACTCCCAAGCTGGGCAAACGTTTTATCAAGGTTGACCACATATCCCGGGCGGGACGGTGCCCCTCCAAAATATGCACCGTTCGCCGCCAAAAATCGACCGTTTGCGGCACCGTGATACCACTCGGTCGTCCAAGGTGCCGACATTTGTGCGACATCCGTCTTCGTGGTGCAAAGGTGCAAGTCCAAGTGCGGCACCCCCGGTGTGCCACATGCGGGTAAACTAGAACCTTATATAGAAACATTTGAACCCTAACCGCAGCAAAGGAGGCCCCATGGCATTCGATCCCATTCAAGAGGATTGCCATCGCCTCGTTCTTGAGGCCTTGCGCCGCGACAATATCCCGCTCGCCGACGGTGCTGCCGTAGAGCGTCTGATGGAACAATTCACCCGCAACCCCGCACCGCTCATCGTGCACGACCGCGACCGCGCCGGGCACCTCATTGCCAAGGTGGTCGAGGCTGTCGACTACCGCATTCCCTTTATCCCTGACGATACCCAGGCAGAGCAGGAAGAAGCCGCAGCCGAGAACATGCTCCGCGAGGCAGCCGCGCTCGATCCGGCCAACTGGGATGCCCAGCGCATGCTGACGGCGCTCACCGCCAGCTCCAACGAGGAATACGTACAGTACTTGGCATCCAAGCGCGATGAAGTCGAGCATGACCTGGCGCTTAAAATCGCCTCGGCGCAGGACCCCTACGAGCGTGAGGCCGCAGGCGACCTCATGCGCCGCCCCTACCTGCGCTGGCTTGCCGCCCTTGCGTCACGCGCCCTCATTAGCGGCCGCTATCGCATGTCGCTCGAAGCCGCAAATCGCAGCTTGGACTTTGCGCCCAACGACCCCGCTGGTGTCCGCCACACCGCAATGCTCGCCATGGCAAAGCTCGAATACCCCGCCGAGGAGCTCAAACGGTTTCGCTCTGCACACTCCGTCCCCTATCTCGCCAACACGCCGCTGCGCCGTCGTCCCAAGGACGCGGAGCGCGACTTGGACCCATGGACGCTCATCGCGCTGATGAGCGCTGCCTGGCGCGAGCTGGACTACGAGGGCGCCGAGCACTATTTGCGCATCCTCGCACGCTCGTGCCCGCACGCGGCCGAGGCACTCTACTTCCAAACCGAGTTTCCCGATGGCGTCTATGCCCGCGTCAACGTGGGTGTGGGCTCCACCGACGAGCTCGTCCTTGCGCTGTCCGAGGCGACGCCGGTACTGCAGGAGGGCCTGGGCGCCCCCGACAACGCCAGCTTTGCCGCCTGGGTCGCCACCAACGATATCGTGCGTTCCCAGATCGACGAGCGCATCCTGCGCGCGGCCGAGCAGGGGCTTCCATTTAAGGGAGGGGACCTCTAATGGATCCGAGCGTCTACATCCCCGCCTACCTGGAGCGCACCTATCTGGCGTCGCACCCCGAGCTCACCGATGCAGCACGCGAGCTTGTCCATAACGACATTAGCGCGAATCCTCAAAAGTATGCGCAGTCCGAGCATGCCCAAGCGCTGCTGTCCTATGCCGGTGTTCATCGCCACCTGCTCGACGAGCTCCATCGCATCGAGGACATGGGCAGCGACGAGGAGTTCGAGCAGACGCGCAATCGTCTGTTCGACGATATGCGCGATGAGCTGCTCAAGATCGCCCGCATCGATGCGCATGTCCTCGACGCACAGCTGCTCGCCATCATCCTGGCCGACACGCCCGTTGACGCCTGCCTGGGTGACCTGATGAAGCTCGAGGCGACCACGGCCGATTACCTGCAGCAAAGCGTGCCCGGGTTCGACATGGAAGCCCCGCACTACTGGGCTAATAATGTTTTGGCCGACGGTGTCACTGCAGCAGACCTTACCGTGAGCGAGCCGGCTCTTATCGGGTGGCTTCATACACTCGAGGCCATCTCGCAGCTATGTATGGCGAGCGCTCGCTACCGTGCTGCCGCCAACTACGCCCGCCGCGTCCTTAAAGCAGAAGGCTATCCCACCCGAGCCGCAGGCACCGTGTTGCTCGCCCTCGCTCGCCTGGAAGACCAGGACGGCTTTTTTGCCCTGGCCCACCAACTCGAGGAAGAGATCGGGGCTGACGCGCTCGAGAACTCTCCTTGGTATCTGCTCGCCCGCACGATTCTGCTGTTCAAAACGAACAAGATGCGCCCGGCGACACGCGCGCTGCGCGAGTTTGCCAACCGCTGCGAGGGCGGCGCGTTCTTTTTGCTGAACCCCATGTATCAGACGCCGTACCTTCCCTGCCGGCCCGAACCGCACGACCCCTGGGACCTTTCGCATCAGGCAGTTTGGGAAGCCGACGGCATCATCTCGGATACTCCCGACTTTGCCCCCTGGGCCAACGCTTGCGAAGACGTATCGCAACTTGCCCAGGAATTTGCGCGCCGTTATGGCTTTTAACGACACAATCGCCACGACCATGTCATTCACGTTAGGAACGACTTCATGAACTTCCGCTCATCTCTCGCCTGCACCTCGAGCGATATCGCCCGCTGGGGGCTGCGCTCCGTCCTTAAGCGCCAGGGCGGCGTACTCCCCGGCCGCATCGCCATGAAGATCAACCCCGAGCTGCTACGCGACCTCGCGGGTCTTGTCGACCGCAGCGTGGTAATCACCGGCACCAACGGCAAGACCACCACCTCCAACCTCATCGCCGACGCCGTTGCCGCCAGCGGCGCCACCGTGGTATGCAACCGTGCCGGAAACAACATGGAGCCGGGCGTGGTGGGCGCGTTGCTCGAGGCCCGCAGCGGCCTTAGGCACACTGACAGCGGCAAGCGCGTGGGCGTTTTTGAATGCGATGAGCTCTACACCGTGCGCGTCCTGCCCAAGCTCAAGCCGACGTACTTCGTGCTGCTCAACCTGTTCCGCGACCAGCTGGATCGCTATGGCGAGATCGATCACACCCAGGAGGTCATCGCCCACGCGTTGGAACTATCGCCGGCAACGACGCTCATCTACAACGCAGACGACCCGCTGTGTGCCGCGATCGCCGCACGCGTTCCCAATGCAAGCATCGCCTTTGGCATCGACGGCGCCACCAACACCGAGTCCGACCGTATTAGCGACTCGCGCTTTTGCTCGCAGTGCAACGCCCCGTTGGAGTACGACTATGTGCAGTATGGTCAACTCGGCGCCTACCATTGCCCCTCGTGCGGTTGGGCACGCCCCGCACTGGTCCGCCGTGTGACGGGCGTGGAGCTCGGCTGCGACGGCTACGGCTTCGACCTGGTCTTTGGATCTGCGTCCGACGCGGCTGCCGTACACATCGCCACACGCTACAACGGCCTGTACATGGTCTACAACGTTGCCGCTGCATTCTTTGCCGCACATGAGTTAGGCGTGGATACGGCGCACCTGCAGCCCACGCTCGACGCCTACGTCCCCGCCGGCGGACGCATGGGCCGCTGGGATATCGCCGGCCGCACCATCGAGGCCAACCTGGCTAAGAATCCCGTAGGCTTCGATCGACAAATCCAGTCCATCAAGACGGCAGGCGGCAGACTCTGCGCTTTCTTCCTCAACGACAACGACGCCGACGGCCACGATGTATCGTGGATCTACGACGTCGACTTTGAGCGCATCGCCGACACGCCGGGTCTTGTCGCCTTTGCCGGAGGCACGCGCGCGCACGACATGCAGGTGCGCCTCAAGTACGCCGGCATCGATGCCGCGATTATCTCGGACGTCGCGCAGGCAATTGGCGCCGTGGCAGACGAGGCCGCCAATGACACCTTCTACGCCGTCGCCAATTACACGGCCTTCCCGCCGCTGGTCAAGGAGCTCGACGGGCTGAAAGGCGCCACCGCCGACGCTGTTGCTGCCCGCGCCGTAGCCCGTGCCGACGGCAGCGCTCTTCCTGTCAGCATCGCGCCAGTCGAGCTTTCGCGCCCGCTGCGCATCGTCTACCTGTATCCCGATGCCCTTAACCTCTACGGCGACGGCGGCAATGTTATCGCGCTCGAGCGCCGCTGCGCTTGGCGCGGCATTCCCGTGCGCGTGGACGAGGTCCGTATGGGCGAAACGCTTGATTTGACCGATGCCGATATCGTCATGATGGGCGGTGGCTCCGACCGCGACCAGCTGGCGGTCGCACATGAACTGCTCGCTCAAAAAGACAAGGTCGCATCCTATGTTGAGGATGGCGGTTCGTTGCTCGCCATCTGCGGCAGCTATCAGCTGCTCGGCCGTTCGTACTATATGGGTGAGAATCGCATTGAGGGTCTGGGGGTCATTGCCGCCGAAACCGTACGCGGCTCCGACCGCCTGATCGGCAACGTAGCCGTCAAAACCGATCTGGCACCCGAGCCCTTTGTGGGATTTGAGAACCACGGCGGCCGCACCCTGCTCGATGCAGAGGCCACGCCACTCGGAACGTCCGTCGTCACGGGCACCGGCAACAACGGCGACGATGGCCTTGAGGGTCTGATCTACAAGGGCGTCATCGGCACGTACCTGCATGGCCCGGCGCTGCCCAAGAACCCCGAGCTCGCCGACTGGCTGATCGCCCATGCCCTCGAGCACCGTGGCGATGCACAGGCCGTCGCCCTGCTGCCGCTCAAGCCCCTCGACGACACCTACGAGCACGCCGCCCACGACGCCGCCATGAAGCTCCTCCCCTAGCACCTCACCACCACAAAGGGGACAGGCACCTTTGTGGTGGTTTTTCAGTTTGCCAACGATATGTGAACGGCTAAAAAAGTCTGCTATACTCTTTCCCGCTGTCCCCATCGTCTAGCGGCCAAGGACGCCACCCTTTCAAGGTGGATATCGCGGGTTCGAATCCCGCTGGGGGCACCATTTGAATTGAAGAGCCCGTTACCCTCGCGGTAGCGGGCTTTTTGCTACCGATATGCCGGGATTCGAACCCGACAGGGTGCGGAGCTGAGGAAACGCGCAAGCGTTTTCCAGCGCAGCACGCAAGGAGCGGAGCGACGCAGCGGAAGCGGGCGGCGCCAGCCGCACGCGGACATCCCGCTGGGGGCACCATTTGAAACTAGAAGCCCGTTACCCCCGCGGTGACGGGCTTTTTGCTACCGATATGCCGGGATTCGAACCCGACAGGGTGCGGACCCCGGCATCATCGCAAAGCCAGCGGGCAAAAAATAGCAAATATGAGTACTGTTACCATTTTAGTAACAGCGATTTCATGCCATCAGAAGGCGATTTAGACGCCAGGGGTCCTACGGCGGAAGAATTGCAAGCGTTTATCAGCTAAGTACTTGGACATATGTTGTGTAACACTGCATATTTTGCAAATAAATAATGTTACAGGACTTGTGACAGTACTCATATTTGACGTTTTTTGCCCATAGCCCTTTATACCTAGGCACATCGGCGGCAAAACGGGCTTCAAAGCGTCCTTCGCAAACAAAAAGCCGGGGCCCGCGCGATGCGGACCCCGGCTCAATACCGTGACGATATGTCAGTTACGTTCTACACATAGAACAGAATGTCGTCGTAGGTCGGAACCGGCCAGTAGTCGGCGGCCACGATCTCCTCCATGGCATCCACGGCGGCGCGCAGCGTATCCATAGCGGGAACGACCTCGTGTGCATACACATTGGCCTGCTCCTGGCCATCGAGGGCCTCGGCCTTCTGATGCACGGCGTCGAGCGCCTTAATGGAGTCGTTGATGGCAGTGATACCGTTGCAGAGCTTGTTGAGCGTATTCTGCTCGCACTGCATGGCGGCCTCGGCGCCGGCGGCGCGAATAGTCTCAAGGCCCTTAGCGACCTTGGTGGCATAGGCGGTAATGGCCGGGCGATAGGTACGACGCGCCTCGCGAACCATCGTGGTAGCCTCGATGTTCATGAGCTTGTTGTACTTCTCGAGCTTGCAGTCGTAGCGGCACTGAGCCTCGGCCTTGGTCAGGACACCCGTCTCCTCGAAGAGCGCGATAGCCTTATCGGAAACAAAGGCGGGCAGGGCATCGGCCGTGGTCTTGTTGTTGGCAAGGCCGCGCTTCTCGGCCTCAATGGGCCACTCGTCGGAGTAGCCGTCGCCGGAGAACAGGATGCGCTGGTGATCGGTCAACACCTTCTTGCAGTACTCGAGCGCGGCATCCTGGAACTCATCCTCGGGCGTACCCTCAAGCGCGTCGGCGAAGGACTTGAGCGACTTGGCCACGGCGGCATCGAGCACCAGGTTGGAGTCGGAGACGTTCTGCTCGGAGCCGCAGGCACGGAACTCGAACTTGTTGCCGGTAAAGGCGAACGGGGAGGTGCGGTTGCGGTCGGTGTTGTCCTGCATCAGCTTGGGCAGGGTATCGGCGCCCAGGTCGAGCACGCCGCGCGTGGCATGGACGGAAGCCTTGCCATCGATGATCTTCTCGACGACCTCGGTAAGCTGGTCGCCCAGGAAGATGGACATAATCGCCGGAGGAGCCTCGTTGGCACCCAGACGATGGTCGTTGCCGGCCGAGGCAACGGAGGCACGCAGGAGCTCCTGATAGTTATCGACGGCCTCGATCACCGCGGTGAGGAAGACGATGAACTGCAGGTTGTCGAGCGGGGTGTCGCCCGGATCGAGCAGATTCTCGGACTCGGTGCCAAGCGACCAGTTGTTGTGCTTGCCCGAACCGTTGATGCCCTCGAAGGGCTTCTCGTGCAGCAGGCAGACCAAGTCGTGGCGGGAGGCGATGAGCTTCATCTTCTCCATCATGACCAGATTCTGGTCGATGGCCTCGTTGACCTCGCCATAGACCGGTGCGAGCTCATGCTGGCAGGGAGCAACCTCGTTGTGCTTGGTCTTGGCGGGAATGCCGAGCGCCCACAGCTCATCGTCCAGGTCCTTCATGTAGGCCGAGACGGTGGGGCGGATAGCGCCAAAGTAGTGCTCCTCGAGCTCCTGGCCCTTGCAGGGAGCGGCGCCAAAGAGGGTGCGGCCGGTAATGACCAGGTCCTTGCGCTTGCGGTAGGCGTCCTTCTTGATCAGGAAGTACTCCTGCTCGTCGCCCACGGAAGGAACGACCTTCTTGGGGGTCTTACCGAACAGCGCCAAAACGCGCTTAGACTCACGCGAGAGCGCGGTCATGGAACGCAGCAGCGGGGTCTTCTTGTCCAGGGCCTCGCCCGTGTAGGAGCAGAAAGCCGTGGGGATGCACAGGACATCGTCCTTGATAAAGGCGGGGCTAGTGGGGTCCCAAGCGGTGTAGCCACGGGCCTCGAAGGTGGCGCGCAGGCCGCCGTTGGGGAAGCTCGAAGCGTCCGGCTCGCCCTGGATGAGGTTCTTGCCCGTAAACTTGGTAATGGCGGTGCCGTCGTGGTTGGGCTCCAAGAAGCTGTCGTGCTTCTCGGAAGTAATGCCCGAAAGCGGCTGGAACCAGTGCGCGTAGTGCGTCGCGCCCTTGGAGATGGCCCAGACCTTCATGGCATGGGCAACGGCGTTGGCCACATCCAGGTCGAGCGGCTCACCGCCCTCGAGGGTTGCAGCAAGGCGCTTCCAAATGTCCTTGGGGAGGTAGTCCTTCATGACTTCCTCAGAGAACACCATGGTCCCGAAGCGGTCAGTAAGATCGGCCATACGGAACTCCCTTCGTATCGGCACCGCGTGAGAAGCGGTGTTGATTACTAACGAACGAGTCATAGCTTAGACTCGCCGTGTTTCCGCGACATTACCGTTATGTTGCTGTCGCGAAACCAATCAATGAGGTTACCCTATCGAGGCGGCGTTGCCACCCTCAACAGCCAATCAACTGTATAAATAGCAGACCTCTCCCCATGGTTTAAGGGTAGTCAATTTGGGATGGAGCTCTATTAACTGGTATTTTGCATCAGATACCAGTCTTTATAGTCCGTGCCCAGATTAGCCGCTCTGTTATAGATAAAGCCGATAGCAAGGCATCTTTGATTGGTATCCTCAAATAGCGAGTGAAACTCCACCGTGACACAGTGGTGCTGTAGAATCCTTACAACACATCACACTATTACGTATCTAGAGGAGCACGATATGCGCGTCAACGAGGTTTTTAAGCAGGCAGCATCCCAGGGCACCGCACCCGTTTCGTTTGAGATGTTCCCGCCCAAGGGCGAGCTTACCCTCGACACGGCTCGCGAAGTGGCAGGCAATCTGTGCAAGCTTTCGCCGAGCTTTGTCTCGGTCACCTGCTCGGCTGGCGGCTCGGGCAACGGCGCCACCACCGCCCCCATCGCGCATATGATTACGAGCGAATTCGATACACCCTCGGTGGCACACCTTACCTGCGTGGGCCGCTCGCACGCCGATATCGCCGCCAAGATCGACGAGTATCGCACCGCCGGCGTGGAAAACATCCTGGCCCTGCGTGGCGATCTCCCTGCCGGCGCGACCGAGGACGACAAGCCCGCCTCGGACTACGCCTACGCCCGCGACCTCATCCCCGAGCTCGTCGACGCCGGCTTTTGCGTGGGCGCCGCAGCCTACCCCGAGGGCCACATTGCCTGTGAGGATCTCAACCTCTCGGTCGAACACCTCAAGCAAAAACAGGACGCTGGCGCGAGCTTCTTTGTGACGCAGCTCTTCTTTGATAACGAGTGCTTCTACCGTTTTCGCGAGCTTGCCGACAAGGCCGGCATCACCGTGCCCATTACCGCGGGCATCATGCCGTTTATGGGCAAGTCACAGATCAGCCGCATGGTCTTTATGTGCGGCGCGTCGCTGCCCTCCCCCGTCATCAAGATTCTCGCCAAGTACGAGAATGACCCCGAGAGCCTGCAGGCAGCTGGTGTAGATTATGCAGCCCGCCAGCTTTGCGACCTCAAGGAGCACGGCGCCGACGGCCTGCACCTGTACACTATGAACCGTCCTGTGATCGCCGCGACCATTATGGAGCGCCTGGGGTAATGGAAAAACCGCACATCGATACAACCGCTGTCGAAGTGCCGGCCGACCTTGCGTCGCCGGCGCTTTACCGTATCGATGCCGCGCACCGTCCCCGTGTCGACCGTGCCGAGATGCTGCGGTATCTGGGTTACGGCGGCCAGCAGATTGAGCCCGAACTATCACGACGTATTGAGCTTGTCGTTGAACGTCTGGAACTGGACATTGAGCCCCGTGGCGTGCGACGCGTGTTTGCCGTCGATGCCACGGGCGTTGACGAGCAGGGCGAGCCCAGCATCCGTCTGGTTGGCACCAACGTTGAGCTGCGAGGTCGCGATATCTATCGACATCTCAAAGATGCCCGCTTTGCCGCGCTCATGGCATGCACCCTCGGCATGGACGCCGAGCGTCGCCTGCGCACCACGGGAGCCCAACATCCCCTGGAGGGCGCCGTGCTCGACGCCGCGTGCTCCGCTTACGTGGAAGCCGCCGTTGAGCAAATGGACCAGCAGGTCAAGACGGACGCCGCCGTTCATGGGCTCGCCGGCAACTGGCGCTTTAGTCCCGGCTATGGCGACTGCCCGCTCTCGGCCCAGCGCTCGATCGTCAATGCGCTCAACGCCACGCGGCTCATCGGCCTGACCGTCACCCCCACCAGCCTACTCATGCCCACCAAAAGCGTGACCGCGGTGATCGGTCTGTTTGACGGCGAGGTCCACGACGCCCAGAGCCGCCCCACCTGCAATATCTGCCGCATGCGCGAACACTGCCGCTTCCGCGCCGCCCACACCACCTGCTATTCCAGCCATTAGGAGCCCCCGATGTTTACTCCGCTTATCACTCATGATTCTGACGGCACTGCATTGGCGGCACCCGTTGATGCCGCACGTCGCAACGGTGCCACGTACAAGACGCGCACGATCGACGATCTGCGCATTAAGGACGATCGCCTGCGCGCCGCCATCGAGGGCACGGGGCACCTGCTGTTCGACGGCGGCATGGGCACCATGTTGCAGGCCGCTGGCATGAAGGCGGGCGCCCTGCCCGAGCTGCTCAACTTTGAGGAACCCCAGGTTATCACCGATATCCAACGTCAATATGTCGAGGCCGGCTGCGACGTGATTACCGCCAACACCTTTGGCGCCAACGCCCACAAGCTCGACGGTGCCGCCACCGTGGCAGACGTCTTTGCCGCGGCCGTCGCCTGTGCCCGCGAGACCGGCGCCCGCTACGTCGCCGGTGACATCGGCCCCATCGGCGCGCTGCTTCGCCCCCTGGGCACCCTCAGCTTCGACGAGGCCTATGACCTCTTTACCGAGGAAGTGCGCGCAGGCGTCGCCGCGGGTGTGGACCTCTTTATTATCGAGACTATGACCGACCTGGCCGAGATCAAGGCGGCCGTCCTCGCCTGCCGCGAGAACTCCGACCTGCCCGTCTTTGCCACCATGACCTTCGAGGAAGACGGTCGCACATTCCTGGGTACGAGTCCCGAGGTTGCCGCCATCACGCTCGACGCCATCGGCGCCGACGTTTTGGGCATCAACTGCAGCCAAGGACCGGCCGAGCTCCGAGGACTCGCCGCGCGTATGCTCACCGTTACCGACAAGCCTGTTATGGTGCAGGCCAACGCAGGACTGCCCCACGTGGACGACGACGGCAATACCGTCTTTGATATCCAGGCCCCCGAATACGCCGAAGCCGTCGCCGGCATGATCGCCGACGGCGTGAGCGTCGTGGGCGGCTGCTGCGGCACCACGCCGGCGCACATGGCGGCCTTGCGCACGCTTATCGATAACCACACGCCCAGCCCGCGCCGCCGCAAGCCCAGCATGTCGGTCACGAGCGCTCAAACGGTCGTGGACCTTCCCTGCGACGGCCACAAGATCGCCGTCATCGGCGAGCGCATCAACCCCACCGGCAAAAAGCGCCTGCAGCAGGCCCTGCGCGACGGCGACCTGGACTACGTCGTGAGCCAGGGCATCAGCCAGCAGGAACAGGGCGCCGACATCCTGGACGTCAACGTGGGCCTGCCCGAGATCGACGAGGTCAAGATCATCCAACAGACGACCGAACAGCTCCAGGGCTCCACGCTGCTGCCGCTGCAGATCGACTCCACCGACCCCGCAGCCGTCGAGGCCGCCGTGCGCCGCTACGCCGGCAAGCCCATCATCAACTCGGTCAACGGCAAGCAGCAGATCATGGATGAGATCTTTCCGCTGGTCGCCCACTACGGCACCAACGTTGTCGGCCTTACGCTCGACGAAGGCGGCATCCCCGATACCGCCGAGGCTCGCTTCGCCATCGCCGAGCGCATCGTGGCCGAGGCTACCCGCTACGGCATCGGACCGGACCGCATCCTCATCGACTGCCTGGTCATGACCGCCTCGACCAATCAACGCCAGGCCGAGCAGATCCTACGCGCCATGTCCCTGTGCAAGGAGCGTCTGGGCGTCAAATGCGCGCTCGGCGTGTCAAACATCAGCTTTGGCCTGCCTGCCCGCCCGCTGCTGGGCTCGGTCTTTTTGGCTGCCGCCTTCGGCGCGGGCCTGGACGCCCCCATCATGAACCCGGGTTCCAAGCGCTTTATGGATACTGTCTACAGCTATCGCGTCCTGAGCGTTGAGGACGAGGGCTCGACCGGATACATCGAGCGCTACGCCGGCTGGACCGATCCGTATAAGATCGCCGCAAACCCGGCAGCGGCTCAGGCCGCATCGAGTGATGCCGTGCCCGCTGCTGGCACCGCCGGCACCGACGGCAACGACGGCCCGATTCGTCGCATGGTCGTCTCGGGCCGTAAGGGCGAGATCGCGACCGAGACTGAGCGCCTGCTGGCCGACCACGACGCTATGGATCTTATCAACAACCACTTTATCCCCGCCCTCGACGAGGTGGGCGTCCTCTTTGACCAGGGCAAGTTCTTCCTGCCGCAGCTCATGGCCTCGGCCGAGGCCGCGCGCGTGGGCTTCGACACCATCAAGCGCCTGATGCCCGCCGGCGAGATCGCCGACAAGGGCAAGATCTGCGTGGCCACCGTCAAGGGCGACATCCACGATATTGGCAAGAACATCGTCAAAATGCTGCTCGATAACTACGGCTACACCGTCTTTGACCTGGGCCGCGACGTCGACCCGCAAGAGGTGCTCAAGACCGTGCAGGAGCGTGACATTAAGCTCGTCGGCCTCTCGGCGCTTATGACTACCACGGTCGTCGCCATGGAAGAAACCATCAAGCTGCTTCATGCCGAAGTACCGGGCGTCAAGGTCATCGTAGGCGGCGCCGTGCTCACCCCCGAATACGCCAAGCAGATCGGCGCGGACTACTACGCCAAGGACGCCGCCGAAAGCGCTCGTATCGCCGAAGAGGTCTTTGGGCAGTAACACAACGGAAACAACCGAGCACCAAAACGTGCCGCATGCGCCACTTGGCACGTGCGGCACGTTAAAATAGATAAGACTATGCTCGTTTTGGCAGATAGGAGCGCAAGGATGGCGATCACGCCCGCAGAAATCGCGGAAACCCGCGGCATGGTTGAGGAGCAGAACCTCGACATCAGGACCATCACCATGGGTGTTTCGCTCATGGGTTGCGGCGACGAGAACCTCGACCGCATGTGCACGAAGATCTACGACCACGTGACGCACACGGCTGAGCACCTGGTCGAGACCGCCGAGAACCTCGAGCGCGAGTACGGTATCCCCATCGTCAACAAGCGCGTTTCCGTCACCCCGGTGGCGCAGATCGCCGCGTGCTGCAAGGATGAGGACCTCACCCCTATCGCGCATGCCCTCGACCGCGCGGCAGAGACGCTCGGTATCGATTACCTGGGCGGCTTCTCCGCACTCGTCCAGAAGGGCATCGGCGACGCCGACCGCCGCGTCATCCAGTCCATCCCCCAGGCGCTCGCCACCACGAGCCGCGTCTGCTCCAGCGTCAACGTCGCCAGCCTGCGCGCCGGCATCAACATGGATGCCGTGCTCATGGCGGCTCAGACCATCATCGATGCCGCCAAGCTTACGGCAGATGAGGATTCCGTTGGCGCCTCCAAGTTTGTCTGCTTTGCCAACATGGTCGAGGACTCCCCGTTTATGGCGGGCGCCGTCCACGGCGGTGGCGAGGCCGACGCCGTCATCAACGTAGGCGTCTCGGGCCCCGGCGTTATGGCCGCAGCCCTGGAGACGCTGCCCGATTCCGCATCGATGATGGAAGTCGCCGAGAAGATCAAGCAGACCGCCTTTAAGATCACCCGTGCCGGCGAGCTCATGAGCCGCGAGGCCGCCCATCGCCTGGGTGTCGAGAAGGGCATTGTCGACCTGTCGCTGGCTCCCACGCCCGCCATCGGCGACTCCGTCGCACGCATCCTCGAGATCATCGGTGTTGGCACCTGCGGTGGCCCGGGCACGACCTGCGCGCTCGCCATGCTCAACGATGCCGTCAAGAAGGGCGGCGTCATGGCCAGCTCCAGCGTGGGCGGTCTCTCCGGCGCCTTTATCCCCGTGTCCGAGGATGCCGGCATGATCGCCGCCGTCGAGGCCGGTGCGCTTTCGCTCGAGAAGCTCGAGGCTATGACCTGCGTGTGCTCCGTTGGCCTGGACATGATCGCCATCCCCGGCGACACCCCGGTCGAGACCATCGCCGGCATCATCGCCGACGAGATGGCCATCGGCGTCATCAACAACAAGACCACGGCCGTCCGCGTGATTCCTGCCATCGGCAAGGGCGTGGGCGACTGCGTCGAGTACGGTGGCTTGTTCGGCCGTGCGCCCATCATGCCGGTGAACCCCAACGCCGGCACCGTGCTTGCCCACCGCGGTGGACGCTTCCCGGCGCCGTTGAACTCGCTCAAGAACTAGCTGAGGGGACTGGCGAGGAGCCCCGGGGAGGGCAAATATATAAGGTCGCCTGCTCGGACAGTCCTGACTCGCACGGAGAGCACATTAAGTGCTCTCCGGCTCGTGCGGAACTCGCGATCGACCTTATATATTTGCCCTCCCCGGGGCTCCCGCACAACGGGACCTCAGTTGGGTTCTATCCCGGTTGCAGTCGCTTCGCTCCTGCACCACTTGGCTGGTGCGGCGGTTTGGCGTTGGAACGGTTCTTTTTCTGATATATGCTTGTTGCGGCTCTTCTTTTGGGAGGAGTCGCTTTTTTGTTGCTAGGAGGTTGGCCCGTGGTTGATGGGGAGAATCGTTCTGAGCTGCTTGCTGCGGATTGGAATGGCGAATGGATGCGTCTGCAAGCTGATCGGCGGCGGGCTGATGATTCTTTTGAGTGGGATAAGCGGGCTCGGCATTTTCGGCCGCTTGAGACTGCCCCTTATGCTCGGGATTTTATGAAGCTGTTGGCGCTTGAGCCAGACGAGTCGGTGCTTGATATGGGGTGTGGGGCTGGGTCGATTGCTATTCCGCTTGCTCAGGCTGGGCATTCCGTGATTGCTGCCGACTTCTCTCCTGCCATGTTGGGCACGCTTGATGCCGGCATTGAGTATTACGGGCTCGAAGATCTTATTACGCCGCTTGAGCTTGCTTGGGATGATGATTGGGATTTGGTTGGACCGGTCGCGAAAGCGGTGGATGTTGCCTTTGCCAGTCGCTCTGTCACCACGACCAACCTAAAAGGCGCGCTTGCCAAGCTCGACCGCACGGCTCGCCGGCGTTGTGCTGTCACGATGGTCGCCAACTCCAGCCCGCGCTACGACCTGCACGTGATGAACGCCATCGGCGCCTCGGTTACCTGCAGTAATGGCTTTGTGTACGCCTTCAACATCCTCATTCAGATGGGTGCGTTGCCGCAGGTTACGTACTTTGAATCGCCTCGTCGCGACACCTTCGATAGCCTTGAGGCAGGTGTGGCAGACTTCTCCCGTATGCTTGAGCATGGCAACGAGGATAAGGTCGACCGTCTGCGCGACTACATCGCCCAGCACATGATCGAGAATCCCCATGCCGGTGAGCCGGGCTCCAAGGGCGTGCCGCAGGGGCGCTATATGCTCGATCATGTCCGCAAGGTTCGTTGGGCGTTTATTGCATGGGAGCCGGTCTCTGCGCCCAGCTCATAGCCTGTTCGCAGCCCGCACCGCCCACTCACTCGGCATCCGCATTCTTTTTGAACTGGGCAAACGCGCTCCACACCGCACCGTTCCTGCGCTATCGTGGGACAGCTCACGTAAATTAAGGCCCCGTCGTGGGGCGCCCCATACATAGAAAGCGAGAACCCATGGCACTGACAGGAGCACAGGTCAAGCAGCTTCGCAGCATGGCCCATCACCTCAACCCCGCCATCATCATCGGTAAGTCCGATGTCAACGAGGGCACCGTCGAGCAGACGGTCGCCTACCTGGAGAAGCACGAGCTCGTTAAGTGCTCCGTGCTCGATGGCTCCAGCCTTTCCGCCCGCGAGGCCGCCGAGGAGCTCGCCGAGCGTTGCCACGCCGAGGTCGTCCAGGTCATCGGCCGCAAGTTCTCACTGTATCGCGAGTCCTCGCGCAAGGACATCGAGAAGATCAAGCTCGTCTAAGAGCCAATGATCCGGTGATCCAACACATAGCAAGCTTACGGGTGCCCAAGTACTTCGGGCGCCCGTTTTTTATCGCTCGACCAGCACGCGATTGAGCCGCCCCTCCACCAAGCGCTCGTATAGACGCCGCGTCTCGGGCTCGGGCACGCCATTGACCTGCTCCCTCAGGTGGTGCATATGCCCGCTGTACAGCTCGACGATATCGCGCCGCCGCCCCGCCGCACTGTAGACGCGCATGGCGCAGCGCACCATATCCTCACGCGCCGTTTCCTGTCGAAGCCCCGACTCCGCCAGCCAAATCGCCGACTGCAGATCGTTTTCTTCTAGAGCGGCATTTGCTCCCTTAATCATGCAATCGATGTACTTTGACTGCATAATGCGCCGCATGCGCAAAAAGTAGGTGGGATTACAGCCATTGGGAACATACAGCGGTCCGGCATAAAGCTGCTCAATCTTAAGGCACAGCTCAACTAAATGGGGCCCGCGCGCACCCGTGCGATTTCCCAAAACCTCGCGGCTTATCTGGTCGAACAGCCGTACATCGGTCTTGACGTAGTCGCTGTTGAGTCCGATGCATTCATTTTGGATGAGCACACACGACTTGCCATCCGGCGTCGGCCCCAAAGCCGACCGCAAGCGCGATATCGTCGAGTACAGGTTGTTGCGGGCGCTATTGAACTCGGCATGGGGCCACAGCTCCATGGCCAGCGTCTCACGATCGACGAGCGCATCCATGCCCAGTGCAAGCCGCTCGGCAAGCGTCGCCGCCTTCTTGCGGCGCCACATTTTATCCGTGATGGGAAACCCGTCGCGCTCGGCGCGAAACGCACCAAACATGCGAATCTCGATATGGTCGATGGTATCGACGGCTTCAACCTCGCCGGCCTGGAACAGGCGCTCGCCCTCCCCTTCCAAATCGTCGCGCAGCGAGTACCGCGACAGCTCGCGCACGGGAAGCTTCTTGCGTATCCTGCCCGCCGGCTCGCCCAGACAATGCATGGCAAGGCGCGCAAAGAGCCGATACGATGGCTCTAGAATCCCCGCACGATTCATGGACATCCAGGCCGCAAGATCGCTATCTCGCCCCGCACAGGCCAAATGCAGCGCCACCATCCAGGCTTCTGCTCCACCAACCTGCGTCTGGCTTATATCGAGTAGCTCCGCTTCCTCGCGCACCGAAACCATCGATGTATTTCGCAGATACGCTGCGCGCTCCAGCAGCAATGCGTTATCGCGCATGTACGCAATCGACTCCTCGGCAAGTTTGAGCACTTGGACCGCACGGAACTTTGCATTAACCGGCCGTCCCTCTGCCAGCGACTGCCAGCCTTCTAACAACAGGCCAAACAGCTGAATCTGGTTGTCGCGCATGCGCACGGCAAAACGATCGAGCTCGTTGAACGCCGCATCGTCGGTTACCGGCAAGCCGGAAAGGAGCCGCCGTGCCGCCAACACCATGCGCACCCAGATAGCCATCGCCTTAAGCCCACGTACGTCGAGCGCCTCCCGCACCACCGTCATCTCGTCGTCGCGCTCGTCGGTTCCCGCAAACGACCCGTCAAAGAGCTCCACCAGCATACTATCGGCCCGTATAACAATCCCCGCGATGTCGAGCTCGCAGTCGTAGGCCTTGCTCGTTTTGAGCTGCTGTAGAACGTCGCCGTCATCTCCTCGTTCGGTCAGGCATCGCTTGACCTCGATATGCGCAGACAACATATCGAGTGCGGTATGGGATGTCTCGATTTCTGGCACGGCCAGGTTCGTAGGGAGCCCAAGCCCGTTGTCCCCATAGCAAACAGCCGTCAGTGTCTGGGCCACCCTCCATGAAACAGGGTCTATTTCGCAGGCCGCCCGTTCGCCCCCGCGCTCGATAACCGATGCCATATAGCGAGCGAGCTTTGTATTGGACACGCTGACCGCTGCCAGATATACGCCGAGCGCCTCGGCAGGCGTTGGCTCTGGAGCCGGATCGTCGGCATCGATCGTGCCCAGCGCTGCTCGGCAGATATCGGCCCCGTGCCCCGTCAGAGCCAGATCGACCCCATACTGCCCAGCGAGTTCAAGGACCGCTTCACGGTCCAAAAAGGCGTCCGCCAGGCCCATCGCCGCATCGCATCGGCCCGCCTTAAGCAAAATCCGGGCCGCCCTCGGAACAAGTTCGGGGCGAACCTCGGCCACCAACTTACGCAAACGCAAGCGTCCGTTATCCTCCGTGCCCAGACACGTAAAACTCCGCTCGGCGGGATCCAAGCCAAAGATCGGGTAGTCGCGTACAAAGTAGGACTGGTCGACCATCGACAGCCTCACCCCGCAAGCCTCGAGTTCTGCGATATTGCCCTCGCCCATCAAAACCATGAGACATGCCACGCAAAACAGCGCATTATTGTCGAGCGAAGCCAGATCGGCAAGTGCCGCGCCATATACGTTGACAATCTCGTTTTCGAGCAGACCGGCTACGTCGCCTTGGCCATACAGACCTGTCTGCAATGCCGAAACGAGCTCGGGCACGCCCTGCGTGAGCTGATAAAAGTCGAGCGATGTGCTGATCGAAAACGCCGATGCCCACGCCGAATACTCATAGGCATGCACCTTGAGCATCTGCGCATTGATCTTAACCGAATCGCCCAGCCCATGAATCAGCTGACGATTTGAAGGACGGCAGGAAATAAAGACCCCTACCCCCATAGCGCGCAGGCCGCGAATCCTTTCGATGAGGTCTTCGGTATCGTGCTGATCGAGGTTTGGCACATTATCAATCGCGATAAGAGAGTGCGGTTTGTCTTTGAGTTCTTCGGTAACCACCTCGAGCTGCATAAACACCTCGCGCCCAATGGCACGATCGGCCTCGATAATCCGCACGGGACCTCGCGTCGGGTCGCATTTAACCTCATGGGTGTACTGCAGCAGCACCGAGGTCTTCCCAAACCCGTCGGGCGCATAAAGAACCACGATGCCGGCCTTTCGGCCCTTGGCGATAAGCTCATTCATCAAGCGTTCGCGTCGCACCATATAGCCTCCGCCCAACGGCATCAGCTCGAGCTCGTCTATACCGCTCAAATCGTTTACCATGCCCGCTCCTCCACTCGACCGTATGGACACTGTAGCCGCAAGACCATACAAGCCGCGCTATGAATAGAGCGCCCTTGTGTTTTAGGTTGTCTTTTGGTACGCAAGCGGCAAGTTTTTGTACAGCGAGGGCCGATTGTTATTAATCCCCCGACTAATCGGTCTTAAAGCAGGTAAATGAGCTTGTCAGCTTGTCCCATCTAAGCGGCAGTGTAACGCAGATGAACAAGGTTCAGCCATGTCATTCAACTCGCCTAGCACCCGCTACCGTCTACGACCTTCTAGTGGCATTTTTGCATAGAATCTGGTATAGAATGAATCAAGCTGTTGGGCATCTGGCGTTCGTCAAGCTTGCGGCAAGATTTTGGTCAAGTGGGCGGACAGGGATAGCAAAAAGGCCCCCGCAAAGCGGAGGCCTTAGGCAAGGCTATGTCGAGCTGCAGGATTCGCGCTACTCGCAGAGCGAAAGGGCGGCCTCGTCGGCAACGACAACGCAGTTGGTGTGCAGCTGCAGGATCGAAGCCGGGCACTCGGGCGTAACCGGGCCATAGCACATGTCATGCACGGCCTGAGCCTTGGCCTCGCCGTTGGCGACGACCAGGATCATGCGGGCATACATGATGGTCTGGGTACCCATGGTGTAGGCCTGACGGGGAACATCGTCGATGCTGTCGAACAGGCGGCTGTTGGCCTGAATGGTGCTCTCGGTAAGGTCGACACAGTGCGTGCCCTTGGAGAAGTGGTCATCGGGCTCGTTGAAGCCGATGTGGCCGTTGTTGCCAATGCCGAGCAGCTGCAGATCCGGGTAACCGGCGTCAGCGACGATCTTGTCGTACTCAGAGCACGCAGCGGCGGCGTCGGGGTTGGAACCGTCGGGCACATGCGTGTTGTTCAGGTCGATGTTGATGTGATCGAAGAAGTTCTCACGCATGAAGTAGTGATAGCTCTGGGGATCGTCGTGCGAAAGGCCGCGATACTCGTCCAGGTTATAGGTGCTGACCTCGGCAAAGTCGACGTCGCCCTTCTCGTACCAAGCAGCGAGCTGCTTGTAGGCACCGATCGGGGTGGAGCCGGTGGCAAGACCCAGCACACAGTCGGGCTTGAGGATAACCTGGGCCGAGATGATATTAGCGGCCTTGCGGCTCATATCCTCGTAGTCTTTAGCTTTAATGATCTTCATTACGCGTCCTTTCTCGTACAAGAGAGGCAAGGCTCCCTTACAAGCACTTGCCCGCGGCCCGCGTCGGCCGCAACCAACGTGTGCGGCCACCAGGGCGAGGTCGCGTAATGTATGTGTCTCGTGTCTAGCCGCGTCGAGGCCCCTGCCCGTCCACGGTGACCCGAAGCTGTTTAGCCTCGGACGTTTCCCATCTTGCCACGGAGGGCGTCCTCTTTCAAGGGCGCCCTCCGTAAACGTGTTTGAATTGTAGGCTAATGGCCACGTGCACTTGCTAGCGCTCGCGAGCAACGATGAGCTGGTCCATCTCTTCGACATGCACACCAACGGAGCCCTTGATACTCGAGAACTCAACGGAGTTGCATACCAAGATGGGAACCGTCACATCGTAGCCCTCGGCAGCAATTGCCTCGCGATCGAACTCAATGAGTACATCGCCCTTATGGACGATGTCACCCACTTGCGCATGTACGGTAAAGTGCTTGCCCTCGAGCTGAACAGTGTCCAAACCAACGTGGATGAGCACGTCCAAGCCATCGACCGTGTTAAGCGCAACGGCGTGTCCCGTGGGAAAAATAGCCTCGACCTTGGCATCAGCCGGCGCGATCACGCGCGTTCCGGTGGGCTGAATCGCCACGCCCTGGCCCAAAAGGCCGGTGGCAAACGTCTGGTCGTTTACCTCGGAAAGCGGAATGACGTCGCCCGAGATGGGAGCATCCAGCGTAAGGACTCGACCACGCATACCAAAAGACCTTAGGACTTTAGTGAACATGCTCCCCCTCGGACATACCGATCAATCAAAATAACCTTAACAGTTTACCACTTGGCAACGGTTTTTGACCATTAGGGAAGTTCGCGCTTGACAACCTCGACGATGTCGTCGACAACGCGCTGGGTCAGCTCGTGCGTCTCGGCCTCGGCCATCACACGGACCAGCGGCTCGGTACCGCTCGGGCGCACCAGAATGCGGCCGCGGCCGTCAAGCTCCTTCTCGGCAGCAGCGACGGCATCCCAGATGGGCTGGCAATCGTCCAGGCCGGCCTTGTTGTCGGAATGCACGTTGACGAGCACCTGCGGGTACTTCTTCATGATGCCGGAAAGATCGGTGAGGGTACGACCGGTGCGCTTGAGCACGGCCAGCAGCTGCAGAGCCGTCACCAGGCCGTCGCCGGTGGTGTTGTGCTCCAGGAAGATGATGTGGCCGGACTGTTCGCCGCCGATGACGGCGCCGTCCGCGAGCATGCGCTCCAGAACGTAGCGGTCGCCCACGGCGGTCTGGACCATCTCGAAGCCCTGCTCCTTCATAGCGATGGAGAAGCCCAGGTTGCACATGACGGTCGAAACGATCTCGGAGTTAGCGAGCTTGCCGCGAGCGGCGAGGTCAGAACCGCAGATAGCCAGGATGTAGTCACCGTCGATCTCATTGCCCTCGCTGTCCACGAACAGTACGCGGTCGGCGTCGCCGTCGTGGGCCAGACCGATGTCAGCATGGGTGCGCAGCACGAGCTCGCGCAGGGGCTCGAGGTGCGTAGAGCCGCACTCAACGTTAATGTCAGTGCCGCAGTAATCGGTGTTGATAGCGTGCACCGTGGCACCCAGGCGCTGCAGCGCGGCGGGCGTAGTCTGGCAGGAAGCACCGTGACCGCAGTCGACGGCAACGACCAGGCCGTCGAGCCTCAGGCCATCAAGCGTATCGATGGCGTGGTCGACGTATGCCTTGCGGGCGTCCTTCATCTTGATGATGTGGCCCACGCCGGCGCCAGTCGGCAGCGTGTCGGCAGCCATGGCTTCCTCGGACATGACCCAGGCGCTGATCTCTTCCTCGACAGCATCAGGAAGCTTCATACCCTTGCGGCTAAAGAACTTGATGCCGTTGAACTCCGGCGGATTATGCGAAGCAGAGATGACGATGCCGCCGTCGAGCTCGTTCTGAACGGTGAGCAGTGCCACGGCAGGCGTGGGGATAACGCCGCAGCAATGCGGGCGGCCGCCCTCGGCCATAATGCCGGCGGTCAGAGCGCTCTCGAGCATGGTGCCCGAAAGGCGCGTGTCACGGCCGATGCAGATGTCCGGACCAAGAAACTTGGTCGCCGCGCGGCCCAGGCGAAACGCGAGGTCGCACGAAAGATCGGCGTTGGCGACGCCACGGACGCCGTCGGTACCGAAGATGTTCTGGGGCATAGGATCGCTCCTTCCCTAGCAGGCGATATGCAACCGCCCGCCCTAGTCGAAAAAGAAAAGCGGGACCCGCCGAGGAATCGGCAGGCCCCGCTTGTACATTGTATCTCGAAAGGAGATAAAACCTTAGCGCTTGGAGAACTGGGGAGCGCGGCGGGCCTTCTTGAGGCCGTACTTCTTGCGCTCGACCACGCGAGCATCGCGCGTAAGGAAACCGGCCTTCTTGAGGTCAGCACGGTAGTCGCCAGCGTTCAGAAGAGCGCGAGCGATGCCCAGGCGCAGAGCGCCGGACTGACCGGAGATGCCGCCGCCATCGCACAGAGCGATAACGTCGAACTGACCGGCGGTGTCGGTCACCTTGAAGGGAGCAAGGGCGTTCTCAACGAGCTGATGACGGCCGAAATACTGCTCGGCGTCACGCTTGTTGATGGTCACCTTGCCGGTGCCGGGGACGAGACGGACGCGGGCGACGGCGTTCTTACGACGGCCGGTACCCTGGTAGACAACGGTGTTCTCAGCCATCTTTAAGCCTCCAGCTCAATCTTCGTGGGGTTCTGGGCAGCGTGCGGATGCTCGGCACCAGCGTAGACCTTAAGCTTGGTCATCTGGGCACGGCCGAGGGTGGTCTTGGGCAGCATGCCGCGAACGGCGCGCTCGATGACCTTCTCCGGGTGCTTCTCCATAGCCTGGCGGAAGCTCTCAGCCTTGAGGCCGCCGTTGTAGCCGCTGTGGCGATAATAGGTCTTCGTGTCGGCCTTGTTACCGGTAAGCTGGACCTTATCGGCGTTGATGACGACAACGAAGTCGCCGCAGTCGCTGTTGGGCGTGAACTGGGGCTTGTTCTTACCGCGCAGGATCATTGCGATCTGGGTGGCAAGACGGCCCAGGACAGCACCATCGGCGTCGACGAGAACCCAGTTGCGCTGGACCTCGCCCTGCTTGGCGTAGTGAGTCGATTTCGAAATCACTTAGACTCCTCCATGTACAGTACGTGTTGTTACAGAGATTCACGGGGCTCTGCAAGTAACCCGTCCATATTACCCCGCTCGCCGTCCGAGTCAACAGGTATTTTGGCTCCGACCAGAGTTTCTGCACATGTCGTCCATGGGTCATGACTTCGCGACGCTAGCGCTCGACAAACGCCTCGATATCTCCCAGCAAGCGCTTTGCCTCCTGGCGACCCTGAATATACAGGTCGAGGAGCTTTGCCGGATCGTGTTCGACATGGCCGACCTCGACCGGCTTTTGCGGAGCAACGACCAGCGCGCGGCCCTCGCGCTCATACTTCCACAGGTGCATGCGCTGGATGTTATAGCGGTCGTGGCGCGTCTCGATAGCCTCGAGCAGGTAGGGGTAGTCGGCATAGCGGGCGCGTGCGGCGGGCATAAACTCGTAGGGCTTTTTCTCGTAGGAGCGGTCCTGCGTAACGATGACGACCGCACGATCGAAGCCCGCCTCCTCCAGCACATGCTCGATAGGAACCGAATCGGCCACGCCGCCGTCAACGTATTTGTGCCCGTCAATCTCGACCGGCGGCGTCACCAGCGGCAACGAGGTCGATGCGCGCACGGCATCGAGATCGAGCACGGCGCTTTTGACCGGCAGGTACGTGGCGGTTCCAAAGAGCATGTCCGTCGCGACGGCGTACATCTCGATGGGGCTCGCATCGAACGTCTCGTTGTCAAAGGGATCCAGGCGGTCCTGGACATCATTGAAGATAAAATCGTAACCCACAATGGAGCCCGTGGACGCAAACGATGCGGCGCCCATGAAGCGGCTGTCGTTGCAGAAAGCCAGGTTGATGCGGTTGGCACGGCCGATCTGGTGCGACTTGTAGTTCACGCCGTTGAGGGCGCCGGCCGATACACCGTAGACAGCCGGAATCTCGACGCCAGCCTCCATGAGGACGTCGAGCACGCCCGCGGTAAACTGCCCGCGAAAACTTCCGCCCTCCAAAACGAGCGCGACCTTGCCGGCGTTCTTTGCCTTATCTTCTGCAGTCATATTGACCTCCTGCGATTGCGTTTTGGCTTTCTTCTACCCAGTTTTGGGATGGCGAGCGCATGGGTTTTTCGAGGCGGCAGGTGAAGCGGAAAGTGTGTCCCGTTCTCAGAGCAAATTCCGGGTCTCATTTTCCGCTGAGCCCGTCATCAGGAAAATGAATCCCATTTCGAGCTTAGATTCCGGGATGCGCTTTCCGCTTGATGTGTCATCCGGAAACTACGTCCCACTCTACGGCTCGATTCCGGGTCGCAGTTTCCGCTTGAGGCGCCATCCGGAAACTACGTCCCAGTCTGAGCGCGGATTCTGGGATGGACTTTCCGCCTGGGCCGCCATTGGGAAAGCACGTCCCACTCTGCGTCACTGAGGCGTTTTCTTTACGGCCGCGCCCTGCATAGAGTTCGATTCTCCGCGGTTGGGGGAATCCGTTGATGGGTTGAAACCGGGGCAAGACGCCCGATCGGCATCGCATCTATATCTGGCTGAAGCATTGCGCGGAGAATCCGCGTATTTGCTTCGCAAATCCGCACCGGCTTCGGCCGCCTGCCGGCGCCCTCGCCCGCTCGCTACAAACGCTTCGCGTTTGCTTAACGCCCGCGCCCTGCATATAGTTCGATTCTCCGCGGTACGGACAAGAAATAAAAAGGCAGGTAGATATAAGTATCTACCTGCCTGTTACTTATGGTGGAGGCGCGGAGAATCGAACTCCGGTCCACGAAAGCCCCCTGATTGGCATCTCCAAGCTCAGTCGCTGGTTTAGTCTCGGACGCTTTGCGCGCAGCGACACGCTCGCGGCGTCCTAACCGGTTCAGTCTTAGCCTGCGCCATACCGATTACGTGCGCAGGAGCATTCCCCTAACATGACGTCGCGCCGGTGTCGGGGAAATCACCGGGTTGACGCGCCGCTATAAACTAAGCAGCGAGAGCCATAGGCTCAAAAGAAGAGTTGTTGTCAATTCAATTTGACGGTACCCCTGTTTAACGAGGCGAGGAGACCTCGGCTTGCTTCCTCTCTCAGAGCTATCGTGTCGAAACCAGTCGCCCCCGAATGTCGGGAAAGTCTGGATGGCATTGGGCACGAGCGCCCAACACCCGTCGACTTTTCAAGGAACATGCGGGGCGAGCCCCGCTTGTGGAGTGTTATCTTACCACGTTCTGAAAGCGGACAGCTGTTCTATGCACGAGCTGTGAAGACCCCAATGTGCGCCGCACTTCACACTTTTGCTACCGATCGCGTCACGTATATTTTCGCCAAGCAAAATTGACCCGTCGAAAGGACCGTTATGGATACCAAGCAGCAGCTCGTCAATGCCCTCGCAGGCCTGGGCTCAACCATTACCGAGGCTATGGATGTCATCGAAGGCTTTGTCCCCTGCGGACATCCCGCCCTCACGGTATCGAACGCACTCGTCGCGCTGGACGCTGACGATGATGCAGCTCTCGCCCAGCAGCTTGAGACCGTCGAGGGCTTTATCGACCACGTAAGTGAGAACCGCGGCGTGACCGCCTACCACGGCATCGAGGTCGAGCTCGCGGGTCCCAAAGCCAATCTACTCGCAGCAATCCGCGAGGTAGGCGCCCTTATGCAGACCGCAGGCGTCAAGAACACCCAGGTCAACGAGTGGGTCTACCGCAGTCTGGCAGCACTCGACAGCTCCGACGAAAAGGCAGCCGAGCAGCTCGCAGAAAGTCCCACCATTAAGGCCGAGCTTTTGTAAATAGCAGACGCGGGTCCCTTGGCGCATCGTCGTCCAAGAGGCCCGCAAACAGTTCGCGTCAACCGATAGCCGCGCCACCGCGTTCGGCCAAAGCAAGAATCGGCATCATTTGGCGCGGGGTCTTCGCTGCAAGATCGGCATGTTCGAGCAGTTTGCGATCGTTAGTCACCAAGTAATCGACCTGTGCGCGCTTGCACGCGGCAAGCACCAAGTTGTCCTCGTAATCGCGATGGAGCGCTAAGTATTTGTCGGCCAGCCAAAGGTCCGACGCATCTGCACCCACGGCCGTGGCGTTTTCGGTCATATTCCGAACAAACGCCAACGCCGCATCGTCAATTGCACGGGCAGATGCCTCGTCGAGCGCTCCCCCGCCGGCAAGAACGCTACGCTTCAGCTCGTGTTGGACAACGTACAGCACGTCCTTAGCGATATGCACCGGAAAGAACAGCAACGCCCCCGTCTCCGTCGCCTGCCCAATAAACGCACGCGCGGCAAGCGACTCGGCATGGTCGACGCAAAACGAATCAACCCATACGTTGGCGTCCACCATTATTTTGGGGGGAGCTCCGCTCACAGGATCATCCCCTTTTGGCGATAGCGCTCGTCCATGGCTTCGGAATAGATTGCGTCCCAATCGCGATCGTCGGATACGGGCGACGCAGCGATGCCCAAATCTGCATAAAGCCGGTCTGCCGCTGCCCATGATGCGGCGAACGGAGTATCGGGCGCGACGGTCTGCTGCCGGTCGTCGACGACCGCAAGCACTTCCTCGCACTGCCCGCCATCCTGCGCGACCTTGGCCACCACCTTTTTGATGAGCTCGGGCAGTGACCCGCCCGAAAGCCGCAGCGCCTCCTCGGCACGGTTCTTAACCTGGCGATCCACGCGAACGTTCACCTGCGCCATGCCACTAACAGTACCCACGTTGATCCCGCTCCCTTCAATTGCTAGCACCGCTAGCAATACTATATAGAGTAGCTAGCAAATGGTCAAATGCAAAAGGCCTGCGCCCGGACGGCACCGATGCCGTCCGGGCGCAGGCCAGATAGCGTGGGCGAACACGCCTGTTAACGCAGATATGCCTTCGCGTTGCTCAGGCTGTAGGCGATCGTCGAGCCGTTGTGCAGCAGCGACGACGTCTGCGGAGTGATCATGCCGGTAATACCCAATGCCAACAGCGCCGAGTTGGTGAGCATCACCTTGGAATACGAACTCGACAGACGGTCGATAAGCCCCTGACTCATGCGGCGCAGGCGCACGATTGCGGCCAGATCTGTATCGGTCAGGATGATATCGGCGACCTCCTTGGCGATGTCGCTTCCACCGCCCATGGCCAGACCCACATCGGCCAGACCCAGCGCCGGTGAGTCGTTGACGCCGTCGCCCACCATGGCAACGTGGCGCCCCTCGCCCTTAATGCGCTCCACATACGCGTACTTGTCCTCGGGCAGCAGCTCGGCCTTAAACTCGTCGACACCTGCCTCGCGAGCAATGCGCTCGGCCGTGCGCTCCGAATCGCCCGTGAGCATGACCACGTGTTTGACGCCCAGCGCATGCAGGTCGGCGATGGCCTCACGGACCCCGGGCTTGAGCGGGTCCTCGATGCCTAGCACGCCGACGACCTTTCCATCGACCGCCAGATACAGCGGCGACAGACCCTGCATTTGGGACTCGATTTGCTCCTTAATGTCGGACTCGAGCTGCGCGCCCTCGTCCTCAAATACAAAGTGCGCGGAACCGATGATGGCGCGACGCCCTTCAATGGACGAGGCAATGCCGTGTGCCACGATGTACTCGACCGCAGCGTGACGCTCGCGGTGCTCGAGCCCACGCTCGCGAGCAGCGTTGACGACGGCGCGTGCCACCGGATGCGGGAAATGCTCCTCCAAGCAAGCGGAAAGGCGCAGAATCTCGTCCTCGCTCCAGCCATCGGTGGTGAGCACGCAGGCAAGACGCGGCTGTGCCTCGGTGAGCGTGCCGGTCTTATCAAACACGATGGTGTCGGCCTTGGCAAACGACTCAAAGTACTTCGCGCCCTTGACCATGACGCCCATCTTGGCAGCATCGCTCATGGCAGTCATGACGGCAACCGAACCCGTGAGCTTGAGTGCGCACGAGTAGTCGACCATCAGCGCCGCTGAGGTCTTGATGAGGCTGCGGGTGGTAAGCGCGACAAGGCCCGCAAGCAGGAAATTCCACGGGACAATCTTGTTGGCAAGGTCCTCCATATGCGACTGGCCCTCGGACTTGAGCGAATCGGCCGTCTGCACGAGTGAGACGATTGAGCGGAGCTTGGTTTGAGCCGTGTTGGCGCGCACGCGCACCAAGATGCTGCCATCTTCCACGACGGTACCGGCGAACACGTCGTCGCCCACGCTGCGCTCGACGGCCAGCGGCTCGCCGGTCAGGGTCGCCTGGTTGACCATAGCGCTCCCCTGCTCGACAACGCCGTCGATGCAAATAGACATGCCGGTGCGCACGGCGACCAGATCGCCGGGCTCAAGCTCGGTCGCGGCAACGCTTACCTCAGTGTCGCCGACGACCTTTTGCGCCTTGTCGGGCACATCGAGCAGCGAGTTGATGAGCTCGTTTTCGCTCATGGCGCGGGTGTAGTCCTCAAGCAGCTCGCCCACGTTGAGCAGGAACATCGTCTGACCCGCGGTGTCGACGTCGCGCTTGACGAACGAGATGCCGATGGCCGAAGCGTCGAGCACAGGAACGGTCAGGCGCGGCTGCGCGAGCTCACAGAGGGCGGCGCGCAAAAATGTCATGTAACCGACCACGACAAACACCGCACGCAGAGGCGTCGGCAAGAACCAGCGACGTGCGTAATGGGCACCGACGAGTGTCGCCAGATCCATGACGAGCTTGTGCTTGCGTGGCTCAAGCTGCATCACGTAGCCCGACTTGGCATCGGCGATAGCTTGAGCATCGAGTGCGCCCAAGGCGTCGAGCACGCTCGCGCGGCGCGGCTCGTCGTACTCCAGCGCCATCTGGCCAATGCGGCCATACACGCGCACCTTGTGCACGCCGTCGATACCGCCGCTGAGCTTAAGAAGTGCATCGAGATCGCTCTCTGGCACAGGACCCGCCAATTGAAGACGGGTCCTGCCGGGGATCTCGCTAATAATCGAGAATCTCATAGTTTGTGCCTGGGAGCGTTACTCGGCTGCCTCGTCAGCAGCGGCCTCGCTCTGGGTGATGTAGGCCGCCTCGGCAACCATGTCGTCGACATTAGCCTTGGCCTGCTCGACCATGTCCTGGTAGCCGTTCTTGATGCGCATGCCGCACGCGATACCCTGCACGCAGGCATTCTTTACCGGAGCGCTGGTAAGCAGCTTGATGCCGGCCGTGCCAAGCAGAAAACCGCCACCGACAAGCAGGGTGTTAAAAGTCGACTTCTTCATGTTGCTTCTCCCTTTTGCCGCACAAGCGCGGCATGGTGCCTTAGCACCCGAGTTCATTAGTTTGCTCGAGCACGCTTTTGAGACTAGTTTAGTCGAACTATTATGGTCAACCAAAGTTAACCTTTGGAAATCTTGGTCCCCTTTCCTACAGCTGCCAGGCAGCCGCTTCCTTTTGCAGTGCGACCATGCGGGCAAATTCTCCGCCTGCCGCCTTAAGCTGCGCCGGAGTGCCCTGCTCGGCAACCACACCATCCTTGAGCACAACGATTTTGTCGGCATTTTCCACCGTACGCATACGGTGGGCAATAACGATAACCGTCTTACCTGCAAGCAAACGGGAGAGCGCCTGCTGTACCACGGTCTCATTCTCCACATCCAAGCTTGCCGTCGCCTCGTCCAACAGCACGATGGGCGCGTCTTTGAGCAGCGCGCGGGCGATGGAGATGCGCTGGCGCTCGCCACCGGAGAGTTTGGAGCCGTTCTCGCCGATCATGGTGTCGTAGCCCTGCGGCATGCGGTTCACGAACTCGTCGCAGTTGGCGGCACGCGCGGCCGCAAGCACTTCCTCATCGGTGGCATCACGACGCCCGAGGCGGATGTTTCCCATCACCGTGTCGTCAAAGAGCAGCACGTCTTGGAACACAATGGCGTAGTCGCGCAGCAGCACCTCGGGATCAACGCTCGCTACATCCACGCCACCCACGGTGACCGTGCCTTCGGTGGCATCCCAAAAGCGCGCGGCCAGGCGGCTCACCGTAGACTTGCCAGAGCCCGAAGGACCGACCAGCGCCGTGACCTCGCCTTCCTTGGCGGTAAAGCTCACATCGGTAAGAACTTTCTCGCCGGCACGGCCGTCCTCGCCCGCACCATAGCCAAATGCCACGTGATCGAACACCACATCGTGGCCCGCGGGCTCAAATTTCTCGCTGCCCCGCGCCACAGGCTCTTCCATGATGGAACGCATGCGCTTGGCAGACGACTCAGCGGCATACAGCTCGGACATTAACATTAACGCCTGGTCAAAGGGCGCATAGATACGGCTCACCATAAGCAGGAAGGCAAACATCACCAAAAAGTCAACCTGCCCGGAGGCGACCATCGCGGCACCCGTGACCAGCGTGGTGGCAATGCCCAGACGCAGGATGGCAAAGGCGGAGTTGACCAAAAGCCCGTTAGCGAGCTCGCCCTTGGTGGTCTCACGCTCCTCGGCATCGATCACGACGTTGAGCCCCTCAAGATAATGGGCCTCCTGGTTGGTGGCGCGGATCTCGCGAACGCAGTCGAGCGTCTCTTGAATTGCCTCGGTGACCTTGACCTTCTCGGCGCGCACGCGATCGAACACCGGGGTCATGGGGCCGCGTGTTAGATACAGCACGGCAAAGGCCACGGGAACGCTCCAAAACGCCGCAATCGCCAGCTGCCAGCAAAAGAACAGCGACGCCACGAACACAATGGCACTTGCGATGATGGCACCCCAAAGCTCTCCCAGCACGTGGCTGTAGGCGTGCTCCATGGCCTGGACGTCACCCATGATGGTCTCGGTTAAATCGGCCAGATCACGACGACCGAAAAATGACAGCGGCAGTTTGCGCAAGCGCTCGGCAATCTCCATACGCTGCTTGCCGCACTCCTCGTAAAAGATGCAGTAGGTGTAGTAATACTGCTGCCAGTTAGAGGCAAAGAGCATCACGAAAAAGACCAGGAGGCCGCCCACGATCGGCAGGGCATCCGGCAGGTCGGCGCCGGTGGCGAGATGTTCGACAAAACCGGCCATGACCAGGAATAAAAAGCCCATGCCGGCCATGGTAATGAGATTGGTGAGCGTGGTCCAGAAAATACCGCGTTTTACGCCGGCGATGCCTTTATCGGATAGGAAATACTTCTTTTGGAATGAGGCGAACATTTAGGCCTCGCCTCCCTTCGTGACGGCGGTATCCGCGCTCGCAGTAGTAATCTTCCAGCTCGCGGCTTGCTCGTACTCGGCCCACATCTTGGCATACAGACCCTCTTGGGACAGCAACTCGGCATGGGTACCCGACTCCTGCACGCTGCCTTGGTTTAGCACCACGATTTGGTCTGCGCCCACTACAGTCGAGAGTCGGTGCGCAATCATAATGACCGTGCGACCCGCCGCCAGCTTGCTAAAGGCGCGCTGGATGAGTGCCTCGTTCTCGGGGTCGGCAAACGCCGTGGCCTCATCGAGCACCACGATAGGCGCGTCTTTAAGGATCGCTCGGGCGAGTGCCACGCGCTGGACCTCGCCGCCCGAAAGATATGCTCCGCCAGCACCGAGCATGGTATTGATGCCCTGTGGAAGCTTGGCCACAATGTCGTCGCACTGAGCTGCGGAGAGGGCCGCACGCACTTCGTCGTCAGTGGCCGTAGGCTTGGAGGCGCGCACGTTATCGGCAAGTGTTTGCCGGAACAGCTGGTTGGTCTGGAACACGAAGGCGACCTGGTCCATAAGCTCGTGCGGATCCATATCGCGAACGTCCACACCGCCTACGAGCACTCGACCCGAAGAGACATCCCAAAAACGCGGGATCAGGCTTGCGCAGGTTGACTTGCCGCCGCCCGAAGGACCCACAAGCGCAAGGGAACTACCAGCGGGAACGCTGAAACTTACATGGCTAACGGCAGGTGCTTCGGCACCCTCGTACGTAAAGCTCACGTCCTCAAATCGCACGTCGCCGCCGGCAGGGTGCTTGGGTTGGGCGGGCACGGAGAGCTGTTTGGAATCCATGACGCTTCGAATACGAGCCAGCGAATCGGCACTCATCTGAGAGGCCTCGCCCACAAACATGAGCTTGGTCATGGCCGTCGGCACCACGGCCGAAAATATCGCGTAAAACGTGAAGTTGACCATAAAGTGCGCGAAGTCCGTCTCGCCCGGCGCCAACAGCAACGCCACGGGCAGCAGGAATGCCACAAGACCATTGAGCGCGGTAAGGTTGAGTACCTGCGGACCTCGGCAGAACGTGCCCGCATAGTTTTGTGCCATGTCGGCGTATTCGGCGATCGCATCGTGGAAAGCCTTAAAGGAGTAGACCGTCTGCTGAAACACCTTGACCACGGGAATACCGCGTACGTATTCGGTGCCGGTCTTGTTCATCTTGACCAGTGCTCCCATGTAGGCCTTCATGAACTCGGCGCCTTTGCCGCCCATCATGGTGGCCATGGCGCCAAACGAAACGACGACCGAGATAAGGCATGCCGCGCCCAAGCGCCAATCGAGGGCGAAAAGCAACACGAGCAGGCCCACGACCATGGCGGCGGCGCCCGCGATATCGGGCAGCATGTGTGCGAGCAGGGTCTCGGTGGAGGCGGCGCATCCGTCTACAATACGGCGCAACTCACCGGTGGCGTGCGTGTCAAAGTAGCCAAGCGGCAGCTTAAGCAGGTGCTCGCTCGTAGTCTTGCGGATATTGGACGCGCAGCGAAACGCGGACAGATGCGTGCACATGAGCCCCACGAAATAAGCTACGATGCTTGCCAGGGCAAAACCCACGGCCCACCAGCCATACATCGCGATGTCGCAGGCTTCGCTCCAGTTAGGTGCCACGGCGATCAGATCGCGCGCGACAAGCCAAATGCACACGAACGGGCCAAAGCTCAGCAGCTGCGAGAGCGCCGAGAGCGCCATCCCCAAATACGTTAGGTATTTGCGGTCACCGGCATACGCGAGCAACTCGCCGATACCGCCGCCTTCCCTTTTTGATCCCTTTGCCATGAGATTCCTTTCTAACGGCTTGAGAGTTAACCTTAATCAACTTATCATTGACGTGTTAGCCATGGCTCACAATCAAGCCAGGCGTGGACGTTTCTGCAAAGGAAAGGGACGCTTTTGCAAATACGGCGGGCAGCGACCGACATAACCGAGCTCTATGCACCGCAATTTGAGCAGTTTGGCCTGGAGCTTACCGGCAAGGGCGCCGTCTTTACCGGCGAGGTAGCAAACGACCGGGCGCACGGACGCGCATGGATCATGCCCCTCTCCCCCACCTGCATCGTCATGGAGCATTTCATCACCCCGACGCGCGATATGTACCTGGCCGAATACACACCCGAGCCATACGCCTGCGTGAGCGAGGTCAGCGCGCCTACACTTACATGCATGCCCGAGGCTGGCATAACGCCCGCGAACCTTAAACCATTGCATGGACCGTGGCCAAACAATGCCGTTTGCAGCTTTATCCAAGATAGCTGTGGCGAGGAGTTAAGCCCGCTGGTTGCGGGGGAGCTCTACCACTCGCGCTCGGTGCTCTTTTTGCCTGGATATTTTGACGAACTGGAGCACCGCTATCCCACCGAGTTCGCGGGAATCTTTGAGGCGTTTGCCGAGTCATGGCACGAGGAAGCGACGTCTGCCATCTGCCACACGCTGCGCCGGATTAACGAGGAACGCGCCCGCACCGTAGGCGGACACGTCTATATGCAGGGCATCGTGGAGACCATGGTCGCGGAGCTCGCCTGTTCGCGCGCGGCCCACAAGCAGGCGCGGCAGGCGGCAGACACACGCGTCAGCATAACCATTGCCGAAGAAGCAACGGCAATGATTGAGCGCGCGCTCGACAAAGGCAGACATGTGGGTATCAACGAGGTGGCCGAGAGGCTCTACACAAGCCGATCCAAGCTGTGCGCCACCTTTAAGGCCCAAACCGGCGAGTCCCTAGGTGCCTACATACGAAGGCGCCGTATGGAGCGAGCACGGGACCTTTTGGCAGATAGCGCGCTCACGATAGCGCAGGTAGCAGAGCGGCTCGACTACCCTCAGCAAGCCGCCTTCGCCCAAGCCTTCAAACAATACACCGGCACCACCCCCACCGCTTGGCGAAGCAAGCATCGCTAAGGCCCAAGCTCCCTGGCCGTAACGGAGCGATTAATTAGCCACCGCCCGTCAGCTCACCCAGGATCTAAACGTCAAGATGCGCACAATCAAGCGCCTTTTTGATAAGAGGGACAGATCGATCAGCCAAATACAACGGAATGTTGAGCACCCCGTCGTCGAGCTTTAGGTTCTTAAGTGAGTAGCGGACCCTCAATGGAGTCGTCTCCGCATGCTTGTCGGCATAGTACTTAAGGCTCTTGGAGTGAACGACCTCTCCCGATTTGACCTCGACGGGAACGATTTCGTTTCCGACTTGAATCAAAAAATCGACTTCGTGCTTCGGCTTCTCGTTTGTCCAGTAACGCGGAGCAGCATCTAACTGTGAAAGTAATGCCTGAAGCACATAGTTCTCGGCGAACGAACCTTTGAACTCCGAAAATAGCGCATCCGAGATGGCAAAAGCGGACGCATCCAGCCTTGCCATGCGGCGCAGCAAGCCGACATCAAGACAGTAGACTTTAAATGCCTTGAGGTCATCGTACGCAGAGAGCGGCACACCACCGGCAGCATTAAGGCGAACCGCCGTGATGAGCCCAGCATCGGCAAGCCATTCCAGAGCATCCTCGTATTCTCGAGCACGAGCCCCCTCGCGCACCGCACCCCAAACGAACTTTTTGTTCTCGCGCGCCAACTGAGCTGGAATCGAGTTCCATATTTGTGAAAGCTTGGCGAACTGCGCACGGCCACCATGCTTGGCAAAATCGCGCTCGTAGGAATCCAAGAGATCAGACAACACCTTATCGACCTGAACGATATCGCCCGTCTCCACCCACCGGCCAAGAGCCTCTGGCATGCCGCCGCATGCAAAATAACGACGAAGATGCTCGACGAGACGGACATGGAAGAAATCGGGCACTGTCTCGATCTGATCCAGGCCGCCAAGGTATTCGTCGTAGTTTGCAGCGCCCTCGGCTTTCAGAAACTCGGAAAAGCTCATGGGGCGCATCTCCATGAACTCGACCTTTCCCACCGGAAAAGCGCTGGTCTCACGGGACAAGCGAACGCCCAACAAAGACCCTGCGCATGCGACGTGATACTCGGGGGCCTCGTCACAGAAGTATTTAAGGGCGCCGACTGCAGAAGGACAATCCTGGATCTCATCAATAATAAGCAGCGTTTTGCCGGGATCGATAGGCTGTCCAAGTGCCAGGGAAAGATTTGAGATGATCCGTCGAGGATCGCGCGTACCTTCGAAAAACTGAGCGTACTCGCTCTGTACCCCAGGTGACGGCTCCTCGAGCGTCAGATACACAAAATTGATGTACGAGGTTCGGCCGAACTCCTTAAGCGCCCACGTCTTTCCAACCTGGCGCGCCCCCTTAAGGATAAGCGGCTTACGATATTCTGACGCTTTCCAAGCGTTAAGCTTGGCAATGATATCTCGCTGCATGGACGAACCTCCCGCAAAGAAACTTCCGTAAACGTGATATTTCCCACATTTTACCCTAGGTAAAACGTGACATTTATCACATTTACGGAAGTTTTTAGCTCATTTCGCCACACTCTCATCACATTTATTGCAATGTGACAAAGGGACAGTCCCTTTGTCACCCGCACAAAAATGGACGCGCCAACGGCGCGCCCATTCACTCTATTCCATTCAGCCCCACCTGACCCGAACGGCCGAGTCGTTGCCAGAACCCGGGAGCCCCGGCAGGGCGGGTGCTTGCTCAAAATAAGTTCCGCACGCAAAGAAGGCCACTTAATGTGGCCTTCGTCTTGCGCAGGACTGTTTGAAATTTTGAGGAAGCACCCGCCCTGCCGGGGCTCCCGGGCTCCGCTTATGAGAGCGACGTTCTCAGCAACTCGTTGAAGAGCTTCGGGTTGCCCTTGCCGCGGCTCGCCTTCATGCACTGGCCCACCAAAAAGCCGATGACCTTCTGGTTTCCATCACGATACTGCTGCGCCTGATCGGCACAGTTTGCCAGCACCTCGTCCACGATCGGCTGCAGCGCGCCGGCATCGCTCACCTGACGCATACCGCGCTCGTCGACGATCTTGTTGGGGTCGTCGCCGGTCTGAGCCATGGCCTCAAAGACCTCGTGCGCTTGGTTGGAGCTGATGGCATCGGTCGCCAGCAGCTTGGCAAGGGTTGCCACCTGAGCCGGCGCGATGCCGGACTCGGCCAGCGAGACGCCTACACCCTTAAGGTAGGCGATCATCTCGTTCACCAGCAGGTTTGCAACCGTCTGAGCCTCCTTGCCAGCCATACCGGCAGCGGCGGCCTCAAAGAACTCGGCAAACTCCGGATCGCCGGCAATCTGCTCGGCATCGGCAGCCTTAATGCCAAAGTCGGCCTCAAAACGGGCGCGCTTGGCATCGGGCAGCTCGGGGATCTCGCCACGGCAGCGGTCGATGAACTCATCGTCCAGATCGAACGGCGCCAGATCGGGATCGGGGAACAGGCGATAGTCGTCGGCCGTCTCCTTGACGCGCATGACCACGGTGCGCTTACGGCTGGGCTCCCAGTGACGGGTCTCCTGATAGATGATGCCGCCCTCCTCGAGTACCTCGGCCTGGCGGCAAATCTCGTAGGCAAGGCCATCGTGCAGGCTCTTAAACGAGTTGAGGTTCTTGAGCTCGGTCTTGGTGCCCAGCTTGGTCTCGCCGCGGCGGCGCAGCGACACGTTGCCGTCGCAGCGCATGGAGCCCTTCTCCATGGAGCAGTCGGAAATGCCCAGCGTCACAAAAATGCGACGGAGCTTCTCCATAAACAGGCGAGCCTCCTCAGGTGTGCGCAGATCGGGCTCAGTCACGAGCTCAATCAAAGGCGTGCCGCAGCGGTTGTAGTCGACGAGCGACTCAGCCGCGGCGGTAATGCGGCCCTCGGCGCCGCCCACGTGCACCATCTTGGCGGCGTCCTCCTCCATGTGGATGCGCAGGATGCGGATGGGCACCGTGTAGGAACCATCCTCGCGACGCTCGGGCATCTGCAGGTTGGACGCGTCATAGCTGGCCAGGTGGCCGGCGCGCTGGTTGCCCTCGCGCATGGTCGACGTCATAGACGTGGACAGGCCCTCGGCGTTGGCCGAAGCGCTCGCCAGGCTCTGGGCCTCGGCCTCGCCAAACGCGCAGTCGGGGCGCTCGGCGGCACCGCGACCGGTCACGTCCAGATCCAGGTGACCGTACATGGCAAAGGCAACCGGACCCTGCGTGGTCTGGAAGTTCTTGGCCATATCGGGATAGAAGTAGTGCTTGCGGTAGAACATCGAGTGGCGCTGGATCTCGCAGTTGGTGGCGAGACCGGCCTTGACGATGCTCTCGATGGCGCGCTTGTTGGGCACCGGCAGGGCGCCGGGCAGGCCCAGGCACACCGGGCACACGTTGGCGTTGGGCTCGTCATCGTGGCTGAGCTTGCAGTTGCAAAACATCTTAGTATCGAGTGCGGTGAGCTCGGTATGGATCTCCAGGCCGATCACGGCCTCCCAATCCTGCAGGACCTCGGAAAGCTCCTTCATTACAGCTCGCCTCCCTTCCCGGCAAAATCGGGCGCGACGGAAAGCGCGGGCGCACCCGTGGCGGCATCGGCAAAGCCGCGCTCCAGGGCGCGGGCAAACGTGAGCAGCTGACGGTCCTTAAAGGCCGGACCCACCAGCTGGGCAGAAACGGGCAGCTGAGTATCCTCGCCCAGGCCCAGCGGCACCGAGATACCACCGTTGCCGCAAATGTTGAGCGAGATGGTGTACAGGTCGGAGAGGTACATCTGCGTGGGGTCGCTGATCTCGCCAAACTTAAAGGCCGTGCGCGGCGAGGCAGGCATGAGGATGGTGTCCACCTTGGCATACGCGGCGTCGTAGTCCTGCGTGATGAGCGTGCGGGCCTTTTGCGCAGCGTAGTAGTACTTGTCGTACACGCCCGAGCTCAGCAGGTAGGCGCCGAGCATCTGACGGCGCTTGGCCTCGGCGCCAAAGCCGTGGGCGCGCGAAAGCGAGCTCTGGTCGGACAGGTTGGCGCAGCCCTCCTCCTGGTAGCCGTAGCGAATGCCGTCGAAGCGGGCCAGGTTGGAGAACGCCTCGGCCGGGCCGATGACGTAGTAGGCGGCGATAGCGGCGTCCAGGTGCGGCAGGTCGACCTCGACCAGCTCGGCGCCCTGGTTCTGCAGCTCCTGGGCGGCGCGCTGAACAGCAGCCTTGACCTCGGGCGTCAGACCATCGGCCTCCATAAACGCGGGGATGATGCCCACGCGCTTGCCCTCGATGCTGTCGTTGAGATGCTCGGTAAAGTCGACGGCGCAATCCTGGCTGGTGCAGTCGTACGGATCGTGGCCCGCGCCGGTAAGCGCATTCATGGCCAGCGCGACATCCTCGACCGTGCGGCCAAAGGGGCCCACCTGGTCGAGCGACGAGCCAAAGGCGACCACGCCGTAACGGCTCACGGCACCATACGTGGGCTTAAAGCCCACCACGCCGCACAGCGACGCCGGCTGGCGAATGGAGCCGCCGGTGTCCGAGCCCAGCGAGAGCGCGACCTCGCCCGCGGCGACGGCGGCAGCGGAGCCGCCCGAGGAGCCGCCGGGCACGCGCTCGGTATCCCAGGGGTTGTTGGTGCGGTGGAACGCCGAACTCTCGGTGGAGCTGCCAAAGGCAAACTCGTCCATGTTGGCCTTGCCCATGGGCAGGCAGCCGGCATCGAGCATGCGCTGGACGCAGGTGGCGGTGTAGACGCTCTGGTAGTTCTCGAGCATGCGGGAAGCGCAGGTGGTGCGCGTGCCCACGAGGTTCATGTTGTCCTTAATGGTCAGCGGCACGCCCGCGAGCGGGGGCAGCGGCTTGCCTGCGGCACGGTCGGCATCCACGCGCGCAGCGGCCTCGAGCGCAAGCTCGGGCGCCACCTGCAGGAATGCTTGGACCCCGCCCTCGCGCGCCTCGATGGCGGCAAGGGAAGCCTGGGCCACCTCGGTAGCGGTAAAGTCGCCGGCAACAACGCCCGCGGCGATCCGGGCGGCGGTAAGGGAATCGAAGCTCTGCGCCATTACTCGCTCTCCCCCTCTCCCAAAATGGACGGCACGCGGAAGTAGCGGTCGCGCGCGCTGCCGGCGTTTTCGAGCGCGACGTCGAGCGGCAAATCGCGCTCGGGCTCGCGCAGGTCATCGCCCATCACGTTGGACAGGCTTCCGATAGGATGGAACGTGGGCTCCACGTCGGGCAAGTCATATTGCAAGACGGGCTCGAGCATCTGGACGGCGTCGTTCAGGTAGGACGTCATCTGGGTGAGCTCGTCATCGGTCAGTGCGATCTTTGCGTACTCGGCGATGCCGCGCACGTCTTTCTCGCTGAGTGCCATAGGCGCTCCCTTCCGCATAACAGATAAACCGCTCTAGTATACAAGGCAACGCCGCTTGGAGCAGGCGCTTTACCCAAATGCAGCGAAAACGTAACGAGGACGGCGGTTGGCAGGCTGCGGGCTGGCGGTTCTGCAGCGAAACCGCACCGTCCATAGCGAAAACCATCACAACATTCGACGCTTTTCGCCAAAATCGAGATTTTCATCGAATGTTGTGATGGTTTGGAAGCCCCGGCCACCACAAAGGTGCCTGTCCCCATTGTGGTGGTTCTGGAGAATGTCTTATGCCGAGGTCTTGGCCTTGCGGCGCTTGCGGACCGCGTGGATCACGATGTCCAGCAGCAACAGTACGATGGCCACGACCACGATAAGCACGGCAAACTCGCGCTTGCCCCAGTGGCGGCCGGCCAGCGACTTTTGCTTGTCGACGTCCTTCTTGCTGTACTTGGTGCGTACGCAATGCACCAGCAGGCGATGGTCGTTCACGCCGTAGGGCGTGCAGGTGACAAGCGTCACCTTGTCGGCGCCCGCCTCGATGGTCAGCGACTCCATCTCCTCGGGCAGCACCACCTCGGAGTCCACCATCTTGTAGGCGAGCGTCTTGTTCATGGTGTGCAGCAGCACCAGGTCGCCGGGCTCCAGCGAATGGATGTCGTCGAACATGCTTAGGTTGCGCATGCCCGAGTGCGCGGTGAGCACGCAATGCGTCGAGGCGCCGCCCACCGGCAGGCTCGTGCCCTCCAGGTGGCCGACGCCCGCCATAAGGACTTCCTCGCTCGTGCCGTGGTAGATAGGCATGCTCACGTCGATGGAGGGGATCTCGACCCAGCTCATCATGGGGTCGCGGTCAAAGATGAGCTGCTGGGCATAGGGCTCGATCTGGTCGGCGGGAAGCTCGGTGGCCTCGCCCGCCAGCTGCTCGTTAAAGGAGCGCGCCTGGAGCAGGATGCGCTCGCGCTCCTCGGCAGACAGCGCGTCCACGGTGCTGGACACCGTGCTGATCTGGTTAAACACGCCCGAGGCTTCGAGCCGGTCCAAGATCCACGGCCAGGTCATAAGGCCCACGCCAATAAGGATGATGACGATGGTGATGAGCCGGTCGGCCCAGCGCGGCAGTCGCTTGCGACGACGCTTGGGCTTTTGTTGAGATTTGGGCTGAGGGCTTGAGCCGCCGTTGGCCGCGGCGTTATTGCTCTTCATATGTTTGGCGCCCTGCACCATCGCCGGTCACTCCTTTACAGCTCAGGTTGTCTAAACAAATAATAGCCGAATTACGAGCTTCCGCGCCGGACAACGCAGCTAGACTGCACCGTCCAGTCGAGGATAAGCCAGCATTTGAGTTTTCAAAATGTCCCGGATCGGCGGGGCGATTCGGGATACAATGTCAATAGGAAACGACGCACCCCGCGTAAGTACTTTGGAGCGCGGGCGACCAGTTTCCGGTGTTATTAAATGCCCGGGCCTCTAACCCCGGGCATTCTTATTTGCGCTTGTTGCGGCGCAAATGCCTTCCACCGTCCGCACCGCGCGTGCGCCTACGGACCTTAAACCGAACCTCATACGAGTCAAGAAACGCGATGACGAACGTGCCCGCATCGGACAATGGAGGCTGGCTGCGTTATCCCAAAAAGGGGCAAACTCCAGTGCGGAATCTGCCCCGAAATGAGAATGGCAAAGCAAGAACGTCAATGGACGAGAAAAGTGTCCGCAAGTCTCATGGCCATCACATCCCACCTGCCAAAGGGATGGGTGAGCGAGCGTTACTCCTGCTCGGACTCCTCAGCCTGCTTACGGCTGCGGATGAGGTGCGCCACGCCGATGCACAGCACCGCGCCACCAGCGATCCAAGTGAAGGTCACGCCATTGAGGCCGGTGAGGGGAAGGCCGGAGCCCTGCTGGTCGACAATGATGAAACTGAGCTTACCGGTAGACGCGGTAGCCGAATTGTTCTTCACGACACCATTTGCTGCATTGATTGCAGAATCCGCACTAGGGGTAACGTCATCGCCATTCTGGTAAAGATCGCGCTTGATGGTAAAGGTCACACCGTTTGCTGCGGAGTTGTTGTAACCAGGGGCGGGCGTAACCTCCGTGAGGACGTAGGTGCCCTCGTCGAGACCGACAACGTTAAGCTTGCCGGAGTCATCAGTTGTCAGCTTAGCCTTTGCTTCATCGGTCGTCTTGACACCATTTGCCATGATAAACTTGTTAGTATCACCCTGCTCTTGCAGCGTAAACTCAACACCTTTGAGTCCCTTTGTTTCATCATCAGAACCGACCTTGGTGACATCGATACCGTAGGTGTAATCATAGGCAGGATGCTCAACCGTGGCGCCAACACCTTCGGCATGCGGATTGTTGGAATAAGTCAGCGTAACCTTATTTTTCTGGGCTTTACCAACCAAACCTTTGAATTCATCTTTGATCTTGCCATTTTCGAAAATCTTGGTGGAGTCGAGCTTGGCCTTGTACTCGACAGTCACCTTCGAGCCACTGTTCAACACAATAGAATTGCCACTCTCATCCGTGCAGCTCTTGAGATCGGTGAAGTCGACAGTTATCTTATCGTTCACGTACTTGGCGGTGTAGCAGTCAGTCTTGACCTCGGTATCACCGATCTTGACCGTGACGTCTGGCGTCGTGCTACCATCCTTAAACTTCGGCGTCATGGATTTGGGGAGCTCATCAGTGAAGGTGTACTTGTAGGTGCTGTAGGTGTTGATGTTGCTTGCAACCGTACCGGTAAGAAGATAGTCGACATAGTCGCCCATCTGAGAGTCAGCAGCCTTGTTGGGATTCTCGAATGTACCAAACGTGCCATCCACTGCGTCATCCTTGACGGCCTTGGTCACGTTGGGGACGTCCTTCTTGGGCTCCGCCTTTACATCTTCACCACCGACGACAGTGAAGATTGGCGAGGTATAGGCGTCGGTATTGCCGTTGGCCGAATCGCTAGATGTGGTCGAACCAACATTTGCAGTCACAAAGAGCCAATAGCCGGTGTTTAAAGCCTTAAAGTCTCCCTTGCTGGAATCGCCTGGGTTTGTCCAGGTTAGAGTCGAACCCTCAAGTGCGGCAGCAATCTTATCCAACGTGGAGCCAGCGTCAACCTTAGCAGTCTGGCCAACTTTATTACCGGCATTATCTTTAATGTACTTGGCCCAAGCCTGAGCGCCTGCATTCGCAGCAGGAGCCTCCGCGACGCCAGTAAATGCACCAGTCACAACACTCATAACATCAGGCGACGCCCAATCAATATCGGAAAGGGTCTTATCGCCAGACCAGGCACTTCCATCATAATTCTGCGTAACCTTTGCCTTGAAAATCTGGATGCCCTTAAAGGTTGTGTCCTTATAGGTCTTCTCGTCAATCTTTACATTGCCGTCCGTGGCCACCGTCGGCGTGCCCGCCGCAAACGCCATGGTCACCGGGGCCATCACGCCGCCGAAGCTCAGCGCTGCTGTGAGGCCGGCGGTTACTGCCAGGCGTGCGATGTTCTTGCTCATGCTCATCTTCTTTTCCTCTGCTTTCTGCTCGAATTCCATTTGATCTAAATCTGTCTGTCTGTGTCTTAGCATCTGCTTCGCTACGTCTCGCCCCGCTCTCTGTGGGGCTGCCAGCTACTCTTTATGGCTGCCACCTCCCCGCTTGACCAGGAGCGCGACCACGATGAGCGCGGCTCCGGCGACCGCTGCGGCGGCCGCGGCGTACATTGCCATATCGCCAGTCGAGGGCATAAAGCCTCCGGTGGTAATGCTAGGGGGTGCGCCGGTGGGTGTGTTGATAAGCGACGCCTCCAGGCTGCCCGTCGACCCGTCCGCGCTGTCGGCGCGCAGGGGCGACTCGGCCGTGATGGTGAGCTTGGGCTTGGCGGCGGCCACCTGGTCGACGTCCAGGCCCTCGGCCTTGACCGTCACGGAGCGCGTGCCCTCAAAGGCGGTGTAGCCCTTGGGCGCCTTGAGCTCGCGGACCTCCAGCTTGCCCGAGTCCACGCCCGAGACGGTCACGCGGCCGTCCTCGCCCGTGGTGACGGTGGCCTTGCCCTCCGCATCCCACGTGCCGTCGGCCGCCAGTGTGCGACCGCGGTCATCGGCGATACTCAGGACCGCCCCGGCAAGCGGCTTGTCGCCGTCGCTGCCGCGCTTGGTGAGCGCGAGATCCCAGGTGTAGGCGCACGCGTCATCGCTCGGCGTGCGGGTAAAGCCGGCGTCGCCGGACTGGTCGGCAAAGGGAGAGCGCGGGTAGCGCAGGTAGACCTCGTTGGGGTTGCCCTTCGCGATGCCGTGGTTGCATGCGCTGTTGAGCGGCGCGTTGTACACGGCGACCACGCGGGCGTCCGCGGTGAAGGCGTCGGCCCCGCCGAGCGCGGCGATGAGGTCGCCGGTGCGCACGGTGAAGGTCTTGCCGTCCGCCGCTACCTTGGTGGCGCACTGGGCCGTGATGTCGGTCCAGCCCTTCGCGGACTCGGTGCCGGCGCGGCCGTCCTTATTGGTCGAGACGGCGTCGAAGCCGCCGTCCGCGCTCGCCGCCACGTACACGCGCATGCTCGCGGCGACCATGGAGAGGTCGAGCCCCGCGCTCATGGTGTCGACGAACTGCACCGTATAGGTGTCGTAGGCGGTAAGACCCGCCGGGACCGTGGCCGAGAGGCGCCAGTACAGGTCGTCGGCGACCGTGGCGTCGGCGGCCTTCTGCCAGGCGGCGGTGCTGTCCTCCAGCACGTGCTTGACGACCTTGGAGGTCGCCGCCTTGGGCTTGACGGTGACGGCGCTGCCGCCGACCAGCGCCATGATCGGCGCGGTGCCGGCCTCGTCCTGGGAAATGGCGGCGTCGTCGGCGACGATGAGCCAGTAGCCACAGGACAGCTCGGCCGTCGTGCCCGCGTTAAGGGCCACGGACTCGGCGTCAGAGCTCTGGAGGGAACGAGCGAGCTGTGCGCTCAGCGCGCTCGTAAGGTGGGAATCGGTGTTGAGCCACTCGGCAGCTTCCTGCGCGGTGGTCTGGGAATTGGGCATACCGGCGCTGTGCAGCACAGGCAACACGGCATCGCGCGCGGCGTCGCTTGCCCAGGCGAGGTCGGTGGCGATCTTGGCGTCGCTGTCGCCGTCGACGACGTTGGCGCTAAAGATCTGGTAGGCGTCGTAGCTGCTCGCCACGGTGCCGCTCACCGTGATGGAACCGGTCGAGGTCGGCGCGGCCTGCGCGGAAGCGGGGAACACAACCGCGCAGGTGCCGATCAGGAGGGCAAGCAGCGCAAACATGATCGGGAAGGAGCAAACTTTCTTATTCACGACGCTTACCTCCCTTCGCATTCGCCTTGCGACGAATGTGCATCCAGGCCGCAGCAGCGCAAAGCACCGCCGCGCCGGCAAGGTACGTCAGAGTGACGCCCGACATACCAGAAAGGGGCAAAGAGGTGGAGTAGGTGTTGGTGAAGGTGGGATCGGCGGTCGGGTTTTCGCTTGGCTTGCCGCTGGCGTCGACCTCGTAGTAGGTCGGCGTGCAGTTCAGATTACCTTTGCCGTCGTCTTGAGCCGTCACCACAACCTTGAAGGTCTTGGTGTCGTTCTTGTAGCCTTCGTGCTCGGTGCCTTCGTTCTCTTTGGCGGCACATTCACGGATATAGTAGGTGACTGTTGCTTTGCCTTCAGTGAGATCTTTGACGCCAAGTGGGCCAATTGTCTGCTCAGCAAACGTCACCGTTGCCTCATTGCCCGTCCCCTTACTAGTGTATTGGGTATTGAGCACCTTCTCATTGCCACTGGCATCCTTGGTGTACAGCTCGAACTTGAACTTCTTCATCTCGCCGCCATCGACCTTCTTGGTCACCTGAGGTGTCCAAGTGCCTGAAGCCTGGTAGGGCGCAAGTTCGTTCTTAAACGCAGGGTTGGATTCATTGCCGATTCTTACGGTCGAGATGGTTTTATCTTTCGGATCTTCACTCCAGCTATAGAAGCCTGCACCGGGATCAGTGAAAGACTTTTCGTTTTTCCTTTTGACGGTGACTATGGAAGCGCTTGTATTGACCGAAAAACGTTTAATCTCAATTCCCAAGAAATTCGTTGTTTCAACTGGCTGATCGCTAACCTCTACATGTATTTTGTAAATAGACTTATCAAACTTTGTTCCTTTTTCGTTGACAGGAACTTTATCAGGGTCAGGGGGAACTTCAACAAGGTAGAGGTCGTAATTGCCCGACTGGTAGTTCGCGCCCGTATCAATGAGAATGTCTCCGTTTTCATCGACGGTAACCGCGGGCATAGCCTCGCATCCGTTTTCGTTAAGCGTGCCGTTCTCATTCCAGCATGGTGCCTTCTTTGAATTGGCAGGTGCGCCCAACAGCTTAAACTGATAGGGATGTTCTTTGAGACTCCGCTTAGCACCGTCCTTCATAAGGACTTTATTTGCCTTGACTTTGATTGCAGGATACGCGTTCAAAGCCTCGACCTTGCCAACGACAAGATCGCCGTTGGTCATGATGCCGCCGCCGTGGGTGTATGAGTAGTTGCCACTGATGACAGTGGTCGCAGCGTTTTGGGCAGCGGTCTTGGCATCATTGGTCGGATGAGCCTCAAGACCAAACATGTACTTAGCCTCGGCACCGCCGTTGGCATCGATGGTTATCTTCTCACGGTCGCATGTGCCCTTCCAGCCAGCCGAGCCACCGCCGAGCATCTTGCCAAGAACGACCGCAACCGTATTTTGGCTGTCGTCCTTGCGTACCAAGAAGAAATCCTTATGACCCTCTTCTTTGAAGGTTGAGGTAATGTAATTAGTATTTTTGTCCAAATCCTTATCATGACCACCGGCAGAGAAGTGCTCACCGTGATCCGCATTGTTGTAGATTGCAGCACCATTTGAGTGAGAGACAATCGTCTCGCCCGTAGGGCAAGCACCAACGCCGCCACCCCAGCCGCCGGCCTCATTGTTGGTAATCAACGTCTGTACGATATTGAGCTTGCCGCCCTGCTGGATAAAGATGCCGCCGCCGCCCCAGTCGCCCCCGCGACCGTTAGTGCTGCCCGTCATGGTCTTGTTGTTGGTGATGTAAACCTTGTTGGGCTTGCCCGGCTCAGTCCCAATATCGCCGGTAGTACCGGTGGAAATACGGAGACCACCGCCCTCGGCGTTTTCGGACATATTGCCTGCAATAATGCCGCCCGTCATTTTGAACTTAATCGCCTGGTTCCAAAAGCCAGCGTAGATTCCGCCGCCGGCCTCATGGGAATAATTGGCAGTAACGGAGCCACCCGTCATAGTTAGTGTGCCGTCGTGTGTGCATGCAATGCCGCCGCCACCGAGCACGCCATTGTTGTAAAGGTTATCAGTGACGCAATCGTTGACTCGGTTGTTTGTTATACAGGCAGAGCCGCTAATGGTAACGTTTGCGCGCTTGGTATAAACACCGCCACCGTAGCCACCGGCGTTGGTGTCGTCACCATTGTTGATGGTATTTCCATACGTAGCGTTGCCAGTGATAATTCCGCCTGCAAGATTCAGGGTGGCTCCAAAGTCAGCAAAGACGCCGCCGCCAGCAGCCGCCTTGTTTCCCGCGACCACACCGCCCGTCATTTCGAGTTTGGGATTCGTGCCCCCTATGCACAGGCCACCGCCCCAGCCACCGCCGTTGCCGTTGGTGACGTAACCGCCCGCGATTTTGACCGTACCCTCGGAATAAATCACATGGCCGCCGGGGCTCAGATTGGCAGCCGTGGTAATCATGCCGCCCTCGAGATTGAGTGTGCTGCCCGCTTCAACGTTGACCACATACTTTACGGAACCGCTGTCCGACGCCGCATCGATAGCGCCGAAACCCGTAACAACATGCTCGTACGTAGTCTCGGTGGTGCCAAGTCCATCTGTTGTACTGGGCGTGCTCTTAGTCTCATAGTAAGTAAGATTCTTAGGAGTGCCTTTATTAGAGTCGCTTCCCCTTTCCCACTCCATACTCGCAAGCTGACCCGCCGGCGTCTTGGCCGTATCGACTCGTCTTGGTACATCATTTGTTTTTTTGCTTAAATCCTCGATAGTGAGTGTGGCTTTGTTTTCGACCACAAAGAAGGAGTCTAAGCCGCCAGAATGGTTACAGAGCATGTTGCCGTTAAGATCGATGGTGGTGTCTTTGTTGATAGTGATCTGCTTATCCGAATAGGCATAATCCGTCAGTCGGAACTTGCCGCCATTGATAAATGCCTCAGAAACATTGCCGCTTACCTCGGTATAGTCATCGGCACTGACGGTGGCGGGAGCGTTTTCATCGTTATTTTCATCATCCGCAGGCTGTACGTCGGAAGGCTGCGTGTCGCCCTCGGCCTCCGTGTCGTCGGACGGCAGGCCTGCGGCAGCGGCGTCTTCGCCCGTGCCATTCCCGGCATCGTCACTATTCAGCTTTTTGGTATCCCCGCTGTTGGTGTTTTCTACATCAGTAGACTCAGTTGAGGAATCAGCCGCCGCCACAGTTTTCTCGGCTGCACCCGCCTCGGCATCGTTGGCAATGGCCTGCGAGATCGGGGGCATGACGAGCGACAGTACCAGGCTCAACACGGAGGCTCCGCACAAAACGCCTGCCAGTACACGGCGCGTCGCTTTATTGTTCTGCTTAGATTTGTCTGAATTCGCTTTCATCGATGTCTCCTCCCCAAGAGACCGCGATCTTGCTCTTTCACAATCAAACGTATCTGCGCAACCTGTAATTGCGCACGTTTAGTAATCCATATTGTAACGATTGTTTGAACATCTGAGCAACAAAACCGACAATTTTGTAGCGAATTCTCAATTCTCTTGACATTTTCTCAGATTTACCTTCGTTTATTCGCTATTTATTTTTTGTTTCTACTGGTAATTTAGTTGCCTATCCATTTTTTAATGGCATTAGATTAATTTGCACAACATTTTGCTCAAGAGCAAGCATCCTGTGAACAGTCGAAAGCGACCATGAGCGGTAGGACATTTACCGAGAGGAATATCCTACCAAACTGATGAGAATATCTTAAACCCATCGGTGGTTTGAAGCATGGTGTTCAGACAACAATATTTGAATTTTCACACAGATTTTCGGTATCAATTCGCCCAAATCGCCTGAGGCCACCACAAAGGCACCTGTCCCCTTTGCGGTGGTTCTGCCCCAACGCTACAGCAAATGTTCCTCGATAAAGATCGCGATGCCGTCTTCGTCGTTGCTCGCGGTTACAAAGTCGGCGGCGGAGCGGGTGGCGTCGCTGCCGTTTGCCATGGCCACGCCCACGCCGGCGTCAGCCACCATGCAGGTGTCGTTGTCCGCATCGCCAAACACGCAAATGTTCTGGAGCTCCATGTCGTTGAGCTCCGCCACGCGCACAAGGCCGCGCGTCTTGGACACGCGCGGATCCATGAACTCGTAGAGCCACTGTGTGGTTTGCAGAGCCGCCGCCTTAACGGTGTTATCGGCAAACGTCGACGCCCGCTCGATGACCCGCGGCATCACTTCGAGCGCCATGGTAAACATCACCTTGGGCTGCGGCTCGCGCAAGAACTCGGCAAAATCGACCACCTGGTAGGGCACGCCGTCGACGCGCGACAGGTGCTCGACGCACGCGTTGCTCTCGGGCACGTAGAACACGCCGTCTCGGGGGCAGACGGGTGTTGCCGGAAGGTCCGCCATGTGCTTGCAGATGCGCGCGATGGTCTCGCCCGGCAGCGGATAGCTCAGCTCGTTGATGTCATGCGCGCGGTCGATGACCTCGGCGCCACCGCAGCCCACCATCACGTCTACCAGGCCTTCGATGCCCCAGAGCTCATACATGGCCTCGGTCGCGTGGGCGTCGCGGCCGGTGCACAGGCCAAAGAGCACGCCGCGCTCACGCAGGGAGCGGATCGCCGCCACGGTGCGCGGGGACACCGTGTGCTGGCTCGTGAGCAGCGTGCCGTCGATATCGCAGAACACGGCTTTGATGTGGCTGAAGGTGGTGTCCATGGGGGCCTTTCTGGGTTGTGTGGCGGTGCTGAATGTGGTCGGAAATGGTGTACATGGTATACCAAGGCGCAGGCGCGGCCTGTCAAAGCAAAAACCACCACAAAGGTGCCTGGCCCCTTTGTGGTGGCCGGACCCGAAGGGTGGCCGGACCCGGGGCGCAAACCATCACAACATTCGACGTTTTTCGGCAAAAATCGCGATTTTCGCTGAATGTTGTGATGGTTTTACTGCCTTGCGGCACGATCCAAATGCCGGCGTCCAAACAGCAGCAACGCCGCGGGAACCGCCGTCACGACCATGCCCGCCCCTACGAGCGTCTGCTGTACGCCAAATGTCGCCGCCAGCCATGGGGCAATTGCCAGCGGGGCCACGCCGGCGAACATGTTGCCAAAACCCATGACCGAGTTCACGCGACCGAGCTGCTCGAGCGGGGCCGTCGTTTGCACGATCGTGTTGTGGAGCGGGTTGACGACGCCCCACGCCACGCCCAGGACGATCTGGCCGACGAGGGCCACGCCCACGTACGGCGTTCCCACGTAGAGCAGGCTTCCCAGACCCACGGACATAAGCGCCACAAGCAGCGTTTTTAGGTTGACCAGGTGCGGCGGCAAGCGGAGCGCGGCCACGGCGCCCAGCACCGCGCCCACACCGCTGGCCGACGAGAGCCAGCCCATCCATTCGACACCGACGTGCAGGACATCGCGGTAGTAGAACGACTCCAGCGGATCGAAAGCTCCATAGCCAAAGTTCGAGAGGAAGATGATGCAGAAAAGTAACGCGAGGACGCTGTTGGTAAAGACTGTCTTGATACTGGTCGCGAAGGTGGCGCGGGAAGATGTGTTGGGGTCGGGGCCTTGGCTGGCCTTATCCGATGTGATGTCGCCGATCGCAGGTTTGTCTTCGTGTGTGGCGGCCTGACCTGCACTTTGCCTAAAGCCCCAACCGGCGGCGAGCGCCAGTACGGTAAAGATCATCATGAGCACAAACACCGCGCGCGACGATGCAGCCGCCGCGACAAAGCCGCCCAGCGTGGGGCCAACGATGATACTCACGTTTGAAAACATGGCGATAGCGGAGTTGATGTCTTTGAGCTCGACAGGGTCGTCGGTGAGGTAGGCCGGATAGGACGTAGCGATGGGCTGGGCGAATCCCATCACAAAGCCTAGGAGTACCGCGCCGAGCAGGACGATGCCGGTCGCGCTACCAAAGGCGATGATTGCCGCGCCGGTTGCCAGCGTGTCCACGATGCTCAGCAAGAAATGACGGCACGGGCCCCAGGCGTCGAGCGCAGCGCCACCCGCAAAGGATCCCAAGATCACGAATACGTTCATAAACAGAACGGCCAGCGATGTCGCCACGACCGAGGCATCGTCTGCATAGGTAAGCGTTCCGATGACGCCGATAAAGTAGCTGGTCTGAAAACCGGTGTAGATGAGAAAGCGCATCGCCACCAGGCGCTTGGCCTGCACGGATAGCGATGGTTGAGGCTTTGAGAAAAGAGAGGCGAGCATGGAGACTCCTTGTTTCATACGAATACGGGCGGCGGGCATTCGCCACCGTCTGTCAAATCAATCTATCCGCATGAAACATTAAGGACGCATCAGGACTCTTCTCTCCGTTTTTCGCTCAGTATGAACTACTTGGTAGATTGTAAGGCATGTCCCACACATCTACCAAAGCAAAAACCACCACAAAGGTGCCTGGCCCCTTTGTGGTGGAAATGACGTTTGCCCAGATAAAACCTGCCAAAATAAACCTGTCCCTTTTTGACAGGTTTTAGGCCAGATGGTCTTGGATCAGATCGCAGATGGCTCGGGCGTCGTTGATGTTGATGGCTCGGGTCGCAAAGCCGGCGTCGAAGGCCTGGCGTGCCAGGGCCTCGTTGCAGGCAAGGGCCAGCGTGTGACCGTCGACCAGGTCGAGCGAGCTCTTGCCGCGCAGACGGTCGACACCGGATCGCGCGACGACGATGTTATCGAAGCCCTCGGTCTTGTAGCCCTCGATGATCACCACGTCGACATCGTTGTAACGCGACAGCAGCTCGCGAGCGGGCATCTCGTCCTCCTCGCGCGTGTCGGCGTACTCCGCCCAGCGTGTGGCGCAGATGAGGCCCACGTGTTTGGATCCGGCCTGGTGATGGCGCCAGGTGTCCTTAGCAGGCACATCGATATCAAAGCCGTGATGCCCATGATGCTTGAGCGAACCCACGCGCAGGCCGCGGCGGGTGAGCTCGGCAATGACCTTCTCGACGAGCGTGGTCTTGCCCGAGTTTTGGTAGCCGATAAACGCGATCGCGGGGACGGCCGGAGCGGGAGCTGCGGGCGCGACGGCGGCAGGTGCGCTTGCGGGTGCGTCGCCCGCGGCTCCCACGGCCTCAACAGCAGCGGCCTGACGCTCTGCGCGATCCCACACACCCGAGCGGCCGCCCTCCTTGTACAGCAGGCGCACGTCGACGATTTCCATACCGCGATCGACGGCCTTGCACATGTCGTAGATGGTCAGACACGCGGCACTCGCGCCGGTCAGGGCCTCCATCTCGATACCCGTCTTGCCCGTCACGCCGGCCGTAACCAGTACGTGAAAGCCGACCTGCCCGTCCGTGCGCGCCGGCGCCCAGCCCTCGGGCACGTCCTCGGCCGGCGTCCCCGCCGCAGCGATGGGCGCAATGTCGCACTTGCTCTTGGTAATGAGCAGCGGATGGCACATGGGGATGATGTCGCTCGTGCGCTTGATGGCCATAATGCCCGCCACGCGCGCGCAGGCAAGCACGTCGCCCTTTTTGGCGCGGTCCTGCAGCACCATGGCTTGCGTCTCGGGGTGCATGAGGATGGTGCCCTCGGCGATGGCGATGCGATGGGTCTCGGCCTTGTCGGACACGTCGACCATGCGCACCTCGCCCTTGGCGTCCACGTGCGTCAGCTCGTCGCGACGGGCGTCGCGGGCGGGCTCGGTGGTAGCGCTGGCAGTCGGCTGTGCGGACGCATCGGCGTTGCCAACATTCGCCGCAGCCGTGGCTTTGTGGGCAGACATCGCGGCCCTGCGAGCGGCCTTGGTGGCATCGGCGTACCTGCTCTTGGCCATATGATCATCCTCCGATTTGGGACATAAATCGTTGCGTGCCCTCAATTATCGCGTGTTCCTGCGGTTTGTGGGCCACGGCATCGCGCCAAATCGAAAGTACCTGCATATCATCACCACGGCGCAGCGCCTCACGCACCGAATACTCGGCATCGCTAAACAGGCACGGACGCACGTTGCCGTCTGCCGTCAGGCGCAGGCGGTTGCAATTCGCACAAAAATGGTTGGACATGGCGCTAATGAAGCCAACCGTTCCCACCGCGCCCGGAAAGTGCCAATAGCGCGCGGGGCCCGCGCCGGCAGGAGCGTCGTTGATGTCGAGCGGCTCGAGCTCGCCCAGTCCCGCCGCGGTGGCCCCGGCATTGATGCGCGCCCGCAACTCGTCGCTCGGCACGGTATCGCTCGCGTCCCACAGCTCGGGATTGAGCGCGGGCGCATGCGGGTCCACAGCGCAATGCGAGCTCGTGCGCTCGTCGCCGATGGGCATGTATTCGATAAAGCGCAGGTGGATGGGGCGATCGAGCGTGAGCCGCGCGAGGGCCGCCACATCCTGGTTGAGCCGGCGCACCACAACGCAGTTGACCTTAACGGGCTCAAAGCCCCAAGCCAGCGCCGCGTCGATGCCAGCCATGGTCTGCTCGAGTCGACCCAGGCGCGTGATCTTTCCAAACAGCGTAGGGTCGAGTGTGTCGAGCGAAATGTTGACGCGGTTAAGCCCGGCATCTTTGAGCTGCGGCGCCAGCTTGGGCAGCAGGGCGCCATTGGTGGTGAGCGAGATGTCCTCGATCTGCGGGATCGCGCGAATGTCGCGAATGAGCGGAATGATGCGGCGGCTGACCAGCGGCTCGCCACCCGTCAGACGCACGCGGCGAATGCCCTCCCCCGCCACCAAGCGCACAAAGCGGGCGATTTCCTCAGCGCTGAGCAGCTCGTCGTGCGCGCGGGGCGCCACGCCATCGGCCGGCATGCAATAGATGCAGCGGAAATTGCACTTGTCGGTAACGGCAATGCGCAGGTAGTTGATATCGCGGCCAAAACCGTCATGTTGCACGTGCCCGTCCACGCAACCCTCCCCTCACGCGGCGTTTTATTCTTCGGAAAACATAATACCCCACGAGAGAATCATGCCGACACCCGTACGACAGGACAGGTCGCTTCGAGCAAAACGGACTTTCCAAGCCCATCCTCAGCACAGACCATCACAACACAGACCATCACAACATTCGATGCTTTTCCCGTTTTTGGCAAAAAACGTCGAATGTTGTGATGGTCTGCCCGCCCACGGCACCCCGTAGAAGGACCAAAACACCCCTAAAGGCCGCCGTCCCAGTGCCGAATCACGAATTCTCGCAGGTCATTCTGACGTTTCTGGAACGCTTCGCTTCGGTCGCACTTAAGGCCCATAGCGAACGCGATGGCGTTCATCGCCCGGTGCAACTGCAGCTGATGGGCAAACTGAGTCCCGGTGAGGACGATCATCCTAAAGCCCAGCGCGCTCAGCACGGTCATACGCTCCGCGTCCGACGCACTGCGCTGTTTATCAAGATGGTTAGAGCCGTTGTACTCAATCCCCGTACCGCTCGCGGGCGCATATACGTCGATCTCGAAATACCCGGCCTTAGCGAGATATTTGAACTCGTTGGGAACATCGACCCGATGGTTGAGCTCAATCTTGGCGTATCCCAGCCCTCCCTGGGAACGTTTCGCTACGACCATGATTGCGGTGGCCGTCTCCATGGGCGACCGCGCGCCATCGTGCACGCGCTTGAGCACGCTGGCCGCGCGTGCAGCCCCCTGACGAGATCGGTTCTCATTGCAATAAGCAATCAAGTCGGCAACGGTATACCTCTGCCCCATCTCGACATAATCGCCTGTCGACAGATGATTCAAATGGTATCGGGCGCAGATTTCGTAGCCATATTCCAGCTGCTCGGGCTCACTCATCCACGAACCCGCCTGGACAAAGCACATGACCTCATCAACCACCAGAAGGCCCTCTGCCACCTCGATAAGATGGCCTGGAGGTACCGGCGCTCCAAACACGTGGCACCTAAATCCAGCCGGCGTCGAGCGCTCAAAATCGAAGTTGACGAGCGTATCGATATGATCGAGCTCTTCTCGTGGAATACCAAGCGAAACCAGATAGTCGGTAACGATCCCAACTGCCGTTGAAGCCCTCAGCCCCTTGGCATCGAGTCCCAATTTGGGCAGGCTCGCGGTCGGCTCCGCCTCGTTAGCAAGCGAGTCCTCATCGTATAGGCTGCTTGCTCGCGAGAGCGGCTCGGACGGGCGCGCCACGTTGTGGTACAGCCAGGCAGTCTTATGGGACAGGACAATCGGCAGGTCCATGAGCCCTCCAATGGAGTCGGATAACCAACCTTATTCCCCTGCCCACGGGTCCGCACACCTTCGTGCGCAAGAAAGCGATTCCACCCGGTCGAGTGGCAGAAAAACCATCACACCATTCGATGCTTTTCCCGTTTTTGGCAAAAAACGTCGAATGTTGTGATGGTTTGAGGCGAGGTGAGGGGCACGGAGGGGTCAAAGCATCGTGCTTGGAGCGTGACTATTTTCGCCCCACTGCCAACACAAACCTTGACTCTACAATCGTTGTAGGGTTTTCACTACACTGGTACGTAAACGAACCCAGCCAGAAAGCCCCGCCCATGGAACACGACCTCACACGCGGCAATGTCCTTAAGACCATCGCGGTCTTTGCCCTGCCTTATATGCTCTCGTACTTTTTGCAGATGCTCTACGGCATGGCCGACCTGTACATGATGGGGCAGTTTAGCGGCGCCGCCGGCATCACCGCCGTGGGCAATGGTGCGCAGACGCTCTATATCATTACCGTGACGCTCGTGGGCCTGGCCATGGGAACGACGGTCATCGTCGGCCACGCCGTGGGTTCGCGCCGCTTCGACCGCGCCGAGACCGCCATCGGCAACACCATTACGCTCTTTATGGGCGTCTCGGTGGTGCTGGCCGCTGTCCTGCTCGCACTGTGCCCGCAAATCGTGGCACTCATTGGCACGCCGGCCGAGGCGGTCGAAGGAACCGCCGCCTACCTGCGTATCTGCTTTGTCGGCATTCCGTTTATCGCCGCATACAACATTCTCTCGGCCATCTTTCGCGGCCTAGGCGATTCGCGCTCGCCCATGTACGTGATCGGCGTGGCATGCATCATCAACATCGCGCTCGATTTTCTGTTTATCGGCCACATGGGGCTCGGCCCCGTGGGCGCGGCGCTCGGTACGGTGACCGCCCAGACGGCAAGCGTTGCCCTCGCGCTCGTGTGGCTCAAGAGCCGCCGCACGAACATCCACGTTAAGCGCAGCGACCTGCGCCCCCAGCCCGAGGTGCTCGGCAGCATTCTTAAGATCGGCGTACCTGTGGCCGTGCAGGACGGCTGCATCCAGGTGGCGTTTATGTTTATCACCGTCATCGCCAACCACCGAGGGCTCGTCGACGCCGCCGCCGTGGGCCTGGTCGAGAAGATGATCAGCTTTTTGTTCATTGTGCCGAGCTCCATGGGCGCCACCGTCAGCGCGCTCACGGCTCAAAATGCCGGCGCGGGCAAAGGCGACCGCGCACGTCAGGTGCTCAAGGACGCCATGACGATCTCGATGGTGTACGGCTGCCTGATCACGGTGCTGATGTGGCTGGTGGCGCCGGCGTTTATTGGCTTTTTTGCCAAGGACCCCGCGGTAGTCGCGGCCGGTACCGGCTATATGCACAGTTATATTTTCGACGCAATCTTTGCCGGCATCCACATTTGCTTTAGCGGCTTTTTCGCTGCATACGGCAAGAGCTACATCGGCTTTGCGCACAACGTGCTGGCCGTGGCGCTCATTCGCGTGCCGGGCGCGTGGCTGCTGTCGAACGCCTATTCCGATACGCTGTTTCCCATGGGCATCGCTTCGCCGTGCGGGTCGATTTTGTCGGCAGTCATCTGTGTTGTCGCGTTTACCGTGCTCAACCGGCGCGGGGCTTTTGACAAGTTGGCAGCGTAGCGAGGCGACGCGAGCCTGGCGCCCCTCCCCTGTTTTTACCGAAAGGAGCGGTCCCATGACCGACTCGCCAACCGAACATACCGAGGGTCTGCTCCGCATTGGCGAGGTGGCGCGCCTGTTTAACCTGAGCGTGGGGACGCTACGTCATTACGAGCAGATGGGCTTGCTGGACCCGGCGCACATCGATCCGGCAAGTGGGTATCGCTACTACGGATCGCGGCAGCTCTCCACCCTCAACACCATCAGCCACCTGCGCGTTCTCAACTTGCCGTTAGCACAAATCCGCGAGTTTGTGACCACGCGCGATGTGGACCTTATGCAGCGGCAGCTGGCTCAGCAGCAGGAGCTCATCGAGCGCAAGCGCCGCGAGCTCGAACGCGTGTCACGCAAGATTGACAACCGGCTTGCGCTGCTCCACGATGCCTTGAACACCGAGCTCGATACCATTTGCACAATCGATGCGCCCGAGCTTCGCTGCGCCGTGTTGCGCGAACGCGTCAACCCTACCGACGCCTATGCGCTGGAGTGGCAGATTCGTCAGCTGCAGAAAGGCCAGCACGAGACCTTTGTCTTTCTGGGCAACTTAGGCGTCGGGATTAGCGCCGAGCGCCTGGCCGCCGGCGACTTTGACGGCTACGACGAGGTCTTTTTGCTGCTCGATGACACCGATGATTACGTGGGCGACGTCGAGACGCGACCCGCTGCGCGCTGCCTGACCACAAGCTTCCGCGGCACGCATGGGCAAGCGGGCCCGCGCTATGAGCAGCTACTCGGCTATATGCGCAAACACAACCTGACACCCGCCGGGCCCTCGCGCGAGATCGCCCTTATCGACGACATCATCAGCGACGACCCCGCGACCCATGTGACGCAGATCACGGTGCCGGTTGCCCCGTCCAAATAAGATCCGCCCGGAAGGCAGTTCAATCATGCTTTCCGGGCGGATCTTCAATTTGGTTATCGATGTCCTAAGCCTGGGGCACCTCACCGGTAGCCAAGATCTGCTCGAGTGCGTCCTCGTCCAGCACGGGTACGCCCAGCTGCTCGGCCTTGGTGAGCTTGGAGCCCGCTTTGGGACCGGCGACCAGGTAGCTCGTCTTCTTTGAAACACTACCCGAGACCTTGGCACCAAGCACCTTGAGCGCCGCGCCCGCCTCGTCGCGGGTGCGGTTGACGAGCGTGCCGGTGAGCACGAAGGTCAGACCCGCGAGCGGCTGTGCGTCGGCGAGCTCGCCCGCCACGCCGGCGTCGGCTGCGGCTTGCGCGCGCGCAGCACCCAAGTCAACCTCGAGCGACAAACCCGCCTGGCGCAGGCGCTCCAGGACGGCAAGGTTTTCGGGAACGGCCAGGAACTGCTTGACGCTTGCCGCAATCTTGGGACCGATGCCCTCGCACTTGGCGATGTCCTCTTCGCTCGCCAAGATAAGCTTGTCAATCGACAGGAATCGCTCGGCGATAACCTCGCCCACGCTCTTGCCCACGTGGCGGATACCCAGGGCAAACAGCACGCGACCGAGCGGCTGGCTCTTGGACTTGTTGAGCTCGGCGATGATTTTCTCGGCCGTCTTGTGGCCTACCGGAATGGGATCGCCCTTCTTGACGCCCTTTTTGCTGTTGGAGCTTGCATAGGTGCGGCCCGTGTCTAGACCTGCGATGTCATCGACCGTGAGCTGGTAGAAGTCTGCGACATCGTGGATCAGGCCGGCGGCGATCATCTTGTCGACGATCTCGTCGCCCAGGCCGTCGACGTCCATGCAGCCGCGGCTCACCCAGTGGAGCAGGCGCTCCTTGAGCTGCGCGGGGCAGTCGATGGACACGCAGCGGTAGGCCACCTCGCCATCCTCGTGGACCACGGGGCTGCCGCACACGGGGCAGACCTCGGGCATGTGCCAGTCGACCGAATCGGCCGGGCGCTTGTCGAGGACCGGGCCCACGACCTCGGGAATAACGTCGCCCGCCTTGTGCACGATGATGGTATCGCCCTCGCGCACGTTTTTGCGGCGGATCTCGTCGATGTTGTGCAGCGTGGCGCGCGCGATGGTGGAGCCGGCAACCGTCACCGGGTCGAACTCGGCGACCGGCGTGAGCACACCGGTGCGGCCCACCTGGATGCGAATTTCACGCAGGACGGTCTGCTTTTCCTCGGGCGGGAACTTAAAGGCAATGGCCCAGCGCGGCGCGCGGGCGGTAAAGCCCAGATCGAGCTGCTGCTGAAAGCTGTCCACCTTTACGACCACGCCGTCGATGTCGTAGTCCAGATCACCGCGGTGCTCGAGCGCCTGGGCACAGAACTCGTGAACCTCGGCCGGCGTGGCGCAACGAGCCACGTTGGGGTTGACGCTAAAGCCGGCGTTGCGCAGCCAGTCGAGAAATTCGCGCTGACTGTGGACGTGCAGCGGGTCGGTATCGGCGATGGCATAGATAAAGGTGGCCAGGTCGCGGCGCGCCGTGACCTTGGGATCCTTCTGACGCAGACTGCCAGCGGCGGCGTTGCGCGGGTTGGCGAAGGGGTCGCGGCCCTCGGCATCGGCCTCTTCATTCAGGCGAACAAAGCTGCCCTTGGGCATATAGACCTCGCCGCGCACCTCGATGGTGCGCTCGCGGTCAGCGCCCATGTGGGCGAGCGCCGCCTCGGACAGATGCATGGGCACGTCCTTGATAGTGCGCACGTTGAGCGACACGTCCTCGCCCGTGGTGCCATCGCCGCGTGTGGCTGCGCGTACGAAGGTGCCGTTTTGGTAAGTAAGCGCGACGCCCAAGCCGTCAATCTTGAGCTCGCAGGTATAGGTGACGCTACCGGCGCCGAGCGCATCCTCGGTGCGTTGGAGCCACGCGTCGAGCTCGTCCAGATCCATGGCATCGTCCATGGAATACATGCGTGCCATGTGCGTTACCGGCGTAAACTGCTCGCTCACGTAGCCGCCCACGCGCTGGGTATAGCTGTCGGGCGTTACCAGATCGGGGTAGGTCGCCTCGATTTCCTGCAGCTCAACGAGCATTTTGTCAAAGGCGGCGTCCGTGATCTCGGGCGCATCGAGCATGTAGTAGCGATAGGCGTGGTAATCGAGCTCGTGGCGCAGCTCGGCCGCGCGCGCTGCCGCCTGGGCACGGGCGTCGGTCGGTGCGGCGGCATCCGCGCTCGCGGACGTTTCGGTATCGATGTCCACACCGTCACCAAACAGGCTCGATTGCTCCATAGCGGCACTCCTTCGCTCGATTTCAAACGGATACTAGAGTACCACCGGTCGCAATGAGGCCGAATAGCGGTCTCGAACCGCACCGAAACGGCAGCCGCCAGACTGGGGTGGACAGTTAGTTCAGATACGTATAAATCCTAGAGCTGAATCAGACACGAACACCCCTGTTTCAACTAATTTGGGCTCCTCGAGACCATGTAAACGTCCCGCTCTCCCTTCCAAACACCCATTCGAGCCCCATCCCAATCAAAAATTGCTCAAAACGCATCCCAAGCTGCCCCAGATTTATACGTATCTGAACTAACTGTCCAGACCATTCCGGACCAGGCCTCTTGTCAGTCCCAAGTGATCCGTTTTCCTCCGTCCCCAACGGATCAATAAGAAAAGAGGGGCTGTCCCACACTTGTCGGGACAGCCCCCTCTGGCATCGGCATGTGCGATACGGCTCGTTAGTAACCCTGGCCGTAGCCCTGACCCTGGCCCTGCTGGCCTAACAGCTCCTCCAGGTACTGGCGCAGCTGCTCGTCGGTAATACCGCCGTTGCCGGTGTCGGTCGAACTGTCGTCCTGCTGCTGGTTCTGCAGCTCCTCATCGGAGCCCAGCTCAACCGTGACCTTTTTCTCTTCCTTGCCACGCATGAGTGTGATCTCGACCTTCTCGCCCACCTCGTGGCTGCGCAGTGCGATGATCAGGCCATCGGCGCTCGTGATCTCGTCGTCGCCCAGCTTGGTGATGACGTCGCCCTCCTGAATGCCGGCCTTGGCAGCAGGACCGTCCTCGACGACACTTGCCACATACGCGCCGCTATCGGTGCTCAGCTTGTTAGTGCGGGCGTTAAGCGCATTGACGCTCGAAAGCGTAGCGCCCATGTACGGATGCACCGGCGTCTTGCCGTCGATAATCTGGTCGGCAATGTTCTTGGCGTAGTTAACGGGAATAGCAAAGCCCACGCCCGAGCTGGAGCCCGAGTAGCTCTCGATGAGCGAGTTGATACCCACGAGCTCGCCGTTGTCGTTGACGAGCGCGCCACCGGAGTTGCCCGGGTTGATGGCGGCATCGGTCTGGATCATGTTGGCGTAGATGGTGTTGCCGCTGGTAGAGCTCATGGCCGTGGAGCGGTAGAGCGCCGAGACGATACCGGTGGAGACAGACTGCTCGTTGCCGAACGGCGAGCCGATCGCCATGACCCACTCGCCCACGTTGAGCTTGGAGGAGTCACCGATCTCGATCGGCGTGAGCTTGGAGGCGTCGGCGTCCTTGAGTTTGATGACGGCTAGGTCGCTCGAAGCATCGTTGCCCACGAACTCGGCCTCATAGGTGGTGCCGTCGTCCATGGTCACCACGTACTGGTCGTAACCATCGACCACGTGGTTGTTGGTGAGGATATGGCCCTCGGTATCGAGCACCACGCCCGAACCGACACTGCCCGAGTTATCCGACCCGTCAGCAGACTGCGAAAGCGAGCCATTCTGGCTGCCGCTCGAAGTGGCGGTAATGGAAACGACGGAGGGCAATGCCTTGGCAGATACGGCCTCGGCCAGCGTGGTGTCCTCGGAGTCGATCGTGATCTTTTGCGTCGATGAACCCGAAGCACCCGCCGTCACGGCATTCTTTCCGCCGCCGATATCGAGCGTGCCGCTCATAATGAGCGCAATGACCAGCAGGGCGCCGCAGGCGCAGCCGGCAAGCGCCGTAATAAAGATCGGCAGCTTTTTGGTCTTGGTCTTGACCACCGTGTGCTTGTTTACAACCTGCTGACCGCCCAGCGGCTGGCCGGTCTGCGTGTCGTAAGCCTGCACGTAGGGAATGTTGCTGCCGGCAGGCGTCGACTCCACCTGCACACGCGGCTGCTGCTGTGTCTCGCCGGCGTGACCCGCATCCTGGAGGCGCTGGGAATCGTTCTCGCTCATGGCTGCGATCCTTTCGTCAAATAACCAAAGGCCCGCCAAACATGTGGCGGGCCATCATTGTTCACGTTGAGTTGTACCCCAATATGCGGGCGAACGTGTATGAGAACGCAATCTTTTAGGAAGGCTTAAGTTCTGCTGCAGATTCGAGAGGAACCCGCACCTGCGTCAAGACCACCACAAAGGTGCCTGTCCCCTTTGTGGTGGAAATCTAGTCCTTAAACAGATAGCCCACGCCGCGGACGGTGGTGATGTGCGCCGCGATCTGCGGGCCCACCTTGGAGCGGATGCGTCGGATGTGCACGTCGACGGTGCGCGTGCCGCCGCAGTACTCAAAGCCCCACACGCGGTGCAGCAGCACTTCGCGACTGTAGGCACGGTTGGGGTGCGTCGCCAAAAAGCTCAGCAGCGAGTACTCCATCAGCGTCAGGTCGATGGGCTCATCATCGAGCGTCACCTGGTAGGTTGCCAGGTTGATCTCGAGGTTGTCGATGTTGAGCACATCGTCGGCGGCGACGGTCTCCTCCTCGCCCATCAGGCGCTGCGCGCGAGCCTTGAGTTCGTTGGGCGTCGCCGTGGGGCATACAAAGTCGGCATGCGCGTGATTGGGCAGACGCAGGGTGCTAAGCGCCTCGTCGTCAACGATCACCAGCATGGGGACGCCGCCGCGATCGTCAAGCCACTTGGCAATCTGATCGATGCGGTCGCTGCGGATGCCGTCGGAGTCGAGGATCAGCAGGTCAAAGTCGTGCGCCGCAGTCGGCGAATCGGGGGTTGCCAGGCTCACCTCGACACCCAGGGTGGTCGTCAAGCTGCGGGCAAACTCGTGGAAGCGCGTCGTGCGCGCCATGAACAGGGCACTCTTTTCGGACATATCGGCCTCCAAAGAAATGAGCTCAATCGTACTGGAACAAGCCAGCGCGATTAGGAGTTCGCCAGATAATGCTTAATCTCCCACTCGGTGATCGTGGACTCAAACTTATGCCACTCGTCGCGCTTCTTTTTAAGGAAGAAACTGTGGATGTGCTCGCCGAGGGCATCCTTCATAAACTGCGAGTCCTCAAACACGTCGAGCGCCTCTTTGAGCGAGCGCGGCAGCGGCGTGTAGCCGGCCTCGAGCATCTGACGGTCGGTAAGCTTGAGCGTCTCGGCCGTTGCCTCGGGCGGGAGTTCCAGCTTGCGCTCGATGCCGTCGAGACCAGCCGCCAGCGTGACGGCGTTGACCAGGTACGGGTTGGCCATGGGGTCGGGGCTACGAAGCTCGATGCGCGTGGACAGCTGCTTGCCGGGCTTGTAGACCGGAATGCGGACCATGCTCGCGCGGTTGCGCAGGCCCCACGTGGCGTACTGCGGCACGGAATCGCCGCCCGTGGTGATGCGCTTGTACGAGTTGACCGTGGGGTTAGTGATAGCGCTGATCTCGCGCGCGTGTGCCAGAATGCCGGCCATGTAGTGCTTGGCGATATCGGAGAGGTGATACTTCTCGTCGTCCTCGCCCCAAAAGACGTTGTTGCCGTCGTGGTCGAATAGCGACTGGCACAGGAACATGGCGCTGCCGTCCTCGCCCGCCAGCGGCTTGGGCATAAAGGAGGCGTGGCACCCGCTCTCGTAAGCCTGCTGCTTAATGATGAGTTTGGCCGTGGTGATGGCGTCGGACATGCTCAGGGCCTCGGCGTGGCGCAGGCTCATGCCGTGCTGCGAGCGGCCGGCGGCGTGGAAGGTATACTCCACGGGCACGGACATCTTCTCGAGCGTGAGGACCGTGTTGCGACGCAGGTCGCGGGCGGCATCGCTCACCGAAAGATCGAAGTAGCCCACGTTGTCGAGCGGCTCGGGCGTGTGCTCGTCGGGGAAATAGTAATACTCCAGCTCGGCGCCCACGTTGAGCAGATAGCCAGCCTTCTCGGCCTTGCGGAACATGCGGCGCAGGGCATCGCGTGGATCGCCGGTAAAGGGCTTGCAATCGGGAGTGCACACGTCGCAGAACACGCGGGCGACGCCGTTGTGGCTCGGGCGCCACGGCAGGATCTGGAAGGTCGAAGCATCGGGAAACGCCAGCATGTCGGCTTCCTCGGGCGTGGCAAAGCCCTCGATGGCGGAGCCGTCAAAGCCAATACCCTCCTCAAAAGCTACCTCGAGGTCCTCGGGGCTAATGGCAAAGTTCTTGAGGCGGCCGAGAATGTCGACAAACCACAAACGCACAAAGCGGATGTCACGCTGCTCTACGGAGCGGAGTACGTAATCGATGTTCTGCTGGTTCATGTCGCTCCCCTTTCTTTCGGGCGGGTTTCGACTGGTCTATATCGCAGATACTATCGCAGAAAAATGTTTCCGCAGGGTTAAAGTGTATCAAGCGCTCAAAAAACGTGTGCGAACAGGCAGTTGCGAACGAGCGGCTAGCGTTCAGATTCGGAGACAATTTGTCTACAGGCTCGTTCCAGCGCAGGGAACTCCATCGTCACTGCATCCCAAACAACCGAGCGGTCGACATTGCCGTAATCATGCGCAAGATAATTTCTCATGCCGATAATTCCACGCCATTCAATTTCGGGATGAAGCCGCTGCGAGCGTTCCGACAATTTGCCCGCTTCTTCCGTCACCCTAAGCGCACACATCAAAAGGGAGTCCGCCAACGCCCTCGTCCGCACGTCATTCGCATGCAGAAACTGGTCCTCGGTGATATCAAAAGCCTTGATGCGCTCGTTCGTTTCGGAGATGGCCTCCAAAACCTCTTGGGCGCGAAGGCTGTCTGACTTACGCGCGATCATAAAGGATCACTCCTTCGCGCTCGATTACCGCGGCAAGTTCGTCATCAAGATGATCACTAGAGACGAGATCAACCTGCCTCCCGGTTTCTTTGCGCACCGCCTCGCCAAACGCCGACAGCGCAAAAAGACCAAAGCCCTGCTCGCGATCGACTTCGAGACGCAAGTCAATATCACTATCGGCATGCGCCTCGCCACGGGCATACGAACCAAAAAGAATCACGGTTTTGATGGCGGGAATCGAGCTGGCCGCCTCGCGGACGGCGGACTCAATCTGGGCAGTATCCAAAATGCCCGTCGCGGCGCTTTCGCTCGCAGAGCTTTTACCAAGTGAAGGAACAAACGGCAGAGAGCGCTCGCGCAGCATCTGCCTCATAAACATATTGACCGCAACAGACGAAGTCATGCCAAGCTCTTCGCACAGTTCGGCAAATGAGTCTTTAATTGACGAGTCCACTCGCACACTCAGCACAGACGCAGTCATGGATACCTCCTGTATGACATTGTCTATATATTATCACACAGGCTAGCGCGAGGTCGAAGCGCGGTGTTCGATGTGGCCGGGAATCTCGATGCGCTTGGGGGCGAGCTTTGCGGCCTCGCCCACGGTGGTGGTAACAACGTCGATGCGCTCGGAAAGGCGCTCGACTACGCGCTCGGCAATGGTGAGGGTGTCCTGCGCGGCCGTGGTGACGCCGCCAAAGAGCACGTGGTTCCAGGGGTAGTCGTCAAACGTTGCGATCTTGAGCCCCGCCGGCAGCGAGGGACCAAGCTGCGCCAGCGCCTCGGTCAAACGCAGGAAAACCAGGCCGTTGACGGCGATAAGGCCGAGCCTTTTGCCCGCGTAGTCGCGGATGGTCTTGTCCAAACGGCCAACGCCCGTGGCGCCACCATCGGCCAGGGTGACGACCTCGCCCGCAAGGCCGCGGCGCGAAAGCTCGTCGGCAAAGGCCTCGGCGCGCTCTCGACGCACGGGGCTATCGTCGCTTGCCTCGGTGAGCAGGCACAGACGCTCGCTGCCCGCAGCTGCCAAGGCGTCTACCAAGCCGGCGACCAGCTCACGGTTGTTAGATGTCACCAGGTCAACACCGCCGTCGGCAACGTCGCGGTCGAGCAGCACGACGGGCAGACGTCCCGCTGCCGCGGCGATCGCCTCGTCATTGCCTCCGCAGGTGTTGACGACCAGGCCGTCCACGCCGGCATCGATAAGTCTGGTGAGCGACTCCGCTTCCTTAGCGGGGTCGTTGCCGCTAATGGCCGTCATGAGCGAGCAGCCGCGCGCCGCGGCGCTGGCGGAAAGGCCCTCGAGCATAGCGCTGGAGAACGGGTTGGCGATGTCGGCCAGGATCACACCGATGAGGTTGGTACGCGAGCTGCGCAGATTGCGCGCGGCAGCACGTGGGCGATAGCCGGTACGCTCGATGACCTCGGCAATGCGGGCACGGGTCTCCTCGGTCATTTGCCCGGGACGGTTGTTGAGATAGCGCGAGACCGTGGCCGGGCTCACGCCCGCCTCGGCGGCAATGTCCTTGATTCTCATCTGCGCCATAGCGCACCCCGTTTCCCAAAGTCGGCAGTCTGAACCATTTTAGGCATTTTTTTAAAAATCTCGCTTGCAAAACGCTGTAGGTGAGTATACTACAACTCGAAACGAAACCGATTTCGTAAACCGATTTCGGCAAGCGTTGGCGCGGAGGTGCAAAGATGTACCCTACCGTCTTGGCACCTCCGCGCCAACGCCATATCAAAGGTGTACGCACGAGCAAGAAGGAGCTGCGCGACCATGGGTAAAACGGTTCTTACCTTCGGCGAAATCATGATGAGGCTCTCGCCCAAAGATCATCTGCGCATTGAGCAGGCAACCGAGTTTGACGTCCGCTACGGTGGCGCCGAGGCCAACACCGCTCTTTCCCTGGCCTACCAAGGCGACAAGGCCGCTTACGTATCCGTTGTCCCGGCCAACCGCCTAGGCGAGTGCGCGCTGCGCTCGCTGAAGGCCTACGGCGTCGACACAACGCGCGTCGTGCGTCAGGGCGACCGTCTTGGCTCCTATGTGTTTGAGGTCGGCGCCTCGCAGCGCGGCAACGGCTGCGTCTACGACCGCAAGTTCTCTGCCATCAACATGGCCAAACGCGACGTCTTTGACTGGGACGAGATCCTCAAGGGCATCGATGTCTTCTATTTCTCCGGCGTGACCCCCGCCGTCTCCGATGAGATGGCCGCCGCCTGCAAGGAGGCACTCGCCGCCTGCCGCGCCAAGGGCATCACCACCGTGTGCGACGTGAACTATCGCGGCAAGATGTGGTCGCCCGAGAAGTCGCAGGCCACCATGAAGGAACTCCTGCCGCTCGTCGACATCTGCATCGCCAACGACGAGGATGCGCCCGCCGGCCTCGGCATGACCTGCGTCTCTGGTTCCCTTGCCCATGGCATCGAGGAGCGCGACACCTACGTCGAGATGGCCCGTCAGATCTGCGCCGAGTACGGCTGCAAAAAGGTCGCCTCGGTCGTCCGCAACATCTCTTGCGTCGAGCGCTCCATCTGGATGGGCATGCTCTTTGACGCCGAGAGCGGCGAGTACTGGTTCTCCCCTGCTCACGATGTGCACGTGCTCGAGGGCGTTGCCGCCGGCGACGCTTTCAACGCCGGCTTCGTCCATGCCCTCATCAACGACTTTGACCCGCAGGACGCCGTCAACTACGCGATTGCAGCCTCGATCCTCAAGCTCACCATCAAGGGCGATTCCAACTTGGTGACCGCAGACGAGATCGCAGCCGTGGCATCCGCCGCCGACGGTGGCACCCGCGTCGCGCGCTAGTCCGTCTCCATTCCGCGGGCCGCAGCTTTCCAATCCCATACCCCTGCGGCCCGCTCCCCGATTCCTCCGGCTGGACAAAACCACCAGTCCCATTCCGGTTTTGCCTGGCATTCCCTACATGACTGGTCGAGCAGCTGGTTTTGGAATTGCTTGAACCCCAAGCAGTGCCTCCGATAACCAATCCAAAATCGGCTCCTGACCAGCATATTTGGCAATCACGCGCCCATGCGCGCCATACATCGAAAGGAACATTGTGTTCGATCAGTTCTACACCACGCTTGAGTCCCTGGGCATCGTGCCGGTCGTCGTGCTCGACAAGGTCGAGGACGCCGCTCCGCTCGCCCACGCCCTTATGGCAGCTGGCATGAAGTCCGCCGAGGTCACCTTCCGCACCGCCTGCGCCGCCGAGTGCATCGCCGCTATGGCCGAGGCCGAGCCCGAGATGTGCGTTGGCGCCGGCACTGTCCTGACCGTCGAGCAGGTTGAGCAGGCCCGCGCAGCCGGTGCCAAGTTCATCGTCTCCCCGGGTTACAACGAGGACGTTGTGAAGCACTGCATCGACATCGACCTGCCTGTCCTTCCCGGCACCGTAACCCCCTCCGAGGTCACCGCAGCCGAGAACCTGGGCCTCAAGGTCACCAAGTTCTTCCCCGCGTCCCAGTATGGCGGCCTGAACACCATCAAGGCCCTCGCCGCTCCGTTTGTCGGTCACCGCTTTATGCCCACCGGCGGCGTGAGCACTGCCAACGTCGAGGAGTACCTGAGCTCCTCCGCCATCATCGCCTGCGGTGGCACCTGGATGGTCAAGCCGGCCCTGTTTGCCGACGGCGACTTCTCCAAGGTCGAGCAGATTGCCCGCGAGGCCATGGACGTCGTCAAGAAGGTCCGCGGCTAGGTTTAGCTCTCTATCGTGAAAGGGGGCGTGCCCTAGACCTCGCCCCCTTTCTTTTAAAGCGGCTCGGAAGCGCGCCGTTTCCGTCACGAACAAGAACCAAAACCGTCTTGTATGCTGATAGAACGTGACGGAAGCGACACGCCCCCGAGCCGCTTTGCCTACTCGGCTGGCAACCGCGCCCAGTTGAGCCACATCGACAAAAACCGAGCCATCAAAACAGCTGCGGCGCCGTCTGGAGGAATGGGCCCTTGCTTCCGGTCTTTTCCTCCAAGCGGCGCCGCAGCTTTTTCGTGCCCCGATAGTGCCCCGGCAGTTGCGGTGAGATACGGACTGCTTGCACCATCAGAGCCGCAAAACAATCCCTATTTCACCGCAACTAATGAAGGGGGCGAGTTAGATGGCCGAGTCTTTGGACAGCTCAAAATAGTCGGGATGCAAGGCGATAACCGGGCCCTGCTCCTCGGGCATCAGGTGCAGGTGCGTCTCTGCCAGATAGCTCGCCGTGTCGGTATCGCCCCCCTTAATGGCCTCGAGAATCCGGCGATGCTGCCGACGAATCGGCTCCCAATCCAAATCCTGCGACACCATACGCAACCAGTTGTATCGCTCAAAATGCGTGTTGATGCTCTTCATCCAATCCCACAACATGTGACGACCGGCAATCTCAAAACACGTCTCATGGAACAGGTTGTCCAGGTCAAAGAAACGACGTGTTTCGCTATGGTCGAGTGACTCGGACTCGGCAAGAATCTGCTCAAGCCGCTGCTTTTGCTCGGGCGTAGCAGCCGAACAACATTTAATGAGCACGCTTCTCTCGAGCTTCTCGCGCAAGAAACAGGCGTTCTCGGCGCGCTCCATGCTGATTTTTGAGACATAAGTGCCGCTTTTGGGACGCGTTTCCACCAGCTCCTGCTCACGCAGGCGCACAAAGGACTCGCGAATGGGCGTGCGCCCGATTCCCGTCTCCTTTTCCAGACCAATCGCCGAAAGGCGCGTGCCAGGCTTGAGCTCGGCATAGATGATCTTGGAGCGCAATGCGTTGTATGCCTGGTCTTGCAGGCTCTGATAATGCTGGTGTTGTTCCATAAAGCCCTCGGATGAAGCCCACGGTTTGTCGAATATCACCACGTAATACTATCGCATCGACACGCCCCAGCTCCCAATCAGTCTTTTTGGGACGGGGCTCTTTTAGCTACCCTGGCCCGCAGATCGGCCCCCTTGCCACAAAAGTGGCCCATCTACTACGTTAACACGGATAGCCTCGGCCATACCGAAAACCGTGAAAACAAAACCGCAGGTAGACAGCTTGTCGATTTTCGAAAAAGCCGACTATGGTTGACCCCTGCGGCTTAAACGTAGTAGATAGGCCCTTTTCGTGGCGCAGCACTACTGCACCCCAAATTGGCACCCCGAGCCCTCGTGAGTTGCCAACAAGCTGTTCGCCCAGCGCTTTATCCGCGCGGCATTCGGAAAATAGCACCACCGTAAGAACCCGCGAACAGCGCTATACGTTGCTATATCTCACTATACTTTGCTATATCTTGCTATACTTTGCTATATCTTGCTATATCTTGAGCAAAGGTGGCTCACATGCAAACAAACCCTTTTAAGCCCACAGCAGGTAAAACACCTCCCACGATTATCGGCCGCGAAGATGTGCTCGAAGAATTCAGTGAAGGCCTCGTCAACGGGCCTGGTGCCCCTGGGCGCCTAATGCGCATAGCCGGCGTCCGTGGAACGGGCAAGACGGTCCTCCTTGACGAGTGCTCACGTTTGGCGCAAAGCCGTGGCTGGACGGTCATAAAAGAGGTCGCAACCGAGGGACTTTGCCAGCGCATTCTCGAACAGCTGCAGCCCAAATTCCAGGCCAAACACGCCAGATTTGAGCCCACCGTAGCTGGCATATCCATCGGCAGCATAGATATTGAGCGAATCGGCCCATCGCTACGCGACGCCATGAGACAGACAATAACCAAGAATGGAAATGGCCTGCTCATCACTCTCGACGAGGTTCAAGACGCAGAGCTCGATGAGGTCCGAACGCTCTCCATTGCGATTCAGCAGGTTATCGGCGAAGACCTTGATATCGCCTTTGTTTTTGCTGGGCTGCCTTCGATGATTGAAAGCATCATCAACGGAAAGACACTTACGTTTTTGCGCCGTGCCCTCCCCTTTGATCTGAAGGCTGTGGCAGTAACCGAAGTGTCGTACTCCCTCGAGGAAACCATTGAAGCGTCTGGCATGGAGTTGCAGCCAGGTATTGCCGGCCAACTTGCCGAGGCAACGCAAGGCTATCCTTTCATGATCCAACTCGTTGGATACTACGCATGGCAGTTGGCAAGACGCGCACATACACCGATTATTGGAGAAGAAGAAGCCGAGCGCGGCATTGCAACGGCACGCGAACGCTTCTGCGCCATGGTGATTGAGCCCGCGCTGCAGCGCATTCCGCCCACGTGCATCGCTTATCTGCTGAGCATGGCGTCTTTGGGGCAGACGAGCTCGACCAGCATGGTTGCCGATGCCCTAAACAAAACGCCTCAACAGGTGAGCTCCGTCCGCAGCCGCCTGTTAAGAGAATCGATTATCGAGGCTCCTTCGTACGGCAAGGTCTCATTTGCCATCCCCTACATGCGCGACTACCTCTACGAGCACAAAGCCGAACTGGAAGTTGAACTGTAGAAACGGCAACTGCCCTGCAAGACGAAAACCGTTCCAGGAGCACTTCTTTGCCAACGCCACCGACGAGGCCATCATCGCCAAGGTCAAGGAGCTCCTGGGCCCTAATCGGACTATCTGCGCCTTCCCGTCGAACGCAGGCGGCGGCTGCCCAACACACAGGGTAGCCGCCGCTTTTTCAATCGATTGGTGCAAAGGGGTTGCCTAGAGTTCGCAGGCAACCTTGTAGCCATCGCCAATGGCATCGCGGATGTTGCCACACTTCTGGGCATCGCCCAGCACGTGGACAGCAACGCCAGCAGCGGCAAGGTCGTCGGCCAACTTGGTGTTGGGACGATAGCCCATGGCAAGCACCAGCGTATCGGCATCGGCGATGGTGTGGACCTCGCCATCCTTCTCGTAGCTGATGGCATCCTCGGTAATCTCGGTCACCTTGGCCTCGGTCAGCACGTGGACGCCCTTGGAGAGCATGCGCGTGATGAGCACCGCGCGACCGGCGCCGCCCTCGTTGGCGGCGAGCGTCTTGGTCATCTCGATAACAGTGACATCGCGATTGGCCGGCGACAGGTCGTTAACCAGCGGGGCCAGGTAATCTGCCGTCTCGCAACCGACGGTGCCGCCGCCCACGATGACGATCTTCTTGCCCGGGAAAGCCTTGCCACCCAGCAGGTCGTCAGCCGTCATAACCTGCTTAAAGCCCTGCATGAAGGCCGGAGCGATGGGCTCGGCGCCATAAGCCAGGACAACCTCGTAGCCCGCGTAGTCGCGTTGAATGTCCTCGGCAGTAAGCTCGGTGCCAAATGCGCGCTTCACGCCGGCCTCAGCCAGGCGACGATACTGATACTTGATCACGCGGGTGAGTTCCTGCTTTGCCGGCGGAACGGCCGCGATGCGCATCTCGCCGCCCGGCTCATCCTGCTTGTCAACGAGCACCACGTTGTGGCCGCGCTTGGCGGCAATGTAGGCTGCCTCCATGCCCGCAGGACCAGCGCCCACAACGAGCACGTTCTTGGCCTCGGCGGCAGGCTCGTAGCCGGCCTCGTCGCGCTCCACGTCCGGGTTGACGGTGCAGGAGATGCGCTTGCCGAACATAATGCCGTTCAGGCAGCGCAGGCAACCGATGCAGGGACGGATGTCGTCAGCGTTGCCGGCAGCGGCTTTGTTGCAGAACTCGGCATCGCACAGATTGGCGCGGCCCATCATGCAGATGTCGGCAGCGCCGTCCTCGATCAGCTCCTCGGCGATCCAGGCCTCGTTAATACGTCCGACGGTGGCGACGGGAATGTTGACGTGCTTTTTGATCTCGCGCGAGCAGGCGGCATGCGAGGCCTGCTGGGTACCGGCGGCGGGAATCGCGGAGCCGCGCTTGATGGTGGTACCGCCCGACACGTGAATCATGTCGACGCCGGCCTTCTCCAGACGACGCGAGACGTAGATCATGTCGTTGAGGGTCAGGCCGCCATCGGTGTACTCATCGCCCGAAATACGGACGTCGATGATAAAGTCCTTGCCGCAGCGCTCGCGAATCTCGGCGATGACCTCGAGCAAGAAGCGCATGCGGGCGTCGAGCGAGCCGCCGTACTCGTCGGTGCGCTTGTTGTAGAGCGGAGTCAAAAAGCCGCCGAGCATACCGTGGGCGTGCGCCGCATGGACCTCGACGCCATCGACGCCAGCCTTCTGCATACGCACGGCAGCGTCGCCAAACTGATGCGTGAGCTCGTGAATCTCGTCGACCGTGATGGGGCGCGGTGCCTCGCGGGCATAGGACGGTCCCACGAAGGACGGAGCGATCAGGCGCGGCGTGCCCGGAATGTTAAAGGCCATGTAGGCGGGGTGGAAGAGCTGCGGCATGATCTTGCAGCCATACTCGTGGACGGCCGCGGCGAGCTTTTCCCAGCCGGGGATGAACGTGTCGTCGTAGCAGCACATATCGCCCGGCAGATAGGTATAGGTGGGCTCGACCGTCACGACCTCGGTGATGATGAGGCCCACGCCGCCCTTGGCACGGGCACGGTAATGATCGACCAAATCGTCGGTCACATAGCCATGATCGGCCAGGTTGGTGGACACCGGCGGCATAAAGACGCGGTTCTTGACCTCGGTCGTACCGACCTTGATCGGGCTAAAGAGCATCGGATAGGCGGAGGACTCCATACAGGGTTCCTTTCGTTTAAGCCGCTCGGCGGCAGTTGCTAACGTACTTATCATATCAGCAACCGCCGTATCCGCGGCCAAACATACCCAAACGCCGGTCGGCTAATGAATACCGCGGCCCAAGTCTTCGGCGATTTTGTCTACGCCCTTAAGTGCAGCGCACGTCTTTTTGTTGGAGCAATGCCCCGTACAAACGCCACCCTGAGCGCAGTCGGCGCAGGTGCCCTTGCGGTAGATGCGCACGCATACCGCGACAAACGCAACGCCGATAACAGCCAGTACAACAATATCGATAGGTGCCATAGCAAGCCTCCTCTAGTTAACCATCACTTACTTTACCCCATTCTCCACCTACCAAATAGGGACGGTTTATTTTGGTCGGTTTTATCTGCGGAAACGCCATATCTCCCCCACCAAAAAGCCCGAGTGTCGCTGGGACACCCGGGCTCGTGGAAAGGGGTTAATCCTTATTCGGACTTAAGCGGAAACTGCGGCGGAAGCAGCGTTGGTCTCGTCCTCGTCGGTCCATGCATGCTTGGGCATGGGACGGAAGATCTGGAAGAGCATCGCAACCAGCAGCACGATGGCCACAACCGTCCAGATACCAAACTGTCCCAACACAAGCAGGTTGTAGAACTGGTTGATGAACAGGCCGATCACCCAAGCGAAGATGCACTCGTAACCGATGGCAATCGCGAACCACTTGCCGGAATCCATCTGGTTGCGGATGGCACCCATGGCAGCAAAGCACGGAGCGCACAGCAGGTTGAACGCGCCGAAGGCGACGCAAGCGCCCATGGTGGGGAACATGCCGGCAAACGCGGTCCACAGGCTCGGGTCGGTCTCGCCCGCGTCGGCAACGGACAGCAGCGAGCCGGCGGTGGCGACGACGTTCTCCTTGGCGACAAGGCCCGAGACGGACAGCGCTGTTGCCTGCCAGGTGCTAAAGCCAAGCGGGGCGAAGATCCAGGAGATCAGGTTACCGAGCATGGCCAGCACGGAGTAGTCCATGAACTCCTCGGAGATGCCGTCCATCGCGGGCAGGTAGCCAAAGGAACCGTTGTAGCTACCAAAGTTGGACAGGAACCAAACCACGACAGTGGACGCGAAGATGACCGTACCGGCCTTCTTGATAAAGGCCCAGCAGCGCTCCCACACGTGCAGCGCCCAAGAGCGGATCGCCGGGAAGTGGTAGGCAGGAAGCTCCATAACAAACGGCGTCGGGCGGCCGGCGAAGAGCTTGGTCTTCTTGAGCATGAGGCCCGAAGCGATGACGGCAAAGACGCCCAGGAAGTAGAAGAGCGGGCTGATCCACGCGGCGGTGGTGGAAGAATCGCCGATGATGGAGCCCATGAGCAGGGCGATGATCGGCAGCTTGGCGCCACAGGGGATGAACGTGGTGGTCATGACCGTCATGCGGCGGTCCTTCTCGTTCTCGATGGTCTTGGTAGCCATGACTCCGGGAACGCCGCAGCCCGAGGTCACGAGCATGGGGATGAAGGACTTACCGGACAGGCCAAAGCGGCGGAACACGCGGTCCATGATGAAGGCGACGCGGGCCATGTAGCCGCAGTCCTCCAGGAAAGAGAGCATCACGAACAACAGGAACATCTGCGGGACAAAGCCCATGATGGCGCCGATGCCGGCCACGATACCGTCGCAGACGAGGGAGTCAACAAGACCGCCGTCCTCGGTGCCGCCCGCCACAAGGGCGTCATGCACCGCGGTGGTGATACCCGGGACATAGGGGCCGTACTGCGCCGGGTCAACCGAGTCGGCATCGTCGCCCGCAGCCTCGACGGCTGCATCGTAGGCATCGCGGCCCTGACCGAGCACATACCAACCGTCGGTGCCAAAGAGCTGGTCGTTGGTGAAGTCGGTCACCGTGCCGCCCAGGGTAGAAACGGCGATGTAGTACACGCAGAACATGATGACGACAAAGATCGGCAAGCCCAGGATACGGTTGGTAACCACACGGTCGATCTTCTCGGAGGTGCTCATCTTGGCCGGGGCCTTGGTGAGGCACTCATCGATGATGTGCGCGATGACGCCATAGCGCTCACCGGTGATGATGGACTCGGCATCGTCGTCGCAGTCCTGCTCGCACTGGGCGACCAGCTCCTCCACGCGAGCGGCCTTCTCCTTGGTGAGGTTGATGAGCTTGCAGGCGTCTGCATCACGCTCGAACAGCTTGACGGCGTAATAGCGACGCTTGTTAGCGGGAACGCTCGCCGGCAGGTTGTTCTCGATGTGGTCCAGAACGTCCTCGATGGAGGAGTCGAACTTGTGCTCCGGCACCTCGCCCTTGGAAGCAGCGGACTTCTTAACCTGCTCGAACAGCTCCTTGATGCCCTTGTTCTTAAGGGCCGAGATCATCATGACCGGGCAGCCGAGCTTCTTGGAGAGCTTGTCCGTGTCGATCTTGTCGCCGTTCTTCTCGACCAAGTCGGCCATGTTGAGGGCAACGACCACGGGCAGGCCGGTCTCGATAACCTGAAGCGCCAGGTACAGGTTGCGCTCGAGGTTGGTGGCGTCGACCACCTGGACGACTACATCGGGCTCGCCGCTCATGAGGTAATCGCGCGAGCATTGCTCCTCGGGGCTGTAGGGGGAAAGCGAGTAGATGCCGGGGAGGTCCGTGATGGTAACGTTCTTGTCGCTTAGGAGCTTGGCTTCCTTTTTCTCAACCGTGACGCCGGGCCAGTTGCCAACGTAGCCGTTGGCGCCGGTGATCAGGTTGAAAAGCGTGGTCTTGCCGCAGTTGGGGTTACCCGCAAGTGCGACATGGATCTGAGAATCCGCCATTCAATCCTTCTTCCTTGTGTGCCTGCGCTGCTTTCTCCGCGCAGGCTGGATAATGTGCTTCAAAGTTGCTGCATTAAGTTAGAAAAACCTAACTTTATCTGCAGAAATATGCGCCGCCGGCCCTTACTGGACCTCGACGACGGCCGCCTCCTCCTTGCGGATGGAAAGCTCGTAGCCGCGCACGTTGATCTCGACCGGATCACCGAGCGGTGCAACCTTCACGACCTTAAACGACGTGCCCTTGATGAGCCCCAGGTCCATAAGGTGGCGGCGAAGCGCACCCTCACCGTGAAGCTTGACGATGGTGGAGCTCTCGCCCACCTTAACGTCACCCAACGTCTTCATTTACTTGTCCCCCTTTCAGTGCGTACAGAAATACCGTCGACTAACCGACGGTCATGATGTGCATGGCAACCTTGGAATCGATACCAAAGCGTGCGCCCAGCACGGTGACGATGATATTGGCGCCACTCGAGCTCACCACGTGGATTTCGCTGCCCTCGACAAAGCCGAGGTCCTTGAGGTGGTGCTTCATATCCTCATTGCCCTTTACACGAGACACGCGCACGGTTTCGCCCGCTTTTACCATCGAAAGCGGCATTGCCGGCATCTGCGGTCCGCAAGACATGAGTGGCTCCTAACGTCAGTTCGTCCTCAACATCGACGCGTTAAAAGTTAACCACGTCTATGTTCGCTTTAGTAAACTAACACGTGGTTAACTTTTTGGAAAGGGTCCCCATTCAGATTTCGAAAAAGTTTCCTATATGAAACAAAAGAAGCACCACAAAGACCATCTCTTTGCGGTGCCTTGTCATACCAATTTATGCAACAAAGGGGACTGTCCCCTTGTCACATTGATGCGCTTAGAGCGAGAGGTTTCTGATCGACGTGACGCAGGAGGCCTCATCCACGCCCGAAACGCGGAAGATGATGTCTTCGCCACATTCGCCGCAGAGTGCCATGAGCCCTATAACGTCGCGGCCATCGACATGACGATTGCCAATCGAAACTGACACGTCGCTACGATGCTTGGCAATGATGTCATAGAGCAGCGCAACCGGGCGGGCATGTAATCCCAACGGATCTTTAATCGTCTTTGTAAACTCGACCATGTCCCCTCCCACGACATCGCACATTCGGCCGGCCAAACCCAGCCACGTGGTAGTTATTGTAGCGTTAGATGCTTGTTGAGGGCGGGACGGAAATCGCATCCCATTTCGAGCGTCAATGATGGGACACAGTTTCCGCTGAGCGACCCTGGCGGAAAGTACATCCCATTCTGGACGCAAATTCCGGGACGCAGTTTCCTCGACGTCCGGTCACCCCATGCCCTCACAACCTCGGCGCATAAAAAACGAGGGAAGGCACGCGTCCTTCCCTCGTTACGGGCAATATGTAGCCGCTCGCCTACATCAGGCGCAGGCTGACGTCCTTGAGCTGGGCACCGCTAACGGCACTCGGGGCGCCCGACATAAGGTCAGAGCCGCTGGCCGTCTTGGGGAACGCCATGACGTCGCGGATGGAGTCGGAACCGGTAAGCAGCATGCACACGCGGTCCAGCCCCAGAGCGAAACCGCCCATCGGGGGCGCACCAAACTTGAGGGCCTCCATGAGGAAGCCGAACTGAGACTCGGCGCGCTCCTCGGTAAAGCCCAGGAGCTTGAGCATGGACATCTGCATCTCGGCGTTGTGGATACGCATACCGCCACCGCCGGCCTCAAAGCCGTCCATGACAAAGTCGTAGGTGCACGAACCGGCTGCCAGGGGATCGGCCTCGATCTTGGCGATGTCGGTCTCGGTCGGCAGGGTAAAAGGCTGGTGCTCGGCAGCATAGGCCTTGCGATCCTCGTCCCAATGGAACAGCGGGAAGTTGACGACCCACAGGAAGTCGTGACCCTCGCGCTTGATCTCAAGCGCATTGGCCATGTGCGAACGCATACCGCCCAGGATCTCATCAGAGAGCAGGCGCGGGCCGGCGGCGAACATCACAAGGTCGCCGGGCTCGACGTCCATGCGCTCGCGCAGAGCGGCCATCTCCTCGTCCGAGAAGAACTTGACGATGGGGCTGTTGATGGAGCCGTCCTCGCGGAAGGCGATCCATGCCAGGCCCTTGGCGCCAAACGTGGAGGCCACGCCGGCGAGCTTATCGATCTTGGCACGTGCCCAGGCACCGGCGCCCTTGGCGTTGATGGCCTTGACGACAGAGCCCTCCTCATTTGCGGCGGTCGCAAAGACCTTGAACTTGGAGTTGGCAAAGATGTCGGTCAGGTCGACCAGGTGCATGCCATAGCGGGTATCGGGCTTGTCGGAGCCATAGGTGTCCATGGCATCCCAGTAGTTCATGCGACGCAGCGGCGTGGGCATCTCGACACCCATGCGGCCGAAGGCATCGGACAGGACTTCTTCGAGCGCGCTCATAACATCGTTCTGGTCCACGAAAGACATCTCGATATCGACCTGAGTGAACTCGGGCTGGCGGTCGGCGCGCAGATCCTCGTCGCGGAAGCACTTGGCAACCTGGTAGTAGCGCTCGACGCCGCCGACCATAAGCAGCTGCTTCAGAAGCTGCGGGGACTGCGGCAGGGCGTAGAAGTTGCCCGGCTGGATGCGGCTGGGGACGATGAAGTCGCGGGCGCCCTCGGGCGTGGACTTGAACAGGGAGGGCGTCTCGACCTCCATGAACTCACGGTTGTGCAGTGCCTCGCGAATGGCAAAGGTAAAGTCGGAGCGCAGCTTGAGGTTGGCCATCATCTCGGGACGGCGGAGGTCCAGATAGCGATAGCGCAGGCGGGTGTCCTCGCTGGTCTCGATGCCGTCCTCGATCTGGAACGGCGGGGTGACGGACGTGTTGAGCACCTCGGCGTGGTCGGTCAGGACCTCGATCTCGCCGGTCGCGAGCTTGGTGTTGGTGGTCTCCTCGCCACGGGAGCGCACGACGCCGTGGATCTTGATGGGCCACTCGGGACGCATGGTCTCGGCGATCTTAAAGGCGTCGCCGTCGGAGTGCTCGGGGTCGAAGGTGAGCTGCGTGATGCCCTCGCGGTCGCGAAGATCGCAGAAGATAAGGCCGCCGTGGTCGCGGCGACGGCTCACCCAACCGGTGAGGGTGACCTCTTCGCCCACGTTCTCGCGGCGAAGCTCGCCGCAGGTACGGGTGTGCATGGAATGCTCGTCGATGGGACGGGTCTGGCTCATACCAGTGATCCTCCTTTATGGATCTGTGCCGCCCCGTGTCGTTCCGGGCGGCGTCGTACAGATTTGCCCAGCCTGCGTAAACCGCGCAGCCAGACATGGCGTTCTATCTTATCGCACCTGTGTCGATGTGCCGCGGAAAAGTAGCTCCTGCCCAAAGACTTGACGGAGACGAAACAATTGACGCACCGCGGCACCCGCCCGCGCTCGTCACGTGCGACAATATGCCCCAATAAAACAGCACTTGGAAAGGCCCGTCATGACTGCACGCCTCATTGTTATGGATATCGACTCCACGCTCATCAACCAGGAAGTCATCGACCTGTTGGGCGAGGAAGCCGGCGTGGGCGAGCAGGTAGCACAGATCACCGAACGCGCCATGCGCGGCGAGCTTGACTTTAAGCAGGCGCTCGAGGAGCGCGTGGGGCTGCTTGCCGGCTTGGATGAGAGCGTGTTCGAGCGCACCTTTGAGCGCGTGACGTTTACTCCCGGCGCGCTGGAGCTTGTGCGCTCGGCGCACAGCAAGGGCTGGAAGGTCGGCGTGGTGAGCGGCGGCTTCCACGAGGTCGCCGACAAGATCGTGGCCGCCGCGGGCATCGATTTTTGCCTGGCCAACCGTCTGGAAGTCGTGGACGGCAAGCTCACGGGTAAGCTGGCGGCAGACATTGTGACCAAGGAATCCAAGCTCATTCAGCTGCTGGATTGGGCGGTTGAGTGCGGTGTCGACATGGCCCACACCGTCGCGATCGGCGACGGCGCCAATGACATCCCCATGATTCAGGCCGCGGGCACGGGCATCGCGTTTTGCGCCAAGCCCAAGACGCGCGAAGCCGCCCCGTTTGCCATCGACGAGCGCAACCTGATGCTCGCCATGGATATCATCCTGCGCGACTAGTCGATCCTTCTAACAATAGAATCAGTCTGTCCTATAGTTTCCGAACAATTTTGTCTTAGTGTTCGGAAACATACCCTTTGAGTGCTAGACTTTGCGCCGTCGAAGGGAACATATATGGATAAGCGAGATCTAGAGCAGCTGCTGAGCGATGTTGCCGGCGGATCAGTCACCCCCGCCGACGCCCTTACGCGCATCCAGACGGCTCCGACTGCCGATTTGGGCTTTGCGCAGCTCGATCTTTCGCGCGGAGTGCGCCAGGGAGCCGGCGAGGTTGTCTACGGTGCCGGTAAAACCGCCGAGCAAATTGCCGCCATTATCGAGGCGCTGCGCGATGCCGGCCAGGAGCGCATCCTAGTCACACGCTTGGATGCCGAAAAAGCCGCGCGCACCGCTGAGCTTCTTGGCAACGACATCGACCTGGGATATGTCCCGGACGCCCAGCTCGCCCTGGTGGGTGGCAAGCCCTCCCCCACCGGCAACGGACACATCGTCGTCGCCTGCGCCGGCACGAGCGACCTGCCCGTCGCCGAGGAAGCCGCATTGACAGCCGAGTTCTATGGCAACGAGGTCGACCGCCTCTACGACGTAGGTGTCGCCGGCCTGCACCGCCTGCTCGCGCATGCCGAGGAACTTGCCCAGGCACAGGTGGTCATCGCCATCGCCGGCATGGAGGGCGCTCTGGCGAGCGTTGTCGGCGGTCTGGTGAGCTGTCCGGTCATCGCCGTTCCCACCAGCGTGGGGTACGGCGCGAGCTTTGGTGGCGTAGCCGCGCTGCTCGCCATGCTCAACTCCTGCGCCAGCGGCGTTTCGGTCGTCAACATCGACAATGGCTTCGGCGCCGCCTACCAGGCAAGTCTTATCAATCATCTGAGCGCCAGCACACCCCGCGCCCGTTAAGGAGCATTCCATGTCCAACCATCAGCACACGCTTATCATCGACGGCACCTCGGGCATCAGCGGCGACATGACCGTCGCGGCCCTGCTCGATCTGGGCGCCAGCGAGGAGCATCTGCGTGAGCAGCTCGCCACGCTTCCGGTCGGCGGCTTTGAGATTGCCGTTACACGTGTAAACAAGCATGGCATCGACGCCTGCGACTTTGACGTTCAGCTGGCAGAGGAGCTCGAGAACCACGACCACGACATGGCCTGGCTCTACGGCAACGAAGCAGCTGCCGAGCACACACATGAGCATGAGCATGAGCATGAGCGTGAGCATGAGCACCACCATCATGATCATGGCGAGAACGAGCACTGCCACGAGCATGACCATGAGGGCCACAGTCATGGCCACGAGGGCCACCATCGCGCCCATCACCATCACCACCGTTCTTTGGCGGACGTCACCGCCATCATCGATGGCTCGCAGCTAAGCGATGGCGCCAAGCGTCGCGCCGTCGCCATTTTTTCCGTACTCGCTGCTGCCGAGGCCAAGGCTCACGGCAAAACGCCCGAGACCGTCATGTTCCACGAGGTGGGCGCCGTCGATTCCATCGTCGACGTCTGCTCGGTCGCCATCTGCCTCGATGACCTTGGTATTGAGGACATCGTGGTCGAGTCGCTCTCCGAGGGCCACGGCACCATTCGTTGCGCCCACGGCCTCATGCCCATTCCCGTCCCTGCTGTCGTCAACCTGTGCCAGGCGGGCAATATCGCCCTCGCGCCCGCACCGGTCGCCGGCGAGCTCGTGACGCCCACGGGCGCCGCCATCGTCGCCGCACTGCGCACGTCCGAGCACCTGCCGGCCCGCTACCGCATCGAAGCCGTCGGCTACGGCGCCGGTAAGCGCCCCTACGAGGGCTGCTCCGGCACGCTCCGTTGCCTGCTTGTTCACGTGGACGCATAGCCATGGATGCCCGCAAAGAAAAAAGCCGCGCTGCCATCGTTGCGGCGTTCTCCGAGCTGCTACGCGAAGAGGACTACGGCAAGATTACCGTCGGCGACATCATCGCGCGCGCTCACGTAGGCCGCGCGACATTCTACGGCCTCTTTAAGAGCAAAGACGACCTACTGTCCGAGCTCGTGAGCGACATCTGCGCCCACGCCCTCGACGACGATGGCACACCGCTCGACGACCCACTCGTGCAAGTCGAGCATATTCTCAACAACCTCTGGGATCGTCGTCAGGGCGTACGCGCCCTCGTAGCCGGCGCCGGCTCACGCGTCTTCGCCGACTGCTTACGCAAGACCATCATGTCGCGCGCAGCCGAAACCGTCCCTACCGACCCAAGCGGCCCCGCCGCCACCATGGACCGAAGCTTCCTACTACACCACATAGCCTCAAGCTTCGTAGGAATGGTCCAATGGTGGGCCTGGCACAACTTCCAAGCCCCAAAAGAGAACGTAGCCAAAGACTACCTATCAGCCATAAAACCCCTCTTCAGCTAAGTAAGAAGCTCATCTCAAAGCACCGCCCCACCCCAAGGCGCCACGCATCCCAAAGTGTCACTCGCACTTCGATGCCCCCAACAGCAACAAGCCCCTCCCATCCAAATTCAGATATATATGTTGGGTTGCTTGTGCGAACGCAACAAAGACCCCGCAGCCGTCCGCATGGGGTAACTTCCCAGCGCACTCCGCAGGACGCAAAAAGGCTCGCCGCACAAAGTGCGCAGCGAGCCTTTTTGCATGTCCGAGGACGCGCTGGGAAGTTACCCCATGCGGACGGCGGACAACTATGTAGCCTCAGACTAGAACATGCCCAAGAAACCATGCACAAACAGCGCGGCCAGAGCAGCACCGATAAACGGAGCGATGCCAGGAACGAGCAGGCCGTACTTCCAGTTGTTGTCAGCCTTGTTCTTGATCGGCAGCACCTGATAGGCCATGCGAGGACCAAGGTCACGAGCCTGGTTCATGGCGAATCCGGTGATGCCGCCCATGCCCATGCCAACAGCCCAAACGATCAGACCGACGCAGATAGCGAGCATCAAAACGTTCTCGCCGGCGCGGCTAGCGGCAGCAAGGATGGCGCTGATGAACACAAAGGTGCAGATAGCCTCGCAGAAGAAGTTACGAGCATAGTTGGCGCCCTCGGTGGTGGGGTTGGTCGAGAAGATGTTGCGCTGGGCAATGGGGTCGACGACGCCCTCGGAAGCCTTGAACTCATCGGCATACATCAACCACGCGATCACGGCGCCTACAAAGCCGCCGAGCATATCGGCAATCATGAAGGGGATGCAGCTGCTCCACGGCACCAGACCGACGATGCACTGGGCAAGCACCATGGCGGGGTTCATGCACACGGCGCCGCCAAAGACAAACAGGCAGACCGAGATGCCAAAAGACCAGGTGGTGATGGCAAACATGTGACCGGAGCCCTGATACTTGGTGCCCTTGAGTACGGTATCGCAGTGCACGCCCACGCCAAAGATGATCATGAGGGCCGTTGCGCCGAATTCGCAGAGGAGTTTGGTAAGCATAAAACCTTATCTTTCTTGTCGGTTATAAACGATTCGTTTAGGCCGCGTACTAGTGCTGTGCGACGACAACGCCCAGGCCATCGGGAATGACGGCCACCTTGGCATCGGCACCCTTCATCTCAAAGGCGAGCTTGAGCGCCTCATCGAGGGTGTTAACCGGCGTCATGTGCATATCCTTGATCATCTGGTGATCGCACAGGTCGGTAACCATGATCACAGGGTGATGCGCGAGGATGCGGGCAAAGATCTGGCTCGTCCACTGGTCGGGCAGGGTCTCGTCCTTAGGACGGTCGATGCAGGCGCGCTCAAACTCTGCCGGATCATTGTCGGCGATGTTGTGATAGAAGCCCTCGCCACCGTGACCGTCGGCACAACCGGCGACATCGATGATCACGCCGCCCTCGGGAAGTGTGGCCTCTGCAGAGCACATGCCCTTCACGGCCTGATAGATGTTCTGGTCGAGCGGGTAGCCGCCATTGGTGGTGATGGCAATCTCGCACTCAACGGGCTCAACGCCGGCAAGGCTCTTCACGAACTCGCAGCCAGCCTCGTGCGCCTTGTGGATGTCGCCGGCAAAGGAGCCGATGACCTCGTGCTTGCCGTTGAGCACCACGTTGAGCACAAAGGCAAGGTGAGCCATCTCGGCAGCGGCAAACATGTCCTCGCTCACGTGGTTGTGGCACAGGTTGCCGGCACGCGAATGGGAATCGTTCACAAACTGACCGTTGTGGTTGTACATGATGGTCTTGTAGCTGGCGATACCAGGCAGGACGGACTTGCGGCTACCAGAGAAACCGGCAAAGAAGTGCGGCTCAATAAAGCCCTCGGCAAGCAGCAGATCGCAATCGGCAGCAATCTTGTTGATGATGCACTCGCCGCCAGAAGGCAGGGTGCCGATCTTTTTCATCATGCTGTCGTCAGTCGCGACGTGCATAACGATTTCCTCGTTGGCAACGATCTCCTCGCCGTACTTGTTGACGAGCTCCTCATGCGTCGACGGACGATGCATACCCGTAGCAACCAGAATGCGAACGCGCGCCTCGGGCGCAGCGGAATGGATGTGATGCAGCAGAATAGGCATCGTCACACGCGAGGGAACGGGACGCGTATGATCGGAGCTAATAATGACGATATCCTTCTTGCCAGCACAAAGCTCCTCGAGCGAAGGCGAGCCATAAGGGTTGGCAAGCGACTCCTCTACCAGCTCTTCCTGCGATTTTGTAGTCTTAAACTCGTTTTGATGACCTTCCATCACACCCGCGAAGTTCTTATCCTCGAGCTCCAGATGCAACGTCTTGTGGTCAAACGGCAGTTCACATTCAAACAATGACGAGCGCCCTCTTCCTTTTCAACTGACACACTAGATAAACCGTTGGAAGGATACGCCGCTCACCGAAAAACACCACCGTCCACCGACTCATTAACACAACGTTCATATTTGACCCACAACAAAACAGCCGCGATCCCAAACGGGACCGCGGCAGTCACAGCTGTAAGGCGCGAAGCGCACCTTATTCTCATCAGCTTAATCCCAGAAGACCGAGGACGAAGGGATCCGATGGGTTTCCCTCTGAATGCACTCCGCAGCACGAAGCCCCCTTATCCGCAGCTCCGAAGGAGCAGGATAAGGGGGCTTCAAGTGCGAGGACGCATTCAGAGGGAAACCCATCGGGTCCCGGTGAGAGCCACAGGGCTATCGATTACCCCGTGTTCTGCAAACCTGCCGAGACGCCGGTCACAGTCGAAAGAATCAGGCTCATGTACTCGGCCTTCTTCTCCTCGGCCATCTCGTCCTGGTTCATACGCACCTCGCGAAGGGCGCGTACCTGGGCGATGGACAGGGCGTCGACGTAGGGGTTGCGCACGCGGACGGCGCAGCCGAGCACGCGACGACGCTGCAGCGGCCACTCATCACCGACGATGGCAAGGACCCACTTACGCGTGAGCTGCATCTCGGTGAAGACCTTCTCGGACAAATCATCGCGGTCGCCCAGGTGCAGATACATCTTGGCGATGCGCTGATCGGTCTTAGCAATCGACATCTCGATGTTGTCGATAAAGGTGCGGAAGAACGGCCACTCCTGGTAGGCAGCCTTGAGCTGGTCAAGATCGCCCAGCTGCTCGCAGGCGGTGCCCAGGCCGTACCAAGCGGCCAGGTTAATGCGCGCCTGGCTCCAGCTGAAGATCCACGGAATGGTACGCAGGTCATCGAGCGACTTGGCGCCCAGGCCGCGCTTGGCGGGACGCGAGCCGATCGGCAGCAGACCGACCTCGGTCAGCGGCGTCACGGTCGAGAACCATGGTGTAAAGTCCTCGGTGTTCAGCAGGTCCAGATAGCGCTCGTGGCTTGCGGCGTTGAGCTTCTCTGCCATATCCCAGAACTTCTGCGTGGTCTCGGTGTTGGTCTTCTCGACACTCGGGGCCGACTGCAAAAGCGTTGCGGCGGCAACGGACTCAACATGGCGCTGAGCCAGCGTGCGGTTGCCGTAACGGGCAAAGATGACCTCGCCCTGCTCGGTGAGCTTAAAGAAGCAGTTGACCGAACCCTTGGGCTGCGCCAGCACGGCCTTGTTGGCCGGGCCGCCGCCACGGCCCACGGCACCGCCGCGACCGTGCATGAGCACCAGGTCGATATCGTTCTTCTCTGCCCACTTGGCGATGCGCTCCTGCGCAGAATGCAGCGCGAGCATGGCCGTGGTAGGACCGGCGTCCTTGGAGGAGTCGGAATAGCCCAGCATAACCTCCATGCGGCGGTTGGTCTGAGCAAGGCGCTTCTGTACCACGGGCAGCGTGAGCATCTGGTCGAGCACGTCGACGCAGCCCTCGAGGTCCTCGAGCTGCTCGAACAGCGGGATCACGTCGAGCTCGGGGACATCCTCCTCGTGCGCAAAGGACAGGTGGGCAAGCTCAAAGACATCGGCCACATGCTGGGCGCTCTTAGTGAACGAGATGATGTAGCGGTGCGCCATCTTCTTGCCGTAGCGCTTTTGGATGGAACCGATAGCGCGGAAGGTATCGATGACCTCGCGCGTCATGGGCTGCAAATCGCCATGGATACCGTTCTCGTGGATATCCTTAAGGGCGCGGGCATGCACCACGGAGTGCTGACGGAACTCCATCTCGACCATATGGAAGCCGAAAGACTCGACCTGCCAGATGATGGTCTGGACCGGGCCGTAGGCGGCACGGACGGCACCGCAGGCAGCAAGCGAACGCTGGACGACGCGCAGGTCATCCAGGAATTCGTCGGCACTGTGATACATGGTGTCGGTGATGCGGCGCACGGTGGCGTTCAGGCGGTCGGCCATGACGAGCATGACGGCGCGATGCGGCTCGTGCTCGGAGATCAGCTCGGCGCGGGCCGTGTACCGAGGGCTCATCTCGACCTGATGGTTCCACAGGTTAATGAGCTCGGCAGAAGGCTTGCTGTAGGTGGTCTCGAGCGTGAGGTTGCGGCCGATGCGGCGGCACTTGTCCTCGAGCTTGAGCACCATGTGCGTAAAGTACTTGGCGGCGACCTCACGGCTCACCTTGGCGGTGACGTTGGGGTTACCGTCGCGGTCGGAACCGATCCAGCTGCCGGGATGGAAGAACGCCGGGCACAGCGGCGGCACGGTACCGGCCTTGTCGCCCAGCACCCAGTCGTCAAAACGACGATAGATAACGGGGATGACGTCGAACAGCGTGTTATCAAAGATGTCGATGATGGTATCGGCTTCCTCGACCGGCGTGGGCTTCTTGAGCGCGATGGGGCTCGTACGCACCAGGGCGTCGATCTCCTGCAGCATATGACGCTCGTTCTCCACCAGGTCGGAGCCGCCCAGACGCGGACGCTCCTCCAGCAGGTTGGAGATACGGCGAATCTTGCCCTCGACGGCCTTGCGACGGGCCTCAGTGGGATGCGCGGTAAAGACGGGATGGAACTCAAGCTTGCCGAGCAGCTCGTTGGCGCCCTCGACGCCCAGCTCATTCACCAGCTGGTGATAGGCGACGGTAAGCTCGTTGGCGGGATCGACCTCGGTATCGGTCGACGCACCGGCCTCGCGCTCGCGCAGCTGCGCCACACGGTAGTTCTCCTCCGACAGGTTTGCCAGATGGAAGAAGCTCGTAAAGGCGCGGACAATGACCTGCTGCTTATCGAGCGGCAGGCTGTCGATCAGATCGACGACCTCACGAAATGCCACGGCAGTGGGCTCGTCGGCGGTGGGCACGCCCTGCTCGTCGACGGCCTCGTCGGCAGCGCGGGTACCGGGGTTACCGGCATTGGCCACAATCTCGGCCGACAGGATCTTGTCGAACAGGTCCGCGATCTCAGGATCATACTCGCTAAGCACACGACGCTCCAGGCGCAGGAACAACGCCAGATTGTCGCGCAGCTCCTCGGGGATCTCGATCTCGGCGAGACGCTCCCTGGACTCGGCATTCGAGCCGATTCGGTTAACGAGGCGGTTGACCACGGCAGCGACGCGCGCCGCGGCTTCGGGTACAGACTGGTTGCTTAGGTTCTCAGCCACGTTTCCTCCCATTCCTCCTTCTATGCACGTAACATGCGGTATTCATTATAGGCGCTTGAGAAATACTTTCGACACTGATTGCGCTTTACCACACAAAAGTATTTTCTGCATTGCAAGGGTTTTTGCTCTAAATGGTCGTATTTCTCGGTGGACGGCATACACAAACGGGGGCATTCCGCATAAATGCGAAACACCCCCGTAACAATCGCTCGGCGCAAGCGGGACATGTTAGCGGGCCCGCAGCTCAAAAATCATACGCTACAGACGCTCGCGAACCGCCTCGACGACGTTGGCCAGATCGACGAGAACCTCGTCATGGCTCTGCATGTCGCGCACCTTGACCTTGCCGGCGGCAAGCTCGTCGCCACCCAGAACCAGGATGAGCTTGGCGCCTACCTTATCGGCCTGCTTAAACTGGGCCTTGAGCGAACGGCCCTGATAGTCGGCCTCGGTCACGATGCCTGCGGCGCGAAGCTCCTGCGTAATGGCAAAGACGTTCTGGCGCAGTTCCTTGCCGGCATTGGCGACATAGACGCACGGGGCCTCATCGGCACCCAGATCGCTGCCAAAGGCCTGCAGGGCCAGCAGGGCGCGCTCAAAACCGACGGCAAAGCCGACGCCCGCCGTGGGCTTGCCACCCTCGAGCTCGACCAGGCCGTCGTAGCGGCCGCCGCCACCGATGGAGCCGACGCCGGCGCCGGGGGCCTCGACCTCAAAGACAGTACGGGTGTAGTAGTCCAGGCCGCGCACCAAGGTGGGATCCTCGACATACTCGATACCGGCGGCATCCAGATAGCGCTTGACCTGCTCGTAGTGCTCGCGGCACTCGTCGCACAGGTTGTCACCCATCAGCGGAGCCTCGGCCATGATCTCGCGGCAGTGGTCGTTCTTGCAGTCGAAGGCACGCAGCGGGTTGAGCTCGGCGCGCTCGCGGCACTCGTCGCACATCTCGTCGGCGTGATCGAGGATAAACTGCTTGACCTGCTCGCGATAGGCCGGACGACACTGGGCGTCACCCATCGAGTTGATGAGCAGACGAAGCTTGGAAAGATCGAAGCCCAGGCGCTTGTAGAACTCCATGAGCATGATGATGCACTCGGCGTCTGCCGCCGGATCGGGAGCGCCGAGCCACTCGATACCCACCTGGTGGAACTGGCGCAGGCGGCCCTTCTGGGGACGCTCGCCGCGGAACATGGCCTCGGCGTAGTACGCCTTAAACGGCGTGGAGCCCTGGGGCACCAGGTTGTTCTCGACGACGGCGCGCACCACGCCGGCCGTGCCCTCGGGGCGAAGTGCCAGGCGCTGCTTGGGCTTGAGTTTGGTGTCGGTGCCCTCGGTAAAGACGCGCTCCAGGTTGGCACCGCTGAACACGCGGAACATTTCCTTGCGTACGACGTCGGTCGACTGGCCGATACCGTGGACAAACACGTCCACCTGCTCGATCGCGGGCGTCTCGATGGGTTTAAAACCAAACGGCTCGAACACGCCGGCCGCAATCTGCTGCATCTTTTGCCAGGCGCGCATCTCGGCGCCGATAAGGTCGCGGGTTCCCTCCGCCTTCTGTGCCTGCATGGGCAAACACCTTTCTTTTGTATCGCGTCATAGGTAACGGTCATTATACGGCACAAACACAAACAGCGGCGGCGCGTCTGACCGAACGAGGGTATGGGGACTCGTTCGGCCAGAC
>NZ_JAQLEM010000049.1 GCF_028209885.1 Collinsella aerofaciens | reverse complement strand
AGTTCGAGGACAACATCAAGAAGAACCCGAACGCCGATACCGATGCCGTCGAGAAGGAGACCGAGAAGGCTCAGGAGTCCGCCAAGGAAGAGAAGTCCGACGCGAAGACCCCGGAAACTTCCGACAGCAAGAAGAGCGATTCAGGTTCATCCAACGGCTCCAAGAAGGATAATGGGAAGACCACAGGCAGCTCCGATAATTCTGGAAACAAGAGCAATTCATCCTCCAAGAAAGACGAGGGAAAATCCGATAGCAAGCCGAGTGGCGGCAACAGCAGCAACTCCGGCTCAAACTCCAATTCAGGCAGTTCATCGAAAAAGGATGACACCCCGGCGCATCAGCACAACTGGGTTGCCCAGACAAAAACCGTCCATCACGACGCTCAGTACAAGACCGTCCACCACGACGCGGTGACGCATCAGGTATGGCATGACGCGGTGACGGAGGAACACTATATCTGCAACCAGTGCGGTGCGGATATCACGTCTGACCCTTGGGGGCATATTAACAACTCTCTTATGAATGGTGGTAATTGCGGAAGCTATCACTCTACCTATGTGACTGTAAAGCAGGGGTATTATGAAACCGTGACCGACCAAGCGGCCTATGACGAGCAGGTGCAGGTGCGCGATGCATGGGATGAGACTGTGACCACTGGGTATAAGTGCTCTTCTTGCGGTGCCACGAAGTAACTTGAAAGAGCAAAGCAATCGTCTATTTCAGGAAAGGAAAGCCCCGGCCATTTGACCGGGGCTTTCTTAATGTTCATCGATCGGCCTTGCGGCCGATGGGTCCCGCCCATAAGCGGGACCCCCGCGACGCGTGGCGTCGCTCTCGCTACGGCTTCCTGCAACGCTCCCAAGGATCGCGTTTCCGTCCGCCTCCGCTCACACCGGCCCCGCCCGCCGAACGGCTGCGCTCGATGGCTTCCAGAGGTCGCCATCGCTCCGCCGTTCGCCGGACGGGGCCTCTCGCGCCGGGTCGCCGAGCACCGTCGTGCGACGCTCCCCATGGGTCGCGTCTCCTCGGCGTCGGCTCAACCGGCGCTCACCTGCCCGGGCTCGCGTTGCCTCGGCAACCGGCTCGCTCCGTGCAGGCAAGATATGGATTCCGTTGCACGGAATCATCTTGCCGCCTGCGGCGGAGGGCGAACCGCTCCGAAGTCGCTCCCGCCAATAATAAGCCGGGACGCTTGTTGCGTCCCGGCCCAAGCGCTCAGTCCCCTCGCCCGTTCTGGTTCTCCCACGACTTGCGCTCAAGTTCCCAGAACGCCCTCATCGCCGTCGCGATCCCGCGCAGCGTGAAGCGGACGACGAGGCCGGTTGAGCGGTCGACCGCGAAGCCGAGCCTGCCGCCGTTGACTTTCCGCACGGCCCCGAGGGCCTTCGAGAAGAAGCGGTACTGGAGGCTCCCGCCCTTCGACCTCGCGAGCTCGATGCCGTCTCGCCTGAGCCGCCGGTCGAGCTCGGCCATGCGGTCGGGGCAGTCCCTCATTCGTCCGACCTCCTCGACGCGACGGGCGACCGCCACGCGGACGCGGGCGTTCTCGGAGCGCTCGGCCTGCCCCTTGCGGGCCATGTCGCGTTCCTCCCTGCCCGGCTGTCTCGCGTGGACGCGCGAGTTGGCCTTGCCGCGCTCAAGCTGCTTGAGCCCATACCTTTCGTCCAAGGTGCGAACGGTTTTCACGCGTGCGGCAGCGGCTTTGCGTGCGGGGCCCTCGTCGAGCCTCCTGCCCGTCTCAAGGTCGCTGCGGTTGATGCCGAGGTGCACGGCATAGCGGTCGGTGTCGTCGGAGCGGCAGCGCTCGCGATGCAGAACTATGACGACCTCTTGGTTCGGATAGCGCTCGGCCACGTAGTCGCGTGCGTATCGCATGCACATCTCCGGCGTCATCTTCCCGCCGTTGAGGTCGCACTCGTCGGGGAGGAAACCAAGTATCTGATGCTGCATGTAGGTGCACTTCGCCCCCGCCTTCCCCGGCTTGTCATGCCCCATGGCCTTCCTCGTGTCTGCCATCTCTTGGAACCAGCGCTCTTCACTGATGATGTTCTGCGTGTCGTGCGCGAGAGCTTTGTCCCTGTCCCATGAGAGATAGTCCTTGAGGCGGGAGAGGTGCTTCTCGCTGCACACGCTTGTCTGTTTAATCGCTGTCATGGGTCCTCCCTAGTCGAGCGAAAGGCCGCTGAATTTGCCGGTCGACTGGATCTCGGCTTTCTTCTTCGGCTCGGGCCACTTGGGGCACCAGAGGCCGACGCGTTCGCCCATCTTCTCGGCAGCGGCCTCGTCCAGTTGCTTTTGATAGGCACGGCGCTTCTCCGCCTCGTGCTCCGGAGTCCCGAGGTCGAAGTGCTCCTTCGTGGGCGTCTTGGTGCAATCGGCGACGGGTGAGCGGAAGACCCCGGCCCGCTCGGCGGGTATTCCGTTATCCGCGTGCTTGACGACGATTATCCCGTCCCTGTCCGGGGCCATGTCGCGCCATTCCCACGCGTGTATCACGTCGTCTGCGCTCTCGCTGTAGGAGGTCGATGCCGACGAACCCGACGCCGCCTTGCTGCTGCTCGTGCCCTGCGTGTGGCGGGTGGTCTTGCCGATGAGCTCCGTGAAGTATCGGCGGTCTTCCTCCTCGGCGAGCTTCATGGCGACTTTTACGCCGCAGTTCGCGAGAATCTTCCTCCGTCCGTCCCTCTCTCCGTATTTATTAAGCTGGGATATATCTTGCGTTGCCCCCGTCCAGTAAATCTGGAACGACCTTCCAAGCGAAAGGAGGGCGGGCAGGCATTCGATGCGGGGCAGGTTGCCCCATTCGTCGCCGAGAATCTGGACGGGGCGCGGAAGTCTTCCGCCGTTGGAATCGGCGACGATTTGGACGGATTCCCAGAGCTGGGAGAGGAATATCGCCGCTATGCAGTTGTATGGCGAGCCCTCGTCGAGCATATGGAGGAATACGGCGCTCTTGGTTTCAAGAACCGCGCGAGGGTCGATGTCGGACCCGGACGTCATCCATGCGACTGGGGCCGACGAGAACGGGCGCAGCGCCACCTTGAGCGTCGAGAGGATGCTTCTGAGCTCGTTGCCGCCCGAGGAGACGAACTGCGAGGCTCTGTTTTTAGCGGGGTGTCTGCTTGGTAGGGCGCGGAAAACGCTCTTGAGTGGCTCGGCCGGGTCGTCACCCTCTGCCTCGGTGCCACGGTCCAGCACCTCGCAGACGGTCGCAAGGTGCTTTGCTTCCTTGGGGCATTCATCGGACATGGAGACCAGCAAGACGAGGGCAGACAGGAGGCCCCGCGCGGATGCGGTCCAGTGCGAGCCCTTGCCGTTCTCGTCATCCTGCACCACGAGCTCCGCAATGGTGTCAGCCGCCTGCTCGGCTTCTTGGTCGCGGCTTTCGGCGTGGAGGTCGATGACCTGCTTGAGCGGGTTGAACCTCTGGCCTCGATAGGGTCGCTGCGTGTCGAGCAGGAGGACGTTGTAGCCGCGTCGGGCCAGCTCGTCACCCGTGAGCTCTATGAGCTCGTTCTTGACGTCGGAGACGACGAGGGTCGCGGGCTCGGAGCCGTTTGCGCCGTCGCCGTACGAGAGCAAATCGATTGAGGGCAGGTAGAGGAAGCGGGACTTGCCAGAGCCAGTGGACCCGGAAACATAGACCATCTTCTTTGGCTCGAAGAGGTAGCAGGGTTTGCCGAGCCATCTGGTGAACCCGTAGACGAACCCGCGTGAAGAGGGGTTAGCCGAGCCGTCCCATGTAATCGAACCTTTCACCGCATTGCGGCCCGTCTTGATGCAAGCATTGCCGAGCACGCCGCCATCGTCGGCACGCGAGTTGAGGGCGCTCGAATAGGCAACGAGGGAGCAGATGCAGAGCGTGAGGAGGAAGGTGAGGACGGTCCCCGTGATATGGGCGATGAATGCGCCCGAGAGCCACCAGCCGAGAACCGTGGCCGCATCGAGCGCAGAGGGGAGGGCTGACGCGTCGGGCATGATCCCGGAGGCAATATCGCCGATAGGGGCGGCAAGGATTGGGCAGACGAGGAATGCAATGAAGACGGATGATATGAGGGCGGTGAACATCTTGCTTTTCATAGCCGCTCCTTTGCTTTCGACAGAAGGGTTGAGAGTTCGGAAGCTGTGCTCGATATCAACTGGACGGCGTTTTCAAGCTGGACGGCCGTTTGCCGGTCGATGCCATAGGCGTTTATGGAGCGCATAGATTGGTTGAGGTTGTTGCCCTGCCGCTTCATCTCGACGAGCATTTGCCGGAGGGTCGACTCGTCGGCGACCTTGACGGGCTTCTCGCCGATTCGGAGGGCGGCCTCGCGCAAAAACGTTGATGGGGGCATGCCGAAAGAGGAAGAGCGGGCCACGATTTCGGCCCGCTCTCCATCGGTCATACGAACGTTGATATGCGCGGTCCTGCTAGTGCCGCGCATCGCCTAGCCCCTATCGAGGAAGGTAGCGTGGGCTCCGTCGAAGTCGAGCCGAGCTTCGCCTAACGTGCCGTAGCGATTCTTGAGGGCAACGAGCTTGAGCGGGGTGCCGCTCGCGGGGGCCTCAAAAGGGAAGTCGGGTTTTCCGTCATCGTCGGCAAGAAAAAGAACGGAGTCGAAGCTGTACTCGACCGTCGAAGAGCCGCCGAACATGCCGAGGTTGGGCTTGCTCGACTTGCCAGACTTGTAGGACTCGCGCGTGGTCGAGCTCAGGGCGATGACTGGCGAGCCGTAGAGGTTTGATATTTCGCGCAAGCCCTTTACGCACGCTGTGATTGCCAAGCGCTCGTCGATGAACTGCTGTCCCGCCGTGATACCGCAGGCGAGGAGTTGGAGATAGTCGATGAAAACGATAGGGGCCTCGTTGCGCTCACGTGCTATCAGCCCAACGAGGTTCGAGAGTTCAACGGTGTTCAACGGGCCGGTAATACAGAGATTCGGGGCGATACAGCTGCGATACCTGTCGAGAGCAGCCTCGAAGGCCTCGTGCTTGGGATGGTCTGCCGCCGCCGCGTCCGCGACCTCGGAAAGGGCAAGCTTGCCTCCGCTGAGTCGTGCAAGGCTCTTCTCCAAGAGCTTATGCGCGGGAAGCTCGGCGGAGACATAGATTACTGGGTGACTGTCGTTCGCAAGCTTGTCGGCCTCCTGCAAGGCCAAGGTCGTCTTGCCCCTGCCGGGACCGGTGCCGATGGCATAATTGAGCCCGGGATGGACTCCGCCGAGGATGTCGTTAAGGGCCTTGAGCCCGAAGAGGGCGATAGGTTGGTCACCCCTAAGGGCGCTGAGGTGCTCATCGAGCCTATCGGATTCGAAAACGAGAGGGTTGGGGGCCGGGCACTGCATTACTCGTTCGCCTCTTCAGCCAAAGTCCTGAAATAGGCGATGAGGTCTTCTTCCATGACAAAATACTGGTTGGCGATGCGGAAGCAATGGTGCGTCGACTTCATGAGCTTAATGGCGCTCGACTGGCCAATGCCGGTGAGAATCTGAACATCGAGACGGCTCAAGATACGCTTGGGACCAGTGCGACGAAGGTTGATGCCTGCGGAAATGGCGTCAACCTTGGGGTCATCTGCAAGATGCATGATAAACTCCTTGTTTGGGGTGCTCGGCTCCTCTTCGAGGTTTGGCGACTAAGAGAGGGGAGTCGGGTGCCGTTTTTTATTACCAGTCGGAACAAACCTCTTCAAGAAGACTGCTCCATTTGCGACGCAACTCCGGGGTATCCGGGAGTACGTGCTGGTTGCCGCAGTCTGCGGCAGAGGTCGTGACGCTCTCTTCGAGCGCGGAGAAGGCGTCGGCGAGATAGGCGCATGTCGCGTTCAGCTGGCCGATTTCGTCAAAATATTCGATGGCGAAGCGCACGAGCGCCACAACGGGGGCGCGGTTATAGTTGGTGGACGCCTCGTCCATCAGGGCGCGGCCGTACTTCACCGCCCTGTCGGTCTCGTAATCGACAAAGGGGTCTGAGGGATCGCGCGGAACCTTGTGCTCCATAAAGTCAATGACGGAATCAAAGCAGCGGCGAAGGTGCGGCATGTCCATCGCGCTGGTAAAGAGCGCGGTCTCACAACGCCTCTCGTGGATTAGCTCGAAACCGAACTCGACAATGGGCTTATAGCCGCCGTGGGCGACGGTTCCCGTCGCGCCAGTGACGTTCGAACGCAGAACGTCCGAGACGCTCGCAAACAGACCACTACCGCTGTAGACGTCGAGCATCCTGTCCCTCGGAAATGCCGGGGAGGGAAGCACCTCGTCAAAGACAAGGCCGATAATGGCTTTTGACTCATCGGTCGCTCGAAGGTAAGCCTCGTCGGAGACCATCTGTGAGAAGGGGGTCTTGAGGTTTTCGGGTATGCGGATACGCTTCTCGGCCTTCTTCTTATAGACCATTTTATTCACCTCCAATCGTTTGTCTGCAATCATCATACCATCAGACGGCGCATGTAGCCCTAGTAGTAGCCCACCGTATGAAGAGATAGTGAACATCGAGGTAAACTAGCCATTACTTAGATGACAGCAATTCAAAGACTTCTGCTGCGTTTCGGTCATTGGCCCTGATTGCATGGGTGTAGAAATTAGCCGTTGTGCTTGCGGAGGCATGGCCCATTCGCGCCTGAACGGTCTTTAAATCGACGTTGCTCGCCACGAGAGCGGTCGCGGCGGTGTGACGGAGGCCATGGGGAACAAGTCCTGAGTAACCAGTGCCGCGCGTATGAAGCTTGCCGTCTCGCATGAACTGCTTCGTCACATCGCTATAAGTCCCATAGCCGTTATCGACGCAGAAGTCCCTAAACCATCGAGAGTAGTTGTGCCCGCTTGGTCTGGTGACGCTTATGCTGCGGAAACCGTCGGCATCCTTTCCAACGCTGAATGCGTGGACGATGGGGTCGGTATCCTTTTGTTCCAACCCGCGACGTCTGAATATGTCGCGCTGCATAGTCTTCCACTTGTCTAAATACTCGGTCAGAGCTTTGTCTATGGAGAGAATGCGTCTGCTCATCTCCGATTTCGGGGGCCTCAAGGTCTTGTCGCTGGTGTACTGCCGGACGATTCGGAGCTCCATGGCTTCGGGGTCGTAATCGAGCCAGCTGAGCCCTAAAGCCTCGCCTTTCCTCAGCCCGAGGTGAAATATAAGCATGGTGCAGACGGTCATGGGCCCCATCGGCTCGGAAAGCAAGCACTCAGTGAATCTTGGGAGCTCATCGGGAGGGAGAAAGTTTCGTGCTCGCAGGTCCGGTTTCGGCAGCTTTATGCCGATGCAAGGATTGCGGCCAATCAGTTCGTTCTCAAGGGCATCTTGCATGACCTGCTTAAGCTTGACGTGAATGCGACGGATCTCGGCGTCGGTGAACCTTCCATTTGAACGGGCCTCAGCGTAGGCGCGTTTAACATCGTCGGGCCTCAGGTCGGCTAGGGGCACGTCTTCGAACAGTTCGCGTATGTGTCGCACGTCGTATCCCTCTCGCTCATATGAGAGAGGGGAGCCGAATGAGCTCTCTCGGAGCACGTGGAAGGATTCGGCATATGCCGCTACGGTGCTCGGAGCATCTCTAGATGGTTCATAGCTCTCAAGTTCCTCGCGGTACTCGTTGAGAGCGTTTGCGACTTCGCTAGGCCAGTTCTTCGGGTTCTTGCTCTTGCAATGGATGGTCCTCTTGGGTGTTTTGAGATACTTAACTTTGCTGCCGTTCTTTCCGGAGTTCGGGTCTCTCCCAAGAGAGAAGTAAATCTTGAATGAGCCGGGCTTTCCCTTGATGGGCTCAGATGTTCCCTTTGCGGTTGGTTTGATTCTGGTTTCCAAAAGTGTCCTCCAAGGGGATTACGTTAGGCTCGGGGCCGGGGCTTTGAGGGCCTCGGCCCCGAGCCTAACGTAAACTTTTCACCCCTGCAAGCCGTAAACGCAACTGCTAGGGGTGAAAAAGAGGTGAAATAGAATTCTAATAAGAACCAGCAGAAACTCAAAAACAGCTAATCTACCTGCGAATATATATAATAGGGCAAAATTGCATTTGCCCAGGTAAGGTAAATGACCATGACCTCCTAAAGCGGGTGTCGACGGTTCGAATCCGCCCGGGGGCACCAGGGAATATGACGGCGTCGCGAGAGCGGCGCCGTTTCTGGTTTGTGGGGGCCGCCGGCGGATTCGGGCCGTCGACACCCGCGTCACCAATTTCCCCGCGGGGGTTCGAGTCCGCCCGGGGGACACCAGAGATTTGCCGATCCCGGTACCGCAACGGCGATACGCCTTGCTAGTTTTGAAAGCTCGTCGTCGGTGCCCTAACGCACTGCCGTTTAGTGCCGATTCTGCCATGCCCGCACTCTTCGCGAGGGTGAGGAGCGTGAATTGATCGGAGAGGGCCAACCACTCTGATAAAATCATCCTCGCTGTCGGCAGTCCTCGTGCCGGGCAGAGCCCTCCATCCGATGGGAGGTGATGCCCATGACCGATTTCACCGAGCTCGTGAAGCTCCTGACCGCTATGGTCTCGCTCCTCACGGCCCTTGTCGGCCTTTCCAAGGCACTCAAGCAGGGTTCGAAGCCCAAAAAGAAAGGCCACCGTCGCTAAGACGATGACCTAACTTCGTTAAGCAACGGCTCTGCCCAGCTCATCACAACTTGGGCTGCCGTCGGCATCATTTTACCCTCCTGACGAGGAATTCGTCCATATTTCAAAAATCAAATTGTGCCCGCGTTGTCATCCTGCTATCGAAGCCTTGATTCTCATTTTCATTGCAACAGCCTCAGGACTCAGCGCAACGCGTTGCGCTCGGTGTCCCTATTTTCATGAAAGGCCCAGCAGTAGGACGCAAGCAAAGTGGGCCTTTTATCTGCAGTTATATGGTGTTCAATGATGCTTGATGAATAGTAGGGGGTAGCATTAAATCATATCTCCTAAAGGGTAGTGTCGAGAAAGTTGGTGTAGCGCCCGAACCGAAGCGAGTCTGCCCGGCGTCCGGGAACCTGGAATACGGTGA
>NZ_JAQLEM010000048.1 GCF_028209885.1 Collinsella aerofaciens | reverse complement strand
GGCTACATGTCGCCGGTCGAGTTCAGGGAAGCGGGGCTGTCCCTCCCGGAATCGTCCAAATAGATGTTGCCAATCCAAGTTGAGCTTCGGCACGAGGTCGGAGCGCAGCGCGTTCCTGGGCCTGGCGATGACCCTGGGCGCGAGGGCGCCGTCGAACGGGTTCCTCCCGATCGTGTCGTTGCTGCGCTTCAGCAGGACGGCGTAGAGCCGCTTGCCGAGCTTGAATGACTTGTTGAGCGTGTCCGGCGCCGTGCCCAGGGCGATCCTGCGCCTCGACCACGCGTTGACGTCGTCGGTCGTCACCTCGTTCACGGGGACCAGACCCAGCTCGTCTCGCTCGATGTGCAGGGCGCTGTAGTGGTAGTCGTCGCGGGTCGTCGGGGTGATCCTGTTCATCTCCAGGCAGAAGTCGATGAACTTCTCGAGCGCCTCGGAAAGCGGCAGCGCGGCGTAGTCATCCCGCTGTTCGGCGGGAAGCCCGGCGCCGATAGCGGCCCTCGCCTCCTCGGCCTCGGCGAGTTCCAGCTCGACCTCCGACCTGAATTCCGCGAGGACGCGCATCGCCGCCGCCTTTCCCCGCGCGCTCTGCTTCAGGCAGGGCACGCGGGTGTTCCTGGTCCTCTGGACCTTCTTCCCGGTCATCTCGTCGGCCACCGTCACGACAGCCTGCCATTTGCCCTTGTTCTTCCTCACGCCGCCGGCTCCGCATACGCGTAAGGTTTTATTGCTGCATTTCTCGTTCTGCATGTCTGCTCCTAAATCCGCAGTTGATTAGAAACAGGCGGGCCCACCTGCGGGAACCCGGAGAGGCGACGATTCGGGGCTCCTACCCCCGTTGATTAAATCATCGGCTGCACCGCGCTCCTCGAAGCCGAAAATATGCTATCTGGACAGACCGCGCTGAGCTGGTAAAATTTGCAAATGCGGAAATGCGCTACTTGCGCTATCTGCGCGTGTTTTAACAAAATAAGCACAGGTCAGGGTCATTCTGACCTCGCTGGGGGTCAAGGGGTCGCTGGTTCGAATCCAGTCGTCCCGACCAGAAGTTTGCAGGTCAGGCACCTAGTGCCTGACCTTTTTTGTTTTTAATCACCATGATTATTTTGCTTAAAGCAACAACGTTCCCGATCGATGTAATCACAGAATCAAAACGTGTACATCAGCCACCAAAATCGATATGTTTGGAGGCTGATGTACACGAATGCGAAATCCCCCGCCGCCTAAAAGCACCTTCCACATGTCTGGACTCTCTATGGCTGCGCTGGATAGGACATCGCCGGAACGGGTATAGTATCGAAAGTTTTGTCGTTAACCAGCGGGGGAGTCCTGTGGGCATCAAAAAGAAGATCAAAAAGGAGCTTATCGGCACTTCCGATTACCCGTCGAATAAGATCTTTACGATCTCCAATTTCATCACCTTTACGCGCCTGATCCTCACCCTGGTATTTCTGTACCTGTTTGTGACGGATAACAACCGCGTCATCGCCATCGTTATCTACGCCGTTGCCGCCTCCACCGACTGGATGGACGGTCAGATCGCCCGCATGACTAAGACGGTCTCGTGGCTCGGCAAGGTCATGGATCCCATTTGCGACCGTGCGCTGCTGTTCACCGGCGTACTGGGACTGGTGGTCCGCGGAGAGCTGCCCATCTGGGTCTGCGTACTCATTATTGGCCGCGACATCTATCTGGGCATCGGCACGCTTATCGTGCGTCATTATCACCGTCGCCCCATCGATGTGGTCTTTCCCGGGAAGATTGCCACAGCGCTGCTCATGACCGGCTTCTCACTCATGCTGCTCGGTTTCCCCGTTATTGACGGCCTGCACCTTTTATCTTCAACCCTTACGGCCTTCCCGGGCCTCAACGGAAGCTCGGTGCCCCTCGGCATCTTCTTTGTGTACGGCGGCGTGATCTTCTCCATGCTCACGGCTGTCATCTACTCCATTAAGGGCGGAGTGGCCATTAAACAGGCTCTCGCGCATCCCGAGGACGAGGACATCGACTTTCTGAACCCTGAAATCGAAGACTGATTCGTTGGGGTATGATTACGTACGGTTCATTATTTGCGGCACGTCCGCGATAAGTTAGGGGTTGTCATGGACAACATGGTTAACAATATGCCTCAGAATGATAAGACTGCTGACGCTACCTGCGTATTCCGCGTGCCTTCAAGCGACGTCACCGTTCCCGACCTCATGGCCAACGTGCGCATCACCGCCCCCGTTCTGTCCATCGTCAAGGGTCCGCAGACTGGTGCCGCCTTTGAGCTCGAGGACGACGTGACCACCATCGGCCGCGATCCCGCGAACGGCATCTTCCTCAACGACATGACTGTTTCGCGCAGCCACGCGCGCATTATTCGCGAGGGCCTCGGCGCTCGCATCGAGGACCTGGGCTCGCTCAATGGTACCTGGGTCGACGGTGCCATTGTCAATGCAGCCCCGCTGCACGACGGTTCTTCCGTTCAGATCGGTACGTTTACGCTCATCTACCACGAGAGCACGCCGGAGCGCATCGAAACCGGTGAGTAGGGCATGGCCGAACGCAACTATCTGAGTATCGGCCAAGTCGTCAACCTACTTCGAGGCGCATACCCCGATCTTTCGAACTCAAAAATTAGATTTCTAGAGGATGAGGGGCTCATTACCCCTCATCGTACGCCTAAGGGATACCGTCAGTACTCTAAGGAGGACGTTGATCGCCTGGAGGTCATCCTGCACTTGCAGAAGACCCGCTACATGCCGCTCAACGTGATTAAGCAGCGCTTGGAAAACGCCACGGACTTGTCAACGCTCGCCTACGAGGTGGGCTTGCTGTCCGATGTTCCGCTCAAGACGGAGCCCAAGGAGACTAAGCAAAAGCTGCATCCCATCGAGACCATTCCCGATATGCTGGGCGTCGAGATTTCGTTTATCCGTTCGCTCGCCGAGAACGACCTCATTCGCATCATCAAGAGTCCGCAGAATCGTGAGCTCGTCGATGGTCGCGATTTCCCGATCATCCGCTACTGCTCCGAGCTGTCACGCTTCCATATCGAGCCGCGCAACCTGCGCCAGTACGTGTCTTCCGCCAACCGCGAGTCCTCGATGTTTGAGCAGGTGCTCGTGAGCATGCTCGGAATGGATACCTCCGATGACGAGCGCGACGCCAAGCTCGAGCGTGCGTTTAAGAAGCTTCACGACCTGACGGAAGGTGTGCACACTGCGCTGCTCAAGAACCGCGTTTTTGAGTCGCTCAACGCCGTGGTCGAGGACGCCGACATCGATGCACTCGATGAGGAAATCACTCGCTCCGAGTCCACCAAGGCCAAAAACGAAGAGACAGCCGCACCGGCTTCGCACGAGGATTCTCTCGTAAAGCCGCTCAAGGTCGTCGCCCCTTCGCAATCCGGCACCGCCACCGCGGGCAAATAACCGCTGCTGAAATTTCGGCAACCCATTGAAAGGTCATGTAATGTACGACTTCGAATCTCAAATCGTCGACATCCCCGACTATCCCGAGCCCGGAGTCATCTTTAAAGACATCACGCCGCTCTTTGGCAATCCCGAGGCGCTCAAAGCCATGACCGATGCCCTCGCCGAGCACTTTGCCGGCATGGGAATCACCAAGGTCGTGGGTCCCGAGGCTCGCGGCTTTATGGTTGGCGTACCGGTGGCTGTAGCCCTTGGCGCCGGCTTTGTTCCCGCACGTAAACCGGGCAAGCTGCCGCGCGAGACCGTAAGCCAGAGCTACGAGCTCGAGTACGGCACCGATTCAATTGAGATCCATGCCGACGCTATCAGCTCTAAAGATACCGTGTTGATTCTGGACGACTTGGTCGCGACGGGCGGAACCGTCGAGGCAACAGGTAAACTGGTGCAAGATATGGGCGCAAAGCTTGTCGGTTACGGTTGTATCCTTGAGCTTGCGTTTCTCAACCCGCGCGAGAAGCTCACGCCGTCTGATGACGATGTGGAGCTCTTTAGCCTGGTGACGGTGGACTAGCCGTTACCCTTAGTTACTGGAAAGGAAGCTACATGCGCACAGCAAACACGCATAAAAACATGGCACGCTGCGCTGCTACGGCAACCCTCGCTTGTGTTTTGGGCTTGGGCCTCGCGGCTCCTGCCTACGCCGATACCGCATCCGACCTTGCCGCTGCTCGTACGAAGCTCGAGCAGATCGGTACCCAAACTCAGCAGATTTACGATGATCTCGCCACGCAGACGCAGGCGCTCGATCAGACTGCCGGCGAGATCACGCAAAAGCAGCAGGAGATCGCCGATGGTCAGGCCAAGCTCTCAACCTATGTCGCCGGCGAGTACAAAACCGGCGGTCTGAGCCTGCTTCAGGTTCTGACGGGTGTCGATGACCTGAGCGATATGCTCAACCGTCTGTTCTACTACGGCAAAGTCTCCGATAAGCAAGCTCAGACCATTCAAGAGGTCAAGGAGCTTAAGCAGCAGCTCACCGATAAGCAGGCCGAGCAGGAAAAGAACGTCGCCGCTACGCAGAAAAAGGTCGACGAGCTTAACGCCCAGCAGGCTGAAGCCCAGAACGTCGTAAACTCCCTGGATTCGCAGCTGCAGGCCGAGCTTGCCGCAGAGGCCGAGGCCAACGCCGCGCTGCAGGCCGGCATCAACGCCAGCACCGCCGAGAAGGCCACGGTGAGCAACGAGACTGCCGGTACGACCGAGAACACCAACAACGGTGGCCAGACCAGCAATAACAACAACCAGGGCGGCAACACTCCGGCGCCCACGCCGACACCTGCTCCGACGCCGCAGCCCTCCACGCCTGCTCCGGCTCCGACGCCTTCTGCTCCGAGCCAGTCCGTCGATGGCGGTTCTGTTGTCTCGCGTGCATACAGCAAGCTTGGTTGCGCCTATTCCTGGGGCGGAATTGGCCCGAACAGTTTCGACTGCTCTGGTTTTGTTAGCTATTGCCTCACTGGTCGCTATTGCCGCCTGGGCACCACGGGTACCTTTATGGGCTGGACGCGTGTGTCCGATCCGCAGCCCGGTGACGTTGTGGTCAACTCGTACCACACCGGCATTTACATCGGTGGTGGTCAGATGATTCATGCTTCCGACTACAACACGGGTGTTATCATCAGCTCCGTTGCCGCCGGCATGAACAATAACTATATCTTCGTGCGTTACTAAGTATTCAGATAAAGCAAACGGATATGGACCTCGTGGCTTTGAGTCATGGGGTCCATTCTTTTGCCTTTAGTGCAGTCCGCTATCTAGTTTTGAATACTAGATAGCGGCCCAATCGGTCTGCAAGATGGCTATAATTGTATGGGAACAATTAGAAAGGACCCTCTATGAGCTGGGCACTTATCTCCGATTCAAGCTGCAACCTCCGCGATTGGCAACCGACCGCACCCCATACCACCTTTGCATTTGCGCCCCTCAAAATTCGAGTGGGGGAGCGTGAATTCGTCGATGACCTTTCGCTCGATGTGCATGAGCTCAACTGCGCTGTACAGACGGAGACGAACGCTTCTTCGAGCGCTTGTCCCAGCGTAGGGGAGTGGGCCGAGCTCTTCAAATTGGCAGACAAGACCATCTGCATGCCGATCTCTGAGGGCGTGTCGGGCAGCTACAATGCGGCAGCCACGGCTCGCGATATGGTTCTTGCCGAGGAGCCCGACCGACAGATTCATCTAGTCAATTCACGCGCAGCTGGCGGCAAAATGGATCTCATTTTCTTGCTGTTCGACCGCTATCTTGCAAGCAATCCGGATGTCTCATTCGAGGACGCTTGCGCATACTTCGATAGCCTTGAGCAGAACAGCAAAATCCTCTTCAGTTTGTGCAATTACGAAAACCTCGCCAAAGCCGGACGTATCCCTAAGGCAGCCGGCGTCATTGCCAACAAGCTCAATATCCGCATTTTGGGCACGGCGAGTGAGGCCGGTAAAATCGAACTCGTCGGGCACACGCGTGGCGAAAAGAAGATGCTCAACAAGATCATCGACACTATGGAAGCCGAGGGCTTTACGGGCGGTGAGGTCATCATCGATCACGTTGAGAACGAAGCTGGAGCCCAGGCGCTTACTGATCGCATAGTCGAACATTGGCCCGGCTCCAAGACCATCATCATGCCCTGCAACGGCCTGGATTCCTATTACGCCGAGATGCACGGCCTGATCATCGGCTACGGCATGGGCGTAGCTTCGGGCAAATAAAGTCCAACCAAGCAAAAAAAGCGGGCGGGACAAAGCGACAGATGGCTCTTTGTCCCGCCCGTTTTATACGTCGGCTAGCTATTAAACCCGTTGAACTTGAGATAGCTCATCAAGTAAGCCTTCGAAACAAAGGATGAAACCGCACTGCGCACAAGCAGCGACTCACGCGTTACCTGATGCGCCGTATCGGGAACCGGCGTCTGCTCGACGGAAAACGCCGAACGAATCGATGCCTCGAGCTGATCGACTACATAATCGAAGGCCGTCGGGGCATCGTAGCTCAAACGCTGAATGTTAAAGAGTGCCTGCACCGCAGCAATAGGTAGCACCTGCTTAAAGATGCAGATAGCGATCAGGCGGGCAATCTGCTCGCGGCCATATTGCTTTTTGACCGGAGCAGGCACCAGGCCAACCTTTACGTAGTTATTGATCATCGATGGCGTAATGATAGGCTGCTCAACGCAAAGGGACAGCGGCTCCATCCACAGCGCAACATACTCAATGACCTGGTCGCGGTAGAGCGTCACATTGGGCAACTGGTCATAGCGCGGCAGACTCAACGTATTAAGTTTGCGCACGATATCGGACTGAATAAATGCATCAGGCAGCACAGTGGGCTGAATATCCTCAGGTTTAATGCTGACCGACGAATCAGACATCGGAATAACGTGTTTAACGTGGTTCATAAAGGTCCTCCGTTCATTTTCTATATTGTATTCTACGTTATCTAGTTTTGCATACCACATAGCCGGCAAGAAAATGGCGGGACAGCGCACTGATGCATCGTCCCGCCATTTAGTTAATCAATAACAACCTTACATAAGATATATTATCGTACTTATCCACGGAGAAACGCGTATGCGCTCGTTGCTGCTATGGCTCCGTCCGAAACAGCGGTCACAACCTGGCGTAAACGTTTGGAACGGATATCGCCAGCGGCAAATAGACCTGGCGTGCGGGTCGCCATGGATTCATCAGTCAGAATGCCGCCATCAGGCGCCAGATCGACTAAATGCTCAACGAGCTCGGTATGGGGCTGCGTTCCGGTAAAGACAAAGATGCCAAACGAGCCGGGCTCAAATGACTCGGTATGAGTCTCGCCGGATGCATTGTTCTTAAAGGTAATCGTCGTTGGCATGACTTCGCCCGATAGCTCCACAATACTAGTTTGGTACCTAACTGTAATATTGTCCTTTGCGAGTACTTTCTGAACGACACCATCAGGCGCACGAAACTGATCGCGGCGCAGCACGATGGTCACGCTGTTGGCGATTTCTGACAGGAACAGAGCCTCTTCGCATGCCGAATTGCCACCACCGATTACAAAGACCTGTTTGCCGCGGAAGAACATGCCGTCACATGTTGCGCAATATGAAACGCCACGACCGCGATACGTATCCTCGCCAGCGAAACCTGCCGGACGCGGCATGGCACCCATGCAAGCGATAACGCTCGAGGCCAGCGTATCGCCCATATCGTGATGCACCGTAAACAGCGCTGCATCGGCATCGTAGTCGACGCCCGTCACCATACTCCATTCAACCTGAGCCCCCAAGCCTTCAGCATGTTGTTGGAACCGCTCACCAAGTTCAGCACCGCTCAGCAGCGGAATGCCCGGATAGTTCTCGACCTCATTGGTTGTGGCGATCTGCCCTCCCGACATGCCCTGTTCAATCACGGTCGTCGTTAGGTTGGAGCGCGCCGCATAAATGGCCGCAGCATAGCCCGCAGGGCCGCCACCGATAATCGCAACATCGATCGGCTGATCGGTAGTCATGAAGAGACCTCCTGTCGAAAGATTGGCGTTCTTTGCGCTCATACCCAAATTTAGGCGAACGTGACACTCATGCACTACAATGATTCATTGCGAAACAAAGATGAAGGGGAGTTATCGATGGATCAAACGCAGACGAGCAACGACGCTCCCCTGCCAACGCAAAGCACTCCCCAACCGGAGCAAATGACCGTTTCACCTGCACAAAAACCCCTAGTAACCATTGTACACGCATCGGTTGGATCGGGCCACAAAGCCGCCGCCAACGCGATTGCACAAGCATTTGACCTTATCCGCGGCACCAAGGGAATCCCTGAGGATGTTGAGATCGAAGTCCTGGATATCCTCGATTTTGGACGCATTAGGTTCGATGGTAATAAAACAGCAGCGTCGTTTACCGGCGCCACGCGTCCCATATATGACCTAACCTGGCGATACACGTTTACGGGACATCTGCTCTGGGGCGGAGGCACGGCATGGTCACGTATTATGTTCCCTGCCTTCAACGAATATGTCCGCACCCGCAGGCCCATAGCCGTGGTCGCAACACACATCACGGCGGCCAACGTCGCTGTGGGTGCCCGCGTCATCACGGGTATCGATTATCCCGTCATCTGCGTACCAACAGACTATGAAGTCGAAGGCTTTTGGCCCCACAAGGACACCGATCTGTTCTGCGTAGCCAACGAATTTATGGCCGAGACACTTCGCCCCCGTAAAGTTCCCGAGACCAAAATCCGCATTACAGGCATCCCCATTCGCGCCGGGTTTGATACGGACTACAATCGCGAGGAAGAACTCGAGAAGTTCAATCTCCCCGCTGACAAGACCGTTGTGTTGGTGATGGCCGGTGCCAGTTTGCCTCAACCGTACGTTCGCTTTCGCGCGGAGATGGACCGCACACTCCCCTTCCTGCGCAGCTTCGAGGACATGCACTTTGTCTTTTTGCCGGGCAAGGATGAGGAATACGCCACCCGCCTCAAGACGCTCTTCGACGCCATGAAGCTCGAAAACGTCACGGTTCTGGACTACGTGGACGACATGGCGGCCCTCATGCACGGCTGCGACCTGGCAATCCTCAAATCGGGCGGACTCACCGTCACCGAGTGCCTGTGCGCACATCTGCCGATGATCCTGCTGGGCAAATCATACGGCCAGGAAAAGGCCAACACCACGATGCTCACCGGCATGGGCGCCAGCATGCATGTCACCACCGCACGAGAACTCATCGTGACGTTACGCCATCTCCACGATCATCCCGAGTCGCTCAAGGCACTGCTCATCAATGGCGAAGTGCTGCGCCGTCCACGCGCAGCCGAGGACATCGCCATCGCAACCATGGAGCTCGTAGGCAAGCCCCAAAAGCGCAAACGAGCCTTCTGCCGCTTCTACTGGGGCGAAAAACCCGCGCATATCCGCTAGCATTGGACTGTCCGCTTACCTGTGGGAGGCCCCTATATATCATCCCATGCTCAAACATTCTCGCTGCGCTGCGAAACTGCGCGTGGGACGATATATAGGGGCCTCCCACAGGTAAGCTGCGTTAACGTACTAGCAGATA
>NZ_JAQLEM010000047.1 GCF_028209885.1 Collinsella aerofaciens | reverse complement strand
ACCCCGGAGGAGTTCCGGAGACAGTCCCTTGCGGCGTAGTTCTTATTTAAGCCGTCCAAGTTTTGGGGTGCAGTTCACGAATCACATTCCGGGGGCTCTGCAATGCGTTGAGTTGCGCGGAGCCGGCTATGCTGCTTCGCGCTCAAGCGATGTCTGCGCCAGGCACGTTACTCGGCGTGCGCGTAATCAACCTTGGCGCGGCGGGCAGTGGCCTTCTCCCAATCGCTGGTGCCCTCAAAGACATCCTGCTTGTAGGGATTGCGGCCGAGCTTCTTGGCACGGTAGGCGACGTAGATGATCGCGGCGACGTTGGCGACCAGCGCGGCGACCGAGACCGCGGTGGCGGCGCCGGGATCGAGCGTGGAGTGCGTCACAAAGATGGACTCCTCCTGGAAGTACGGGAACACCTGGGCAAACATGCACCAAATGGCCAGCGTAAAGGCGCGGTTCTGAATCCAGCCGCCCTTGTTCCAGATAAAGGCGGCGACGGTGGGCGCCAGCAGCAGCGCAAAGCCGCAGAACCAGGAGTGGGTGGGCAGGCAGTTGTAGGTGTAGCAGAAGTTCCAGATATCGTAGGCGATGATGTAGACCCAGGTCATGTCGGGCCACAGCATGTCGGTCTTGTCCTCGGAGGCGTAGACGCTCCACCAACCGGTCATGCAGAAGATGTTGATGATGCCCGCGATACCGTTGAACACGTTGTTCCAGCCGGCCAGCTGCGTGGCGCCCTCGGAGGTGACCCAGGTGGACTCGCCCAGGACAAAGAAGTGATAGGCGCTCTCGAAGTCGGACACGACGGCGATCATGATGTTGATGGCGACGATCACAAACGGCCACGCGCGGAACCAATGCGCCTTGCCGATCTTGCCCCACTGGTACTTAATGGCAATGAAGCCCCAGCAACCAGCCAGCGCCGCGTACACCTTGGCGTAGTGGAACCAGCTGTTCTGGTACACATGGGTGGGGTTGGTGAGCGCCCACTCGGCACCCTGCGAAACGCCGACGGCGATGGCGACGCAGTAGATGGTCATGGCCAGCGGAGCCACGCCAAAGATGATTGCCGCGCCCAGCTTGGTGCGGCGGCCGACCTCGTTGAGCACGATCAGGCCAATAAAGACCATGGCCCAGCCGGCCCAGTGGATAAGGGTATCGCTACCCCAAACATCGAACAGCATGCTGCTCTCCTTTCACACGCCCGCGGCCCCTCTTCTGATCGCGGGCAGTTTGGCCAAATGTCGTCAGTTCTGGGGCTTGCGCTCCGGATACTTGGCGGTATAGCCCTCGATGTGGAGTGTCGAGGCGATGATTTCCTTGACCGTCTCGTCGGGCACATCGGGGTGCGTGCGGATATACATCAACAACCCCATGATGAGGGTGTAGAACGTCTCGTAGACATGGTCGATGCGTAGCTCATGATGGGCGGCAAAATCCACCACGGTGGTGTCGCAGATATACTGCGCCACACGCTGGACCACGTTGTGCAAAAAGCCGCCGTAGAGCGCGCCGCTGCTCGAGGTAAGCGTGCTCGGCAGCTCGTGGCCGCTGACGACCAGGCGCTTAAAGAGCGGGGCGACGGTGTCGAGTGCGCCCTCGATATCACCGACGGTGCGGTTGGCATTCCACTGCTCGAGCTCGGAGATAAAACCGTCGATCGCCTCGTCCATGACGGCGGTGACAGCGGCGTCCATGTCGGCAAAGTAGTGGTAGAACAATGAGCGCGTGCAGCCGGCTCGCTTGGTCACGGCCGAGACGGATAGATGCGACACGCCTAGCTCAGAGCTCACGGTGCGCACGGCGGCGAGGATCTCGCGACGGCGTTCGTCGCCCGTCAAGCGCTTTGCCGCGCTATCGGATGCGGGGACGGCATCGACCACAGAGGTATCTGCTGTGTTGTTGCTCATGTTTTGCCGCCTTTCATCCTCTTTTGCCTGACCGTTCGCCTAACAGTCTTGAATATTGTTGACGGTTCGTCAATACTATTTTTGACACAATGTCAACTAATGGCGGGTGAACGGCATGGGGGCATGCCCGGCCTGCAAAAAAGAGGGGTGCCGCGGTCTCGCCGGGCTGTGGCAAGAGAAGGGACAACCATGATTCTCAACGGACCGGGGATTAGCTACACCGAGCCCGACATCGGTTCGGAGTTCGTGCCGCCGCTGCCGGAGCATCCGCGCGAGGCCATCGTCAAGCTGTGCGAGCACTGCACCAACCGTCTGCTGCATCGCGATGAGCTGCTGGGCTACGAGTACTGGTCGTTTGCCGAGGCCGCGACTGACGAGCAGGCCGAAGTGCTCTGCAAGATGAAGATGCGCCGTCCCTATACGCTGCCCGAGATGGTCAAGCTCACCGGCATGCCCGAAGCCGATATCGAGAAGATGCTCGACGACATGAGCTACACGGGTCTGCTCGAGTACAACTGGGAAAACCCCGAGCGCGCCAAGCAGTGGGTGCTGCCCATGCTGGTGCCGGGTTCCGCTGAGTTTCTCAACATGCGCGTGAGCCAGCTCGAGGAGCACCCGGTCTATGCCAAGTTCTTTGAGCAGGCGTCCAAGGGACCGCTGTCCAAGGCCACGCCGATGGTGCCGCCCGGTGGTGCCGGCATCGGCATGCATGTCATTCCGGTCGAGAAGGCTATCGACGCCGCGAGCACCTCGGTGCCGATCGAGCATATCGAGCATTGGCTCGACAAATACGATGGCAAATATGCCGCTAGCACCTGCAGCTGCCGCGCGAGCCGTCGCGTGATGGGTGAGGGCTGCGCCGACGACCCGGCCGATTGGTGCATCGCCGTGGGCGATATGGCCGACTACGTGGTCGAGACCGATCGTGGCCATTACGTGACCCGCGACGAGGTCTACGACATCCTGCGCCAGGCCGAGGACAACGGCTTTGTGCACCAGATCACCAACATCGACGGCGAGAACAAGATCTTCGCCATCTGCAACTGCAACGTCAACGTGTGCTACGCCCTGCGCACCTCGCAGCTGTTCAACACGCCCAACCTGTCGCGCTCGGCCTATGTCGCCAAGGTCGAGAAGGACAAGTGCGTGGCCTGCGGTCGCTGCGTTGAGGTGTGCCCGGCCGGTGCCGCTAAGCTGGGCCAGAAGCTCTGCAGCAAAAAGGCCGGCGGACAGGTGCCCGAGTATCCGCGCCAGGAGCTGCCCGATGCCACCAAATGGGACCACGCCAAGTGGTCGCCCAACTACCGCAACGACAACCGCATCGAGACGTATGAATCCGGCACCGCACCCTGCAAGACGGCCTGTCCCGCGCACGTTGCCGTTCAGGGCTACCTTAAGCTTGCTGCCCAGGGTCGCTACGACGAGGCGCTGGCGCTCATCAAGCGCGAGAACCCGCTGCCCGCCATCTGCGGCCGCGTGTGCAATCGCCGCTGCGAGGATGCCTGCACCCGTGGCCGCGTGGACGCCGCCGTGGCCATCGACGAGGTCAAGAAGTTCATCGCCCAGCGCGATCTGGATGCCGCGACCCGCTATGTCCCACCTGTGGTGACCCCGACGCGTGCCGGCGGCTTCGACCAGAAGATCGCCATCATCGGTGCCGGTCCGGCCGGCCTGTCCTGCGCTTTCTACCTGGCCGAGAAGGGCTACAAGCCCGTCGTGTTCGAGAAGAACGAGCGCCCGGGCGGCATGCTCACCTACGGCATTCCCAGCTTTAAGCTGCAGAAGGATGTCATCGAGGCCGAGGTCGAGATCATTCGCCTGATGGGTGCCGAGTTCCGCTATGGCGTGGAAGTCGGTCGCGACGTGACGCTCGACGAGCTGCGCGCGCAGGGCTTTAAGGCCTTCTACGTTGCCATTGGCTGCCAGGGCGGCCGCCTTGCGGGCATTCCGGGCGAGGGTGCCGAGGACGTGACCGTGGCCGTCGACTTCCTTCGCGAGGTTAACAGCGGCAAGATCGATTCCCTGTCCGGCCGCACCATTGTGGTGGGCGGCGGCAACGTGGCCATCGACGTTGCCCGCAACGCCTGCCGTCTGGGCTCTGAGCATGTTGAGATGTTCTGCCTGGAGAGCGAGGCTCAGATGCCCGCCAGCGAGGAGGAGCGTCGCGAGGCCGTTGAGGACGGCGCTCACATCAGCTGCGGATGGGGCCCCAAGGAGATTCACCTGGACGAGGCCGGTCGCGTGTGCGGCATCACCTTCAAGCGCTGCACGCGTGTCTTTGACGACGAGGGCCGTTTTGCGCCCGAGTACGACGAGAACGATCTGCGCCGTGTCGATGCCGATCGTGTCGTTATGTCGATTGGCCAGTCCATTGTGTGGGGCGACCTGCTGGCTGGCTCCAAGGTGGAGCTTGGCCGCGGCCAGGGCGCCCTTGCCGATCCCCAGACCTATCAGACTGCCGAGCCCGACATCTTTGTGGGCGGCGACGTCTACACCGGTCCGAGCTTTGCCATCGACGCCATCGCCGCCGGTCACGAGGCCGCCGTGTCCATCCATCGCTTTGTGCAGCCGGGATCCACGCTCACCATCGGCCGCAACCAGCGTCGTTACACCGCGCTCGACCGCGACGATGTCGTGATCGAGAGCTACGACAACGCGAGCCGCGAGGTGGCGCATGTCGACCGCGAGCGCGAGAAGGCTGCGCCGTTTAGCGAGTACGTCGAGACCTTTACCGAGGAGCAGGTGCGCGCCGAGACCGCCCGCTGCCTGGGCTGCGGTGCCTCGATCGTCGACCCCAACAAGTGCATCGGCTGCGGTCTGTGCACCACCAAGTGCGCGTTCGATGCCATCCACCTGGATCGCGATCGCCCCGAGTGCTCCACGATGGTCAAATACGAGCAAAAGCTTCCGAGCCTTGGCAAGTATGCTTTAAAGCGTGCAATCAAAATCAAGTTCGGTCGTAAATAGGTAACCATGGCGGGTAAGGGGACGGCGCAGGCTAGATTTTGCCGTCCCCTTGCTTTGAGTTTGCATCGCATCAACCGTTGTTGAAAGGTTTCTACCTTGCATGAATTGGGAATCGTTTACCACATCATTCGCGATGTCGAGAACGTGGCGCGCGCCAATGGCGTGAGTCGCGTTTCGAGCGTCACGCTGCTGCTGGGCGAGGTCTCGGGCGTCGTTCCCGACTTGCTGCTCGACGCTTGGCGCTGGGCGGCAGATAAAAAGCCCATCGCGCAGGGCGCGGAGCTTATTGTGGAGCCCGTCGAGGCCGTGACGCATTGCGAGGCGTGCGGCTGCGACTACGCGACGGTCGAGCACGGCAAGACCTGCCCCCATTGCGGTAGCGGCGATACCTATCTGCTCCATGGCCAAGAGGTCATGATCAAGCAGATTGAGACCCCCGACGAGGAACCGGCAGACGCTGCCCCCGACGGCCCTTCCGACGTCCCCGACGCCGTCGACGCCGCCAACCCCCTCCACATCGTCTAGGATCCCCTATAAGTTGCGGTGAAATAGTTCCTAAATCCAGCCTTCTGGCTCTTAAACAAGAACTATTCCACCGCAACTTTTTTGAGTGGTTTCGTAGATCATAAGTCGCGCAAATAGTCAAGCCATGTCTGTTTAAACAAAATGGTGACAGTACGAGCACATTCGCATTTGCTTAATATCGATATTAATGAACAGCTTGCTTGTATCTATAAAATACATAGCTTGATGAGCGACGCTTTATCAGGTAATGAGTCGAAAAACAGTAATGTAATCAATTTGTAACAAACCTAGACGTTTAAACAAATAATCCAACCTTTTGCGGATTTAGCTATAATTCCACAAACCAAACAGGTATACTTCCTTCATGTCGTGTAGGAATTACGTAGACAAAAAGGAGGTTATGTGATGGTAAGTATTGTTCTTGCTAGCCACGGGGACTTGGCAGCTGGAATCAAGCAGACGGGCTCGATGGTCTTTGGCGATCAGCCGTCTGTGGCCGTGGTCTCGCTCGAGCCGAGCATGGGCCCCGACGACTTCCGTGCTAAGGTCGAGGAAGCAATCGCTTCCTTCGAGGACCAGGAGCAGGTGCTCTTCCTCGTTGATCTGTGGGGCGGCACGCCGTTCAACCAGATTAGCGGGCTCATCGAGGGCCATGATTCCTGGGCTATCGTCACCGGTGTCAACCTGCCTATGCTCATTGAGGCATATTCGCAGCGTTTTGATGCAAAGAACACTGCACATGCGATCGCAAAACATCTCGTGACTGAGGCAAAGGCTGGCGTGCGCGTCAAGCCCGAGTCTCTGGAGCCCGAGGAGAAGAAGCCGGCTGTGGCCGCCGCTGCTCCTGCAGGCGCCATCCCTCCGGGAACGGTCATCGGCGACGGGCACATCAAGATTGCCCACGTCCGTATCGACACCCGTCTGCTGCATGGTCAGGTGGCCACCACGTGGACCAAGCAGATCAACCCCAACCGCATCATCGTGGTTTCCGACGGCGTTGCTCACGACGAGCTCCGCAAGACCATGATCGAGCAGGCTGCCCCTCCGGGAGTCCATGCCAACGTCGTGCCCATCAAGAAGATGGCTGAGGTCGTCAAGGACACGCGTTTTGGTGACACCAAGGCCATGCTGCTCTTCGAGAATCCGCAGGATCTGCTCAAGGCCATCGAGGCCGGCGTCGACATCAAGGAAGTCAACATCGGTTCCATGGCTCACTCCAAGGGCAAGGTCGTCGTCACCAACGCCGTCGCTATGGGCGATGACGACGTCAAGACCCTCGAGGCCCTCAAGGCCAAGGGCGTCAAGTTCGAGGTCCGCAAGGTTCCTTCGGATGCCTCCGAGGATCTCGACGCCATGTTGAAGAAAGCTAAGGCCGAACTGGCCGCTCAAGCATAGTAAAGGAGGGTCCGATACATGTCTGCAATCACTATTCTGCTTGTTGCGATTGTCGCGTTGCTTGCCGGTATGGAAGGCATTCTGGATGAGTTCCAGTTCCATCAGCCGCTCGTGGCATGCACGCTTATCGGTCTCGTAACCGGTCACCTTCAGGAGGGCATCCTCCTGGGCGGTTCGCTCCAGATGATGGCCCTTGGCTGGGCTAACGTCGGCGCCGCCGTCGCGCCTGACGCCGCTCTGGCCTCGGTCGCTTCTTCGATCATCATGGTGCTCGCCCTCAACGGCGGCGCCACTGATTCGGCCAAGGCCGTTACCGCGGCCATCGCCGTCGCCGTCCCGCTGTCGGTCGCTGGTCTGTTCCTGACCATGATCTGCCGTACCATTGCTACCGCTATCGCTCACGCCATGGACGGTTGCGCCGAGAAGGGCGACTTCTCCGGCATCGAGCGCTGGCAGTACGCTGCCATCCTCATGCAGGGCCTTCGTATCGCCATCCCGGCAGTACTTCTGTGCGTCATCCCGGCCGAGGCTGTTACCAACGCGCTTAACGCTATGCCCGACTGGCTGTCCGGCGGCATGGCCGTCGGCGGCGGCATGGTCGCTTCCGTCGGTTACGCCATGGTCATCAACATGATGGCCACCAAGGAGACCTGGCCGTTCTTTATCCTCGGCTTTGTCCTTGCTGCCATCCCTCAGCTCACGCTGATCGCCCTTGGCCTCATCGGCATCTCCCTTGCCCTCATCTACCTTGGCCTTAAGGATCTGGCCAAGCAGGGTGGCGGCATGGGCGGTGGCTCCGGCGACCCGCTCGGCGACATTCTGAACGATTACGAGTAGGAGGGGAGTGATACATATGGCAGAGAACAAGATTCAGCTCACCAAGGCTGACCGTAAGAAGGTTTGCTTCCGTCATCAGTTCCTTCAGGGCTCGTGGAACTACGAGCGTATGCAGAACGGCGGCTGGTGCTTCGCAATGATCCCTGCGATCAAGAAGCTCTACACCAGCAAGGATGACCAGATTGCCGCTCTTAAGCGCCACCTGGAGTTCTATAACACCCACCCCTATGTTTCCGCCCCCGTCATTGGCGTTACCCTCGCCCTCGAGGAGGAGCGCGCCAACGGTGCCCCGATTGACGACGTCGCCATCCAGGGCGTCAAGGTCGGTATGATGGGCCCGCTCGCCGGCGTCGGCGACCCTGCCTTCTGGTTCACCCTTCGCCCGATTCTGGGCGCTCTGGGCGCTTCCATGGCCCTGTCCGGCAGCATCGCCGGTCCGCTGCTGTTCTTCTTCGCGTGGAACATCATCCGTTACGCCTTCCTGTGGTACACGCAGGAGTTTGGCTACAAGGTCGGCTCCTCCATCGCCAAGGACCTCTCCGGCGGTCTGATGGGCAAGGTCACCGAGGGTGCTTCCATCCTGGGTATGTTCATCATCGGTGCCCTGGTCGAGCGTTGGGTGTCCATCTCCTTCACCCCGGTCGTCTCCAAGGTCACGCAGTCTGCTGGCGCCTTTATCGACTGGGCTAGCCTGCCCTCCGGCTCCGAGGGCGTCAAGGAAGCGCTGACGATGTACAACTCCATCGGTGCTACCGCCCTTGATCAGGTTAAGGTCACCACGCTTCAGGCTAACCTCGATCAGCTCATCCCCGGCCTTGCCGCTGTGTGCCTGACCCTGCTGGTCTGCAAGCTCCTCAAGAAGAAGGTCAGCCCGATCGTCATCATCCTGGCTCTCTTCGCCGTCGGCATCATCGGTCGCGTCTGCGGCTTCATGTAAGCACGCTTCGGCTTAAGACCGAGAGTTGCTAGGCAAGGGCTTTTGAGCCATTGAAACGGACCGCACCCGGTGGGTACACTGGATGCGGTCCGATTGTTTTTTATTGGAGGGCGAGGCGCGTATGGCGCAATCTCAGAACAGCACGGTCGATCTGGCAACGCCGGCAACCTGCCTGATGGGGCTTACCAGTCACGGTAACGTAATGGTGGGCAATAAGGCGTTTGAGTACTATAACGAGCGCAATCCCGAGGATTATATTCAAATCCCGTGGGACGAGGTCGACTATATTGCCGCCGAGGTTTTGCGCGGCACCAAGAAGATCACGCGTTTTGCCATCTTCACCAAGGACAACGGTCACTTTACGTTTTCGACGCGCGACGACAAAGAGACGCTTCGTGCGGTCCGCAAGTACGTCGACGAGGATAAGCTCGTGCGTTCGCCCGACTTTATCGATGTGACCGCCAAGGGCGCCAAGAGCATCCCTTCCGTCATCAAAAGCCTCTTTCATAAAGGCAACTAATCTCCTGCGACGTTCTTAAACGACTAGTCATTAAAGAGCGTCGCAGACGACTATCTCGAAGAGCGGCTATGCGCTGCATGGTAGTGGCGTAAATCTGCTACACTAGTACAACATGCCTCCGTAGCTCAGGGGATAGAGCACCGCTCTCCTAAAGCGGGTGTCGACGGTTCGAATCCGCCCGGGGGCACCAGAGAAATAGCAGGTCAGACGGTATAAATCGTCTGACCTGTTTCTGTATGGATAGGGGTAAAACCCGCCTGAGGGGTGAAAAAGGGGTGAAAGTTCATTCTATGGGGAAAACATCGCGACTTCATATTTCACCCCAGAGTTTCACCCTCAGGGCCGGTTTTCAACCCTTCCCACAGCCTACGGGCTGGATGTGGGACCCTCCGGCTATGGAAAGCGTTGAAAACCTAGGCTGTCGTTGCCGTAGGGCAAGCCAGTTTCCGGCAGCCCTTTGATACCTTTTGATTGCTATTGAAGCCCTGTTGGACATTAGATGACGTTGGAAGTCTGTCCTTTCGTTCTAATTCGATTTGTGCTCTGTCTTATTTGACAAAGAGGTCAGAGTTGAAGAACTCTTTCAGGGAAACGCCGAGCCCTTGTGCAATCCGGTCGATATTTTCAATTGATATGTTCCGCTTGCCGGTTTCGACCTCAGCGAAGTATGTTCGGGACATTTCGATAGAGTACGCAATAGTTTCCTGGCTATAGCCGAGTTCGTTTCTCAACTCTTTTATTCTCAGCCCGACCCCCATCTTTATATCTAACTGAGTCATTGGCACCTCCTAATAGGTTGTGCCAATGATTCGTTTCGGTTCTATATGAGTCACACCTATATAAGTGACAATTTGGAATACAATGCCGCTAAGTTAGACCTCTGATAATTGAACTGGAGTTTGCCGATGGATGAGTACGGCTCTCGGGAAATTAAACGATCGGATTCGACGGAGGAGGAGAACGCTAAGAAGCCGCTCATGCTCTTCGGACGCGAGTTCTCCCGCAAGCAGGTCTGCGCGGCTGGCGCAGGAATCCTCTGTGCGGCGCTTCTCATCGGCGGCGGTGGGTATGCCATCACACATGCGGATTGGAAGGGCAAAGCGAATGTCCCTGCGGTATCCCAGTCAAAGGACGATGAGGAGCAGGACATGGTGCTTTCCCTTGAGGTGAAGGCTGACGG
>NZ_JAQLEM010000046.1 GCF_028209885.1 Collinsella aerofaciens | reverse complement strand
AGATTCTAGGACGAAGGCCGTTCTTCGTTAAACGGGCGCTAGGGCGCCGCCCTTACACCAACATTTTCGACGCGATCTATCGGATATGGCGGTGACATCAATGGTGTCATTGAAAATTTCAGCGGAACCGATTTTCTCGAACAGTACAAAAATGAGAAAGAACTTCGAGGCAAAATTGACGAACTCATTAAGACCAATCTTCCCGAGGTAGCCGACCGAGCCATCATCTTTATCGACGAACTCGACCGCTGCCGGCCCGAATTCGCAATAAAGGTACTCGAACAAGCAAAAACGCTGTTTCAGCAAGACAACATCGTTGTAGTTTATTCGACCGACATTACGCAGCTTGCACATTCCCTCCAGGGCGTATATGGCCCAAGATTCGACGGCAGAAAATACCTCGAGCGCTTCTACGACAAACGTCTTGAGCTAAATCCGATAAAACCGGCTGATTACCTTCTGTATAAAGGAATCAATACAATGGATGGATATACCTTCATGGATATAACCATCGATTTGCTCGGCTACAAACAAGCCTCACTAAGAGCCTGCAACAGGCTTATCGACTCTATAACAAATCTATCTAGATACATTGCTAACCACTGGGAGCACTTTGGGAATGGAAGGGTTCAGCATTTCCCAGACCAGGGTCTGCTTCCTGTAGTAAACATTCTCGCTTACTATGACCCGCTCGCCTGGCACGAAATGAAGACCAGTACTGGCTACGAAGCTGTCTACGAACTTGCGAAACACAGCGATCACTTCATCCAATATCTTGATGAAGTGATTGAATCGGTATGGGGAGCCAATAAAGATGAGCTTCCCTATAAGCAGGATATTGAAAATAGACGCAAGCGTTTTGTAGAAGATCTATCCGCGTTGATATACGGCAACAATGACAGGGACCCGCGGGTCAAAGAACTGGGCAATAGTGAACTTACCAGAATGTCTTTCAATCAGCAGCTATATCAGCGTCTGGCACCGCCATTGTAGAGCACCGAAGATCCATCAAGTGGCCTTGTGCGCAGCTCCATGACGACTGTATCCAGGCCCAAAGTGATGGCGCTCGATCACTTCGTCCGGAAAGATACAACCATCGCGGATAGAGGCGCATAATACGACCTGCATCAACATGAGCGAAGCCAACATGCAACAGCGCTGCCAAGCCAGACGTTAGCAAATAGGCATTGGGGCCCATGTCGGCCACGGCGCCTAGGCTAATGCCACGGTGCTGCTTCACAATATTCAACAGTGGCTAATTAAACAAACACCGCATCCCACCAAAACGCTAGTGCCCAAGCCGTTCTAGTCAAAGAACAGCTTGGGCACACTCCATGAGACCACAGCAAGAGCCGCAACCGGACCTCGCGTCAGCAGCAGACACGCCCCATCCCGCCGACAATCACCCCTCTCCGTCCATGACCGACCAGCTCACAGGTTCAATACCCGGAAGAGACGTTAGGCAAGAGGGGCAAGCAACCTGATAGTTCCCGTTATTTGTCCTGCGCTGCATAGAAGCGGAGACATATACCGCTTTGCGGGCGCGAGTGACGCCGACGTACAGCAGGCCCATTTCCTCAATAAGCCCGTCTGGCATATTCATCGCATCAACGATCCGGCATCCATACGCAGAACGCGAGCATATACCAGCTCTTTCGCACCGAGAGCAAATCACTCCAGGCCAATCGAAACGCGTAACGCCCGGAATGAAAACAGTGTCCCACTCGAGCCCCTTAGCGGAGTGAATGGTCATGATCGAGATATCTGCATCAAGGTAATCGGAGAAACGCCGCAGGGAGCCCTCGGAAAAGATGCTAACGATATAGTCGAAGCGCTCAGACGGATCCATCGCGACGCAGTCAGTTTTAAGGTGTTTCCGCAGCGCTCCAAGAAGCATGGCATAGGACCGCCCATACTCGAATCTCCTGGAGCCAGTCAGCAGTTCATCAGAGACGGAGTCAATTATTTTGTCCGCAGCTGACCGGCTGACGCCCTTTTCTCCAAACGCTGCATCGGTAATCCTGGATAAAGTAAACGCATTGAATTCAATGAACTCTGGGTCTGTATCAGAGAAAAGCCCGTTGAAGTATGGCATCTCCTCCTTAACCAATTCGTTCATAATGAGATCGGCAAGGGCACCACGCTTACGAACAAGAATCGCGATCTTCCCGCCACCGACTTGGATGAGCGCCGCAACCTTAGAAACAATGGCTGTCGCTTCGTCTTGCTGTGCAGCGCCAGCAAATATGGGAAGTCGGGGCGTACCGCTGACAATGGCACCCTTCATGTGGGAGCGAATCGCAGCACCAAGCTCCCCAACAATAGATCCCCCAGAAAACCTATGATTATGTTCGAGCTCCAGCGGCGATAGACACAGGTCGGTAGTGGCCTTTGCCTTTAAGCCTTCCATTGCGCCAATAAAACCATAGACACGCTGAATAGGGTCACCGAACATGCAGATTCCTGATTTATCAGAAACCAAGCCGTTTAGAAAGATATAGCACAACGCATTCGTGTCCTGCGCCTCGTCGACGAGCACGACAGGGTACACTGCCGACAGATAGGACCTTAACTTGGGAAAATGAGAGAGCAATTCAATTGCAAGGGAAATCATTGCAGAATATGGCAAAAGACCGTTCGGAACGAACCGATCCCTGACGATCCTATTAAAGGAAAACATCACGCGCCTCAAGTCCATGTCCTGACCGTTTCTCATAAAGCGGAGGAAGTCGTCAACGGCATTCTTTTCATTCCAGGTCAGCCTGACACCTCGCGAAATCAGCTCGTCAACGGCTCCGTTGTCATCAACCATAGAAAGCTCGTCGACGTTTACCGGGAGCGAGAGCGATCTCCAATATCTGCGCAGCAGGGCCCAAGCAAAGCCATGGAAATTAGTCGCCATGACGCTGTCCTCAAAATGCTTGGCCACGTGACCAGGAAGCGCCGACATAGTGGCGCTTAAATCAGTACGCATTCTCCGCGCGGCAGCGACGCTGAAGGTTAGGGCCAAAATCCTTTTTGGCGGCTGAACTTCGCCAGATGCCAGTAACCAGCAAGCCCGCCCAGTCATAACTGTGGTTTTCCCGTATCCTGCCGGCGCCTCTACGAATACCCTCTTCGATGGAGAAAAGATCGCGGAGCGCTGCGATGCATCTCCACCACAGCGCGCCTCAATCGCAGCTCTAACACTATCCAGCAAGTCAGTCTGGCTCACTAACATTCGAGCCCCACGGCCTTGCGAATAATGCTTTCGTAACATACGGGAACGCCATCGGCACCAAGAGCTTCTGCAAGGGCGACGCCAGACACGACACCTTTATTCGATGAAAGCCATGCATACATAAGCGCACGCGATTTGGGCGTATCGGCGAATTGCCCGTCAAACTCCGGTCCCTGAAAATCATACTCAGAGTCCGGCAAACAAACATCGTAGATAGTTCGGGCTTTATTTAATGCATTACTATTACCCTTAATGGAAGTTGCCCTCTGAGAATCCGTCGACTCAAGAAGTTCTATGAACGCGCTTTGGTTATCGCCAGCGAAGAACGCGTCAATAACCTCAGCTTCAAAATCCCGTTCAATTGTCGTTATATGGTCCCCAGAAGTTTCCGGCAGCTCGGCATCCCTGTCGACAATGGAATAATTTGGAATCTCGAATTTGCCCAAAAGTTCGCAGATCGGGTTTACGTTCTCTTTCCCGCCAGCCCTGATGGGCACAACTCCATAATCGTCCAGATCCATCCCAAGGTTGCGAGCGAACACCGGAATGGCCCCAGACTCCGTCTGCCCCTCAAAAGTCAAAACAGACCGCGCGAAAAAGGCCTCTCGTATTGACTCAAAGTTCAGCATAAGATGTTTTTCAACCTTGTCGGACAGGTCAATATCTTTGCCGCACGTGACCCTTGGAGAAGCTTCGCCCTGTCCAAATCGCACGATGTTCTTATAGCCTCGAGCCAGAATGTTTGGCGAATGCGTCACCATGATCAGCTGAGCTTTGATTGAATCAATCCCGAAATACTCCTTTAGAAGGGCGTTGAACTTGGCATCCTCCCCTTCGCAAATCCTATGCAAGCTCTTCGAGAGCCGTCTTTGCATATATGGGTGAAGATGAGCTTCGGGTTCGTCATAAACCAGCGCGGCATGCAGCACGCGCTTGTCATCGCCATCCGAGCAGAGGCTCTCTTGAAGGCGTTTAGGCGAAAGTCGCATAATGCTCTCGATTATCGAAAGCGAGGCAATGGCAAGGTACTGCAAGCCTACCCCCGCCTTTTTAAAATGAACGCCCCTCTTATCAAGCAAGGTAACCAAACTTCCAAGCGTTCCGCCATCCGATGAGTCGACGCCCGTCCTCACGCCATATGATGACAAGATGGGTACGTCACCGACAATCGTACCGAGATCTGCAACCAGACCTTCGAGCTCATTCCCGTCTAGAAAGTCGGAGACCTCTTTGCCCTCCCTATCTAGGTAAAGAGCGATGCCTTTGGCGAGAACTTTACCGACGCCGCGCGTACCGTCAAACGCCAAGTCTCCCCTATTGAAAGATGCAGTAGAGTACCTGAACATGTGAACGGATCTCATAAAAGAAGGGGGAATCTTTTCCCCGCTTTCCTCGGCCACAAACTCTATACGAGAATCCGGATCGTCGGCAAAGGCGCAGACGGTAATAGTGTTTCCGGTCGTAGGATCGATGTCGGGCCCCGATATTCCGATCTCGTCCTCGTCCATCTTTAAAGTTACTACAGCACCTGAACGCTTTTCGGTGTCTGCGAAATCCTCTTCGCCAATCGTCGCCTGATTGAAGATTGTATTGAGCAAGTCGAGTACATTCGTTTTGCCGAGATTGTTCTCGCCAACAATATAGGTCACGTCCTCGTCAAAACTAATCGCAACACCATCGAGATTCCGATAGTTCTCAATCCTCAGTTTAGAGATCCTCATGCAGCCTCCTGACCGTTAGGGTTTATGGCTACCAATAATTTAGCACGCCTCGTGTTGTGCTAAGCGGACACCAACAGATGTTCGTTATTACTCGCGCAAAGGCCATCACAAGGACATCTTTGCTCGTAAGGCCGCGTTCTATTCCGCTTCAGTTAAGAGGCTAAGCATCCAAGCCAAACAAATCCAAGCTTACAAGCCCAGACGTTTGGCTCAATGTCTCCTTAAAAGAAGTCGAAGTCAAACGTTTCTCTATATAGGCTTCATAGCAACGAAGCAACGTCTCAGTCGAAAGAACCGCAATGTCGTTTTTACGGGCAATGGTAATCTGGGTTTCAGGGAAAGGATCTCGCTCTTCAGGTTTTAATTCAATCTGTGATGCAAAAATTAGGACGCCTTTTAACTTGCTGGTGCTGCCTTCGTCTTCCATCGCGTCCGCTTTTATTTGGACATGATCATATGTCTTCGAAATATGCTGTCGCTTCAATCCACCCTTACTGCCTTTAATTTCAATAAAATAGAGAGTGTCATTGTATGAGAACCTAAAATCCTCTTCCTTACAGTCTTCAAAGTCCTCATCCACCTCAACGATCTTTGCCAAAAGATGACGAGTCATTTTTTCAAGTTCAAAATCCTTGGAGCAGAGGACTGATTTAATATCTTGATAATTAGAGAGGACTCCCTCGATTTCTTTCTTTTCCTTGTCCAGAAGAGCCATTTCTTCGTCTATCTCTTTTATTCGCGCTCTTTGGGCCGTTTCATCATGATATTCGACTTCGTCAAGCCAATCTGGAATCAGAACGGACAGAACTACTGCCGGGAATATAGCATCAATAACCGCCGATAAATCCTCATTGGTGTTTATCTCAAGCGTTGTAGCCGCGAGGGTCTCAGATATCAGTACCGTTGAGATCGTAGAAGCGTTCGAAGTTAATAGTGGCTTGAGGGGAGAGGTGATTGGCATACTGAACGAAAAATCAGAATGAAGCTCTTTATTAGAAACAAGAGTTATCGACTTCCCAAAACAAATACGAAGTGAGAAGGAAAACAACTCGCCTATCGGAGAGACAGCGAAATCTTTAATAAAATCCTTTAGAGGCTTCTTTTTCTTATATCCCTCAGAATGAGTCTCTAGATTGTATCCATAAGAATATAAAAACGAATAGTTTTGCGGAAGCACAACAATGCACTTAGCCTTATTTGACTGCAGCATCATTTGCCGAAAGAGGAAATGTCCGCATGATCTTGCAGAATTTTATCGTTGGTGTAATCGCTTTTCCATAAATACTTATCCTGCAAGTCGATAACCGTTAGATCAAAAGCATCGAACGCGAGCGCTTTACAGAATTCCCTTATCGTCAAGTCGCTTGTTTCCGTAAAACCGCAATTCGATTTTTTGTAGACCAATATCTGAGTTTTCATCACACAAATCCCTTTGCAACCAGAACGGATTAGCCCTAAGTATTAATATCACTTCAATGTTGAAGTCATCTAGTGCAATGAGTACGCGGCTCCGTATCCATTGCCGATGCAAACACAAGTCCCTATCCCCTTGGCAGGAAGGGGCCTGTGTCCACGAGAAACGCCATGCACCAGGCAGTAAACGCCTGAAGCAATGGTACTCCCTGGTACTTTTGTAAAGAGCGTTGGTCTAACTCTTTTCGTCAAACGGTAGTCTATAAATCAAACTGCCGAAACACGACTTGGGGGCTGGACTCAATCAGTCCGCCCAGCAGGCGAAGGGAGCGTCGATGCATTGAATCAAACATGCCTATGCGCTGATTTATATATAGCCCCACTGATTAAACCGAATTGCCCATCGTCTAGATACACAATAATGGACACGCGCACACCGAACCATTCAATAATCTGAAGTAGGACCACGACCGACATGGTCGAAATGAGTTAGAACAAAGAAAGGGCACTGGGGCCCGCATTAGCCCCAGTGCCCATAAGCAATACCGACAATACTGCATTCGTTATAGTGCGTCACTCAAATAAACAAATACGCAATGCCAGCTCAAGCGGCCACTCATTCTTTAATCAGCTTGACGCTACTAAGCAAAACCGGAATACCATTACCGGTATATCCCTTAGTGGAGTAAACCCTGAACTCAAGCCAATCGAAATCAGATAGATCAATTTCATTCGACGGAATGTCAGTAGGTGCGGTATTCATCGTAATGTGGTCCTTTTGCCAAATTACTTTTGAATCGGACCCATCGACAGAGCCCCTTAGTTCAAGTCTCGCCTCAAAGTCCTTCAAGATGCTCGTGTCCTCTACGTATTCAACAGCAATTTTGCCATTCAACGAACGGTACTTCTTGCCGATATAAAATGATATAATCGAAGGAGAATCGGCACTAAGAGGGCGACCAACCCAAGTATCGTCGGATGAATAACTATTCCCGGCAGTGTCTTTCTGGGAACCTTCAATCAACTCAAAACGATCGGAAGAAGCAACCGTAAGAGAGGTCAACGCCACTTCGGAAACACCATCAAGTTCATCCAGGAGATCATTGATTCTTGCCGGATCTTTCACAATCTTCGAAGCAGCTTTCAAAACGCTCTTCGCTTCATCATACTTTTTTGATGAGACCAGCTCGTCAGCCTTGGCTAAAACCTCATCGGTGTAAGCAGAAGAGTAGTCAGCAAAAGCAACAGCACAGTCTCCAGATTTCTTAGAAGCCTTTTGCAGCGAAGTCAAAGCTTCCTCATGTTTACCAGAATCCCAGGCAGCACGAGCGTTCGCAAGAACCTGTTTACCCGCTTCCTCATCCTTAAGAGCATTTAGTTCAGCCTCGACATTCGCATAATCTTTATACGCGCTTTCGAGCGCATCATTAAGGCTCATGCTTTCTTCCACGGAATCGAAGCGTTTGGACAACTCATCAACTATCTCAGACTGACCATGCAAGTCGCCAAGATACGCTGTCAGGAGGCACGGAATTATTGCAAACAGGATACCGAAAATGACCGGATGTTTAGCATAAAATCGAGACTCTTTAGAAATGGAATCTTTATCAGCCATTGTCTCCCCTAACGCAAAACAAACAATATGAGTAACGTGTCTCTCAAAGGCACAAGCATGCCGGGCCACCATTTCAAAAGAAAACAGTGTGACAATCTGTGCAATCAATCGGACGAGCCGACAACCAACTTATTACTTCCGGTATTTTGTATAGCTCTATTGTTTAGCGACATGACAACCCCCAATAATCAGTTGACCAAATTCAATGGTCAACAAGTGGATGTTAACGTCATGCACCAGGCAGTGAACGCCTGAAACAATATTACTCCCCGACACTTTAGAAGAGCGCAGCAGTCTATTTATTTCCGTCAAACGGCAGTCTGATGATCGAACAGTTTGGAACACAGCAGTGACGCAAAATTTCTTTCGCAAATTGACAACCGCATTGCGGAACACGGTGTGCGCCCTGTCATATGATTTCTAGCAACCAAACAGCAAATCACCGACAAAGGGACCGCGGACCGTGTCTGCGAACATAATATCGGTCGACGAGGGGTCGCTCGACGCATTGCTCGACGAGGTGACGTCCGAGCTCGTCGGGCAGAGCGCAACGAAAGGACGGTGCGCGACGGGTTCGCCGAGACGCTTGCCTACATGAAATTCCCGCCTGAGCACTGGCACCGGATCAGGACGAACAACGGGATCGAGCGCATCAACCGCGAGATCAGGAGGAGGGCGAGGGTCGTCGGGACCTTCCCGGACGGCAACTCGGCCCTCATGCTGGTGACGGCGAGGCTGAAGTACATAGTGGAGCACGAGTGGGGCAAGAGGAGGTACCTGGACATGTCGAAGCTGGAGGAGATGGACGAGCTGAGGGGAAAGGCGGAGGGCTAGAAGAGGACGGGGCCGGGGACGACTAAATCAATTTGCAAAAGAATCTTGACGGTACCTCCCAGAAGAGGTTGCCGGTTGAGCGCGATGGACGCATGTGGCGATCTTTACTCACTGGATTATATCAACCTAGTGGAGCCATCTCTTTCATTACAAAACGGCCATCTACGCTCGTTCGTTCCACTGGACTACGTTCACGCTCCATTCAAAACCATCATGAACGGTTTCCCCACCAAAAACGGAAGCCAAAACGCCTTGTCAACGTGAAGACCCAGAGAAGAACAGAGCGCGGAACCAATGACGTTAATCAGTTCGCACACAATGCAGGACAGTATTTCCCATATTCAAATGAGGTTAGCCGAAGCCTAATTCGAAGAGGAAGGGTCGGCAATCATGACCTTTCTGCCTACGTATTCCAATTTGGAAACATAGGATCCATTTTCTTCCTTATCGACACTTAAGTCGAAAGTTTGCATATACCTGTAACCGAAGCAATCATAGTAAGCAATTCCCAGCTCATAGTTTCCAACTGGAGAACATTTTTCGGTGTCGATATAAATCCCAAGGTAAAAGCTCTCACCATGATCGAGCGTCATCGCTCTGACTCCTCGCCATTCTTCGCCCTTAGAGTAAACACCGACCCTAACGTTGGTCGCACAACCTGGGCCAGTATTTGTAAATCTCAAAGGAGCATAAATGGTTTGGTTGGGTAATGAAAGTTCAAGGCCGTTCACAACCATACGCATATACTTAGATTTCACGCACTCCCACTGATGGCTGTTAAGCCCATCTTTATACTCAATCTTATTGCCGATTATTACGTAAGTCTCGCGCTCATCAACCTCACAATACTCATTGGAGATTTCCCTATAGCCAGCATCATTAGTGTGCGATTCGACAGCATCGTCGCTGCCAAAGGGAAGCATAGAAGATAAGCCTTTCCTATTCTTCTGAGTCAAGATCACCATCGAAAAATGCGGCGCGATGCTTTTCCTGCTCTGCACCCGTTGCTGCTCCCAAGCGTCAAAAACGCCGTAAACGATACCGAGTAAGGCTATGAAGGCTGCACCCATCGTTCCGCAATACCCAAGCATATCCCCTGCACTCCAGGGCGTTTTTATAACATTTGGCGAGTCGACTGAATACAGCAGCATCACTGCAATTGGAATAAAAACAATAATCGTCAAGCTGACAAAGCACAGCAGAGCCGGGCTACCTTTAAGGCCAGAGTTCGCACCTATTCTTTCCTCGTCAGCTTTCTTCGACACAGTAGTCCAATCCGCCAAAATCAACACGCTTAACGTCATCCCAATTATGGCGCATATAAAGAGCAGCAAACTCCGTCTGCAAAAGAGATACAAAAGGAGGGATGATAACGTGCTGAAGCGTGAACTTAAATGAATCTACATTTACAGCATCACCGTCTATGGGGACAAAATTAATGCCGTAAGTTGAAAGCAATAACACTGCCTCGAGAAGAACGGAAGATGCATTTCTGCATTCTAGATTAATGGCGAAATAGGACCCCTGACACCCAAATAGGCGGTCACGTCTACCCGGAGCATAAAGCGATGAGGTGGACTTATCGTTGCAGAATATGGGATTGTCACATCTGCCATTTATTAAATTAAAGTACAGAGTAGATGGATCTTCAATAAATCTTTTTAACTTAGCGCCACCACTAAGTCCTGACCTTCCAACAATCCATTTCCAATCGCTATCATTCGCGTCATCGGGATAACGATAAATAAGCGAAACGTCGATGTTATTAATATTCGCCGAAATGACTTCCGAAACAACGCTCTCCATCGAGCCGCATATCTCCCTAAGATACTGATGGACGTTGTAGCAATAAGGAAAATCTCTGGGATGCAGGTAAAGCGAATAAGTGTTTTCCTTTATCAGGTCTGTCTTTCGTTCGTTAAGTCTAACCAACTGTGAAACAACGATCTGCTGGACGTTCTGTTTGAAAAGCTTTGACTCCAATTCTGAATTAACTCGCTTTATCCTTTGTTTCGAAAACTCATGGACAACAATCAGAACTACGGAGCCGGCAACTAAAAGAAAATACAACAAAGCTTTAACGTGAACCTGATTATCGTCAGAAACAAAATGATCGACAGCGATCAATCCCGGCGTTGCCAGAAGCGCAAGCATAACCGAAGAAGCATATGCAATTCTCTTAATAGTATTCAGATTCATCGCACGCCCCCATGCCCAAACACAAATGCGGCGCCAGCATCAAACCAGCGCCGCATCAAAAACTAGTCCCGCTTAAACAGATCCCTCGTGTACACCTTGTCCGCCACGTCCGCGAGCTCGTCGCTCCAGCGGTTGGCGA
>NZ_JAQLEM010000045.1 GCF_028209885.1 Collinsella aerofaciens | reverse complement strand
TGGTGCGGCGTATAGGATTCGAACCTATGACGTTCTGATTCGTAGTCAGACCCTCTATCCAGCTGAGGTAACGCCGCGACTTGTTGATTATTATGCACATAGACTGAATAATGGTCAAGCGTTTTTTCAAAAAAAGTTATCGAATTTGATTTTTACTCATTTGGAGGGCTTGGCACGATCTTCGGTGCATCGCGATATAAGAAAAGCCCCCGTTTCCGGAGGCTTAAAACTCAATTGGTGCGGCGTATAGGATTCCGCGCATCCGCTTCGCGGATCCGCACCGGCTTCGCCCGCCTGCCGGCGGACTCGCCCGCTCGCTGAAAACGCTCCGCGTTTTCTTGACGCCCGCGCCTCGACCGAGGTTCGAATCCGTGCGGTGCCGGCGTAAAAGAAAAGCCCCCGTTGCCGGAGGCTTCAAGTTCAATTGGTGCGGCGTATAGGATTCGAACCTATGACGTTCTGATTCGTAGTCAGACCCTCTATCCAGCTGAGGTAACGCCGCAACGCAAGACATATAAAACCACTTTAGCTTATTGGAGTCAAGCACAATCTCAAACTTTTTTGTGGAACGCAGTTTTGTCACGCTGCTCCGCATATACCGCCGTTCCCCGTACGATCGATTGGCTTTTCGATCACGTCGAACTTAGCATCAAGTTCCCTCAGGAGCGATCTCACCCGCTGGGCACAATCATAATCGACAAACGAGATGCTCAGCATGCGCGCGACCTGGTTGGAAGTCCCAACTCCATAGAAGTGCTCCAGCGCCACAAGTCCCTCGTGCGTCACAAAGGTCTCGACCACATGCGGCGACTCCTCAAAGCACCATTGTGTCAACGGACCCTCGCTCGTCTGTCGAACCACCAGGCCGCCCATGCCAGACGGCTCACACGCTACAAGCAGGTACTCCCCGCCCTCGTCGCTCTCAAACAAAACCACCCGATCATCAAACAGCTCCATCGCGTCCCCTTTCTCTCGCTCTTATTTAGCAAAAGCATAGCAGGTAGATGGCTGTATACAGAACAGCTGTTCGTGTGTTTTCTATTGAGCTGTCCGCACGGCATGGTATGGACCTGCGCACGAAATAGGGCGCCCCCGAAGGAGCGCCCTTGCATATCCCCTATGCAGCCAACTTACGCGACCGGCTCGATCTTCTCGAGACCACCCATGTAAGGACGCAGAACCTCGGGGATCGTGATGGTGCCGTCGGCGTTCTGGTAGTTCTCCAGAATGGCGGCCATGGTGCGGCCGGCCGGCAGGCCGGAACCATTGAGGGTGTGCAGGTAGCGCGAACCCTTGAAGTTCTCGGGGTCGCGATACTTGATGTTGGCGCGGCGAGCCTGGAAGTCACCGCAGTTGGAGCAGGAGCTGATCTCCTTGTAGGCGTTGTAGCTCGGCAGCCAGACCTCGACGTCGTAGGTCTGACGGGCAGAGAAGCCCAAGTCGCCGGTGCACAGGCTAATCACGCGATACGGAAGGCCCAGCTGCTGCAGCAGGTACTCGGCCTCGGCGGTCATGCTCTCGAGCTCATCGTCGGACTCCTCCGGCTTAGCGAACTTGACCATCTCGACCTTGTCGAACTCGTGCTGACGGATGATGCCGCGGGTGTCGCGACCGGCGGAACCGGCCTCCTCACGGAAGCAGGGGGTGAAGGCGGTGTAGCGGCGCGGCAGGGTGTCGGCATCGAGGACCTCGCCGGCGTGCAGGTTGGTGAGAACGACCTCGGCGGTGGGGATCAGGAAGTTGTCACCCGAGACGTGATAGGCGTCGTCCTCGAACTTGGGCAGCTGACCCGTGCCAAACATGGTCTGACGCTTGACGACGATGGGTGGCCACCACTCCTTAAAACCACGGCTGGTGTGCGTATCGAGGAAGAAGTTGATGAGGGCGCGCTCCAGGCGGGCGCCGGCGCCACCGAGAACGGTAAAGCGGCTGCCGGAGAGCTTGTTGCCGCGCTCGAAGTCGAGGATGTCCAGATCGGTGCCCAGATCCCAGTGCGGCTTAAAGTCGAAGTCGAACTCGCGCGGGGTGCCCCAGCGGCGACGCTCGATGTTCTCGTCCTCGTCCTTACCGTACGGGGTGGCATCGCACGGAATGTTGGGCAGGTGAGCCATGAAGTCGTACTGCTCCTGCTCGAGAGCGGTGCGGCGCTCGGCCAGACCGTCAATCTTCTCGTTGACGGCGCGCACGGCCTCCTTGGCGGCCTCGGCCTCGTCCTTCTTGCCCTCCTTCATCAGGGCGCCAATCTTCTTGGACTCGGCATTGCGCGTAGCCTGGAGCTCCTCGACCTCGGTGATGACGGCACGGCGCTCGTCGTCGAGCTCAAAGAACTTCTCGCGATCCCAAGACGTCTGGCGGTTAGCCATGGCGACATCGATGGCATCGGGGTTCTCGCGAACAAACTTGATATCAAGCATTAGATCCTCCGGCGATATACATTCCATTTAGGTTGCAACCTTGTACATGTATGGGCAAGTATATACTTATGAGCGTTTACGACCCAACTCAACTACGCAAGAAGGCACCCAATGGACGCAGTTTTTTCCTTTTTGTTTGGCACCCGCACCGGTTTTGCCATCCTTTTCGCCGGCGGCATCCTGTTATTTGCGATTCTTGCCTTTGTAATGGAGAAGCGTACCCATAAGATGTACGTCGACCGCGGACCCAAGTCCGAGGATGAGGAAGACAGCTTCTGGGACTAACCTGCCAAAAAGGGACAGGTTTATTTCGGTCGGTTTTATCTGGGCAAACGCAAGCGCCCCGCAACCGGTAACGATCCGGTTGCGGGGCGCTTTTCGCACATACGACAAAACCGCAGGAAAAACCTGCCAAAATAAACCTGTCCCTAAATGGCAGGTTTTACTGGAGAGTTGCGTCGATTGCCTTGACCAGGGCGCTGCGCATGCCGGCGTCCTCGAGCGCAACGACACCCTTGATGGTGGCACCACCGGGCGAGCATACGGCATCCTTCATCGCCGCAGGATGCTGACCAGTTGCAAGCTGCAGCTTTGCCGTACCCAGCACCATCTGGCTCACAATGCGATAGGCATCGGCACGCGGGATACCGTGCTTGACCGCCGCATCGCCCAGGGCCTCGATTGCCATAGCGACAAATGCCGGAGCGCAACCACCCACCGTGCCGCCCACAAACAGCAGGCTCGTATCGAGCTCGACCACCGCACCGAGCTTGCCAAGCAGATCAAGCACCACGGCGCTCTGCTCATCACTAAGCGTGGAAGCCTTCTCGCAAGCGATGACGCCCTCGCCCACCGAAACCGGTGTGTTGGGCACCGTCGAGATATGCGCGACGCCCGGCAGGACCTGCTCCCACTTGGCACTGTCCCAGGTCCAGGCAACCGACAGAACGATCTTTTTGGCAAGAGCATCCTTGAGCGGGGCGAATACCTTCTCGATCATGTACGGTTTGACCGCAGCGACCACGATATCGGATGCGGCGACAACCTCGGCGGCATCGTGGCAGGCGACCATGCCGCGCGCCTCGCAGCGCTCAACCAGTGCGTCGTAGCGACCCGCGCAGGCGCACATGTCGCTCGCGGCTACACCGGCAGCGATCCAGCCATCGGCCATAGCGCTCGCCATATTGCCAAAACCGACAAACCCAATCTTCATATCTCATAGTCCTCTCAGACACGCTCTTCAAAACGAAAGCTATTGTCCCACGCCATTGTTTCGTATTGCCGACCTATTTGTGATACGGCTCGCCACGACTGATCTTGCAGGCACGGTAGATCTGCTCTAGCAGCACCACGCGTGCCAGGTTATGCGGCAAGGTAATGCGTCCAAAGCTGAGCATCTCGTCGGCGCGGGCGCGCACCTCATCACTCACGCCGTCCGATCCGCCGATTACAAAGGCGATGTCGCTGTTGCCTCGCAGCATAAGATCGTCGAGCCGCGCCGAGAGCTCCTCACTCGAACGCTCCTTGCCCTCGATAGCCAGCAGGATCACATGCGCTCGAGACGGCAGGGCAGCAAGAATCGCCGCCCCCTCCTTGTCACGTGCGGTATCCACACCGCCCGCCTTGGCCGGGTCGATATCGGCCACCTCGCGGATATCGACCTTGGCATAGGCACCCAGGCGCTTGGTGTACTCAGCGCACGCGTCCTTCCAAAAGCGCTCCTTGAGCTTACCGACGCAAACGACGGTGTATTTCACGCGCGTCTACTCCTTCGAATCGTTTTGAACTTTGCTGGCTGTCAGCATCTGCTCGAACATCGAGGCCGACTGCGAGAAATCGCTCGGCAGCACGACCGTCGAGGTTTTACCCGTACGAGCGAACTCCGTCATCATCTCGGACCACTGCGTAAACATGAACAGCTGGTTGGCCTCGTCGTTACCGACTCCCGTCTCCTGGATGATCTCGAGCGAATCCTTGATGCCCAGCGCGATGGCCTTGCGCTGGTTGGCGATGCCCTCGCCCGCCTTTTCCATCGCCTCAGCCTCGGCGGTCGCCTCGGTGACGCGCTTGATGCGGTCGGCCTCGGCGAGCTCCTGCGCGGCAGCGCGCTTTCGCTGGGCGGCATTGATGTCGTTCATGGAGTTCTCGACCTCGGTCGGCAGCGCGATTTTGGTGATGAGTGTCGACACGAGGGTGAAGCCGTAGGCAGCCATCTGCTCGGACACGGTGGCATTAACGTCCTTGGCGATGTCATCCTTCTTGGCAAAGACCTCATCGAGTGTGTAGACGGGAATCGAAGAGCGCAGAGCGTCGGTGATGAAGTCACGCATCTGGTCGACGGGCTCCTGCAGCATATAGTAGCTCTTGTAGATGCCCGAATCTGCCGGGCCGGCGCCCATGTCATAGCTCACGTGGTACTGAGCAGAGACCTCAAGGCCGATGGTCACGTTGTCCTGGGTCTTAACGTCGATGCCAAAACCGTTTTTCATGGTGCGCAGACTCACCGTGGCGGCCTTGCGGTCGATCACGGGCACCTTCATGTGGAAGCCCGCGTTGACGATGCGGTTAAACTTGCCCAGACGTTCGATGATCACGGCATGCTGTTGTTCAACGACATAGCAGGCGTTGGGAAGCAGCAGCAACAGAATGATAATAGGGATCAAAAGACTGGTAAGGGCGGCGATGATACCGGAAAACAGCATGGCTTCTCCTCTATTGGGCATACATTGGCACTAGGATACCCGTCCTGGACGGCCCCAAAGGCCCGATGGCAGGGCCAGTGGGCAAAAAAGACCAAATATGAGTACTGTCACTATTTTAGTAGCAGCCTATTTAGCAAAATAGCACCCTGTCGAACCCGAGATCCTTCCAAATTGAGCCGCTTTGTCTCAAAGCCGAATCAAATTAACGTACAGCTGTTGCGTAATTATCACAAAATAGACCTCTAGAAATGTTGCCGCCTTTGTGACAGTACTCATATTTGCCGTTTTTTGCCCACTGGGGTTTCGGGCATACGAAATATCGGCATTGGATCCGTAAAAACAGCCTGCCGGCGGACTCGCCAGCTCGCTAAAAACGCTCCGCGTATTCTTTACGCTCGCTCTTTCGCGGGTCCAAGTCCCCGCGATGGGCCCATAACAAAAAAGCTCCCATTGCTGGGAGCTCTTTCATGTAATGGTGCGGGCGAAAGGACGTCCGCGTATCCGCTTCGCGGATCCGCACCGGCTTCGGCCGCCTGCCGGCGTCCTCGCCAGCTCGCTAAAAACGCTCCGCGTTTTCTTTACGCTCGCTCCTTCGCAGGTTCAAGTCCCTGCGATGGGCACATAACAAAAAAGCCCCCATTGCTGGGAGCTCTTTCATTTAATGGTGCGGGCGAAAGGACTTGAACCTTCATGGGGTTGCCCCCATACGGACCTGAACCGTACGCGTCTGCCAATTCCGCCACGCCCGCGTGCAGGAATTAGAATAACGGAGCGCCGCCGCGAACGCAAGAACTATTTTTGAAAAAGTTGGCAAGCGTTATTGCACATACATTTAAGGGTTCTCACAGCCCCATCATGAATTTAGTATGCGTCCTCTTCATGCCGTGATTCTCGTAAAACCGGTGAGCATCCAACCGTGCGGCATTTGAGGTCACCTCGATAACCTCGCATCCCTGCTCTCGTGCACACGCAATGGCTCTCTCAAGCAGCAGTGTCCCGCGTCCACCACCACGGTATCCCTTGTCAACCACGAGCTCGCAAATCTCGGCCACGGGGTGTTCATGGTGAAGCTGCCGCTCGACGCGCACGTTCACAAACCCGACAACGTCATCCTCCTCGAGCACAAAAGCGAAAAATGGTTGACGGGCAAGCTGCCAGCCAAAACGCCTACAGAACGTCAATCGGTCAAATCGAGTGTCCTCAAGCTGGCACATGAGCTCGTACACCGCGTCGGAATCGGCAACAGTCGCCGTTCGAACTGTCATCTTTGGACCCCCTAAGCAAGCAGGCGTTCTTGGTCGAACAGCTGCGCAACGGACTCGCCGGCTTCATCCGGCGTGATGAAACAAGCCCCGACGCACTCGGGGGCGCCATAGCGCCCATGGTAATCGCTACCGCCGGTGCACAAGATTCCGTACTGTCGTGCAAGTCTAAAGGCCTCTTCGGTCGCAACGGCATCGTTATCGGGATGAAACGCCTCGATGCCCATCAGACCCGCCTTAACAAGTGCGGGGATAGCCCCCCACGAGTCCATCTGCTGGGGATGTGCGAGCACGGGCACGCCGCCCTGTTCGCGAGCAGCCCGCACAATTGCAAGTGCGTCGGGATAGGAAATGTCACGCTCGGCAATACCGCCGTTTTTAAATAACCGACGATACACGCGCTGATATTCGCCATCGCGATAGCCCAACCCCGTAAGCGCCTGCATGACGTGCTGTTTGTAGACACCAGTGCTTGCCCGCAAGACTTCGACCACGTCAGCCACCGATGCTTTTCGCCCGCAGGGGGCTATCCCTGTACGCTCGAGCGTCCATGCCTGCCACAGAGTGTTGGCAGTACGGCGGGCAAGCGTTTCGTTTACCAAGAGCTCAAGCGGACCAGATTCATCCGCCGTAGCCGCGAGACCGTAGCAAAGAATATGGATCTTGCGTCCGGTTTCCGCGTCAATGCAAGAAGCTTCAACACCCGCAATCACGGGAAAACCCATCTTGCGGGCTTCGGCGCGTACGGACGACAGCTGGCGCAAACTGTCGTGATCGGTAACGGCAATACCCGAAAGACCCCGCTCACGAGCCTCGGTAATCAATGTCTGCACCGATTGAGAACCATCGGAATAAACTGAATGCATATGCAGATCAAATGACCCCTGCACGGATCTATGTTCTTGCATCCGTCCCTCCTATGCCTGGACAAACCCACCAATCTGCATGTTGTACTCACGATCGCAAACGCCTTCCATAAACTCCAAATCATGGAAGATCCCCAGCATCGTAGTACCTCCGGCCTTGAGTTGCTCAATCAAATCGCGGACTCTGACCTTGCTCGCGTTATCGAGGCTGGCAGTCGGCTCGTCCAACAGTAATAGACGTGGACGACGCACCATAGCGCGCGCGATGTTGAGTCTGAGCTTCTCACCACCCGAGAACGTGTTGGGATACAGGTCCCACAGGGGCTTGGGGAAGTCGAAATGCTCGAGCATACGCGTCGTCTCCTCCTCAATCGCATCTTCATCGGCAAACGCCTCGGCGGCACTCGCGCGCACGATTTCACGGGCCGTGGTACGTGGCACGGCATCGAGGAACTGGGAGACATAGCCAATCTCGTAGTTGCGCAGATAGATCACACGACGCTCATCGAGCGTGGCAAGGTCGACCGGGCCAAAGGCCTCGGAATCGTACACGATGTGGCCGCTTTCCGGCAGATTCGTACGATAGATGCACTTGAGAATCGTTGATTTACCCGAGCCCGAGCGGCCGGTAACGCCCACGAACTCGCCCGGCAGCACGCTCAGCGAGATATGCTCACAGCCGCGCACGCGACGGTCGGCGGTATGCAGGGTAAAGCCCTTGGAAAGATCCTCGATCGCAAGGAGTGGACATGCATCAGGCTGAAAGGATTCGATTGAATCGCCCATTACTTGTCCTCCGATCCATCCGTATCCACCACGGCTGCCGGCACGTGGTCGGCGGTCTCGGCGATCGTCGCGGCATCGGTGGCAAAACGGGCAGACATGCTCGGCAGCGCCGGATACCACATGCGCGAAACCACACGGCCATCCACCAGCGTCGCCGTGATCACGGGATAGGTGCGCTGGCCTTCCTCAACCTCACGAATGACCAGAATATCGGCTTTCTTGCCCTCTTCCAGACTGCCAATCTGGTCGTCGGCATGCACGGCGCGCGCCGGGTTGATGGTGAGCATGGCAAACGCCTCTTCAAGCGGCAGCTTGAAATCATGGTGCAGGGCAAAGGCGCTCTGCAGCATTGCCGTGGGATAGTAATCGGAGCACAGCACGCTCGCCACTCCGTTGGACACGGCGTCGCGCGCCGAAAGATTGCCCGAATGGCTCTTTCCCAGCAAGATGTTGGGTGTTCCCATGACGGTCGACATGCCACGCTCGCGAGCAGCGCGCGCCACCTCTAAACTCACCGGGAACTCAGAGATCGTGCAGCCGAGCTCACGCATAAGATCCAGATGCTCGACCGAATCGTCATCGTGGCTCGCCAGCGCAATGCCGTTTTCACAGGCAACATCGGCAAGATATTTGAGCTGATCAAAGGAAAGCTTGGGTGCCGCCTGCTGAGCGGCGACGATCCGCTCCGCCTCTTCGTCACTCAGCTCGTGATCGCCGCGAACGCTCTTGCGCCAGATCTCGATATCGCGATATTGACCCTGGCCGGGAGTGTGGTCCATAAATGAAAGCTCGTCCACCTCGCCCGAGCGCAAATGCCCCTCAACTTGCTCAACCAGATTGACGTTATCGACCTCGAGGCGCAGGTGCAGGCGATGACGAATCAGATGGGCGTTTCGTCCCTCGGTGCGCTTGCAGCCGGCGATAAGCGCCATGATTTTCTCGGTGTTCTCCCAGCGCCGGACCGGCTTGGCGTCCATGATGTCCTGCGCATATGCCGAAAGCGAGTGATACATTGTGGTGATGCCATGGGCGATGAGCTCACGCTCGGCCTCGAACAATGCCGTCGAGAAGTCCATGAGCACCGTCGGGCGCGGCGAGATAACGGTCTCGATATAGTCGGAATGGATATCCACAAGACCAGGCGTGACATAGCCACCATGAGCATCGATAACGCCGGCTCCCGCGGCGGTCGCATCGAATTTGCCTTGGCGTTGAATTGCGGCGATCCTGTCGTCTTCGACCACAAGCTCATAGCCAAAGAGCAGGCGGTCGGGCTGAACAATGATTCCGTTGCGGATGACGTACATCGGCGAACCTCCTAAAGAAGCGAATAGACGAGTTCTTGGGTGTAGGCGTGCTGCGGATCTTGCATGATCTGATCGGTCAAGCCATGTTCGATGACCTGCCCGTCGAGCATCACGATAGTGCGATCGGCAAGCAGGCGAATCACGCCCAGGTCATGGCTCACCACAACCATCGAGACTCCCAGGTCACGACGCAGCGAGAGGATAAGATCAAGCACGCGCGCCTGAACCGAAAGGTCCAAACCGGTGGTGACCTCGTCCAAGAACAGCAGCGGAGGACGGTTGGAAAGCGCCTTGGCAATCTGCACGCGCTGCTGCATACCGCCCGAAAACGCGCGCGGTGGATCTTGTTCACGACGCAAGGGGATGTTCACGCGATCAAGCAGCTCGCGGCCGCGATCGACCATGGAGGAAACGTCACGGATACCGGCAGCGATCTGCTTCTCGGCGATATTGGAAAGACTCGAGAAGTTCATGCGCAGGCCCAGGTAAGGGTTTTGGTAAACCATGCCAAAAATCTCATCGCGAATAAGGCGCTTTTGCTGGCGAGAGAGGTCAAAGCAGTTGCCTTTGCCCCCATCATATGCAGCGACACGCATATCGCCCGCCGTGGGCTCCTGGTCGAAATAGAGGCACTGCATGAGCGTCGACTTGCCCGAACCAGACTCGCCCACAATGCCCAGAATCTCACCGCGATGCACCTCGAGCGAGATGTCGCGCACCGCGTGCACCGTGCCGCATACAGGACAGATGTTGCGCTCGAGCTTGGCATGCGGGTCGCGGCAGTAGTCACAGCCGACGACAAAACGCTTGGCCAGATGGCGAACGGACAAAACCGGAGCCTTATCCTTAAATTCATGATGAACCGTAGCGGGAAGCATCGTCGTGCCTTTACTCATCGCTTCCGCCCTCCTCGAGACGCTCTGCGCAATAATCGGTATCGGAGCACTGCCATGCCTTCTTGCCCGTAACGGGATCGATGGTTTGAGTCATATAGACGCCCGTCGCCCCACAGATGCAGCAGCGCTTACCTTCAAAATCCTCGCGCACAAAGGGATGGTCTTCGAAGGCGAGCGACTCCACCTTGGTATGGGGCGGCACGGCATAGATCTTCTTCTCGCGACCGGCGCCAAACAAAAAGAGATTCTCGGCATCGTTGAGCTTGGGATTGTCGAAACGCGGAATAGGGCTCGGCGCCATAACGTAGCGATCCTGCACCATCACGGGATGGTCGGCACCGGTAGTCGTGGAGCCATAGCGCACGATCTGCTCAAAAAGCTCCAGATATGCCCCGGTGTACTCAGCTTCGGCATGCAGACGGCGCGTCACGCTTTCGCGCGCCTCGTAGGTGCGCAGGGGCTCTGGCATGGGAACCTGCAGCACCATGAGTTGTTCGCGCTGCAGCGGACGCTCAGGGATACGGTGACGGCTCTGGATGAGCGTCGCGTCCGCCGTGGACGTGGTGGTCTCGACGCCGGTAGTCTCGTGCACGAGGCTGCGAATAGACACGGCATTGACGCTCGCGTCCGAGCCCTGGTCGATTACCTTGAGCACGTCATCGGGACCGATGCACGACAACGTGACCTGCAGGCCACCCGTACCCCAGCCGCGGCCGATGGGCATCTCGCGGCTGGCGAACGGCACCTGGTATCCGGGAATGGCGACGGCCTTCAAGATGGCGCGGCGAATCTCGCGCTTGGAGCCCTCGTCCAAAAAGGCAAAGTTATAGTTGCGCTGCACGAGAACCGTCCTCCTTCTGTCCCTCGGCGTGATTCATAGAGCGCAAGGCTGCATCGAGCTTGCTTTGGAACGTCACGTAGTGCGGCAGCTTGAGATGGCTGATAAAGCCCGTGGCTTCCACACCGTCGATGTGATAGAGCACGAACTCCTGATCCTGTGTGGGGTAGCGAACGTCGTCGACGCGCAGCGAATGGTCGAGGACGCTCATGGCGATGGCCTTGCTCTCGTCGCTGCCGGTAACGAGGCCGTAGCCCACATCGAGCGCGTTCACATGCTCGCCCGTCTCGGTCACCTCGTCGTTGGCGATCAGGCTTTCGACCTCACAGACCGGGAGTGCTCCCAGATAGTACGCGTCGTCGGCAGAAGCCTGAGAGGGATCGGTTCCGGGGGCATCAATCGTCACCGGCACGCTGCCGCGGCGAAGCTCGCCCACCGTGGGATGGGAAATGCCAAAGCCGCGAATGGCCGCGTACCCGATGGCGACAACCGCCTGCGTGAGGCCACGCGAGAGGGCCTGCAGGATAACGCTGCGCGGCGCCGGCGTGAAAAGCGGGGTCTTGGTGATATCGACGGGCTCGGTGTCGTCGATAGCAACCGGGCGGATCATACCGATCTGGCGCAGGTAATCGCACACCTTGGGCACACAATCGAGAGGCGTGGTCTCGGCCACGCCATAAAAGGCCTCGGCCGCTTCATCCAGACGCTCATCGATGACAGCGCGCGCGGCGCGGACATCGGCATCGGTCTCTTCGCTTAGATCAAAATTGATAAGGCGATGGCTGTAATCGCGGGTCGCGCCCAAAATCTGTCCGCCCTCGATATCTTTGAAGGCCGCGGAGATGCGGCGCGAAACGTGCATCTCGCCCGTATCGATCACACGCGATGTATAGAGGCGCTCGAGGGTGGAACGGTGGTAGTGTCGAGAAAGTTGGTGTAGCGCCCGAACCGAAGCGAGTCTGCCCGGCGTCCGGGAACCTGGAATACGGTGA
>NZ_JAQLEM010000044.1 GCF_028209885.1 Collinsella aerofaciens | reverse complement strand
AAGAGGCTCGCTGCGCACTTCGTGCGGCGAGCCTCTTTGCGTCCTGCGGAATTTTTTGGGAGATAGCCCAAACAGCCCCGGCGGGGGTCCTGTGTAGTCACCCTTTAGGCGGAACTCTCCTAATTATTTGGATGAGTCGTTTACTTACTTGTGCTGTTACCGTCTTCCCGCTGTTGTTGGGGTATGCTTTGTTCGTATGTAAACGTATGACATGTTGATGGGGGAGGGTGCTATGGCTCGCGAGGGCGCTCGTTCTAAGGATTCGGCTAAGCCTGGCATCAAGGAAGTTGCGGCGGTGGCGGGGGTTTCGCCTACTACGGTATCTCGTGTGCTTAATAATCGTGGCTATATTAGCCAAGAGACCCGCGATAAGGTCCATGCCGCGATGAAGCGCATCAACTATACGCCCAACGATATCGCTCGTGCCATGCTCAACGGTCGCCTGAATCTTATCGGTATGATCGTCCCCTATGTCAGCAGTCCGTTTCATGCCCAAGTGGTTCAAGTCATTGAGCATACCCTGGCCGAAAACGGTTTTAAGATGCTGCTGTGCAATAGCGCCAATCGACCCGAGCTTGAGCGCTCTTATATCGACATGCTTCGACGCAATATGGTTGATGGCGTCATCGTCAACTCGCTTAATATCGGTGCCGAGGCGTATGCCGAGATGGGCTTGAGTCTGGTTGGTATCGACTGCGACCTTGGCGAGGCCTCTGTTCAGATTGCGAGCGACAGCTATGGCATCGGCGAACTTGCCACGCGTCGCCTGATTGATGACGGGTGTTCGCGCATCTTGTGCCTGCGCAACAATAGCCGCATGCGCATGCCTGCCAATAAGCGTACCGATGCCTACCACGATGTTGTGGAGCAGGCCGGTTTGCCCGCGCTTGTCCGTGAGGTCGAGTTCGTTAAGTCCGATGACGAAAAGAGTGCGGTCGTTGCGAAGATCCTCGATGAGAACCCCGATATTGACGGCATCTTTGCGGGAGACGACACGATGGCGGCTATCTGTCTTAACGTGATGAAGCAGCGCGGCTTGAGCGCTCCGGACGATATTAAGGTCGTGGGCGCGGATGGCGCCCGCCGCACTATGACGTTTATGCCTGACTTAACAACCGTTCGTCAAGATATCGATCGCATCGGAGAGCTCGCGGCGCAATCCATCATCGCTCTTGTTAACGGTGAAAAGCCCGAATCGAATACCAAGCTCCCCGTTGAACTCATTGAGGGCAAAACCGCGTAGTTCATCCCGTGCCAAAAGAATTCCTCAAACGCCTCTGATGACCGTTCGCCGGCATATGTCAACCGTTTGCCGACGACTGGAACTGCGAAAAGACGTATTGGTGTGAAAACGTTTGACATATGAAAACGATTGACATATCTTGCAGTTGTACCGAGTTAGTATCACGTGGGAAGGAAGTCTCGGATGCACAAGGTGTATTACCAGCCTGAGGGAATTTGGGTGGGCGACATCATGCCGTACGGCGAGGACGGCACGTTCTATCTCTATCATCAGCGTGACACGCGAAACCCCGGACCTTTCGGAGAGCCGTTTGGCTGGGCACTCGCGACAACCAAGGACTTCGTCAATTACAAAGACTTTGGCGAGAGCCTTGAGCGTGGCGGCGACGAGGAAGTCGACCAGTATGTTTATGCCGGCACGGTGTTTAAGGTGGGCGACAAGTACCATGCGCTCTACACTGGTTGCAATCGCGATAAGGTCAAGGCACGCTTGATGAAGCAGGTTCTTCTTCACGCAACGAGTGACGACGCCGTCAAGTGGGAGAAGAACATCGCCGAGACGCTGCTTCCGCCCCAGGAGGGTTACGATGACCGCAACTGGCGCGATCCCTTTGTGCTTTGGGATGAGGAGAACGAAGAGTACATGCTCATCCTCGGCACGCGTGTGGGCGAGGACAAGCGTCTGATGACCGGTCGTCTGGTCAAGTTCACCTCCAAGGACCTGGATACCTGGGAGTTCCAGGGCGACTGGTGGAATCCGGGCCTGTACACCATGTTCGAGATGCCTGATCTCTTTAAGATGGGCGACTGGTGGTATCTGGTGTTCTCCGAGTACAGTGATGGCAACAAGACCCGTTACCGCATGTCTCGCTCTATCAACGGTCCTTGGATCACTCCTGCGGACGATTCCTTCGATGGCCGCGCGTACTATGCCGCGCGTACCGCATTTGACGGCGAGCGCCGCGTTCTCTTTGGTTGGGTTCCTACGCGTGACGAGGGCGGCGACCCCAGCTCTTACCTGTGGGGTGGCACCTTTATGCCCCTCGAGATCGTTCAGCGTGCCGACGGAACGCTCGGCACCAAGCTTCCTGACAGCATGCTTGGCGCCTTTGGCGAGGCTAAGGCAGTCGAGGCCTTTGAGCTCTCTTGCGAGTCGGGCAAGGTCGAGCAGGTGCTCGCCGCGGATGCCGGTTCCACCTATATGCTCGATGCCGACATCGAGCTCGCCGGTGACGCTGCCGGCTTCTCGGTGAAGCTTGCCGAGGACGCCGAGTCCGGTCTTGCCTATGAGTTCCGCGCCAACCTGCGTGAGGGCAAGCTCGAGTTTACGGCGGCCCCCCAGTATCCGTGGTTCCAGGTCAACAACATGGGCCTCGAGCGTCCGTTGTTCTTTAAGGGCGAGGGCACTCATCATGTGCGCCTGGTCGTTGACGACGATATCGCGACCATCTTTGTCGATGATGTTGCGCTTAACGCGCGCTTCTGCAATAAGCAGGGCCAGGGTGTGGCGCTGACGGTCACCGACGGTACGCTCAAGTGCGCAAATGCAACGATCGCGTCTCTGTAATGGCATCAAAACGTTTTATGATTTCGTAAGGGAATGGAGAGGAACATGGACTACAAAGTAGTGTCTCAGCAAGTCGTCGATAACGTCGGCGGTCTGGAGAACATCGAGGGCGCCACGCATTGCGTTACGCGTCTGCGTCTGGTGCTCAAGGATACGAGCAAGTACAACAAGGCCGAGCTCGAGAACATCGATGGCGTCAAGGGCGTGCTGTACAACAGCGGCCAGCTCATGATCATCTTCGGTACCGGTACCGTCAACAAGGTCTACGATGAGTTTATGGCTCTGACGGGCGTTAAGGAGATCAGCGCTTCCGAGGTCAAGGGCGCCGAGGCGGACAAGAAGGGCAAGTTCTTCTCGGTCCTCAAGGTATTCTCGGATATCTTTATCCCCATCATTCCCGCTTTCGTCGGCGCTGCTATCATCATCGGCCTTAAGTCGCTGATCGTTGCCAACGGCCTCTTTGGCATGGAGGGCAGCCTTGCCGACCACAGCGAGTTCCTCAAGAACCTCGCAAGCTTCTTTGCCATTATCGCCACCACGTTTGACTACCTGCCTGTCCTGGTTATGTACAGCGCGGTGAAGCGTTTTGGCGGTAACCCGATTCTGGGCATCCTCGTCGGTATCGTCATGGTTCACCCGGGCCTTATGAACCGCAACACGTTCGTTATGGATCCGACGGGTGCTGAGTACTGGAACTTTGGTCCGCTCTCCATTCCCATGGTTGCTTTCCAGGGCGGCGTGTTCCCTGCAATCCTGACTGCCTGGTTTATGGCCAAGGTCGAAAAGATTGCCCAGAAGTACATCCCCGAGGTCGTCTCGTTCGTCTTTGTCCCGACCGTTACCCTGATTCTTGCTAACGTCGCCCTGTTCACCGTGTTCGGCCCGCTCGGCAACCTGATCGGCGACGTCCTCGCCGGTGTAATCGATATCCTGTACAACAGGATGGGCGTCTTCGGTGCCTTTGTCTTTGCCGCATTCCTGCAGCCGCTCGTCGTTACCGGTACGCATCAGTTCATCCAGGGTATCGAGGCAAACCTCGTTGCCACGACTGGCTTCAACTACATCCAGGCAATCTGGTCGGTTTCCATCATCGCCCAGGGCGGCGGCGCCATCGGCATGTACCTCATTCACAAGAAGCATTCCAAAGAGCGCAACATCTGCATGTCGTCCTTTATCCCGACGCTGGTCGGTATCTCCGAGCCCGCAATCTTTGCTGCAAACATGCGCTACTCGATCATCCCGTTCATCTGCGCTTGCATCGGTGCAGGCTGCGGCGGTGCCTTCGTGAAGCTCTTTGAGGTGCGCGCCATCGGTCAGGGTCTGACCGGCGTGCTTGGCCTGCTCATCGTTACGCCCGAGACGCTCGTGTGGTATGTGGCTGGCAATCTCATCGCCTTCATCGTGCCGATCGTCTTGATCTTTGCCTACAACAAGGCAAAGGGCGTGCCGACCACCGATGAAGAGGGCGCTGGCGCTGGCTTCGACGTTAGCTTCTAGTTGAGCCGTTCAGCGTAATGTGCGGATAAGTCCATTTGGGGAAGGGCGTTCGGCTCGTGTGAGTCGAGCGTCCTTTCCTATAGACGAGAAGGTCAATGGCGATGTTTAATCAAAAAAACAAGGTGATGCGTGCGGACTATGAGCAGTGGCGTGCCGGACAGGATGAGACGGTGGCTCGCATCGCGTCCGACCCCGATAGGCTTTTGTTCCATGTGGAGCCTGAGCTTGGCTGGCTCAACGACCCCAATGGTTTGGTTCAGATTGGTGATACGTATCACATCTATCATCAATACGATCCGTTCGATGCTGCGCATGGCGGTCCAGTGCTTTGGAACCATCTGACGACAAAGGATTTTGTGACGTACGAGAATCACGGTCCCGTGCTGTTCCCCGATTCCGATTTGGATTCGAGTGGAGCGTATTCTGGTTCTGCCTTTGTACGTGATGGCAAGATTCACTACTTCTATACCGGCAACGTTAAGCATTTTGACCGTGATGATTACGACTACGTGTTGACGGGCCGTGAGCAAAACCAGATTCATATGGTTGCCGAGAATCCCGACGAATTGGGCGAGAAGCGCATAGCTGCTGGGCCGGTCGATTGCCCCGACGATATCGGTACGCACGTGCGCGACCCCAAGATCCTTGAACACGACGGTATCTACTACATGGTTCTGGGCGCTCGTACGAAAGACGACCGTGGCTGCGTGCTTGTCTATACCTCGCGCAATCTTGAGAACTGGAGCTATGCGACGCGCATTGAGTTAGGCGAGAAGTTTGGCTTTATGTGGGAGTGCCCCGATCTGTTTGAGCTCGATGGCGAGCTTATTCTCGTTTGCTGTCCGCAGGGTGTGCCTGCCGATGGTTGGCGTTACCGCAATCCGCATCAGTGCGTGTGGTTCCCCATCGAGGCCGATTGGGAGGCGCCGAGCTTTAAAATCGTCGGGAAGGGCATGCCCCCGATGGTCGATGCCGGTTTTGATTTCTATGCTCCGCAGTCCTTTGAGGATGCTGCAGGCCGGCGATTGATGATCGGATGGTCGGGTTGCCCCGATGCGACGGCGGAAAACCCGACGGTGGCGCGCGGGTGGCAGTGCGCGTTGACGGTGCCGCGAGAGCTGAGCATGCGCGATGGTAAGCTCTGCCAGCAGCCGGCGCACGAGATTGAGAGGATGCGCGGCGACTGCGTTCGCACGACAGGCGGTGAAACCGTTGAGGAGCCGGGCCGCCTGTTTGATCTCGTGGTTTCCTGTGAGGGCGCCAAGATGGTTGAGCTCGAGATTCGCAAGGGTGTCTTTGTGCGCTATGCGGACGGGATGCTTACCCTCGACATGGGTGACGAAGGCTATGGGCGCGACCAGAGGTCGATTGAGCTCGGCGAGCTTCGCGACCTGCGCGTGCTTTCGGACACTACGATGGTCGAGATTTTTGCCAACGGCGGTGAGGCGGCACTTACGAGCCGTACCTATTCGTCGGCGGTTCCGGCGATGGCGCTGCACGCCGAGGGTGCGGCGTCGATGGATTTCTACCGCCTCGCTCATTAACCGTGCATGGAGCACGATTGGACTTGTTGGGCGGAATGCGTCGCAGTTGCCGCGGCCAACTACCGTTTATCGCGTATAGCGACCGTTTGCGGAATAAGTAACACTCCTTAATAAACCGTGTAAAATCTCAGTTAAGCACGGAGTTTTCCAGGGAGACGCTGTCCTTTGTTATGTGCAAAGGGCGGCGTCTCTTTGGCGCTTAGATGCCGTTGTGCAACAGCGCGGCGCGCATGTCATGTATTGAAAAGCCAACGTCGAGATGGGTCGTGATAAGAATGGGCAAGTATGTAATCGTGGTTGAGTCTGGGTCGGATGTGACGCCGGAGCTCTGCGAGCGCTACGGCATCGTGCGCGTGCCCATGCATGTCACGATTGGTGACGAGACCGTCGAGGACGGCTCGATCGATCCGCTCGAGATTTATTCGCGCTGCAACGAGTTTGGTGTGATGCCCAAGACCAGTGGCTGTTCGCCAGCGGATTTTGCGCATGTGTACGACCGCATCCATGCCGAGCAACCCGACGCGACTATTTTGCATCTTGCATATTCCGAGGCCACGACCTGTTCGCATCAGTCCTCAAAGATTGCGGCCCAGGGGCGCGACTACGTGTTCTCCATGGACACGCGCTTTGTCTCGGTGGGCCAGTCGCTCGTTGTCGTCGAGACCGCCAAATACATCGAGGCTCACCCCGATGCCACCGTCGACGAGATCTTTGCATTTACGAACTCCGTCATGGACCGCGTGCTGTTGGGCTTTGTTCCTACCGACCTTGCCTTCCTTAAGGCGGGTGGTCGCTTGTCCAACGTCGCGTTCCTAGGCGCTCATCTGCTCAAGATTAAGCCCTGTATTGAGGTGACAGGCGGCAAGTTCGTGGCGACCAAGAAGTTCCGCGGCTCTATGCTCAAGTGCGCCCGCGCCTTTATTGACCACATGGTTGCGAAGGGCGAGATTGACTACTCGCACATTGGCCTGGCGTATTCGGTGGGCCTTTCCCAGGAGCTGCGCGATGACATGGAGGTCTATGCGCATGATCTGGGCTTTAAGGACGTTACCTGGACTCAGGTCGGCGGCGTCATCTCGAGCCATTGCGGCCCGACCGCCTTCGGTGCGGTGCTCACGCTTAAGGCGTAAAGGCCGCAGGCGAGCGTTCTTCAGCCTGACATCTCGACGTAGCCCCCAGCCATGGTGATGGGGGATAGATTAAAACGTGCCGTTCTAGTCCGAGACGTTTAAACGCAAACGCATGGGCTAGAATGACTCTGGCATTTTAATTGGTTGCATCCAAGGAGAGGCAAGGTAGCGCGAATGGCAGAAATGACGCTTGAGGGTGTGGACGCTCGTCCCGAGGACTCTGCGTTTGCCCTTGGCCGCGTGCATTCGATCGAGACGATGGGAACGGTCGACGGACCCGGCATCCGCTTTGTGGTGTTTGTTCAGGGCTGTCCCATGCGCTGCGCGTATTGCCACAATCCCGATACCTGGTCGGTCAACGGCGGCACCATGGTGACCGTCGAACACCTGATGGATGAGTTCCAGAGTAACCACGAGTTCTATCGCAGCGGTGGCATTACGGTGTCCGGCGGCGAGCCGCTCCTGCAGCCCGAGTTTTTGGCCGATCTGTTTCGTGCTATGCATAACAACCCCGATGGCCGTGTACATACCTGCCTAGATAGCTGTGGCTATGCATTTGACCCCAACCACCCCGAGAAGTTCGATGCCGTGCTCAACGAGACCGACATGGTACTGCTCGATATTAAGCATGCCGACCCGGTCGAGCATAAAAAGCTGACCGGTTGCGATCCCGCACGCATCTTGGCGTTCGGCGATGAACTTGCACGTCGCAAGATCAAGGTCGTTATCCGCCACGTGGTGGTGCCGGGCATTACCGACACGGTGGAGGAGTGCGAGGCACTCGGTCGCCTCATCGCTCCATGGCACAACGTGGTCGGTCTGGAGATGCTGCCGTATCACACCATGGGTGTCGTCAAATATGAGCAGTTGGGGATTCCCTATAAGCTTGAGGGCGTGCCCCAGATGGATACCGCTCGCATGCCCGAGCTGCGCAATGCCGTTATGACCGGCATGAAAGAGCGCCGTGCGGAGCTAAAAAACGCCATCGGCTAGCGTACCATTTTCGTTCCCCAAGGGCACTCATTGGGGACGGACTTAAATGAGTGCCCCTGGGCACCTAGTTGATTGCTAAAGAGCCCCGTCCTAAAAAGACTGCTCTCTGGGTTGCGGTGAGATGCGCAACAGAATCGTGCCATTTGGATAAATACGCTTGTGGTTTCTTTAAAGACACCTTAAACGCCGCTGAATATCTTTGGAAAGAAATGCCTGCTCGGTATCATGCTGCTCGTATATAAACGGTGGCAGTCAGGAGACCACGTGCGAAACATCGCATCGCGGGACGAGTATGTGCCGCAGCATGGCAGCAGATATAAGACGAAGGGCACGTCTTCGCGTGGCCTTGCCAGCGCTCGCATCCGCGTGAGGAAGATTGCCGCCATTGGGATGCTAACGTCGGCGGTTATTATCCTCGGAATTACCGTTAAAACCTACGCCTCGGAGCGAACGGTGCGCCCAGATGCGTCAACGGTACAGCTGCAAAACGAGAAGGTTTCAAAGTCCAAAGCGTCGGCAGATCAAGCTCTGTCGACGGCAGATCTCAAGACGAGACTTTCGAAGGCGGACTTCAACGATATCCCTTCGGGTGATACCGTTCGGACCTTCTCGTTGGTGGATAACAAGACTCCTGCCTTGGAGGATGAGAGCCTTGCCTCGCTCCAGGATGCCCTGTGTCGGGCGCAGGAGCTGGGCGATGTGGGTGTAGTGTTCTACGACCTATCGAGCGGTAAGGGCGTGACGTATAACGCCGATGTCGAGGTGTATGGAGCGAGCAGCTACAAAGCGCTGTATGCGCTCTATATTTGCGAGACGTTGGTCGAATCGGGGCAGGTGCCGCTCGATGGGCCTTTAGCCACGTATGGTGGTTACAGCATGGGCTGGCAGACGGTGCGCGACCTTATCGAGAATGCCGTCGTCAACTCAGACAACGATTCGTTTATCGCGTTACGCGCGGCGTTTGACCATGATGGCTATGAGGATTGGATTGCCAATCTGGGTGTTGATGACGAAACGGCACTGGATCCGATGAGTGATTTTCCGACCTACTGCCCGCGCACTTCTGCGAGGTTATGGCGTGAGATGAGCGAGTATCTGAGCATGGATACCGAGACTTCACAGTGGTTGTCGGGCCTTCTGGCATCAACATCGCGCTCGTTTATTCGCGATGGCATTGCGGACGAGCAGGTTTTGGTGCGCAACAAGGCAGGCTGGATTAGCGAGGATGGTTACTATTCGACATGCGATGCAGGCCACATCGACATCGATGGCCGTACCTATGTCATGAGCGTCATGACATCGATGCCATGGAGTGACCGTTCGAGCGAGGTTACGGCTGCGATTGCAAAGGCTCTGTTTGATACGCGAGCTGCACTGGCTTAGCGTGTTCGTTTGACGAGGTCAAACAAAATGCTGGTACCATACCGTGGTTGAGAATTTCGAATAGGTTTGGGGAATGGTATGACTACCATCGCGATTATCGGTGCGCTCGAAAAAGAGATCATGCAGATTAAGGGAGAGCTGAGCGACGTTTGCGAGGCACGGGAGGCAGGCTTGACCGTTGTGAGCGGTGAGCTCGACGGCCTGACAGTTGTCGCCACAACGGCGGGCATGGGCACGGTGAACGCCGCCGCTGCAACACAGCACCTCATTAGCAAGTATGCTCCGCAGGCTGTTGTGTTTTCGGGCATTGCGGGCGGTTTGAACCCCAAGCTCCATATCGACGATGTGGTCATTGGCAAACGCCTACGCTATCTGGATACCGATACCGCGCTTATCGCTGAGTCCGCACCGGGGCTCGAGGAGTTTGGCTCGACGCCCGCGCTGGTCGATATTGCCGCCGAAGTGCTTGCTGAGCGTGGGTTTGTTGACGCTTCGACAAATGCAGTCGCTTCGAATGAGGGCACCAAGCAGTTCCTGGTCGGCACGATTGCCACGGGCAACCGCTTTGTGACGGGCGCCACCATGCGCAACGACGCTATCGAGGCGACGCATGCCGATTGTGTCGGCATGGAGGGCGCGGCAATTGCCCATGTCGCAACCAAAAATGGTGTCGATTGCCTGGTGTTGCGCGCTATCAGCGATAATTGTGACGAGGCGTACGATGCAATTTGCGAGCGAGAGTTCGATCTGTTCGAGTACGCGCGTGTCGCAAGTGACATCACGCTCGATATCGTCCGCCGCATTGCCGCTGCGTAATAGCGCGTCTATTTGTAAGAACCTACGACCAAGGAGTGTCCATGGCCGATTCCATTAACTATCAGCTTGCCAAGTTCGTTGCCAGCTACGGCAAGGTTTCGCAGATTCCCGAGTCCACCTGCCCTGAGGTGAGCTTCGTCGGCCGCTCCAACGTGGGCAAGTCCTCCATCATGAACAAGCTATTTGGCCGCAAGAACCTGGTCAAGGTTTCCAGTACGCCGGGCAAGACGAGCAACATCAACTTCTTTGAGGCCGACGACGTGCATTTCGTTGACCTGCCGGGTTACGGTTTCGCCCGTCGCTCCAAGGCCGAGCGCGACCGCTGGGCCGAGCTTATCGGCGACTTTTTCGACTCCGAGCGCAGCTTTAACTTGGTCGTCTCACTGGTGGACATTCGTCACGACCCCAGTAAACTCGACCATGACATGATCGACTACCTGCAGGGCAACGAGTTCAACTTTATCGTCTGCCTCACCAAGGCCGACAAACTCAGCCGCACCCAGCAGGCCCGCCAAGCAGCAGCCATCAAAAAGCAGCTCAACGTCCCGGCCGAAAACGTAATCATCACAAGCTCCCAAACCGGCACCGGCATCGATGAACTAAAAAAGCGCATCGCCGAGGCCTGCCTCTAGTCAGGCTGCAGCCCTTCAAAAGCTCCTATCTATATCACCTCAGTGATAGTTATTGGTAAACTATCGCTGAGGTGATATTTTTTAGGAGGTCGATATGGAGCTTTGGCACGGGTCGGAGGTTGTTGTCGAGCATCCATCGTTGGATAAATGCAGGCAATTCAATGACTATGGGCGCGGGTTTTATTGCACACCGCATGAGGAAATGGCAATGGAGTGGGCATGTCGGACCGAGTCTGATGGCATTGCCAATCGATATGAGCTTGATTTAGATGGCCTTGCGATTTTGGATTTGGAATCAGGTGAGTTCTCGATTCTCAACTGGCTTGCAATTCTGGCGAATAACAGAGAGTTCAATGTTTCAACGCCAGTAGCACGCGAGGGGCTTCGTTATCTGCTGGATAACTGCCTGATTGATATTTCTCCCTATGACGTTATTCGAGGCTATCGTGCAGACGATTCCTATTTCTCGTTTGCAAGACAGTTTGTCAACGGCATGATCTCGCTCAGGCAATTGCAGCGCATTATGTTTTTGGGGGATTTGGGCATTCAATATGCGCTTATGAGTGAGCGTGCGTTCTCGGCGATTAAGTTCCGCGATTGGAAGCAGGCTTCGGGAGCTGAGTTTTATCCCAAACGATTTGAGCGAGAACAGAACGCTCGACGAAAGTACCTGGATACGGTAAACGGATTTGACTCTGATGGTGTCGACATTAGGGATTTGATGGCAGGGAGGGTTGATTTGAATGATCCAAGAGTTAACGGATCGTGGGCCGAGTAGGACATACCCCGTCTACTACCTCGAGGACGCAATGAACAATCTCGGCGACTGCTTTGACTATGCCGTTAACGATTATGGAGCAGAAGGATCGGAAGTTGCTGAACTCTTTTGCTTGAGCGGCGTAGCTCGCGAGTTCGAATGCGGCAACGCATGGGTAGTGTCGGGAAAATCGGGCGTTGAGCTGTTCGCGCTTATCGCCGAAAGGTCGGGCTATCAATCAAGGCCGATGCCAAATCGAACCTACCGATTCGAAAAGACACCGGAATATTGGACAGGCTGGATATTGGCATACCTTCAGTGGCGCCTAGGAGAGTCTTTCGAAGATTTGCTGCATGTCGTTCCATTCGATGTGCTACGCAGTCTGTACTACCCCTGGCACGAAGCCTCGGAGGAACGCGTGGCTCGCCTCGTCTGCGATATGGCGAAAAAAGCGTCCAGGCAAACCAAGCTTGCGTTAGCAAGAAAGAGGCTCAAGAAAACCCAACAAGATCTGGCATACGAATCGGATGTGTCACTCCGCTCAATCCAAATGTACGAGCAGCGCCAGAGAAACATCAATGAAGCTTCGGTAACAAGCGTAAGAGCCATAGCAAAAGCCCTCCACTGCAACATCGAAGACCTCCTAGAACCAGTCTTCGAATACAAAGAAACCAGCGCAGCGTAAACCAAGCGCACAGGCGAAGCCTGTCACTAGTAAGTGTCCCTACCTAGCAAGAGCCCCTACCAATAAAAAGCAACTATCAGCCCGGCGCTTTTACAGAGTGTAGGTCCCTGTAGCCGCCGCCAGCGAAGTGAACGTAGGGGAGGCCAGGGGCTTTGCCCCCAAATCTTTCCGCAGGACGGCAGGACCCCCGCCGCACGAAGTGCGCAG
>NZ_JAQLEM010000043.1 GCF_028209885.1 Collinsella aerofaciens | reverse complement strand
CCGTCAGCCTTCACCTCAAGGGAAAGCACCATGTCCTGCTCCTCATCGTCCTTTGACTGGGATACCGCAGGGACATTGGAATCTCCCGTCCAACTGGCATGTGAGATAGCGTAAGCCCCGCAGCCGATGAGAAGCGCCGCACAGAGGATTCCTGCACCAGCCGCGCAGACCTGTTTACGGGAGAACTCGCGCCCGAAGAGCTTGATTCGACCGCTATTTTCCATTCGTGAACACCGGGTCATACATCGTCTCTCCCAGCTTCAGAACCAGGCTGTCGTTACGTTTCTCGAGGGTATAGGCCACCGACGCCCCATCGGCCGTCAGCTCGCCCTTGTAAACGAGCGGGCGCGGTGTCGAGTCGGTATCCTTCGCCCTCTGGTCTTTGACCGTGAGGCTGTACTTTCCCGAATGGTCCGATGCGGCCCATTCGTCATCACTGGGACCTTGAGTGAACAGATAGCCCTTTTGGTTATACGACGCCTTCTTGAATGCGATCTTTCCGCTGTCGAAGTTGATCTCCTCGGGGCTCGCCATGGACTCCGGCCGGTTCGAGCGTTCCCATTCCTGCGATTCAAGCAGCTCTTTGACGCGGGCGACCGCCTTGCCGGTGTAGTCCTCGTAGTACTTCTTCGCATCGTCCTCGCTCAGGAAATAGCGCTCGCCGTACTCCTCGTCGCCAGAGGGGATATAGGCATCCGCATCGTCGGCCTTCTTGAGCGTCAGGGTACCGAGCTCGCTTGAGCTCAATACGATGTTCTCGTCTTCCTGCCTCCACGTTCCCGAGGACTCGAACGACCCTGCGTAATGCCAGCCGTCCCCGTCGTCGAAGGTGATCGTCGTCTCGGAACCCAGCTTGTTATTCGTCATCTTCCCGAGGGCGACGTTGTCGCAGACCGATATGTAATAGAGCGTCTTTCCCTTCACTCCCGTCGGTCCGCATCCGCTCAAGCCGCTCAATCCGGCAATCGACATCAGTCCGACAGCGCCCAAAAAGCCGCGCCGGGATACATTCATCGCCATGGCAGTTCTCCTTTGATTCATAGATGGTACTTACGGCGATCCCTTCAACCTGGAAAAGGGCCACGTGAGCATTGTATTGCAAATTGTCACTTATATAGGTGTGACTCATATAGGTCCGACTCAAATCATTGGCACCATCAGTCGGGAGGTACCAATGACTCAGCTAGATGCAAAAATGAAAGTCGGACTTCGCATCAAGGAATTGAGAAACGCTCTTGGATACAGCCAGGAAGCCCTTGCGTACTCGATAGAGATGTCTCGAACCTATTTTGCCGAGGTCGAAACCGGGAAACGGAACATCTCGATCGAGAACATAGAGCGCATAGCAAGGGGCCTTGGTGTTTCTCTAAGGGAGTTTTTCGATTCCGACCTGTTTACGGGGTGACTCGGTGACGGATCGCTGAAAAAATCTGTGGATGCGCGGTGCTGCTTCTCTTTATGCTATTCGAATATCGCGAGACCTGTTGACTTCTATTTCCGCCACGAATCGGCGGTGCAGGATAAGGCTCCACTACGTTTCGCCGGAGGCAAACGGCGCAACTCGGCGAGCCGAGTTCGAAAGCGCAGGTAGATGCCTGCGCCTAAAACGAAAAACACCCGCATCCACGTGTAGCGCGCGGGCGCGGGTGCGTAGTTGATTGGGGCGTTTCCGCTGGATATGGGCGATTACGCGGCAAGAAGCCCTCGGGAACGTAACCTGCGGCCGTTTTCGGCTTCGTCGGCGCTGTCGACGTGGCGTCGGGGGCGGTCGGGCCCCGCCAAACCCTCGGTGCCGTCTCGTTCCTGATCTTGCGGCGAGCGGTTGATCGCTCCATGAGTGTTCGTTCGGCATCGGGTGACGTCATCCCGAGCATGGGTCCCACGAAAGTCTCGGTAACGTCCCTGCTGGGGAAGGCCATGGGTACGCCGTCGTGGATCACGAGGGCTCCCGTCTCGCGGCCGGTCCAACGCTGGAGCTCGTCGGGCGTGATGAGCGGCCTGCGCACGAGTCCCTCGCTCGTGCCCGTCGAGCCGGTGTTCGTTCCCTTAGTTCGGCTCGTGGACTGCGCGACCGCCGTGTAGGAGCCCATCGACTCCGAGAGCTTGCGCGCGGTGTCGAGGTTGGAGCAGGAGAGAACGACCTTGTCCTTGAGGAGGTCGAGAATCGTCTCGGCCTCTTCTCGGCTGTAGCCGGAGACGGACTGGAGCTGGAGGAGCGACTGACAGAACCAGAGAACATGGACGCCTTCCGAGCGCATCTCTCCCAGGTCCTGGACGATCCTCTCGTTGCGGCCGAGGGAGGCCGCCTCATCGAGGAGGAGGACGGTCTCGACGGGGCAGCGCCCGGCATGGCCCGCGGCGCAGGAGCGCAGCGCCGAGAGCGCTTGGGAAACGAACGTCTGGACGAGTCGCTTGTAGTTGCCCGTTGCAGAGGATGATGAGATGAAGACCACCGTGGGCTCCTCGCCGATGCCCCCGAGGCCGCACTCGTCATCGTGGAGCATCCGAGCCACGTTGCCGTCGACGTACTCGGTGAGGCAGTTGCTCAAGGTCGAGACGATGCCGGGCCCGCCCCCGTGCTCACCGTTGAGCCCGCCGAGGAAGGGGAGCGCGGGGTCTTCCGCGGGCAAAGACGCCGCCAGGGCGGCGATGCGGTCAAGCGGTCCCTGGTCGCCCGACGGCGAGATCGCGGCAGCGACGGACATGACGGTCTTCTCGTCTTCCGGGATGGACGCTTCCTCGATGAGGGCGAGGGAGATACCGACGAAGAGGTTCCGAGCGCCGTCGTAGAAGAACGGTTGGCTTTTCGACGGCGCGGGCACGATGCAGCGTGCGAGCTCACGCAGCTCCCGTGCACAGCCGCCGGCCCCCTCCGCCCCAAAGGCCTCCTTTGCCCTCTCGAGCGGATCGAATCGTACTGAGGATGCAGGCGCGTCGAACATCACGTCGACGATGCGGTGAGTGCCCGTCTTCTCGAACACAGGCTCAAGGAAGGCCCTGAGCTCGCCCTTGATGTCGTTGATGATGAGGGAGCGGCCTTGCTCAAAGTTTGCCAAGGCTGACAAAATGGCGACGCGGCGGCTCTTGCCCTCGCCGCTCTCGGCGAGGACGCAGGCATGGACCGAGTCGATGAGCCTGACGCTCCTCCCGATCTCGCCCACGACCAACGTGCCGCCCGAGGGCTTGCCGCCCTCCTGCCATGACTCGCTCCTGCGCTTAAGCTCGCTGTGCGCCGAGACGAGCCTCGCGTCGCCGTGGATGGGCGCGCCCGGCGCACGACGCCCGCCGACCCAGGTCCCGTCGTGGAACCAACGCGACCAGTCGAGATGGCTCCAGATGCCGACGGCTATTGAGACAGTGAGGGTTGCCGCGCACCCCACGAGGAAGACATCGTCCCGGATCAGCTCCGGCAGGACTTCGAGCGGGTTTTGGAACATGGTGCCGGGGAGTTCGGGCACTGCGGCCATCCCGAAGCTCGTGAGCGTCGCGGCGATGCCGACGACCCATGCTTCCAGCCAGCGCCATGCCGCCGGCAGCAGGACGAGCGCGATCGCGGCCCCAGCGGCCGCGCCGGCGGCGACACAGCGCTTGAGGTGCGCGCCCTCGTCGACGTTGAAGCTCTTCTGCTTGCTCATAGAATCATTCCCTTCACTATTGTTTTCGCTGAGTCGAGCACGATGCCCGCCGCATCGCCCCTGATCGCGGCCGATACGGCGGCTGCGAGCGCCCTCGCGAGCGCGCGCTCGGCCTTCTGGCCGACTTCGTCTGACAGGTCCTTCTTGCCTTTGGGACCCTCTGTTGCGGACGCGAGCGCTTTGGCAAGGGCCCTGCCCACAGCAACGGGGGCTTTTGCCATGGAAAGCGCGTAGGACGGGCACGACCGGAGGCATCTCTCCGGGATGGGCCCGCGCTCGCGGACGGCTTCTCGCGCGCCCTCCAGGTCTTTTCCGGTGACGCAGGCGCGGACCTCGCCGACGAGCGGCCTCATGCGCTTGCGCTCCGTTGCGGGCCCGTCGTCCGGCCTTGCGGACCTTATCGGTTCCCTTTCGGGGTCCGTTGCCCGGTCGGGTGCGATGACCCTCAGCAGGGCGTTGCCCTGGCGCGCGCGTAGCTCGTGCATGGCGTCGTTCAAGTAGCGGTCCTGCGCAACACCTTCGAGCCCCTTGAGGCCGGCGCAGCGCTCCACGGACTCGCGGTAAGCCGCGCTCGCCTCCTTGATTTCCGGGTGCCTCGACCCTGCTTCCTCGATTGCGGCATCTACGGCCTTGGCGACATCTGGGTGCCAGCGGCGGAGGTGCGCGTGGGAGATGCGGCCGTCCGCAGGCAGCGTGACGCCAATCTCATCGGCGGGGATATGGCGGACGGCGTCGACCGCCCGCGACCTCGCGAGGTCGCGGGCCTCGTGCTCGGCCGCGAGCGCCGGGACCAGGGCCGCGTCGGTGAGCGCGTTCCTTGCCCGGTCGAGCCTGTTGCGGGCCATGAGCGAATCGAACGAGCCGTCGGACGACCAGGCAATAACGTGCACGTGCTTGGAATTCGGGTGGTTCTCGTGCTCGGCGGCTACCCAACGGACGCTGGACTCGGGGATGCCCATTGCCTCGGCAAGCGCCGGCGTGAGGTTTCGGCGGCAGAAGCGCTGCCAGTCCTCCTTGCATGCGAGATCGAGCTCGCACGCCTCGTCCCTGCGGACGCTGAGCACAACGGTGGCAATCGCACCGTCGGCCTTTTCGAGCTCCCTGCGGGCCGTGCGGAGCTGGACGGCCCCGTTCTGGTCGAAGAGCGCGGTCGACCCGGGCCTCTCGGCGCAGTAGCCGACGATCCCCATCCTCTCGGCGAGCTCGGAGCGCCTGAGATCGTCGACGGTGGCGGATTTGTCGGCCCCCTCGCGCGTGGCGACGTACTCGACGTTGTTGGTGATGACGGCGGAACGCCCGCGCGACCCGGAGAGGTGCACACGGGCGTTCACAACGAGGCTGCTACGACTTGCCATCTGAAAGGCGCTCCCTCGCCTCCGAGAGCGTCATGCCGCGCTGCATGAGGCCGGCCTGCTTGTCGTAGGCGGCGTAGATGTCCGAGGCGCTCACGCCGTCCAGGCCATTGAACGTGCCCTTCTCGATCTCGACGGCGGCGATTGCTGCGACGATCGAGGCACGCGTGGCGCGGTGCACAACGCGCGCGATGCGGTCCTCCTGCTCGGCGTTGCGCTCGCCGAGCGTGCGGTCGAGTTGCTCCAGCAGTGGCTGCATGACGCCGCGCAGATAGGTTCCGAGCTCGGTGGAGTAGAGCGCCAGGCCGTCGGAGGCGAGCCCAGCGGCGATGAGCTCGCGGGCGGCTGCACTGTCGCTAAGATCCTTTGAAACCCCGTAGGCGTGGAGGCGGCGATACGCCTTGTTAGGGAGTCGGAGGCTCATGACCTTCGACCCGTCTTTTCCGATGGCCATCTTAGAGTCCCTCGTTCGGGAGGGGCGCGCCGACAGCGCGGAGGGCGGCGATGTTCTCGGGCGTGCGCTCGTAGGTCTTAGGCCAGAAGGTGACGGGCATCATGGCGAGGTCATCGCGGGGGATGCCGTAGGCGAAGAGGTAGGCCTCGATGGCGTTGCCGTATTCTGCATCGTTGACGCGGTAGGCATCGGTGAAGAAGATGCCGGTCGGGTCGTCGTTGCTGCCTTTGACGAAGTAGACGCCGTTCCCGCCTTCCTTGAACGGGTTCAGAATCTTGAAATCAGGCTTCGCGTAGTAGGCGATTCCTGCACGGACGATGCGCGTGAAGCCCGGATGCTCGACGGGCCGCGCCGCGCGTGCGAAGCCCAGGTCGGGGTCGGACTCCAGCAGATGGGAGAGCACGGAGCCGACGGCGTCGTCCTTGTGCTTGGGGACGGTCCCGAGGAGGTCGTCGAGATGCGATTTGGTTTTCTTGACAAGTTCCATCATGGTTTTCCTCTCTGCCGGTGCCGTATGGGTACCGGTGGTTCATTTGAGGGTCTTTGCTGATGATGCTTCTAGCTGCGGCGAAACGTTGCGGTGCCGAAGGTGCCAAAGAACAGGAAAGAGTTTCTGGGCCTATGGCACCTTTGGCACCATCGAGAGACTTTGCAGGTGAGGGGGGCGACCGAGGTGCCGCAACGGCATGTTGCGGCACCTCTATCGGCCCTAATCCGTCTCCCGGTACACCCAACAGCGCTGCTTTCCGTACGGGGGACAGAGGCGCTTGTTGCCCGGGGCCCATCCCGGGCACTGCGACGACAGGATGCGGCTGACCATTTTGCAGTTGGCCTTGGTCTTCTCGAGGTGGAGGGCCTTGTCGAGAATCTCGAACGTGCACATGGGACGGTCGGTGTTGCCGGGGAGATACGCGAGGACCTTCTGCACGCAGGGGTCCTCCTCGACGAAGCGTCCGCGCTGTGCGGCCGCCTCGGTCTCCATCTCAGGTGTTAGGACGGTCGAAAAGCGGACATCGCCCGTCCTCATCCACGTGCGGGCCTCTGCCCATGCCTGGCGGATTGCGGCCGGGAAGTCCTCATCGAAGACGGACTTCTCAGTGCGCTCGATGCCGCAGAGCAACGGGAGGAAGCGCCTTGCGCCGCTTGAGCGCTCGCGTATAAAGTCTGCCTCGTTCGTGGTACCGACGAAGACCACGCGCCGGGGAAACGCCTCCGTCCTGCGGCAATAGGCCCCTCGGAACTCATCGACCTGACGGGTGACCCCAGCCTTCACGCTCTCGATAGAGCGCTCGGACATCCCGTTGAGCTCGGGGACCTCGACGATCCATTTGCCCCGGTTCTGCTCGCCCGTGAGCTTGACGTCGCCGAGGTTGATCACGGAGTCCGTGAAGTACTCGTCGCGGATGGCGAGGCCTCGGGCGAAGGACGACTTGCCGATACCCCCGGCGCCGCACAGGATGGGCATGTAATCGGCCTTGCAGCCCGGGCTGTAGGCGCGGGCGATGCCCTCGCAGAACAAGATGCGCTCGACCTCCGAGACGTATACGCTCCTCTCCGCACCAAGGTAGACATTGAGGAGCGTCCCTACGCGCGGGATGCCGTCCCAGGTGAGGGCGTCGAGCATGGCGACGAGCGGATCGTAGGCATTGTCCTCGGCGACGATGGTCAATGCGAGCAACATGAACTTCTCCTTCTGGAGGGAGATGGTCTGCTGGAGGAGGGCGAAGAGCCGCGCGTCGTCGCTGTCGCGCCACCGGCGTTCCCTCGCATCCGCGTCCCAGGGCAGAGGGCCGGTCTTGAAAAGCTCGTTTGCGAGCCGGTTGTAGCCGACGTTCAAGGGGAGGGACTTGAGCTCCTCGACGATCTCGTTGACCGTCGGCGGGGAGCGGCGCTCTGGAGGCTGCGGCCCAAGGACGTCGTCGTGCTTCTGCGCACCCATCAGGCCACCTCCTCGCGAGACTGGGGGCGTCGTGGGCCGTTGATGGGGCAGGCACTGCCGAAGACGAGCACTTCGAGCCGGCTAAGGCGAAGCTCCGTGTCGACCAGACGCTCGACCAGCTCTTCCTCTGTCAGGGGATGGTCGAGGCCGTGGTCGCGCAGGATGGTGCGGCGCCGGGCGGAATTCATCATGCTAAGATTCATCGATGGGGTCCTCCTTATGTGTGGACTCATGATTTTGGGCGACGGCCGAGCTTTGGTCGGGGAGGCCGTCGTCTATCCCGAGGTTTGCGATAAGTGCGTCTTCGAGTTCCACGGGGGAGCGCTCGGGCGCGAACGATTCGGCGAAGGCGGCAAGCGTCTCAAGCGACTCGACGAGCTCGTCGTCCATGTCTGCCGCGCGCCGGATACGCCGGAGTTCCGTTACGACGGGCCCCACGCGCTCCTTGACCGCCTTGCGCATGCGGGTGGTCGCGACCACGGTGAAAGTGCCCTCAAGCAAGCATTTCGTGATGTACTCCTGCTTTGACAGGCTACTCAGGGCGACGCGGAGGTCGAGCTGGTCCGCCTCTGCGGGCGACATGCGGAAGGCGATGGTCTTGCAGCGGCGGCGCCCCTTGGCGTCCATAATCGGCTTAGACATCCGACATCATCCCATCAAGGGCCTCCACTAGATCGTGCTGCGTCGAGGGGAAGAGATGCGAGTACATCTCCGTGACCTCGGCGGTCTCGTGGCCCATGCGATCGGCGATCGCCGTGGGCGAGTAGCCGCTGTTGACGAGGGCGCTCACGTGGGAGTGGCGGATGTCGTGGATACGGATGCGCTTCACGCCCGAGAGCTCGCAACCCCTCTTCATCTCATGCGACAACGCATGTTTTGTGATGGGGAAGAGTCGGTCGGTAGGAACGATTTCGGGATGTGCTGCCAGATAGTCGCGCAGTTCCTCGCGAAGGAGGCTCGGCATGACAATGTCGCGCTTCGAGGCTCGCGTCTTGGGTGGGCCGATAACGTCCTCGCCCTTGACGCGGGCATAGGAGCGGCGGATGCGGATGACGTTGAGCCCGAAGTCGATGTCCTCCGGACGAAGGGCAAGGAGCTCGCCCTCGCGGCAACCCGACAGATAGAGCGTCAGGAAAGCGAGGTAGATGAGGGGCTTATCCTCGATGGCCTGGGAGAAGAGCTTGAACTCGGTAGGGGTCCAGTAGAGCATCTCCTTCTCGGGACGCTTGGAGCCGACCTTTCCCGCCGCCAGCATGGGGTTCTGGGGCAAGCGGTAGAAGCGGACGGCGTGGTTGAAAATGGCTGAGAACTGGTTGCAGATGGTGTGGAGATAGCTCTGCGACAGGCCCTGCTCAAGGAGCCAATTCTCCCAACGCACAACGTCTGCGGCCTTGACGTCGCAAAGGCGCATCTTACCGAAGACCGGGAGGATGTACTTGTCGATGATGGCATCCTTGGTGAGCTTGGTTCCAACGCGCAGCCGAGGGTAGACGTCGCGGGTGTACATGGTCTTGACGAAGGCCTCGACGGTGATCTCGACGCGCTCGTTGCAGGACGCGAGGAAGTTGCGCTCCCAAGCGACGGCCTCCTTCTTGGAAGCGAATCCGCGCTTCGTCTTTTTGTGGCGCTCGCCTAAAGAGTTGCGGTACCAAGCCTCGACCGTCCAGGTCCCGCGCTTCTTGTCTCGGTTAACTGACATGGGCCATCGCCGCCCTCTGCTTGGAAGGGGCGGAGAGAAGCCGTGCCTCGAAGTACGAGCGCTGAACCTTCCCGGGGATGGTCATGATTCCCTGAGCTGCAAGTTCTGCATTCAAGGTCTTAATCAGCTTGAACGCATAAGACTTGCTCATGCCCGTGATCTCGGCAACCTCCTCCGCGCCGATAAGCTGACGTGTCATATGTAGTCTCCTTTCCAGAGCGGGGCACCGATTGCCCCTCGTCTTGATTATGTCCAAAAAACGTATGACCTACTACGGAAAGTGTAATTTTGCAGATTAAGTCACATCTCCTACATTTTTTGTATGCATGAGATTTCGCATGTAGACTTGAGAACAGTATTTCTTCGGAGGTGTATCTGGATGACTGCCGTCGATCGCATCGGTGCTGCCAAAGAGACCCTGACGTCATTTGTGGCCGATAGGGAGTGGGAACAAACGAGCAAGCGCTGGGGAAGGCTACGGCTGTCCGAGAAACTGCTCCGCCTCCGTTCGGCGCGAAAATGGACACGAAAGGTCGCCGCTCAGGCGGCAGGCATTTCGGAGTCGGCCTTGAGGAACTACGAGCTCATGAAGTCTGCCCCGAAGGAAGAGCATTTGGAGGGGCTTGCGAACGCCTATGGCATACGGGCTGAGGCGCTCCATTTTTATGATTTCAACGATACTGACCTGATTGCTCAGGCTTTTTTCCAATTTGCCGCGACATATGGGTTCGAGCCTGTTGCAAACGAGCGCTATTCAGCGCTCAAGCCGACTTCGCCTTTCATGGAGTCTTTTCTAAAGAAGTGGGCAGCTCAGTATGCTCAAATTGAGAGCGACTCCGATCGAGACGACTATGAAAGATGGAAGGACAACTTCTCAGCCGACTTTGATCCGTCCCAGTTCCCCCTCCGATACGAATATGATCCACGAGATTCTTGGGTGCCGATTACGCCTTGGCAAAATAGGATGCAGTCCAAGAAGCTGCCCGAGCTAAGGGCGCGGTGTACCCCTGCAAAGACCCAGCTGGATTTGGCCCGAGAGGCTGATCTCTCCCTCGCAACGCTACGTTCGTATGAACAGGGGGCTAGGGTGCCGAAATATGCGGCGCTTCAAAAACTGTCCAGCGCTCTTGAGGTGAAGAGGGGAGCGCTTGTATTTACCGATTTCGGTAGTCCTGTTCAAGCTGCTCATGCGCTATTTCAGCTCTCGGCTTCATATGGATTGATTCCGCTTCAACTGGAAGAGGGGCCGGCGCTTCTAGCGAGAGCGCCTGTTCCCGACTCTTTTCTTTTTGAATGGGCGAAGAGGTACGAAACGCGCGTGAAGCAGGCCGATGAATACGACGAGTGGCTTGATCAGTTCGACTATTTCGAGCACGATAAGTCCGATGGCTATGTCGAGAAGTTCCGGCAGCATGAGATACGCCAACCGAACGGTTCATCGCTTATTGACGGCTATGTCTATAGCGATTTCTGTCCCTTTGACGAGCGATTTAAGAAGGGGTATGCCCTGCCCTAATTGTGGTCAGATTAGCCGGCGTGAGGACCAAATGAGTATCAAACGGCGATGGGAGAATGCCTGATAGAACGGACTGAGGTAAAACGAGCGCCTCATTTACCTGCGGCACCCGTTATCGAGTGGGAGTAGGCTGATAGGGTTCTGACCTGCATTTTTGAGTGCCGCACTGTGACGCTGAGTTTTGTTTCGTACGAGAGTCACGGCAAAGCCGCCAGCGACATTGGTGAGTAAATACGGTAACCGAGCCTCCGTTCCCAGGTTGGGACGGAGGCTTTTTCTTTGTCGTTTTACTCCCCTTCACCTGCGATTTCGCTATTTACTCCCCGTATTTCAAGATGGAAGTGTTTGGTTGCGAGCCACGCCGGTGTGAGGGCCTGAGTCGTCAGGCCCCGCACAGGGGGACCGCGATGGTGGCCACCGCGCCGCCCGAGGGGCTGTTGGCGAGCGAGACGGAGCCCCCGTGGGCGCTCGCGGCCTCGGAGGCGGCGTGGAGGCCGAGCCCGTAGTGGCGGCCTCCGTCGCGCGAGGAGCGGGAGGAGTCGTCTGTGAAGAGGCGCTCACAGCCGCGTTCGAGGGCGGCGGGAGAGAAGCCCGGTCCGTCGTCGGCCACCTCGATGACGAGGTGTCCGCCCGCGACGTCGCAGGAGACCGCCACGCGCGAGCGCGCGTGCTCGGCGGCGTTGACCACGAGGTTCGCGGCGGCTCGCGCCAGGGTGGTTCGGTCGAGCGGGGCCTCGGGCGCGCCCGCGACAGCGGGGCCCGTGGCCGCGTCGAGCGTCACGCCTCGCGCCCGGGCGATCTGGGCGGCCTCGGCGAGGACCTGTTCGCAGAGCTCGGCCGGCCGCATGGGGACCCTCTCCGCCCCGCCGGACCCGCGCGAGGCCTCGATGAGCAGGCGCACGTAACCGTCGAGCCTTTCGACACTGCCGGCTATGTCGCGCGCGGCGGCCGCGAGGTCGGCGTCTTTCTCGTCTTCCAGCTCCTCCGCCACGAAGTCGGCGTTGGCGCGCAGCACGGTGAGCGGCGTCTTGAGGTCGTGGGCGAGCGACGCCACCTGCTCGCGCTGCCCCCGCTCCGCGGCCCAGCGGGCCTCGAGCGACTCGGCGAGGGAGGCCCGCATGGCGTCCATCGCGGCGAGGACGTCGTTCACCTCGCGCACGTTGGTGCTGCCGACCGCGAAGTCGAGCTCCCCCGCGCCGACGCGCCCCGCCGCCTCCGCGAGCGGCGCCATCTTGCGCGAGATCACGCGGCTCGCGCGGCGTGCCACGAGCGCGAGCGCGAGCGCGCTTCCCGCCGCGGCGCCGACGAGCATGAGGTTCTGCGGGTTGGGAAGCAGGCCGGCGAGGTCGCGCGAGACCCACTGCGGCAGGTACTCGCTGACGAGTGCGCAGGCCCCGCCGCTCTTGAGCGGGAACGCGGCGTAGGTAAGGCCCGAGCCCCCGCCCTCGATCTCCACTGTGCCCGGATCCGCGGCGAGTGCCGCACGGGCCATTTCCGTCGCGTCCTCGAGCCGCGTGCCCTCGAGGTCTGTCATCAGCGCGTATCCGTCCTTATTCAGGATGAGGTAGCGGTACGCCGTCGGCACGTCCTGCTGCCCGCAGACGCCGTCGCGTGCCAGGCCCTCCGCGACCTCGCGCGCATTGGCCGGCCCCCAGCTTGCCTCGTAGACGAAGCCCGCGTTGATCGCCGCGGAGAGCGCCATGAACGAGGCGAGCCACGCCGTGGCGACGGCCGCGAACGCGTAGGCGAAGTAGCGCGCGATGACGAAGGAGAGCGGCATGCCCCCGCGACCTCGCGCCCCGGTCCTCAAAGCTGCCACTTGTACCCCATCCCCCAGACGGTCGCGATCGGATCGGCGCCGGCTTCGGAGAGTTTCCTCCGGGCGCGGCTGACCTGCATGGATATGGCCGCGTCGTCGGCGTCGCTCTCCCAGCCGAGCACCGCCTCGCGGATCTGCGCGCGGCTCATGACCTGCCCGGGGTGGCGGGCGAGGTACTCGCAGATGGCGTACTCGGTGGGCGTGAGCGGCACGGCCTCGCCACCCACGGCGAGGCCGCGCGCCCCGAGGTCGATCCGCACCTCCCCGAAGGAGAGGGCGTGCGAGCGCGGCCGGCGCTCACGGCGTAGATGGATTGGCTACACTGATGTGGACAGTTCCGGGAGGGGCGCGAGAGACGGGAGGGCCGTATATGAGGGACCCCAGGC
>NZ_JAQLEM010000042.1 GCF_028209885.1 Collinsella aerofaciens | reverse complement strand
ATGGAGCGGACAACGGGGCTCGAACCCGCGACCCCAACCTTGGCAAGGTTGTGCTCTACCAACTGAGCCATGTCCGCCTGCGAGGATTTAATATACGGGATGATCCACCCAAATGCAAGAACTTTTTTTAAAAAGTTTTGCGACGCCCTCGCGAACCTCGCGAAGACATCAGCCACCACGGAAAGCGCAGGCAAACGCAAACTCGCCGCAAGAGGCTCCTATATCTCACCAAGCATGATCCAGGCGGAGCTGTCCTGCGCGAGCCTGCCGTCTGCAAGCGGTGATGAGGTGAGCAGGACCCTGCCCGCCGGCAGCTCCACGGGTGCTGCACCGAAGTTCGTCACACACGCCCATCCGTTGTCGCGGCGATAGGCGATGACGCCGCCCTCAGCGCCCTCGGCACCATCCGCAAGGCCGGTGCGCCCGTCAAGATCGAGCCACGCAAGATCGTTGGCGCACCTGCGCAGCTTGCGCCGCAGCCAGAGGGCGTCACGATAGAGCGCAAGCATCGATGTCGGGTCCGCTTCTTCCCTATCGGCAGCGTAATCGGAAAACCATGCAGGCTGCGGCAGATGGGGCGCTGCATCGGCGTCCGCCGGCGAAAACCCAAACGATCCGCCCTGCGCGGGATCATCCGCCGCCACCCACGGCAGGGGCACACGGCAGCCGTCGCGCCCCTTCTCACGCTTCGGTCCGCGCGTATTGGTCGCAGTGGGGTCTTCGAGTGCAGCCCACGGGATGTCAGCCACCTCAAAAAGGCCGAGCTCCTCACCCTGATACACGTATGCCGAGCCCGGAAGCGCCAGCTCAAGCAAAAGGGCCGCCCGCGCGCGGCGCTCGCCGAGTTCACGGTCCTCGTCATAAGACGACCCGTCGCGTAAGAGCCAGTCGAGCGCAATCTGATGGTAGCGCGTCGCCTTGATTTGCGGCAGGGCATAGCGTGTCGCCACGCGCGGCACGTCGTGGTTGGAGAGTACCCAGGTCGAGGCGGAATCGGATTCGATGGCCGCCTTCAAGCCCTTCTCGATTGCAGCGTGCATGTCATCATAGGTCCAAGTGGCCTTGGCGAACTCAAAGTTGAATGTCTGGCCAAGCTCGCTGGGACGCACGTAGAGATACTGGCGCTCGGGCAGCACCCAAGCCTCGGCAACGGCGCTGCGCGGCGGATTATAGCGGTCGAACACGCGGCGCCACTCGCGATAGATCTCGTGGACCTCGTTGCGGTCCCACAGCGGATGGGTGCCGTCGTCAACCATGTCATCGCCCTCGGCGAGATGCCACCGGTCGAGGTCATCGCGGTCGAGATCCTTGGCAAGACCGTGCGCCACATCAATGCGAAAGCCATCGACGCCTCGATCGCTCCAAAATGTCAGGACGTCGCAAAAGAACGCGTGAACCTCGGGGCATGACCAGTCAAAGTCCGGCTGCTCGGGCGTAAACATGTGCAGATACCACTGACCGTCCGCAACACGCGTCCAGGCGGGGCCGCCAAAGTTGGCATTCCAATTGGTGGGAGGCAGCTCGCCGTGCTCGCCGCGACCATCGCGGAAGATATAACGGGCGCGCTCGGGCGATCCGGGGCCGGCGGCAAGAGCGGCTTTGAACCAGGGGTGTTGGTTGGATGAATGGTTGGGCACGATGTCGACGATGACCTTGATGCCACGCGCGTGAGCCGCAGCGATCATGTCATCGAAGTCGTCAAGCGAGCCGAGACGTTGGTCGACATCGCAGTAGTCCGCCACATCATAGCCACCATCGACAAGAGGCGATGGGTAAAACGGGCTCAGCCAGATAGCCTCGATACCCAGCTGCTCAAGATAGTCCATCTGCTGGGTAATGCCCGCGATATCGCCCAGACCCGAACCAGTCGAATCCTTAAACGAGCGCGGGTAGATCTGATAGATCGCGGCATCGGACATCCATGAGCGCGAAGAAGACTTTTCTGTAGCCATGGGACGTATCTCCCTTGCAACGAGGTTTTGCGAGATGCCCACGATGATACGCCCAAAGCGAACATTCGCGACAAACAACGCCACAGCCACGCCCCAAAACGATCGCCCCCTCTCGGGTTCAAGCCTCCTGGGACGAATCGACCGATTAATGAAAAGAACGGAAGACCCACTTTCCCGGCCACGACAGCGAGCGGGCTCCGGGTGCCCCAGGTTGCCGCGAAAGAGGAGGGAAGCGTACTTTATGTACGCGACCGACGATTGAGGGGCAAGATGGGGTGCCCGGAGCCCGCGCAGCGTCAACAAAAAACGCGGTTCGTTAGAACCGCGTAAGATAGTTGGAGCGGACAACGGGGCTCGAACCCGCGACCCCAACCTTGGCAAGGTTGTGCTCTACCAACTGAGCCATGTCCGCATATGTAAAACAAAACGGGCGCCGGAGCGCCCGGATGTTGCCTGGAGGCGAAGCCCGGATTCGAACCGGGGGTAAAGGCTTTGCAGGCCTCTGCCTTACCACTTGGCCACTTCGCCGAAAAAGGACCGCCTAAACGGTCCGGAAATGCAATGGAGCGGACAACGGGGCTCGAACCCGCGACCCCAACCTTGGCAAGGTTGTGCTCTACCAACTGAGCCATGTCCGCTTGCGGGTTATTAATTTACGCGAGTTGTCCAAAAGACGCAAGTACTTTTTTCAAAAAACTTGTCTGCCGCATGTTCTTAGTAGCCAAACGCGCTAAAGCGATTGGCTAGGCACACGATTCCAGTGCTCCGCTAAACAACTTCACCATCTGCACGCGCGTGCCGGCGCCGTCCGTACGACGAGCAACCTCCACGTTATCGACGAGCATACGCATAAGCTTGATACCACGGCCGCGCTCCTCGGATGCGACCGGCTCGCTCGTTTCATCGATAGAATAGCCGGCACCTCGATCAAGCACCTCAACCACAACGCGATCGCCATAGGCCTGAACCGTCAGGACGCACCCGATACCGCCCGCATGGTCATAGGCATTACCCAGCGCCTCCCCCGACGCCAATGCGACATCGTAGCGCTCGTCACGGCGCAACGGAAGCGATTCAAGGAGTTCGGCGATGCGATGTCGGTAGTATGGAAGATTCTCGATACCCTGACGGACCTCGACGCTCTTACTCCAGCGAGGCAGCTCCCCCACCGGAATGGCGGGAATAGACTCCCGTGCCGGCCCCGCGACATGAAGGATATCGACAAGACGAGCAATCTCCAAAAAGCGAACAACTTCGCCTGATGCATTGACGAGCGAAAGCAGGCCTTCTCGCCTCATGAGCTCACGAGCGCGCGTAAGCAGGAATGCCAAGCCCGTCGAATCGATAAAGCTAACAGCCTGACAGTTGATGACAACACGACGCACGCCGCGGCCAATCAAAGCATCCAACCGCCGACGCAGCGCAGGCACCGTGGCGATGTCGATATCGCCTGGTGGCGTCAAAACCGCTATGTCATTCCACTCATTCATACGACCATGGTTCCCCAAAAAAGCCCACTCGATGCATTCGTTTCCCCAACCGTGCGGATTCAGCCCGCTCAGCGTCATCTATGAACGACCCCGTAAAAACTCAAGGGACACCAATGCAATGTCATCGTCCAGCGCCGATTCGGTAAATCGGTCAAGCTCGCCCAAGACCTTGCCGCAAATGCCCGACACGCCCTCCCCCGAAACAGAAAGCAGAAGATCGCGCAAGCGCTGCTCGCCAAAGAACGCTCCGGTGCGGTCGCGGGCCTCAATCGTTCCATCCGTATACATGAAGAGCATGTCGCCAGGAGCGAACGTAAACACGCCTGTCTCGTACACCATGCTCTCAAAGGCACCGATTACACCCGATTGGCATCCAAGCAGCTCGACCTCTCCCCCACGGGCCTCGCCGCCACCCAGCGGCATCGACTCTGGCCTAATGACCATGGTCGGAGGATGGCCCGCCGAACAATACGTTGCGCGTCCGGCTTTAAGGTCAATCTTGGCGATAAAGGCCGTCACGAACGTCTCGACCCTCGAAAAGCCCATGAGCATACTGTTAAGAGAGCGTGCCATGCGGGCCGGTCCAGCGCCCTCCCACGCATATGCCGTCAGGGCCGTCTTGACGAGCGCGGACATCGATGCGGCCTCAATGCCTTTGCCAGACACATCACCCAGAATCATGACGGCGCAGTCGTCGGGAAGACGGATGAGCGTATAGAAATCGCCGCCGACCAACGCCGAGTTCGTGGCTGACAGGTACACCGAATCGGTTGCGATACCCGGAACATCCCCCAGGGAATTTCTCATGCCGATCTGAAGGGTCTGAGCGATATGGCGCTCCTCGCGCTTTTGAGATTCGCCTTCGTAGATCAGTTCAAAGTCATGCGCCAAGTGCACCAAGTAGTCATATTCAAGATCATCAATCGGCTCTTGGCTACCATCACGAAGCAGTAGCGCGCGCGTCGTCGGGCTCTTCGCAACAGAAGCAGGAACAATTGCGTCGTTACTGTGCTTGCCATCACCCTTAGAGCGTGGTCGCCCCGCCTCGATGCCGGAGTCGACGTAGAGACCTTGACAAGGCAGACCATGCGCCCTAAGCCAGCCTCCCATAGGCATCGATTCGTCAACGCGAGTTATACGGACGTGTTTAAGGTCCTCGGCACTCGTACCGCCCAAAACAGATGCCTCAAAGCCATCAGGGCCAGCCCCCAGACGTGCCGCTGGCGCCGTCGTGGAAAAGAAAAGCTTCTCGGGATCGTCCGGCAAAGCAACGCGACTGCCACCTTCAAAATCTATGACGTAGGAATCCAGACTGGCGTCATACTCAACAGGGCAAAAATGGCAGTTAAGCATATTGCAGATCTCGGACGATACCGCCTGGGTAGCCGCGGCGGAATCGTCTAGAAAGGTAAACAACTCATCACGCAAGACATTGAGCGAGCGGCCAAGCTCGGCCGTGCGACGGGAGCGAAGGCTCGATGCCATGCCGACCAGCTGGATAGACAGGTAATCGCAAATGACCTCGAGCACATTAACGTCATAGGCGAGCGGTGCCTGAGGGCGTTTCCAACCAACTTCCAGCACGCCAAGGATCTGCGTACCGTAAAAAACGGGAAGACAGATCTCGCTGCGGTACGGAGGCATATCCTGCATGCGCAACAGGTGCTTAGAACGATTGTCCAGGTCCATAAACATACCGGAGGCGGCCTTATCACCCTTAAGGTCCTGTTGAATCGACAAGCGACAGGCACGCGACTCACGAAGAACATACGTCGGAATGCCAGCGCCATACGGCAAAAACTCAGGCAGGTAGCTGTCGTACAGCTCCTTGGAAACACCGCGAAGTTTAAAACCGCCGCTCTCAGAAAAATAGATAGCAGCACCCGAAGCATCGAGCGTTCCTACAAGCTGGTTCAAAACGGTATCAAGTAGGCTGGGCAGCTCATCGGAGCCCACGGTACTCATAATGACCGAGAGCGTGCCAGAGAGGCGCTTGTTAGCCACTCTAAGCTCCGAAAGAGCACGCTTGAGCTGACGGTCGTGCGAATACTGTTCTTCGATGCTATGGAGCGCCACCAGGACACGTGGCGCGCGGCGCCCAAAGATGCGTGGAGGCGTTACGGAGCCCGCACGAACCAAGACGGGGATAAAAGAGCCGTCACTCAGCTTGAGCATCAGTTCGTTCTCGGAGCCATCAGTTTCAAATGGCAGACGATGTTCCGTCGCACGTTCAAAAGCGGACGAGTACAGGACGTCTTTAACATCTCCACCAATGACGTCGGCGCGTTCCTCGCACATCAAACCAAGTAAGCGATTATTCACATGCAGAATGGTTCCGTCGAGCTCGCAGATGATGACAGCATCGCTCGTGATCTCGACCAGTTGGGCAACGTCTGCCCACTCGTTGCGTTCAAGCGTTTCCATCGTGGACCCCACCGTCTATCGGTAACAAAAAAGCCTCCGAAGAGGCTTCTCAAATGCGATGGTGTCGGAGGCGGGACTTGAACCCGCATGACCAAAAAGCGGTCACTAGCACCTCAAGCTAGCGCGTCTGCCAATTCCGCCACTCCGACATGCTATGTTGTTGATTCGTGGTCCGTTTTGTTGGACCCGCGCGTTCAACGAGGAAGATAATAACCTATGATTCGAGAACTGTGCAAGCACTTTTTTCAAAAAAGTTTACGAATTTGTAAATGAGCAGGTAGATCCGTATGTCCGGCCCCGAATCGGTGTTGCCTCCCGGCGCGTCCTCGGGCATGAGCGATATTTTGCTGCGCACTTCGTGCTGCAAAATATCGCTCCCCCTGCGGAATGCGCCGGGAGGCAACACCGATTCGGGGCCTGCAGATACATACTTCAGGCACAGTTCTCAAACATGTTCTGGGGGCTGATGCAAATTTGGTGGCTCGGCTTTGCCGAGCCCTTATATGGGGAGGTCGGAGCTAAAGCTCCGGCCTCACTCAATTTCTTATTAGATTAAGTGAGCGATCAAGGAATCGCACCCCTCTGCAGTGGTAACACAGGGCCCGTGCTGGACTTAGTTTTCAGAACATTCCGCAGACCAGAAAACCCCCTTATCCGCGGCTCCGAAGGAGCAGGATAAGGGGGTTTCCATGGTCGAGGACGTTCTGAAAACTAAGAGCAGGGCGGGCCCGGACGAGAACAACCGACTACAGGTCGATGTGCGATTCCTTGATCGGGAACGGCTCCGCGAAGTGGCAGGCGCAGCAGTGGCCCGGTGCGACTTCCTTAAACTCGGGAAGTTTCTCAGAGCAGATACCCTGAGCGATCGGGCAGCGGGTGTGGAAACGGCAACCGGTCGGCGGATCCAGCGGCGACGGCGGATCGCCAGCGAGGATGATGCGCTTGCGGGTCTTCTGGATATCAGGATCGGGAACCGGCACGGCAGACAGCAGCGACTGCGTGTACGGATGGTGAGGCTCGCTGTAGAGCGTCTTCCAGTCCGAAACCTCAACCATCTTCCCCAGATACATAACGGCAACGCGATCGGAAATGTGCTGCACGACGGACAGGTCGTGGGCGATAAACAGATACGCGGTACCGAACTTGTCCTGCAGTTCCTTGAGCAGGTTCAGAACCTGGGCCTGAATGGAAACATCCAGAGCGGAAACCGGCTCGTCGCAGATAATCAGCTTGGGCTTCAGAGCGAACGCGCGGGCAATGCCGACACGCTGACGCTGACCGCCGGAGAACTCGTGCGGATAGCGGTTGATGTGCTCGGGGTTCAGACCGACGACGTCCAGCAGCTCGCGGACACGCTCAATACGCTCCTCCTTGGTGCCCACGCCGTGAATGGTCATGGGCTCGGAGACGATCTCGCCGATGGTCATACGAGGGTTGAGCGAAGCATAGGGATCCTGGAAGATGAACTGCATCTCGCGACGCATGTCCTTGATCTCGTGCTTGCTCATCTCGGCAACATCTTTGCCCTGGAAGAACACTTTGCCTGCCGTCGGCTTGGTCAGGCGCATGATGGTGCGGCCCGTGGTGGACTTACCGCAACCAGACTCGCCGACCAGGCCAAAGGTCTCGCCCGGATAAATCTCGAACGAAATGTCATTCACAGCAGAGACGACACGCTTGGAGAAGCGCTTGGCGAACATGCCGGACTCAGCGGGAAACTCCTTAGAGAGGTGCTCGACCTTCAGCAGCGGAGTACGCTCGTTGGTATCTGCCATTACGCCTCGCCTCCCTTCTTGGAATCCTTACGCGTACGGGACGTCTCAGGAGCGTTCTTGAGGAACTCGGGGTCACCGGAGTAGTGGCACGCAGAGTAATGACCAGACTCGGTGACAACGCGCTCGGGGCGCTGCTTGCGGCACTTATCGGTCGCATAGGGACAACGAGGCGAGAACACGCAGCCCTCGGGCAGGTTCATGAGCGAAGGCGGGTTGCCGTGAATCGGCGTCAGCGGCTTCTTCTCCTCGATGGCCTGCTCCGGGATGGAGCGGATAAGACCCCAGGTGTAGGGATGGCGGCTCTCGTAGAAGATTTCCTCAGCAGTACCGAACTCGACGGGACGGCCGGCGTACATAACCATGATCTTGTCGGCCATATCGGCAACGACGCCCAGGTCATGGGTGATCATGATAATGGCGTTGCCGTTCTTCTCCTGCATCTCCTGCATGAGCTCGATAATCTGAGCCTGAATGGTAACGTCCAGGGCCGTCGTGGGTTCGTCGGCAATCAGGATATCGGGGTCGCAGGCAAGAGCCATAGCGATCATGACGCGCTGACGCATACCGCCAGAGAACTGGTGCGGATACTCATTGACGCGCTTCTCGGGCTCGGGAATACCAACGAGGTCCAGAAGCTCGGTGGCACGCTTGAGCGCCTCCTGCTTGGAGTAACCACGGTGCAGACGAAGGCCCTCGCCCACCTGCTTGCCGATCTTATAGACCGGGTTCAAGGAGGTCATAGGATCCTGGAAGATCATCGCGATATCGTTACCACGAATGTGCTGCATCTCTTCCTCAGTCATCTCGAGGATAGAACGACCGCGATAGCGAACGTCGCCGCCCTCAATCTTTCCCGGAGGCATCGAGATGAGGCCCATGATGGTCATGGCGGTCACGGACTTACCAGAGCCAGACTCACCGACGACGCCCAGGGTCTCGCCGCGATCGAGCGTGTAGGAGACACCGTCGACAGCGCGAACGACGCCATCCTCGGTGTGGAAATACATCTTTAGGTCATCGACCTCGAGCAGATGCTGGCCCTCGGGAACCGGCTGGTCCTTCAGGTCCACATAGTTCTTGTTCTTCTTCATCCTTATGCGTCCTTCATCTTGACGTCGAGGGCGTCGCGCAGACCGTCACCCAACAGGGTGAAGGCGAGCACCGTCGAGAGAATTGCCAGACCGGGCATGATCATCATCCACGGAGCAGTCAGAAGATACTGCTGACCGTCCTGAATCATGGAGCCCCACGAAGGCGTAGGCGGAATAACGCCCATGCCGAGGAAGGACAGAGCGGACTCGGTCAGAATGGCGCCACCAATGTTCATGGTCGCGTAGACCACGATGGAGGCGACGGAGTTCGGGAAGATGTGACGTACAACGATACGAGCATCAGATGCACCCATCGCGCGCGCAGCATCAACATAGTCGTTTTCCTTGACCGTCAAGATTGCAGAGCGGAAGACGCGCGCAATCGAAGGCCAGCCAAGAATGCCGATGGCGATAAAGACGTTCTGAAGACCACGGCCGATAACGGCGATCATGGCGACAACGAACAGCACGTACGGGAACGCCAGGAAGATGTCCGCACAGCGCATGATGATCGTATCCCAGATGCCGCCGTAGAAACCGGCCAGAGCACCCATGACCAGACCGATCAGCGTGGAGATCGCGGTGGCCATAATTCCGACAGACAGCGAAACGCGCGCACCGTAGATAACGCGGACGAGAATGTCACGACCAAGGGCGTCGGTGCCAAACGGGTGCTCGGCACACGGAGCCAGCAGCGACGTCTCGGCCATGGTGGTCGAGTCGGAAGCCGTCGGAGAACCGAGCCAGGGCTTAGCCCACAGATCTGCGGTCAGGGCAACCACAACGACGATGATGATCCAACAGACACCGATAACGGCGAGTTTGTTCTTTCGAAGACGCTTAAAAGCGTCGCCCCACAGCGTGCGGGACTTGGCGGGAGCAGATGCGGCCTTGGTGGCGGTAGCCTGCTCCTGAGACTGAGAATCAGTTTCCTGCATGAGACGTACCTCCCTTAGGCCTTATCCGACGGACCGCCAAGGCGGATGCGCGGGTCGAGGAATGCATAGCTAATGTCGACGAGCAGGTTGATCACCATGACGACGACAACGATGAGCGTAACGCCACCCATAACGATGGGCCAGTCACGCATGCTAATGGCGCGATAGACCTCATAGCCGATACCGGGCCAGTTAAAGACCGTCTCGGTCAGGATGGCGCCCGAAAGCATGCCGCCAAAGTCGACACCAATATAGGTAACGACGGGGATGAGTGCATTCTTAAGCGCATGCTTGACGATGATCGCGCGATTGGAGAGACCCTTGGCCTTTGCCGTACGGATGTAATCCTGGTTCATGACGTCAAGCAGCTGCGAGCGCATAATGCGGGCGGCGTAAGCGGTCGAAACCGAAGCCAGCGTAATGGTCGGAAGCACATAGTGCATCCAATCCTGATACTGAGAGCTGGAACCGCCGGCACCCGAGATCGGCATGGAGATTGCACCGCCCGTGGCGTCCTTGAGGATGACGCCAAAGAACAGCTGCAGCAACATACCGAGCCAGAAGGCCGGGACCGCAACGAGGATCGACGTGGTGAGCGTTACCAAAATATCCCAGAAGGAATACCGCTTTACCGCCGAAATGATACCCGCACCGATACCCATAATTGCTTCGAGCACGATGGCGCACGCGGCAAGTTTGATCGTATACGGATACTTCTGGGCAAAGATATCCGTAACCGGCAGCTTGCGCTGATACGAATTGCCCAGATCGCCATGAAGCAGGCCGTTCATGTAATACAAGTAACGGTCCACGAGCGACGTTTGAACGGGATCGCCGTTCTCGTCAAGGATCGCGTTGCCGTCCTCGTCCGACTGGACCAGGTGATAGCGGACGCGAAGCTGAAGCTCCACCTCGGGGGACAGAGCCTTGTCTCCACCGATCAGCTTGATCGGATCTCCCGGCACGATATTCTGGAGGGCGAACAGAATCAGCGTAACGCCCAAAAACACCGGGATGAACTGAAGCACACGTTTAACGATGTACTTACCCATACCACTCCCCTATCTAGGGATTAACCTAAATGGGATGCCGATCGCCAGACCGGCATCCCAAAATTACCATCAGCCAGTTTACCCCAGGTTAGGGAGAACTGTATGTTTCCCATGAGGTCTACGTAAATACTTGACCCTCACGGAAGCTGCAAACTCTTAGGCGAGCTCAGCGGTACCCAGCTCGGCATGCTTCTGCGGATCGACATAGAGGTGCTTGATGCGATCAGAGCCGACGATGGTGTGCGTGTAGAACATCACCGGGATGACCGGGCAGTCGGCAGCGACCATTGCGTCGGCCTCCTGCATCTTAGCGACGCGCTCCTCGTCGTCAACAATAGTACGAGCCTCGTCGACCTTGGCGTCGAACTCGGGGTTGTTGTAACCAGAGCGGTTGTCGCCACCGAGGGAGTCGGAGTGGAACAGCGGATACAGGAAGTTGTCCATGATCGGGTAGTCGGCAATCCAACCCAGACGACCGAACTGATAGTTAAAGTTCTGATACTGCTCGAGCAGGGCAGACCACTCAGGGGTATCGGAGACGGCGGTAACGCCGACCTTGGCGAGGTCGCCGATGATGGACTCCATAATCTCCTTGTGGCCACCGTCCTGGTTGTAGGAAAGGGTCACGTTAATGCCACGATCGCCGTTAGCGCCAGCGGGAGCAACCTTGTCGAGGTACTCGTTGGCCTTGTCGACGTCGTAGGCGCAGAACTCCCATGCGCCCTCCTTGTAGCCATCGATGCCCGGAGGAACAATGCCGTCGGCGGGGGTACGGGTACCCTTGAAGATGGTCTTGCAGATGGCCTCGCGGTTAATGGCCAGGGAGATACCCCTGCGCAGGTCGGCGTTGTTGAACGGCTCGGCCGTGGTGTTGCAGGTCAGATAGTACGTGGAAGGCTCGGCGCCGAGCAGCATGCGCTCGCCGTCACCCATGGTGTAGCCGTCCTTGGACACGCCGCGATCCTTCTTGGCGGCATCGATCTGAGCAACGGGAACGTCGCAGACATCGAGGTTACCGGCCTGGAACTCCTTGTAAGCAGTCTCCATGTCCTTGATGACCTGGAAGTGGATGCCATCGATCTTGGCCTTGTCGCCATAGTAATCGTCGAACTTCTTGAGGTTGATCTCCTGACCATCCTCCCACTTGCCGTCCATCATGAACGGGCCGTTACCGACCGGTGCAAGATAGAAGCTCTTGACATCGGACTCGGCGCACTCGGGAACCGGGGCCAGAGCCGGGTGAGAGGCGACGAAGGGGAAGTCGGCGTAAGCGGAAGACAGCTTGACGACGAGGGTCTCATCGTCGGGGCAAGTAACACCGCTGAGCTCGGTAGCGTTACCGGCAAGCAGGTCGTCATAGCCCTCGACCATAGAAAGGTGATAGGAGACCTCGGAAGGGCCGTACTCGGTAGCGATGGCCGACTTGGTGTTGACCAGACGCTCCCAACCGAGCTTGAAGGACTTGGAGGTAACGTCGTCACCGTTGTGGAACTTGGCCTTCTTGATCTTGAAGGTGAACTCGGTGGCGTCGTCGTTGGCCTCAAAGGACTCGCAAGCCAGCGGAACGATCTCGCCCTTCTCGGCGTCATAAGAGGTCAGAGCATCAAAGAGCTGGTACTCGACCTGAGTGCCCTGGTCCTCCTGGACGTTATAGGGGTCGATGCAGACCGGGTTGTTGATGTAGAAGTTCAGCGTCGAACCGGACTCAGAACCGGAAGCGTCGCCGCCCTTCTTGCCGCATGCGGCAAGAAAAGCCATGGAGCTCGCAGCAAGGGTACCGCCGACAAAGGCGCGACGACCCATAACGGGCTGGTGGAACATAGAATCAGCCATGCCATCCTCCTTATGAGATAGGACAAAGTAAGTTCGGTCGGGCAACGTCAAGACAGCCCAATCGAACCATTCAAACGCGGTCCGCCGTTTTGGCTGGTTATACAAAGCGGACCAACGTATTGCAATACAGTAGCGCATTTTATGCACGATTTGGGGCTAATTCCGGTTAACGGTCGAGATTTTCTTTAGTTGGGCGAAGTATATGAGGATATTTTGACTCTGTTACAAATATGTAAATCAGAACCACCCTTAAAAAGGGTGGTTTGCTCTTAGGGTATAACCCACGGGCCCCGGGCTCGCGTCTAAAGGCGC
>NZ_JAQLEM010000041.1 GCF_028209885.1 Collinsella aerofaciens | reverse complement strand
TCTCAAGGTGCACGCCTGCGCTGGTTCCCGGTTGCACCGGGCCGCGCGGCAAGGAGATATATTGCCAGACCGGAGGGCCCCCGGGGGCGGGAATTCCACTCTTCACAAGTCCTACACAATACATCGCTTCCTATATAAGTAATAGAAAGGCTGGTGCAGAAATACTGCACGTATCAGATGATGACCCTTCGGTTAAGAGATATATAAAGATCGGTCACCTGTATGTGTCTATCTACCCGCGCTTTTGCTATATAAACCAGCGCTTCAGATAAAAAGAGGGAGCGCCGCGCACAACGCGACACTCCCCTAGCGATTCAAGAGAATCTATTAGGCCTCGAGAGCCTTCTTGGCGATGGTAGCCAGCTCGTTGAAGGACTCGATGTCCTCGTAAGCCATCTGAGCCAGGACCTTGCGGTCGAGCTCGATGCCGGCAACCTTCAGGCCGTGCATGAACTGAGAGTAAGAGATGTCGTTCAGGCGAGCAGCAGCGTTGATACGAGTGATCCAAAGAGAACGGATCTCGCGCTTCTTGTTGCGGCGATCACGATACTGATACTGCAGGGAGTGCTGGACCTGCTCTTTAGCATGCTTGTAAGTACGCGAAGCGGCACCGTAGTAACCCTTCGCACGGTGCATAACGGTACGGCGCTTCTTCTTGGCGGCAACAGCGCGCTTAATACGTGCCATGTTCTATCAACTCCTAGACGGTAAAACGAAAAACGGGAACGCGAACTTAGGCGAGACGCGACTTGATGACCTTGCGGTCGGCAGCGGCAATCTCGGTCTCCTGACGGAAGCCACGCTTACGCTTGGTGGACTTCTTGCTCAGGATGTGGCTCTTGAAAGCCTTGGCGCGCATAAGCTTGCCGGTACCAGTCTTGCGGAAACGCTTCTTGGTGCCGCTGTGGGACTTCATCTTAGGCATGAAATACTCCTTAATCGGTTACAGAACACTAGTTACTTAGTATCGCTTGCCGCTTTATCCTCATCGAAGGCGCCCTTAATCGGGGCGAGCAGCATAAGCATGTTACGGCCTTCCATCTTAGGCTTGGACTCGACCGTAGCGTAAGGCTTGAGATCCTCGGCGAGACGCTCGAGAACGTTAAGGCCCTGCTCCGGGTGAGCCATCTCGCGGCCGCGGAACATGATGGTGATCTTAACGCGTGCGCCCTTCTTGAGGAAACGCAGAACGTGGCCCTTCTTGGTCTCGTAGTCGCCAACGTCGATCTTGGGTCGGAACTTCATTTCCTTGACCTCGACCTTGGACTGGTTCTTACGAGCAGCCTTGGCCTTCATGGCCTGCTGGTACTTGAACTTACCGTAGTCCATGACCTTGCAGACCGGCGGCTCCGCGTTGGGAGCGATCTCGACCAGGTCGAGACCCTGATCGTCGGCGACGCGCTGGGCATCGCGAATGGCGAACAGGCCGAGCTGAGAGCCATCGACGCCAATCAAACGGCACGACGATGCAGTGATCTCGTCGTTGATGCGAGTGTCATCAGACTTAGCTATTTTCCCTACCTCCATTCATAAAAAAATAACCCGACGCTTCTCAGCAACCAGGTCGTACACATAGACTTCCTCGATTTGAGGAAGGGAATCTAAGTTGTATGACCAGTCAGCTGCTCATTGGCGCCAAAAGGTGGGAACCCTCGGGTTCCTCTTTAGGGCATTGCGGGAACAACGCCTTGCGAATAATAACACGTACAGCGCGTTATCACATTACGTACACGAAAAAGGGGCCTTGACCCCCTTGAACGCTCGCTTGCATGTATGGTGCCCGAGGCGAGACTCGAAGGGCCTTCGCTTCGCGAAGCCCCGGGGTTCGGACGCGTGGCGCCCTCGCCACGCTCCGCTACAAACAGGCCGCAGGCCTGTTTGCTTAACGCTTCGCGCGCTCACGCGAGTTCGGCACGAAAAAGGGGCCGCAACCCCCTTGAACGCTCACTTGCATGTATGGTGCCCGAGGCGAGACTCGAACTCGCACGTTGTTGCCAACGGTGGATTTTGAGTCCACTGCGTCTGCCAATTCCGCCACTCGGGCACGCAATGCGTGAGTTAGTTTATCACAGCTTTCTACCGATTAGTCCGAAAATGGAACTTCGAGCATTTCGATAAGCTCAACCTTGCGTAACATCTCCCGCTTACGACATCCACGTCCGTCAACCGAGGCCTCGCCCATCTGGTTGTCATAGGGATCCTCGCGCATACCATCGAGAGCAGGCACAAATTCAGCCTGGAATCGATTGTTGGCCACCATACGCCACGGGTCGAGATTGCCAAAGTAGTGACGACGACGCCACTCCTCCCCCATCCTACGAGCAGAAGATCCAAATGACACGTCGGCGTTGAGCCAACCGGTCTGCGGCGTATAGAACTCTGCCCAGTCGTGCGACCCCACCGAATCGGGCGCAACGTACAGGCCGCTCTGCCAACGGGCAGGCACACCGGCAATACGGCACATGGTGATAAACGTGAGCGCCATAACGCCGCAATCGCCGCGGAGCGAATGCGCGCAGTCATCGGCAATAGATCCCAAAAGCAAGTACGGCGGCTGATAGCGATAGTCGATATGCTGCGTCAGATAATCATAGATAGCACGAGCGCGATCGAGCGGATCCTCGAGTCCGTCAACAACACCGGCCGTCAGCTGCTGCAGATACGGCGTGAATGCAATGTGCGGACGGTCCTCAGAAATATCTTCGGGCAACGGCGCGTCCATACACGGATGCGACGGAAGCGCACCCCCATAAATATCGCGATAAGCGGCATCGATGTGATAGCGATAGGTCACCGAGAATGAGCGCTCACTCGAAGAAGACCACGAGGCGGTACGCGCCGAAGCGTTCGCGGGAGCAACAGCACCCTCCGGCGTCATGTCGAGAATCTCGACCCGAGACTGCTGACGACAGGCAGCCGCGACGGGAAGCCAAGCGCAAACGGTCTCCCCCTCCAGAGCGCCGGGGACAGACAAGGACGCTTTAAGCGTAATGACGCGAGCCAATCCGTTTTGCGACTCCATCTCCTTGAGCATCTCGTTGCGCAGTGCTATTCCGTCCGTAGAATCGGGACGCATGCCGGGGGCCTCTTTGGGATATACGCGAAGCGAATCGAGGAAGTTATCGAGAACGAACAGCTCGCCATCGATAAAGCGCCAGTCAATACGCTTACGGTCAATCAGATCGTCAAACTGCTCCTCGGTAAACTCAGGCCACTCCTCGCGAATCATCGCAATAGCTCGATCGCGCGACACCGAAAAATGAAGCGGCGTCTCGATCATGCGATACCGCTCGGCGCGAACGCAGGCAGCGAGCGAGGGATCGGGATCTTGGGCAAGTAGGCGGTCGCAAGCCTCAATAGCCTGCGAAAGATACCCCGCGTCCTTTAAACGCAGAATCTCGGGTGGCAAGCCAACATCTAGAAAACGGAAGTCATCATTGCAAACATCAACAGAGCAACCAACAGGACCCTCGTCAATAACCTTCCCATCCGAAGGCAGTACATTAATAACAGTCATACCAAACTCCAAGTCATTAGAACTCTTGAAGCCCATTGTAGCGAGATAAAAAAGAAAGCCCCAACAAGGGAGCCATCAACACCGCCGAGCGGTAGTCAAAAAATGAATTCAGCCCAGTAACCCTGTAGCGAGTTAACGAAGGAGGCCCCGTTCACCCGGAGCTGATTCCGTCGCGCGACTTCTGGCGAAGCCAGTAGCCACCTTAATTCAGGCTCGTAACCCTGCGGCGTTAAACGAAGGAAGCCCCGTCTCCCGGAACTGTTTCCTTGGCGCGACTTCTGGCGAAGCCAGGTGAGCGCAAAGGAAACAGTGTAGGGAGACGGGGCTTCCGGTGGGAAGTTTAGCGACGCTTACGCCTTGTTGACGGAGCCAAACTCCTCCATGAGCTCCTTGGTGCGGGCAACGATGTTGTCGCGACCAGGCTTGAGGAGCTTGCGGGGGTCAAAGCCCTTGCCCTGCTGATCCTTGCCAGCCTCGATATACTCGCGAACGCCCTTGGCGAAGACGAGCTGCAGATCGGTGTTGACGTTGATCTTGGAGATACCCAGGGAGATGGCCTTCTTGATCTGATCCTCGGGGATGCCGGTACCACCGTGCAGAACGAGGGGCAGGTCGCCGGTCTGAGCCTTGATCTCGCCCAGACGCTCGAAGGAAAGGCCAGCCCAGTCGGCAGGGTACACGCCGTGGATGTTGCCGATACCGCAGGCAAGGAAGTCGACGCCCAGGTCAGCAATCTGCTTGCACTCAGCAGGATCAGCGAGCTCGCCGCTGGAGGTCACGCCGTCCTCGGTGCCGCCGATGCCGCCGACCTCGGCCTCGATGGACATACCCTTGGAGTGGGCAAGCTCAACGAGCTCCTTGGTGCGGTCGAGGTTAAGCTGGAAGGTCTCCTCGTGAGAGCCGTCATACATGATGGACGTGAAGCCGGCCTCGATGCACTTGAAGCAGTCCTCGTAAGAACCGTGATCAAGGTGAAGGGCGACGGGAACGGTAACGCCCGTGGCCTCGACGGCAGCCTTGACCATGTCGGCGCAGACCTTGAAACCGCCCATCCACTTAGCGGCACCAGCGGTGCACTGAAGGATCAGCGGAGACTTGGCCTCCTCGGCGGCCTGGAGAATAGCCAGGGTCCACTCGAGGTTGTTGGTGTTGAAGGCACCGAGACCATACTTGCCGGCCTCGGCCTTCTTGAGCATGTCTGCTGCGTTGACGAGCATAAAAGAAACCTCCTGTAAGGTTGCTCCGATAACGCCTGAGATTTTACCACGACATACCCGAGCATAAACGTTCGTTTGTTCACGAATACCATCCGATTGGACAAATTTTGACCGTTTGCCCCACAGAATCGACCCACTGGGGAAAATAGCTTGACGATTGAGCGGTCTTCGTGGTTCGGAAGACGGCTTCGAGCCTACATCTGCATAAACGGGTTCTGCATAAGTTCGCGCGCCATCGTGGTCGAATCGCCATGGCCCGTCAAGCAAACGGTATCGGGCGGAAGCATCTTGGCAAGTTTGGAGAGCGAGCGCATAATCGCCGCCTCGTCACCGCCGGAAAGATCGGTACGACCGTGGCTGCCCGGGAAAAGCGTGTCGCCCACAAAGGCGATGTTTCCCTGCTCGGTCGCGGCGAACAGGACGATGCCGCCCGGCGTATGCCCCGGCGTCTCGATCACCTGCAGGCAGACGTCGCCCACCTCGATTGTATCGCCCTCGGCAAGCAAGCGCGTCGGCTCACCCGGATCGGGCGTCTCGATACCCCACATGGCGCGCTGCTCCTCGATATTTGCGCGAGGCACCGTCACGTCCTTAGCGCACAACTCATATAGTGCGCTGTCGCCAACGACAGCTCGAACCCCGGCGACCCCGCCAACATGGTCGGCATGACCGTGCGTGCAGACAGAGCCGAGTACGCGAACCTCGGGATGCGCGGTGCGGATATGCTCCACAAGACGCTCGCCCTCCCACGCCGGATCGACGATTAAGCACTCGTCATTCGAAATCACGACGTAACTGTTGGTCTGAATCGGGCCGTTGACGAGTGCCTCAATCGAAGCTGCACCTCGGGGTGTCAGGTCCAAAGTCATATCGCCCATGCGCATACCCTCCTTCTAAAATACGTTCGAGGCACCAAACGATGCCTCGAACGTAACCAATATCTATGATGCTGAGAGGCTCTCGCACCTACACACGGCGCTTGAGCTGAGCTCCGCCTTCGCCGGGCATAAGACGGCGAGCGTCGTAGACCGAATCGACACTGCTGATGGAAGCCAGCAGCGGATCCAGACCGCTCGCGTCCGAGATCTCGACCATAAAGCGCAGGGTTGCAATACCCTCGCGGTTGGTCGACGTGGCGGCAGAAAGGATATTGCCGCCCGCATCGCCAATGGCAATGGTGACATCCTTGAGCAGGCCCATGCGGTCCAGGCACTCGACCACGATCTCGACCTGGAAGAGGGTGTCGGCAGCGCCGTCCCACTCCACATCGATCATGCGCTCGGGATGTTCCATAAGACCCTTGACGTTGGGGCAGTTGGCGCGATGCACCGAAACGCCACGACCGCGCGTGATGAAGCCGACGATGTCGTCGCCCGTCACGGGGTTGCAGCAATGAGCCAGACGGACCAGCAGGCCGCTGTTGCTCTCGCCCTTGACGACAATGCCGTTACTAGCGCTCTTGCCGCGCTTTTGCGGCTTGCGGTTGGAGCCGCGAGCAGGCTGTTTCACGACCTCGGCGATAGCCTCGGCCTTGGTGAGCTGTTCCTCGGGCTTGGGGTCCAAGATTTGCTCGACCTTGTTACCCACAGCGCGCGGGGCAACTTTGCCGGCGCCGACGGCGGCAAACAAGTCCTCGAGCTGCTTGTAGTTAAACTGCTCCGCCACGGCGTTGAGCGCACGCGTGGATCGCGGCGTCGAGATGCCATACCCGCGCTTGCGCAGGTCCTTGGCCAGTATATCGCGGCCGGCAGCAGCGTCGTCGTCTTTGGTCGCGGCGGCGAAATAACGGCGAATCTTTGATTTAGCGGAAGGCGTCTTGACGATCTTGAGCCAATCACGCGACGGCTTGGAACTCTTGTTGGTAAGGATTTCAACGCGGTCGCCCGTCTTGATCTCGTGCGTGAGCGGGGCCACCGCACCGTTGATCTTAGCGCCGACGCAGTGGTTGCCCACCTCGGTGTGAACGGCGTAGGCAAAGTCGAGCGGCGTGGAGCCGGCACGAAGCGCCATGACCTCGCCCTTGGGCGTAAAGACGAAGATCTCCTGGTCGAACAGATCGACCTTCAGCGAGTGCAGATATTCCTTGGCGTCGGTGATCTCATCAGACGCAGCCCAATCGAGCGAATGCTTGAGCCAGTTAATCTGGTCGTCCAGACGCTGGGCATCATTGGTCTTAGACGCAGACGATCCGCCCGACTTCTTATATAGCCAGTGGGCGGCAATGCCGTACTCGGCCTGCTCATGCATCTCGTAGGTTCGAATCTGAATCTCGAGTGGGCGGGCCGTGGGGCCGATAACCGTCGTATGGAGCGACTGGTAGTTATTGACCTTGGGCATGGCGATATAGTCTTTAAAGCGACCGGGCATGGGGTGCCACAGCGTATGCACCGCGCCGAGCGTGGAGTAGCAATCGCGCACCGAATGCGTGATGACGCGCAGTGCCACCAGGTCGTAGATCTCGGAGAATTCCTTGCCCTTGCGCTTCATCTTTTGGTAGATGGACCAATAGTGCTTGGAACGGCCGTTAATCTGGAAGCCTTCCAGGCCAATGCGGTTGAGCTCGTCGGTGAGTGTCTTGATGGTCTCAGCCAGATAGCGCTCACGGACCTCGCGCGACTCCGCCACCATGCGCGCGATGCGCTGGTAGGCATCGGGCTCCAGGTAGAAGAAGGACAGGTCCTCGAGCTCCCACTTAATAGAGCTCATGCCCAGGCGGTCGGCCAAGGGCGCGTACACGTCCATGGTCTCGCGAGCCTTAAACAGGCGACGATCCTCGCGCAGGGCTGCCAGCGTTCGCATGTTGTGCAGACGGTCGGCAAGTTTAACGATGATGACGCGAATGTCCTTGGACATGGCGAGGAACATCTTGCGCAGCGTGAGCGCCTGCTTCTCGTCCATGCTGTCGACTTCGATATTGGTGAGCTTGGTCACGCCATCGACGAGCTCGGCCACCGTATCGCCGAACAGGCCGGAAACATCGGCGAGCGAGGTCTCGGTATCCTCGACGGTATCGTGCAGCAGCGCGGCGCACACCACATCGCAGTCCATCTTGAGATCGGCCAAAATGATGGCAACCTCGACGGGATGGTTAATGTACATCTCGCCCGAGCGGCGCTTTTGGTTGCAGTGCTTCTCGGCGGCAAAGCAGTAGGCCTGCTCAACCTTAGAAAAGTCGTCCTCATTCATATATTTGAGGCACAGGCGCTCCAGCTTGTCGTAGCTGTCCGCCATAATCTCGGGCGGCAGCTCATCGGCATGCTTATAGTGCTCCATCTCCGAAAAAGGCTGGAGGGTGGAATCATGGGCGGTACGGGCTGCGGCATCCATCGAGGTCCCCTTCCCCTAGGCCCGCGGTACGATCGGGCGGTTAACTTTGGCTAGCATATCAGAAGCGCACGAATCGAGCGCCCAACTCCGGAAAGCCGAGAACTCCATGCGCGAGCGCAAGCCCTCCAAATAGCGAATTGACCTGCTCAATTGCACGCGGCCGGGGTTTTCGGCCATCGCGATGCGACGGGTGTCGTCAAACCCCGAAATGCGACAAAAACCAAGCTCTTCGAAGATTCCCAAGCCGCTTTCCACCGAGCGCTCGTCGACCGGCGTGCGAGCATCGATGGCAAGGCACATCTGCGCGATGTCGATATCGCTCGCGCTAAAGGAATCGTCCCCGGTCTTGCCGCGGTTGGAGCGCCACATGGTCTGCAGCGCGCGATAGAGCGTGACGAGCTCGTCGCGCTCGGGCGCATAGCAGTCGAGCAGGCGCTCGTTAATACGGGCGTCACGCGACGAATAGAGTAGATGGATCACGGCGGGTTGGCCATCGCGACCGGCGCGGCCGCTCATCTGGTTAAACTCAATGCCGCCAAACGGCATGTGATAGAGCACGACATGGCGAATATCGGGAAGGTTGACGCCCTCGCCAAAGGCGGATGTCGAGACGATGCAGCTGAGGCTGCCGTCTCGAAACGCCTCCTCTACGCGATGGCGGTCGGTGCGCGTAAGGCCAGCGTTATAGAACGCGATACGGGTCGCACAGTCGGGAACGCGTTTGCGTAGTGTCTTGGCGAGCGCCACGGACTGGTCGCGCGAATTGACGTAAATGACGGTCTTCTCCCCCGTCGCCACGATCGACACCAAACGGTTCTCGCGGCTCGCAAGATCTCGGTCGTCCTCGAGCTGCAGGTTCTCGCGCACCGTCTCGTCGACCACCGTGTGAGTGATCGGAAGCGTGCGGGCAAGCTCGGCCACGACCGGAGCCGTCGCGGTGGCCGTCGCGGCCATAACGACCGGGTCGCCCAGGGCTTTGAGGATATCGGGCATGTCGAGATAGGCGCTGCGGTCGCCGCCCTTGGCAAGGCCAGCGTGGTGCGCCTCATCGATAACGACAAAACCGATGCGCCCCGAACGCGCAAAGCGGTCGCGGTGAATGGACAGGAACTCGGGCGTCGTGAGCACGATGCCGGTACGGCCCGAAGCCAAGCCGGCAAACACGTCATCGCGCGCCGCCTCCACGGTCTCGCCGGTCAACACGCCGACGCCAATGCCGAGCGCGGCCATCGTCGACGAGAGGTGATAGGCCTGGTCGGCAACGAGCGCGCGCAGCGGATAGACAAAGATGCTCGCACGCCCGCGAAGAACCGCCTCGCGCGCGGCATGCACATGGAAGATGAGCGACTTGCCGCGCCCCGTTCCCATAACGGCCAGAACACTTTGGTGATCGGCCAGGGCATCGAGCGCCTCGACCTGCGCGCGGTGCGGCTGGTTCGAGCCTATAAAGCTATGGATAAGCGAGCGCGTCAGCTCGGTATAAGAAAGCTGGGCGAGTGTCTCGCGCTTACGCGACTCCAGGCGCAGGCCGGAATCCGCCGGCTGCACGCCACGACGAAGCTCGCATGCCGGATCGTCGACGCTGGGCAGCGTGGTATCGCGGACCAGAACATCCTTGATCATGAGCTTGGGCTTCACACGCCCCTGCCAATGCTCGGCAACGGCCTCGAACACCAAGTCGACAGCACTATCGCAGTTGATGAGCTTATCGATTTGCGGCACGCGGAACATAATGGCCGGCACGCTTGCGGCGCCATCGGTCGCCACAAAGCGCATGTGCTCGCCGGTTTTGCCCACCACGGCGCGATCGCACATCGTCACGCCCTCGGCGGCCAGCAGCGGCACCTTGTTGCCCTGGCCAAACGGCTCAAGACGGGAAATCTGCTCTATAGTCTCGATATTCAGCTCGGAAAGGTCGACCGTGGCGGCAACCTCGTCGATGTCTTCAAAGTCCTCGGCGGGAATCTCCGATAGCACGGCGGAAAGGCGACGACGGAATTCATCGAGCTTGGATGCCTCGATGGTCACACCCACCGCACCGGCATGTCCGCCGCGACGAATCAGCAGGTCGGAACAGCGCTCGACGGCGTCAAACAGGTTAACTTTGCCCACCGAGCGACCAGAGCCGCGCGCGATACCGTCCTCGATCGAGAACAGCAGCGCCGGCACGTGATAGCGGTTGGTCAGACGGCTTGCCACGATGCCCTTGACACCCTCGTGCCAGCCTTCGCCGCCCACGACGATCGCGCGTCCGCCGTCATAGGTCTCCTCGACCTTTGCCATGGCATCGCGCGTGAGCTCCGCCTCGATCTCACGGCGCTGGCGGTTGATTTCCTCGAGCTCAGCCGCCAGCGCGCTTGCTTCGATGGGATTGCGGGCAAGCAGCAGGTCGAGCGCCAGCTTGGGATCGGCCATGCGACCGGCAGCGTTTAAGCGGGGAATGAGCGAGAATGACAGGCCGTCGGCCGTAATGGTAGAAAGATCGGCCTTGGCAAGTGCGGCAAGCGCGATATAGCCGGGACGGGCCGTCACGCGCATCTGCTGGATGCCCTCGGCGACCAGTGCGCGATTCTCGGGCGTGAGCGGCATCATGTCGGATACGGTGCCCAGCGCCGCGACCTCTATCAGCGAACGCCAATACGACGGCTTGCCCAAACGCTCGCCCAGGACCTGCACCAGTTTGAGTGCCACGCCGGCACCGGCAAGCTCGCGCGAGGGACCCTCGTCCTCGAGCTTGGGGTCGGTCAGGGGCACGCCCTGCGGCACCTGGTCGGAAGGCTCGTGATGGTCCGTGACCACCAAATCGATCCCCAGGCTCTCCAGATAGGAGACCTCTTCCTTGGCAGCAATACCGTTATCGACGGTCACAATCAGGTTGGGTTGGGCGAGCTCGTTGACGCGGTCGAGCGCCGCACGCGACAGGCCGTACCCCTCGTCAAAGCGGTGCGGGATAAACGGTGTGACATTGGCGCCAAACATCCGCAGCGCCTCGGTCAACAGACAAGTCGACGTTATGCCGTCGACGTCAAAATCGCCAAAGACGGCGATGCGCTCGTGACTGCGAACAGCGCGCTCAACGCGGTCGGCGACGACCGCCATGCCCGGAATAACGAGCGGGTCCGCCCAGTCGCGATCGAGCGAAGGCGTCAAAAACAGTTGGCCTTCCTCGATGGATGTAATGCCGTGCGCAACCATAATGCGCGCCACCAGCCCGGGTATGCCCAGGCCAGCCGAAAGCTCCTTTTCGAGCTCGGGGTTTTGCCGAGCGACCGCCCAGCGATGCGTCGTCTTAAGCGATGACATAGGCGCCCACCCCCGATAGGGGCAGGTCGCCGCGATACCTCTCACGGTTCATAGCGATGAGTCCTCTGTGTATGCCCGCTTCGGCAGGCAGATCTGTTGAACGGATTTATTATACCGTGCGGCACGGACGCAAAACGCCGCGGTGCGCCGCGGTTTCGGCAAACGATGGCGGTAATGGCCTCGAAATAATCGAGCGTTTCAGCCGCACGGACGCATACGAGCGTCTAGCATATCCATACAAACGAGTTCGCGGATAAAGGGAGTCACGGGACATATGAAGCAATGGGCTGGACTGGGAAAGTTCCTCGCGGGGCATATGCAGATCATCGTTCCGATTTGCGTGGCGCTCGGAGTGCTCTTTCCCCAGCAGATCGGCGTGCTCAAGCCCATTGTTCCCGCCCTCTTCGCCTTTATGACGTTTCAGGGCGCGCTCAGCAACACTTTTCACCAGGTAGCCGAGGTGTTCCACCGTCCGCTGCACCTGATTCTGGCGCTGCTGGTCTCGGCAGTGCTTATTCCCATCGCGGCGTACGCCATAGGGTCACTCTTCTTTGACTCCAACCCCAACCTTGTCTGCGGCATCGTGCTCGAGTACAGCGTGCCCGTGGCCGTCACCGCTTTTATGTGGATCAGCATGTTCGGCGGCAACGGCCCGCTCGCGCTCACTATCATCCTGACGTCCTCAGTTATCTCCCCTGTGACGATTCCGCTCACGCTTAAGCTCTTGCTGGGTGCCACCGTCTCGATCGATGTGCCGAGCATGATGCAAGACATGGCCTTTATGATCGCCATCCCCGCCGTGCTCGGCATCGTGATCAACGAGCTCACGCGTGGATGGGGACACGAGAAGCTCTCCCCCGCGCTCTCGCCCGCCTGCAAATTCATGATGATGGGCGTTATCGCCTCCAACTCCACCGCCATGAGCGAGTACGTGCTGCACATGAACGCGGTGCGCCTGGAAGTCGCCCTCTTTATTTTGACCTTCGCCATCAGCGGCTTTGTCATCGGTTTTCTGGTCGCCCGTGCGCTGCATCTGCCATATAGCGAGACGGCTACCATGTGCTTTACCTGCGGCATGCGCAATATCTCTTCGGGCGCCGTCATCGCCACGCAATACTTTCCGGGCGAAGTTGTGTTTCCCGTCATGTGTGGAACGTTGTTTCAGCAGGTGCTCGCCTCGCTTATCGGGCACTTCTTTGAGCGTCTGACCGGCGAGGAGCGCGCCGCCCAGCGCAAGCGGGTCGAGGCCGGCCGCGACGCCATGGGACGCTAGACTGTCCGCATTACGCGGGTGTTGGTCTTACTATACGAGCGTTTCCAGATGCGCACGCAGGCGCTCAGCATCGACATCGAGCGTTGTCTCGGCATTGACCTGGGCCAAACGATAGCCGACAAAGTAGGGCGAAACCACCCAACGCGGCAGCGCCTTGGCAATGGTCAGACCGCCCAGGTGATAGAAGAACAGGTTGTACGACTCTGCGCGACCACCGTGGTGCTCGTTCAGGATATAGCGCAGAGCTACCTGGATCGCATCGGCGAAGAGATCCGCCTCGGCTTGGTCTCTCGTGTCATCGCTGGCGGCGATTCCCTGCGGGGCTGAAACATTGACCTCAAAGAACCCCATAATCGGTTCGGTTGAGATGTCGACCGAGATTCTCCCCTGTTGCCAGACACTGATGCCTTCAAAGTTGGCTGAGGTCAGCGCCGCATAGCCGTCTTCCTGCTCCAAACCCACAATCTGCATGTGCGGATGAACGAGGCTACCGCCCGAGAGCGGACCCTTGTTCTTGTACATGAGCACGCTTCGATACTGCTGTGAATCGATCATCTGCTGCCAGCAACCCAGGGCAAACCGCATCACATGGTGGAGTTCATCCGGCTCATAGGTCACCAGGTCGGCATCGTGATCGGCCGACTCGATCAGCACGGTTTGACGGGTGGCGCGCAGGGTCTTGAACTTATTCTCGAGCCAAATACAATCGCCATCACGGCGAATGATGTCGGTGAGCCCTTCTGTATCGCAAAAGGGGCACGCGGTGCCGGGACGACGGTTGTCGTCGGGCTTACCGTTCGCCTGCTGAACGTCAAATACCAGCGCCACGGGTTATACCTCCAGCGGCACAATCTTGGTGCCATGGAGCTCGGAGACGCCCAGTGCCGCCGCCACGGTATCGCGGTTGACCGTGGAAATGCCGCCGCCGGGAAGGATGGTCAAGCGGTCGCCCGCATACTCGATCAAGCGGGCCAGGTTTTCGAAGTTGTCCTCGATCGGCGTACCGGCAGCGCCACCATGCGTCAGGATGCGTGTGATGCCGCAGTCGGCGAGTATGTCAATCGCGTCGAGCTGAGCCTCGGGCGAGAGCTGATCAAACGCCATGTGGAAGGTGATGTCGATGGGCTCACGCTTGCATTCCTCGGTCGCGCAGCCCGCGGCCATCACGAGGGCGCCCAACGTAAGCTCGTCGAGCGCCCATCCGCCAGCGCAGGGCTTGCAGCTGCCAAAGACCAAGCCGTCAACGCCGGCGCTTACGGCAAGGCCCAGGTCCATCTCCATCATGCGCAGCTCGTCTTGGTTGTAATGAAAGTCACCGCCACGCGGGCGAATCATGCACATCACTCGCGCGTCATGCTCGTGAGCATAGCTGACTGTAGCGCTGATAACACCGGCCGAGGGTGTAGTGCCACCGACGGCAAGGTTGTCGCACAGTTCAATACGCCTTGCACCGGCATCGATAGCCGCCGGCACCCGCTCAACGTTCTCGGCACAAAACTCGTACAGCATAGATAGACCCCCAAAGACAGCAGATGTTTTCCGACGGGCATTGTCACACATCCCCATGAAGTTGCGGTGGAATAGGGGCTGTTTTGGCGTCTAGAGCCCCCATTTAGTCCCTATTTCACCGCAACTTAAAGGGGTGCCGACCGAAATGGTCAGCACCCCTTTTTGCTGTATAGAAGTAGTCGTTGGGGACGTTC
>NZ_JAQLEM010000040.1 GCF_028209885.1 Collinsella aerofaciens | reverse complement strand
GAACAAATTGGCATGAAAAGAGGACGGCATAGACCTTCTGGTCATGCCGTCCTCTTTGAATGACAAGTTGTCGCTCTGGCGCCCGCGCAGCGTCGACTGGTCCGCCGTTCGTTAGAACGGCGGAACTGAGGGCAGCGTCGAGCCGTTACGCGGTTTGGTAAAACCGCGTAAATACCTAACTACATCAAGTTGCAAACAGCTGCTGCGAAGGCAACGGGGTCCTCGGGCAGAATGCCCTCGACCAGCAGGGCCTGGTCATAGAGCAAACCGGAGTACTGCTTGATCTTGTCGGCGTCGCCCGCCTTCTGAGCGGCGACGAGCTTGGAAAAGACCGGGTGCTTGGCGTTGAGCTCGAGCACGCGCTGGCTCTTGGGCATACCGTCGGGCGCGCCCTCGGGACCCTTCTGGAGCACCTTCTCCATCTCGAGCGAAAGCGGGCCCTCGGTGGTGATGCACGCGGGAGCATCGGTCAGGCGCGCAGAGACAGCAACCTTCTCGACCTTGTCGCCGAGTGCCTCCTTCATGGCGTTAAAGAGGTCCTCGTTCTCCTTGGTGGCGTCCTCGGCCTCCTTTTTCTCGTCCTCGGTCGCCAGGTCAAGATCACCGGTCGCAACGTTCTTGAGCTCTAGATGACGATCCTCGACCTCGGGCTCGGCACCATCGGCCACGGCCTTTTCGGCAGCCTCGCGGGCGGCATCGTCCTCGTAGATCTTGGGCATATCGGCGGCAACGTACTCACGCATAGCCTGGAAGGTGAACTCATCCACGTCCTGCGTCAGCAGCAGCACGTCATAGCCGCGGTCGAGCACGCCCTTTACCACGGGCATCTTGGCCAAGCGCTCACGCGAGTCGCCGGCGGCGTAGTAGATGGCCTTCTGATCCTCGGGCATGCCCTTGGCATACTCGGCCAGGGTAATCATCTTCTGTTCCTTGGCAGACCAGAACAGCAACAGATCGGCGAGCTCATCGGCCTTCATGCCATAGCTCGAGTAGATGCCGTACTTAAGACCGCGGCCAAAGTTCTCAAAGAACTTCTCGTAGGCCTCGCGGTCGTTGTCACGCATATCCTCAAGGTCGGCGGTGATCTTCTTTTCCACACGCTTGGCGATGGCCTTGAGCTGACGGTTCTGCTGCAGCGTCTCACGCGAGATGTTGAGCGACACATCGGCGGAATCCACGACGCCGCGGACAAAGTTGTAGTAGTCGGGCAGCAGGTCGTCGCACTTCTCCATGATCAGGACGTTGGAGCTGTAGAGTGCCAGACCCTTCTCGTAATCCTTGCTGTACAGATCGAACGGCGCGCGGCCCGGCACAAACAGCAGGGCATCGTACTCGAGCGTGCCCTCGGCATGGAAGCTGATGGTGCGCGCAGGATCGTCAAAGTCGTGGAACGTGGACTTGTAGAACTCGTCGTAGTCCTTCTGCTCGACATCGGAGCTGCGCTTCTTCCAGATCGGTGTCATGGAATTGACGGTCTCGAGCTCCTGGTAGTCCTCGTACTCGGGCTTGTAATCGTCGCCGGCGTCCTCGGGCTTGGGTTTCTGGCGGCTCTTGGACACCATCATCTGAATCGGGTAGCGCACATAGTTGCTGTACTGCTGAATCAGGCTCTTGAGACCCCACTCGGTCAGGAAGCGATCGTAGGTCTCGGCCTCGCCGTCGGCATCGAGCTTCTCGTTCTCGCGCAGCGTCAGGATGACATCGGTACCGTGCTCGGCACGCTCGCCATCCTCGATGGTGTAGCCCTCAAGACCGTCGGACTCCCAAACGTGGGCGGTATCCTCGCCATAAGCGCGGCTGACGACCCTCACGTGGCTGGCAACCATAAAGGCGGAGTAGAAACCCACGCCAAACTGACCGATGATGTCGACATCGGAGCCCTGCTGCTCGGCGTTCTCGGTCTTAAACTCCTCGGAGCCGGAATGGGCGATGGTGCCCAGGTTGCGCTCGAGCTCCTCGGCGGTCATGCCGATACCGTTATCCGAAATAGTGATGGTACGGGCGTCCTTATCAAAGGAGACACGGATGGCCAGGTCGCCCTGGTCGAGTTTGACACTCGGATCCTGAAGGCTCTTAAAGTTGAGCTTGTCGACGGCATCGCTCGCGTTGGAGATAAGCTCGCGCAGGAAGATTTCCTTATTGGTGTAGATGGAGTTGATCATGAGGTCGAGCAGTTTTTTGCTCTCGGTCTTAAATTGACGCATGTGCAGTCCTTTCGCGCTACCCCTGCCCGCAAAAACGGCCCGGTTGCCCGAGCCGCATCGCAGACCTGCTATGTTCAGACTTAGATTTTATAACCTATTAGCGCGCATATATACATACGGAATCGAAAAACTGTATGTTGCAATGCCCCATGCGCCGATTGCCAAGGAGTGTCCCCGACTGCCGGCAGAAAAGGAACGTCCCTATCTGTCGCCCATGCGCTTGGCCATCCAGGCGTGGGGCTGACCTTCGTCTTCGTAGTCCACCGGCGCGATCTGCGTGTAGCCCGCCTTGGTGTAGAGCGGCAGCACGTACTCCTGTGCATGCAACTTTATGAGCTTGGCGCCGGCATCGCGCGCAGCAGCTTCGCTGGCTTCGACAATCTTGCTTGCCAGACCGCGACGGCGCATGGCGGACAGCACGGCGACGCGACCCATAATATAGGTCTCCCCCGCTGCGATGCCTTCGTCCATATCGCACGCCGGCGAAACCGGAGCCTCTGCATCTGCCGCGCGCTCCAGTTCCTCGGGAAACACGCGCGAGCAGCCGGTGAGCTCGCCGTCCACGTACAGCGTCACATGGATGCAAGTCTGCGCCTCATCGATAGCGTCGAATTCGCTCTCGTAGCCTTGCTCGTCCATAAAGACGGCGCGGCGCACCAGCGCCGCGTCATCAAAGCAACCCGTCTTAAGTTGGATATCCATAGCAGCCCCTTCATTCGATGCGAACGTTGGGGAAAAATTTTAGCGGAAATGAGCTCCCACGCTAAACTTCGCGCGTGCTTTTGCTAGGCAATCGTAGTGGCCCACGTTGTGGGCATCGCTCGCGATATAGCTGTACAGGCCTTGCTTAAACAGGCGCTGCGCCGGCTTCTTTTCGTGACCGAATCGTCCACCTGCGATAAAGTCCGCCGAAGCCTGCAGCTTGCAACCCAGGTCGACCAGACGTTCAGCCACGCTCACATCCTTTTGAATCGCACGATAGCGCTCGGGATGGGCAATAATCACCTGGTAACCGCGACACTGCAAGTCGTAGATCGTGTTCTCGTACTCTCTAAACGCATACGCATCGGCATGCGTCGAAAGTTCGAGCAGAAACTCGTTGGTCCCATCGAAATGCAAGTGCTCCGCGGCATCGATACCAAGCTCAACGAGCTTTCGATGGTTGACCTCGAAGCCCATCTGGAGCGGAAAACCGTCAGCGTTATCACGCAGCAGCTCAAAGGCATCCCACATCTTGTCGTAATCAAAATAGGGATCACGGCAGTGAGGAGTGCAAACGATTCTGGTTACACCGGCCCGCTTGGCAGCCTCGAGCATCGCCAAGCTCTCATCGAGATCGGCGGCGCCGTCGTCTACACCCGGCAAGATATGGCAATGAATGTCACGCATAGGTCAGCCTTAATCAACTAAACGTTTGCTCGGTTGGTGAAGATGCCCTTTTTGGAAGTCCCCTGATCGTCGGAGCCCTTCTTCACCTTCTTACCGTCCTTGGTGTAGTAGGAGTAGTAGTACTCGCTGGTCTCGGTCTCGCAGTAGTTCATAACGGTACCGATGAGCTTGACCTTCTCGGACTTCTTAAGCTGACCGATGGCGTTGAGCGCCTCCTCGCGCTTGGTGAAATCCTCACGCACGACAAAAAGCGCACCGTCGGTCAGACTTGCGATCTCGGCAGCATCGATGAAGGTGCCGACCGGGGGAGCATCAAAGATAACGTACTGGAACTTGGCGGACAGTGCCTTTACCAGCTTGGCAAAGCGGTGAGAGACGATGATGTCGGCAGGATTGGGAATATGCGGCTCGGCATCGAGGAAGTAGAAGTTCTTCTGACCCGTCTCGACAATCGCCTGGTCAATAGAAACCTGCTCGGAAAGGACTGCATAGAGTCCGCCGCGGGAGCGGACGCCGAGCATATCGGCAAGGGACCTGCGACGCATATCAGCCTCGACCAGCAGGACGCTCTTGCCGCTGGTGGCGATAGCCTGGGCAAGGTTGATGGAAACCGTAGACTTGCCCTCGTTGGGAATCGAGGACGTAACGGTGATGGTGCGAATGGGGTCGTCCACGCTCGCAAAGCGGATGTTGGCCAGAAGGGTCTTGGCGGCATTCTGTACAACGAGCTTATCGGTGTTCTTTGCCTTAGCCATGCCTATTTACCACCTTTCATAGCCGGAATTCGGCCAACAACGGGAATGCCCAGGAGCTCTTCTGCCTCTTCGGCACCGCGGATGCGGGTGTTGAGCATGTCTGCCAAAACGACATAGGCAACTGCGATAAAGATGCCCGCGAGGAACGCGACAGCAACGTACAGCATACGCTTGGGACCGCTGGGGGCTTCGGGGGTCTTAGCCTCGTCGATAACGTTGATGCTCTGGGCAGCGCCGACGTTCTGAGCGACCGTACTCACCGAGCTGGCCATGGCCTTTGCGACCTTAGCCGTCTCCTTGGCATCGGTGCCGGTAACCGAAAGCGTAATGACACGCGTGGTGGTCTCGGAGGAAACAGACACCTTGTAGTCATCCAGATCGGTGAGGCCCAGTTCATTGGCTGCGCCGCTCTTAACGCTATCGCTATCCAGCAGCGTGGCGATATCGTTGGAAAGCATCTGACTCGCCGAGAGATCGTTGTAGCTCATCTGACCGCTATCGTCGGTCTTGGCGAGAATGTACATGCTCGTCGTCGCGGTATAGGTGTTGTCCATCGCAACGAAGGACACGATGCCCATGGCGATCGCGCAGACCACCGGAAGGGTGATGACCAGCTGAAGGTGCTTCTTCAGCAGCTGGAACAGTTCGAGAAGGGTCATGCAGCTTGTCTTTCATTTCCCCAGTTCGGATTGACAAAACTGTCCGTATGTTATCGCATCTTTTTACCGAGACCAAACTCTATACATAAGAAACAGGCTCTCCTGTAAAAATGTCGGAAGCAATCGTAAAATTGCACAACAACGCCGCACCCGAAAGTCAAATGCGGCGTCTGCATCAATATCTATGTTGTATCGCTATGCGAATGGCTCGTCCTGCCGTATGGGAAACGTCACCGTAATGGTGGTTCCCACGCCCAACTCGCTCGACAAATCGAGCGTGGCGTGATGATACAGGGCCGCATGCTTGACAATTGCAAGCCCCAGACCGGTTCCGCCGCGCGCCTTGGACCTACTCTTGTCCACGCGATAGAACCGCTCAAATACCTTGCCCTGTTCTTCAGGCGCGATACCGATTCCCGTGTCGGCGACCGCAAGGAACGGATGGCCTACGTCGTTGGTGCCGCACTGCAGCGTAACCGTACCGCCGGGTCGATTGTAGCGGATGGCGTTGCTTGCCAGATTATAGATGAGCTCGTCAATCAAGCGCGACACGCCCTCGATGACCACAGGCTTGGTCTCATGACTTATCGTCACATTCGCCTGACGGGCGACCTGTTCAAGACGCTGCTCAACCGCGTAGATGGCACGCGAGAGCTCAATAGGCTCCGTGGAGCCAATGGGCACCGCCTCGCCCTCAGTTGCACGCTCGGCCTCGTCCAAGTTAGACAGCGTAAGGATATCGTTGACAAGCGCTGCCAAGCGGCCCGCCTCACGATAGATGCGACCGCCAAAGTTGCGCAGGTCGCCCTCGCCCTCGACCATGCCGTTTGCGATGAGCTCGGCATAGCCCGAAATCGCCGTAAGCGGCGTCTTGAGCTCATGGGTGATATTCGCCGTGAACTCGCGGCGCATACGGTCGTTGTCCGCCAGCACCGCCATTTGGCGCTTGAGCTCCTGGCGCTGCGACTCAATACGCTCAAGCATGGGGACCATCTCGGCATAGGCGTGCTCATAGCTACGGCGTGGGTGGTCCAAATCCACCTCTTGCAAAGGCGCGATGATGGCACGGGACTCGCGGCGCGCCATAAAAAACGAGAGTACCGCACCCGCTGCTGCGATAAGCAGCATCGGCGCCACCATCGACAGCAAAATCGCCGCAACGCCAGGCTGGGCCTGCGCCAAGCGGACAACCTGGCCGTTATCAAGGGCGACGGCGCGATACAGCATAATCTCGTCGAGCGTAGAGCTTGCGCGCTCCGCGGAACCCGAACCACTCTCAAAGGCCTCGATGACCTCGGGGCGATCGCCATGGTTGGGCAGTGTGGAAGGCGACGCCTCGTTGTCGTAGGCAACCGATCCATCCTTGTTAATCAGCGTGATGCGCAAGTCCTCTCGATCGAGGCTACGCAAGAACGGGATGGGCTCCTGCTGCTCGTCGAGGGCGGCAGCAATGAGCTCGGTTTCTTGCGCCAGGTTGGCACTCGTGGCATCCGCCAAGGTGTTTTGCACAAAGAACGCACCCAGCACCGTAAACGCCACGATAACCGCCATGGCGCAGACAAAGATCGTCACAAAAACGCGGTGCGACAGCGTATGTTTTCCCTGGGGGGCGAAGACCACGGGTTACTCCTCCGATGCGGTGGCCGCGGTGTCGTCACCTTCGGCACCATCACCGGCAGAAGGCTCGGCCAAGCGGTAGCCCACGCCGCGCACGGTCTCGATGGCGCTGGCATGCTCGCCCAGTTTTTGGCGAAGCGTCTGCACGTGCACGTCAACGGTGCGCGAACCGCCGTCGAAGTCCCAGCCCCACACGCTCTGCAGCAACGACTCGCGGGTAAAGACCACGCCGGGCTTGCGCATGAGGTACTCGAGCAGGTCGAACTCGCGCAGGGTGAGCTTAAGCGACTCGCCGGCAACAGTCACCTCACGATGGCTGGGCGAGAGCACAATGTCGCCCACGCTGAGCACATCGCTTGCCTGTTTGACCATGCCGCCGCGACGCAGCAGTGCGCGGCAGCGGCTGGCGAGCTCCATGAGCGAAAACGGCTTAGTCAGGTAATCGTCGGCACCGCCATCGAGCGCCATCACCTTGTCGAGCTCGGTATCCTTGGCGGTAAGCATCATGATGGGCACCGTCGCCGTCAGGCGATCGGCACGCAGTCGACGCATAATCGCCAAGCCATCGGTATCGGGCAGCATGATGTCGAGCAGGACGGCATCGGGTACCCGTCGCGCCACGGCAGCCTTAAACTCACCGTCGCACGAAAAGCCTTCGGCCTCAATCCCCTGCTTGCGCAGCGCATAGACCGTCAAATCCCTGATGTTGTCATCGTCCTCGACGTAATAGATCATGTTGAACCCCTTTGCGGCCGGCATGACCGCATCTTAACCCTAAAGGTACCTTTACTAGATGGTATCAGCCAAAACGCCCCGTCAAATAATCCGCCGTGCGCGGATCGGTCGGATTCTTGAAGAGTTGCGCGGTGGGCGCGTGCTCCACCAGCTCACCCAGCAAAAAGAATGCGACCGAATCGGAGATACGCGCCGCCTGCTGCATATTGTGCGTAACGACCACGAGCGTGCAGGTCTCTTTGAGCTCGCAGGCCAGCTGCTCCACCACCAGCGTCGACACAGGGTCGAGTGCCGAGGTCGGCTCGTCCATCAGCAGAATGTCGGGCTGCACGGCAAGTGCGCGGGCGATGCACAGACGCTGCTGCTGGCCGCCCGAAAGACCCAGACCCGACTCTTTGAGCTTGTCCTTGGCCTCGTCCCACAGGGCGGCGCGTCGCAGGGAGTCTTCGACCAGCTCGGCGAGCACGACGCGATCGCGCACACCCATACCGCGCGGCCCATAGGCGACGTTGTCGTAGATGCTCATGGGAAACGGGTTGGGGCGCTGGAACACCATGCCCACGCGCTGGCGAAGGCGGCAGATGTCGTAGTCGCCCAGGATATCTTGACCATCGAGCGCAATCTTGCCCTCGATTCGGCAGTCCTTGATGCCGTCGTTCATGCGGTTAAAGCAGCGCAGCAACGTGGACTTTCCGCAGCCCGAAGGCCCGATGAACGAGGTAATCTGCTTGTCGCGGATCTTGATATTCACGTCCTTGAGCGCATGGTGGTCGCCATAGAACAGGTCGAGGCCCTCAACATCGATTCGCGTCGGCGAGGCGGCAAGATCCTCTGCCGTGGGGCGAGTCGCATCCCCAACCTCGCGCTCGTGCGCGGCCTCGGCCTGCGCTTTCATGAGTTCTTCAAGCTCCGTGGGCTCCACAGCCGCAGCAGCCGTCATACCGCATACCTCCACATCGATATCAATTCAGCAGTATCGATAGTAGGAATCGCGGCTCATATGCACGTGAGCGCATTGTCAAGTGTTTGTAAGGGCACACTGGCTATGCGGCGGGCAGCTCGATGGTGAATATCGTGTGTTCGGGCGTCGATTCACATGCAACGGTACCGCCGTGCGCGCATACGATCTCCTTGGCGATGGCAAGCCCCAGTCCAGCGCCGCCGCGATTGGTCGCACGCGCCGCATCCAGGCGATAGAACTTCTCAAAGATCACCTTGAGCTTTGCCTCAGGGATGGGATCGCCCTGATTGATAAAGCGCACGCGCACGCCGCCATCGTCTTGGCGCCCGGCCTCAATCGTGATAGTCGAGCCCTCATAGCTATAGGCGACGGCGTTTTTCATGATGTTGTTAAACACGCAGGCCATCTTGTCGCCATCCACGAGCACCGTCAGGTCCTCGCGAATATCAACTTGGACTTCCTTATGCTGCTCGTTGAGGATGGGATAGAACTCGTCAGTCACCTGAGCCAGCAGCAACCCCAGATCAACATAGCCGCGCGTGAGCACGATATCGTGGAAGTCAAAGCGCGTGATATCGAAGAACTCTTCGATGAGCGTATCGAGCCGGTGCGCCTTGTCGAGCGCCACGCCCGTAAAGTGCGCACGTTGCTCAACCGGCAGCTCGGGAGCCTCTTGCAGCAGCGAAAGATAGCCCACCACACTGGCAAGCGGGGTGCGTAGGTCATGTGCCAAGTACGTGACCAGATCGTCCTTGCGATGAGATTCGTCACGCAAGGCCTGTTGCACCTTGCGCTCACGGTCACGCACGCGGTTAAGGGCGCCCTCGACCTCCAAGAAGTCGCCGTCGATGTTGTCCCAGGTGTCGGGGTGATCGATCAGGCGATCTTGAATACGAGCAGCCAGCACACAATCGGCATGCTGCTCGCCCTGCTCGTAGCCCTGGTAGTACAGGGCGCGGCCGCACAAGAACAGCACGCACGCGGCAAGCGCCAGCACAAAGCCAAGCATGTTGAATACAAAGCCGGCATCGAACAGCACCGGCCCTTCGATGCCGCCGAGCGCCATGGCGCCAATCGCCAACGTCATGGCCCACGCGGCGCCGCCAATCACCACGCAGCGGCACACGATCTCAAATCGATCGATCAGCAAAAAGCCAACAAGCAGCACCGCCAAGATTCCAGCGATGTTATCGATGCCAATCAGCAGCAGGCTCAGCAAAAAGAGCAGCACCGTTGCAAGTGCGCGGTTGTCGACGACTGACCTCACGTATTCAAAGAGTCGATCGGGCACCTCGAACGCTTGCCTATCGTCTTTTGTCATATCAAGATCCTCACAAGCGAAAAGCGTTATTCGATGATGTAGCCGACGCCCCAGACGTTTTTGATAAAGCGCGGCTTTTGTGCGTCGTCGCCGATCTTTTCGCGCAAGTGGCGAATGTGCACCATCACCGTATTGTTGGAGCCGGGCATAAAGTCCTCGTTCCATACCGCGCGGAACAGGTCCTCCACGGCCACCACACTGCCGCGATGCTCGACCAGATACAGCAAGATTGAATACTCGGTGGGTGTGAGGCGTACCGGTGCACCGTCCACCGTCACGGAACGAGCGTCGCGGTTGATCTCCAAGCCGTCGAGCTGAATGGTCGGCGACTCGGCCGCCTGTGCACGGCTACCGTAGCTGGTGTAGCGGCGAAGCTGAGCGTGCACGCGCGCGATGAGCTCCAGCGGGCGGAACGGCTTGACCACGTAATCGTCCGCGCCAAGCGAAAGGCCCTCGATCTTGTCTTGCTGGGCATCGCGCGCCGTCAGCATGATCACGGGATAGGTATGGCTGGAACGGATCGTACGCAGCAGCTCAAAGCCATCGATATCGGGCAGCATGACATCCAGCAGCGCCAGATCGAACTCCTGCTCCAAGATTGCCTTGGCAGCATCAGCCCCGCTATAGGCAATCTGGACGTCAAAGCCTTCTTTTGTAAGGTAGATGCCAACTAGGTCGGCAATGGCCTTCTCGTCATCAACTACCAAAATGCGCTCGTTCATGCGTGCTCCTCTCGCGCTCCATTATGCCTGAGGCGACGCACGCCACACACAACAAGCGTGGGTGATTAAGTCGGCCTTAAGCACCCTTGTGCCCGTTCGGGTGCGGATGTGGGCCACGCGCGCACGCGATGATCGCCGACGCCGGCAAACGATATACTCTAGTTCCAGAAGAGACCATCCCGTCGAAAGCGAAATCCGTGAAGTCCCTCACCTCTTTTGCAAAGCGCTCAGCCCAGCTTGCCGCCGGCTTTGTCTGCGCTATCGCCCTTGCCGCTGGCGCGCCCACCGTCGCCGGCGCCCAAGTGCTCACGACCGACAATGTTTGCGGCAAAACCGCCGATGCGCGCGGCATCACGGCCGAAAACCTGCCCGATATCGATGCGACCAATGCCCTCGTCATGGGCAAAGACGGCACCGTCTACTATGGGCGCGGCGCCGATGAGCAGGTCAAGATCGCCTCGATCACCAAGGTCATGACCGCAATCCTAACCGTCGAGAATTGCGAGATGGACGAGAAAGTCACGGTGAGCAACGCCGCAGCCACCGTGGGTAATTCGACCGCCGGCTTGCTCGAAGGCGACGAGCTTACCGTGGAGCAGGCACTGCGCGGCCTGATGATTCCCTCGGGCAACGACGCCGCCATCGTGCTCGCCGAATATGTGGGCAAGAAGATCGACCCTAAGACCAAAGACGCCGAGGCCACATTTGTGAAGGCCATGAACGAGCGCGCTAAGAAGCTCGGCTGTACCGGTACGCTTTTTGAAAACCCGCATGGTCTGGACTTTGATGAGTGGGCTGGCGATATGCACTCAACCGCACATGACGTAGCGCTGATGATGCAGGAGGCCATGAAAAACGACACGATCCGCGAGGTCGTAGCGAGCGAGGATTCCTGGATCGCGGTCACGGGCGCCGACGGCACCGACCATTCGCATTCCATGGACACGCATAACTATTTGCTGGGCCAAGATGGCAACATCGGCGGCAAGACCGGCACCACCGACGACGCGGGCTATTGCTTTACGAGCGCCTACAACCGCGACGGCGACGAGATCTACACCGTCGTTTTGAACTCCACCACCACCGACCAGCGCTTTACCGATACCGCAACCCTTGCCAATTGGTACTACGGTCACAAGGCGGCGGTCGCAATCGCCAACACGCAGGAAAAGACTGCCAACGGCAACCCGCTTATGGCGCGCATTAGTCAAACCGACTGGACGGATAAGACGATCGACGCCACGCTCGCCGATCCTACGGCGCAAGCGACCGTGTTTTCCCTTGCCGGCGAGGTGACCGAAAAGGTTAGCTACGACGATCTTTCGGGCACGGTGCATGTGGGCGACAAGGTGGGCAGCGTTACGCTCAAGCAGGACGGCACCAAGATCGCCGTCATGGACCTGGTTGCTGACGAGGAAGGCGCAGGGCCGAATCCCATTGAGTGGCTCCTTGTGAAGCTCGACCGCCTGGGCCGCCGCATCGACAACCGCCCACTTGCGGCAGAGAGCGAGACCGTAGCCAAGGCACCCGAGGTGTAAGATCGAAGAACAATACACTCGCTGAAAGGAGGCGTCCAACGGGGCGCCTCCTTTTTTGAGGATTCGAATCCCCAGCCGCCATTCTTGATAACAAAAAAGGGCCCCAAATGGGACCCTTCTTTCAATTCATACTGGCGGAGAGCTGGGGATTCGAACCCCAGATGCCCTTTTGGGGCATACTCGCTTAGCAGGCGAGCACCTTCGGCCTCTCGGTCAGCTCTCCGTAACAGCCGTTCTATAGTAACCAAACAGTCGAAGATGGGCAAGTGGGATTTTCAAATTGCCCAGCAGCCTCTCCTCCTTGCAAGCTTCGCCTACCCCAGCGAGCGGTTGAGGGAGCCGAGCTCATCATTGCCCATGGTGCGCCACATTTGATAGATGCAGCCGCGCGCCAAGAAAAAGAAGCCGTTATCGACGAGTTGCACGGCGGCATCTGCGAGTTGATTGGTCACGGCGGGCACCGGCGGCAGCTCAAGACCTGCCTTGCGGATGGTCTCGACAGCCTCCTCAAACGTGGGCGGTTTGATGACGCCCATCTCGTTCATAAGGCCCTGCATTTCCTCCTGCGCACTGCCGCCCGACTCCTCGCCGCGCGGCACCAGGCGATAACATGCCAGCGCCAGCTCGAGCTGGTCGCAGTTCCAGTAGGCGAATGCCAGGCGATAGAACAGGTAACCGATCGAAGGCCGGTCGCTGGCAATGCGCAGGCCGTGACGCGCTACCTCGATAATCTCGTCATAACGCTCCAGGCGTGCTAGCACGTTAATCAGGGCAAAGTGAGACTGCATGGACGAGCGCGCCAAGTCGTAGAGACGGCGCACCTCGGGCAGCGCACGCTCAAAGTCCTCTTGTTCGACGTAAAAGCTGCAAATCTCGTGCTGGGCAAAATACAGCGCATCGGGAGCGCGAAGGATACGCACGGAACGGTCCTCCTCCATCACCGGCAGCACCATGCGCACCAGCTGGTTGTCGCAGAACTGGGTCTGCACTGGGCCCGTCGCCAAAAGCTCAGCAACAGTACACTTGGCTTCCAGCTCCTCGACAAGGCGAGAAAAGCCCTCGAAAGCACCGGCTCGGTCAACTTTGGATTGCTCGCGCAGCTCGACGACACGGGCGACATACGGATCGTTGTCCTCCTCCATGACCTCAAGCTCGTCAGCCGTATCAGCGAGCAGCAGATCGCGAAGCGCAGGCGGCAATGGACGATGGTCATCGCGTGGTCGGGCGTGAACCTCTGCAGGCTCAATCATGTCCGGCGCATCTGCCTCATATGCCTCGAGCAAATGCTTGCAGGGCATGTCGTCCATATCCATGCTCTCAAGATCCTTGGCGACAGAAACGCAATCGGCCAGATAAGCCGCACGGCCAAAGGAGTACGTTTTAACAACGCGCTCGCCCTGCTCGCCGTCGGGAGCCGCAATCTGCACGTAGCAGCGCGTGATGCGAGCACCCGAAGCAAAGCAAGCCGCCGCGAGTGTAAGCGCAATACGCGCATCGTGCTCGGTGGCCCATGCTGCGCGCTTAGGCTCATCTACCTCGCGCCAGGCGTCATCTTGAGCATCGTATTCGCGCCGCGGCATAGCATCGACAACCGTGCGGCCAAATCGCACCAGCATGATGCCCTCGGCGACGTTCGCTCGATAGGTGTAATCGAGCCGCGTGATCACGTTGAGCGCTTCTACGATACGTGCAAAGCGGGTGCGAACGTCCCACTCTCCACCCGGCTGGCACGCAACCGTCCCCGGCTTGGCCCACGGGTTGTCATTCGACAGCGTTTCGAGCAAGCGAGGAACGTCGTTTGTCGTCTTGCTGATATGCCATAGGTCGAAGAGCGAGCAGCCCTCAAAGCTTGGCGACGAGGCAACGGGGCCCAACCCTGCTCCAATACGCTCAAGGATGCCCGATAGGCGGTTCAGGCGGCACTCGACGGCAAGCAGGGTATCGATCTCGTCCTGGTCCAGCGGGCTACGGTCAAAATTGAGATAGAAGAGCCTCGAGCGATCGATGCGCGCCAGGCTCATTTCGGTTTTAGCCGCTATGGTGCGCAGGCGTGGCAGATTAACTTCGCCCATCAAAGCGGCGGCATAGCGCTCAATGCCACTTGGATTATCTGTATGGTCAATGCGGTAGAGCAACGTTTCAATTGCATCGGGCAGCGGCGTGGAATCAAAACCCAGCAGTACCTCAACCGGCTCGGGGAGTTTTACAAGTTTGATCTTGTCGACGGCATTTTTCATGCCCTCGTCGAGGCCGTCACCGTTTGCCGTGCTTGAGATGGAGTTTTCAGAATCGGCGAATATCACGTAACGCAAGAACATCGAGGCCATGAACTCGCCGTAGCGAAGGCTGCGCGTCGAATTCCACGTCTCGCGATCGGATTGTTCGCGCATGGTTCCTTCGGGAGAGCCGATGACTCGCGCCCGGGAGCGCATCGTCCCATCGGCACCCCTGACCGCAATCTCACCGATGTTGGAATCGGACTCGTCGAGAATCAGTTGCATGTCGGGATCGTCGGGCAGCGACATCTCGTTAACGGGACGGTCCACCTTATAGACCTCACCCGAAACGCTCACGTAGCCCAAAAGCGACACATGGCTTTTGCCGACGAATTCGACGACATAGCATGATTCATGCGGGTCCTCGCCAAAGAGCTTCCAAACCACGCCATACGAGCGTCCCGCAGGCTGCTCGGGCATGGCCGGAAAGCGCTTTTTGGGATCGAGAAACCTGAGCTTGTATGTCGGACGCTCTGCCACGAAATATCACCCTGATCGGCCGTCTAAAGAAAGAGCGCGCCACGGGCTCACCGAGGCGCATACTCGAAATCTTACACGAGTCGATGAGAAATAGTCCCCTTTGACCGAGGTTCGAATCCATGCGGTGTTTACGTAAAAGAAAAGCCCCCGTCGCCGGTGAACTGCACCCCAAAACTTGGACGGCTTAAATAAGAACTACGCCGCAAGGGACTGTCTCCGGAACTCCTCCGGGGT
>NZ_JAQLEM010000003.1 GCF_028209885.1 Collinsella aerofaciens | reverse complement strand
ATATACGCCGTGATGCGCGACCGGGTGCCCTACCGGGAGTAGCCCCGACGGTTGACAAAACTATAGGAACACCCAACGACTGGTCATTTTTGTCTAGTCGTTGGGGACACTCTTTGCGAGCGATTTGCTCGTTTGTCGACGTGCGGGTGTTCATTTGTCGACTTCTTGGGCTGTGGTCACCTGTTGTTTCTGTGGTGGCTGTGGGTATCTGGCTCAAAAGGGCGGGTTGGCCGTCTATGTTTACCTGTGGTTTTGTTGCGGTGCGCATTTTCGGTCAAGCTTTTCGTCAAGTGTTTGGTCAGCAGTTGGTTTGCAGCCGGAGGCCTATTTTGCCCGCGCTGGTCGTGGCTGCCCACCCTCCTCGTAAGCTCAAATTGAGGTCCATCAGTTTGAGGAGGATGCCATGACTGATCACGCTTTAGACCGAGCGCAGCTAGCCGAAGCCGTCGGCAACGATATTGCCGACATGGCCCATTTTTGGATGCTGCGGAAGTTCCAGTTTTTGGAGCCGGCGCGCGAACAGTTCGAGATCATTGTCGACCCGTGGCTCAGCTATTGCACCGAGCCTTCGCAAAACGAAATCATGGCCTACAACATGGCATTTACCGATTGGCTGCTCTTCGAGCGCCCCTATCGCCATGGCAAGACGCTGCTCGAGCTGTATGTTGAAGAGCCGCCGACATCGCTTTCGCCTGCCTCGCTCAAGCGGCTCGAGCAGGTACGCGACACGCAGTATTTCTCGCGCTTTGGCATTTTGGACAAGGATCCTGCGACTGGTATGGTCGCGCTGAAGGACACGCGCGCCGACCGTCGCTTTGATGTCTACGACCCGCATATCGTGCAAAAGGAGCATTGGAGCGACGGAGCGATTGCGGTGCGCCTCGCCTGCGTCGACGATGTCTGGCTGACGGCGGGACAACTCTATCTGTATGACATCGCACGCCTGAGTGACACGGCGGTCGATGGGCCTGGTGCGGTGCATCCGGAGGACCTGCAGGATGGCTTTGACACCTCGTGCATCAGTTTCTTCTTGCGTCTGGTCCGCGACATCATGGGCGCCCAGGGGCGGTACGTAAAGTCGCTCAACATCTACGAGCAGGAGTGGGAGTAGGGGATGTTACTGGTGTCGCTCTGCTGCCCCTGACTTTGTCTCAATCTGTAACGTTTAGGGGCAAAAAACCGGTCTACCTGTTACAGATTGAGACGAACGCTTGGGCGCCGCTGGTTTGTCTAAATCTGTAACGTTTGGGGGGCTGGAGAACGTCTAACTGTTACAGATCGAGACGTTTGGCACCTGGTTGGGGGAATGTCTCAATCTGTAACATCTACAGGCCAAAACTCGACCTACCTGTTACAAATCGAGACAAAGGTTGGACGCGGTGTCGAAAGATCTCGATCTGTAACATCTAGCGGCCAAAAATCGGTCTTCCTGTTACAGATCAAGACATTTGTCAGCGGAGGCAACGGTGACGATGGTCCATTTGTCTGACGTGGTGGTGATGAAAGTGTCTAATACCGTTCTCAAACACAAACATGCGACTCGCAACACGTTGGCGCGGAATAGGATGCTCGCGCGGCTCACGGAGACGGCCAAGCAAGGTGCGCTGCTCGCAACGCATGACAATACCGAGCTCATGTGGCTGCGGCGCCATGTTGGAACCGACGATATCGCGGAGCCCGAGCCGTTCCTGTTCTGTTTTCAGCATGATTGGGATGCATTGACGCCAGCGGAGCGAGCACTGAGGACTATCAGAGGGCTTGCGGAATTTCATCCCGATTGGGCGTTTTGGGGATATGACGCCGCACTGATATGGGGTCTGGAGGTGCCGAATAATCTGCTTGGGCCGCGTTTTCTTGTTAAGACGGGTTGTTCGGTGACGTTGAGCAGCGGGTGCAGGTTGTTGCGTCCACAGATGGCGGGCGCGCTCGAGCGTGTTGATGGCGTGCGGGTGACGTCGTTTTGGCGCACGGTGGAGGATTGCTTGCTGCGTGCGCCGTTCTCCTACGGGTTGGCGATTGCCGATTCTGCACTGCGGGCGAAAGGCGTATCACGTGGGGATTTGTGCGAGCGCCTCCGCGCCGATTGCGAGGGCAGGCGAGGGTATCGCAGGGCGCAGGTGATCGCGTCGTATGCGGACGGGCTGTCCGAAAACGGCGGCGAGTCTCGGTTCCGAGCGTTCTTTATTGCATACGGTTTTCCGGTTCCGGAGCTGCAGGTGGAGTTTCGCGATCCGCTCGATTCGAGCCAGGTGTTTCGGGTTGATTATTTCTGGAGGCTCGAGGATGGGACATGTGTCATCGGCGAGCTCGACGGGAAGGGAAAGTATACCCTGCAGGATGGTGGGGATCGGGGGTCGGTCGACCCATTCGTGGCAGAACGTCAGCGAGAGTCTCATCTGACGATGCTCGGGCACAAGGTGCTTCGGTTTACGTTTGATGAACTCAAGAACCCGGGGAAGCTGGCTGAAAAGATGAGACTGGCGGGAATTCAACAGCGGGCCGATCTGGCTGAGGAGTGGAGACGTCAGTGGTATGGGCGCTGAGGGGTTTTGTCTCAATCTGTAACGTTTAGAGGTTATTTGAGCTCGTAACTGTTACAGATCGAGACAAACCGGTGAAACGTCGACCGAATGTCTCGATCTGTAACATCAAGGGGCCCAATAACCCTGTACCTGTTACAGTTCGAGACATTTCCCTGGTGTTGCTGGGGTGGGGCTGCAACGTATTCCGTCCCCCACATCCCCTCTTCCCTCCGTTAACCGATATGCTTGACTTTAGGTCGCTGCATTAGGTGATAATGGACAAATGTTCAAGTTAATCGTGAGGGAGGAGCTCGATATGGCGTCTGCTGATCGTTCCACGTTGTTTATCAATGCGACCATTCTGGATGGTTCGGAGCATATGGAGCCGCAACCCGATATGGCCGTGGCCGTTGAGCGCGGTGTCATCACGTGGATGGGGCCGAGTGCTGTGGCGCAGGCGCCTGCAGGTGCCGAGGTCATCGACCTGGCAGGGGCGTATCTCATGCCAGGCCTCATCAATATGCATGTGCATCTGTGCGGTTCGGGCAAGCCTGTCTCGGCCGGCGATGCGGGCGCGCTGATGAAGAAGCTCGATAATCCCGTGGGGCGCGCCATCGTGCGCCATATTCTTAAGGGCAGCGCCCAACAACAACTGGCAAGTGGCGTGACCACGGTGCGCGGCGCGGGCGATCCGCTGTTTGCCGATCTGGCCGTGCGCGATGCTATCGATGCCGGCAAGTATCAAGGTCCTCGCCTGGTGGCGCCGGGAACGGGCGTCACGGTGCCGGGTGGCCACGGCGCGGGCTTGTTCGCCCAGGTTGCCAACAGCCCTGCCGAGGCCGCCGAGCAGGTGCGCGATTTGTATGCGCGTGGTGCCGACGTCATCAAGCTGTTCGTGACGGGCGGCGTGTTCGACGCGACCGAGGTGGGCGAGCCGGGCGTGCTTCGCATGCCGGTTGAGGTTGCCGCCGCGGCGTGCAAGGCGGCGCACGAGGTTGGCCTTCCGGTCATGGCCCATGTCGAGAGTGCCGAAGGTGTGAAGGCCGCGCTTCAGGCGGGCGTTGACACGATCGAGCATGGTGCTCCGATGACGCCTGAGATTTTGGAGCTGTATCGCGGTGCCGCGGGCACGCAGCTTGAGGGGCGTGCGCCGAGCGTGACCTGCACGATCAGCCCCGCATTGCCGTTTGTACTGCTCGATCCGGAGAAGACCCATTCGACCGACACGCAAAAGAAGAACGGCGACATCGTATGCTCGGGCATTATTGAGAGCGCCCGCGCCGCCCTGGATGCCGGCGTCAAGGTGGGTCTGGGCACGGACTCGAGCTGCCCGTTTGTGACGCAGTACGACATGTGGCGCGAGGTGGCTTACTTTGCCAAGTACGTTGGCGTGAGCAATGCCTTTGCGCTGCACACGGCCACACAGGTCAATGCCGAGCTGCTGGGGCTGGGCGGCGAGACCGGCACGATCGAGTGCGGCAAGGCAGCCGATATCCTGGTGACGCGCAAGAATCCTCTGGATGATCTGTGTGCCCTGCGTGAGCCGACGCACGTGATGTGCCGTGGCGATCTGGCGCGCAAGCTCAAGGTGAAGCGCATTCCCGAGGTGGACGCCGAGCTCGACGCGATTATGGCCATGCCGTCCGAGGCGCTGGCCGAGGAGCTCGCCCGCGACGGCGTGGCATAGGTGTGACAAAGGGACGGTCCCTTTGCCATAATCAAAAAAGCCGAGGCCTCAGTGCGAGGCCTCGGCTTTTATTTGTCCTATGGTGTAGCGGCTAGGAGCGCGTTTCCATCTTGGCGTGGCACTTGGGGCAGGTGACGCGGATTTTGCCCTTGCCCTTGGGGACGGAGAGCATCTGGCCGCAGTTGGGGCACTTGAGGTATGCCGTGGTCTTGCGACCCTTCCACATCTTCTTGGCCGTGCGCTTGGCACGCTCAAAGTCTTCCTTACTGGTGCCGGCTGCGCGTGAGGTGCTAGCCGCTGCAGCGCCGCTGCCCAAGCTGGCGACGAACTTGCCCAAGCCGGGAACATTGGCGGTCGTGGCGACAAAGGCCTCGTTCTCTTTGCGGCGGGCGTCGATGTTTTTGGACAGGCCACGCAGCACGCCGAGTACGATTACGGCGATGGCGATCCAGCTGAGCCACTGGTGGTGGGCCATCGATCCGACCATCGCGAAAATAATTCCTATGAAGCCCAGCACGATGGTGAGCTCATCGGCGCCGTTGCGACCCTTCATAAAGTCATTCATGCGAATTGCCTTTCATTCGATATGCTGCACGCCTTTATACCCCTTTTGGTGCATTGGGGACAGGTTAATCTGCACCAAGGTGGTGCAAACGTACCTGTCCCCAATGCCCCTATTACTTGGAGAGCTTGTCGACGACGCGTTCGATTTCGGCGAGCTTGGCGGCTTTGAGGTCTTCGTCGCCCGATTCGATTGCCGAAGTTACGCAGCCCTCGATATGCGCCTTGAGCACGTCGGCGTTGATGCGCGCAATGAGCGCCTGCGTTGCCATGAGCTGCGTGGAAATATCGACGCAGTAGCGGTCCTCCTCGACCATCCGCAAGATGCCGTCGATCTGGCCGCGTGCCGTCTTGAGCATGCGGGTCACCGATTTGTGGTCTGCCATCATGGCGGGTCCTCGTTTCTGGTCGATCTTTCGGATATCCCCGTCAGTTGCGGTGAAATACGGACCGTTTAAAGGCCTAGGGCGGCACAACAGTCCGTATTTCACCGCAACTTCTGAGGATTCAGTAGGCGGCGTCTGCTACGCGGCGGTCACGGATAGGGCGTGGAACTTCTCGCCGGCGTCCTCGACGGCGGCAGCGAGCTGCTCAGCGGTCACGGTGTCGGCGCACTCCACCTGTACGGTCTGAGTCTCATGATCGGCGTCGGCGTCGGTCACGCCGGCTATGTTGAGCAACGCCGTCTCGACGGTGGCGTCGCAGTGGCCGCACATGAGGCCGGTAGTCTTGATTGTGTAACGCATGGGTATTCCTCTCTGTTGTGTCGGCTTTCCCAGGCACTCGACCTTGACCTTCAAGCCGTCGCTCGCGTACCAAAGTACGCGTCGCTCCTCTTTCAGGTCGATCTCGGGCACCTGGAAAACCCGTTCTAAATGGACGTAATGGTGAGCCTATTTTGCCACTTTAGGCTTAAAGGTTCGCAGGCGCAGAGCATTGCTTACGACGCAGACACTCGACAGGCTCATGGCCGCGGCGCCAAACATCGGCGAGAGTTGCCAACCGGTGAGGGGGAAGAACACGCCCGCCGCCAGCGGAATGCCGATGCCGTTGTAGAACAGCGCCCAGAACAGGTCCTGCTTGATGTTGCGAATTGTGGCGCGCGACAGCTCGATGGCGCGGGCGACGTCCATGAGGTCGCTGCGCATGAGAACCACGTCGGCGCCCTCCTTGGCGATGTCGGCGCCGGTGCCGATAGCAAGGCCCACGTCGGCGCGCGCCAGGGCGGGGGAGTCGTTGATGCCGTCGCCCACCATGGCGACCTTGCCGCCCACATCCTGCAGCTCGCGGACGTGGCGCTCCTTGTCGGCAGGGAGGACGTCGGCGATGACCTGTTCGCTGCTCAGCCCCACGCGGCGGGCGATGGCCTCGGCCGTCACGCGGTTGTCGCCGGTGAGCATGCGCACGTCGACGTCAAGCGAGCGCAGTGCGGCGATGGCCCCGGCGCTCGTCTCCTTGACCTCGTCCGCCACGGCGATGGTACCGACAAGCTCGCTGTTCTTGGCAAAGAACAGCGGCGTCTTGCCCTCGGCCGCGAACTGTTCGGCAAGGCCGGCGGGAACCTTCACGCCCAGCTCGTCCATCAGACGCACGTTGCCGGCGGCGATGACATTCTGCCCCTCGCGTGCCGTAACGCCTCGCCCGGGCACGGCGGTAAAGTCCTCGACCATGCGTGCGACGATTCCGCGCGCCTCGCACTCGGCCATAATCGCCTCGGCCAGCGGGTGCTCGCTTGAGCGCTCCAGCGCAGCGGCCAGCTTGAGCAATGCCTTTTCGCTCATGGCGGGCGAGCCGTCAGCGCGCGTGGCTACCGTGATATCGGTCACAGCCGGCTTGCCGCGGGTGACGGTGCCCGTCTTGTCGAGCACCACGGTGCCCACGCTGCGTAGGTTCTCCAGCGCCTCGGCGCTCTTAAACAGAATGCCCATTTCGGCGCCCTTGCCGGTGCCGACCATAATGGCGACGGGCGTGGCCAGGCCCAGCGCGCACGGACAGCTGATCACCAGCACGGCCACGGCGGAGGTGAGCGCCTCGTTTATGCTGCCGGTCAGTGCCATCCACACCGCAAAGGTCACAGCCGAGATCACGAACACCACGGGCACGAACACGCCGGCGACTTTGTCGGCCATGCGGGCGATAGGCGCCTCGGTGGCGTTGGCGTCCTCGACGAGCTGGATAATCTTGGCGAGCGACGTGTCGGCGCCCACGCGTGTGGCACGGAAGGTAAACGAGCCGGTACGGTTGACAGTGGCGGCGTTGACGGTGTCGCCGGCGGTCTTTTCCACGGGGATGGACTCGCCGGTGAGCGCGCTCTCGTCCACGGCCGAAGCGCCCTCGAGCACCACGCCATCGACAGGGATGGACTCTCCGGGGCGCATGCGCAGCACTTGGCCGGGCAGAATGCTGTCGACGTCCACAGCGGTCTCGGTGCCGTCGTCGGCCACGACGGTCGCGGTCTTGGGCGCCAGGTCGATGAGCGCCTCGATGGCGCCGCCGGTTTTGGACTTGCTGCGCGTCTCGAGGTATTTGCCCACGGTGACCAGCGACAGGATCGTGCCCGCGCTCTCAAAATACAGATTGTCCATGCCCGTCATCATGGCCTCGTGGACCTGACCCGCGGCTAGCTGGTCGGCCATGATGAACATGGCGTAGAGCGACCAGGCGATGGAGGCGGTGGCGCCCACGGCAATAAGGGCGTCCATGGTGGGCGCGCCGTGCGCGAGCGATTTAAACCCGTTGATAAAGTACGCGTCGTTGACATAGACGATGGGGATGAGCAGGACGAGCTCGGTGAGGGCGAGCGTCATGCTGTGGGTATGGTCGGTGAAAATGCCGGGCAGCGGCCAACCAAGCATGTGTCCCATGCCTATGTAGAACAGCGGGATGAGGAAGATGATCGAGATGATGAGGCGGGTGTGCATGGCGGAGGCGGCGGCCTCCAGCTTTTTGGTGGGCGACTCCATATGGGCGGCGCCGGACCTGGCTTGCGCACTTCCGCTTTGGACAGCGTCGGTGCCCGTGCTGATGGGCGAGGCCGAGTAGCCCGCGCGGTCGACAGCGGTGCAGATGTCGTCGGGGGAGACCTGCGCAGGGTCGTAGTCCACCAGCATAGAGCCGGCGAGCAGATTGACCGCGACGCTTTGGACGCCGTCGAGCTTGCTCACGGCACGGTCCACGTGCGCTTGGCACGCGGCGCACGTCATACCGCCCACGTCAAACTTATCCTGAGCCATGGCTTCTCCTTTCTGTAGTTCGGTGTTGGAATTGTTAACCCGCCGATACTATACACCCATACCCCCTGGGGGTGTCCAGTACAGAAAGAAATGTATGACATTTCGTTACAGATGAGGATAGTTGGTTGGCCGATGGACCGTCCCAACCAATCATCTCAATCTGTAACGTCTGGACCGGTTTTTGAACCATAGCTGTTACAGATTTAGACAAACATTTCAGCCGAAAACTAACGTCTCGATCTGTAACATCTAGACCCCGTTTTACCGAGTATTTGTTACAGATCGAGACAATCTCGGAGCAGATGCCCCGGGCATACAACGTAAAACGCCGGGGCGCCCGCGTGATGGGCGCCCCGGCGGATGCTGGGCAGGGTTTGCGAAGCGGTGGGAGGGAGGAGAAGCCGTCCTCCTGAAATCCTTACTCCTGACGACGCTTCTTGTCGGTCAGGAAGACGCCAGCGGCTACGAGCACGACACCTCCGATGACAAACGTCTCACCGGTGAGCGCAGCATTGTCGCCTGTGGTGGGAAGTGCCGAGTTGGCGGCCGTCTTGGCGTTGCCGGTAGACGGCTTTCCAGCAGCCGGCTTAGCGGCAGCCTGCGTGATCTTGGCCTGCTCGGCCTTCGCTGCCTCTTGCTCCTGGCGGGCGATCTCGTCCTTCAGGGCTTGCTCGGCGGCTACGCGTTTTGCCTTCGCCTCGTTGTAGGCATTGAGCGCTGCGGTGTAGGCGGGCGTCGCAGCATCAAGGTCTGCCTGAGCGGCATCAAGTGCGGCCTTTGCGTTATGTTCTGCCTGCTTGGCGGCGACGCACTTGGCAAAGAGGGCATTGAGCGTATCATTCGCGTTTGCATCAGAGCCAGTAGCAATGCCGTTTTCGACGTTGATGGACTTTAGCTTTCCGAGGGTAGCGACAGCGGCATCCGATGCGGCCTGAGAATTCTCGATCGCCTGTTCGGCGTTCGCGATGGCATCATTTGCCGCACCAAGGGCGACTCCGGCCTCAGTCACTGCTGCGTCGGCGTCCTTCTTGGCCGCCTTGGCCGCGGTAAGATTGTTGGCCGCGTTGCTCAGGGCGTCGGCATGGGCCTTCTTTGAAGCAAAGTCGTTTTTCGCCGTGGTCAGATCGCTCGCAGCGTGCTCCGCGGTCGCCGCCTTGGCCTCGGCGTTGTCCTTCGCGGTGTCGAGGGCCTGCTTCTTGGCAGCCGCGTCGCGCTCCGCCTTTTCGAGAGCACTCTGGGCAGACGTCTGGGCTGCCGTGGCTTCATCAAGCGTTTGATGGGCCTTGTCAGCCTTTTCCTGAGCCGCAGCAACATCGGCAGAATACTTGGCAAGTTCCTTCTTTGCATCTTGCAGAGCCTGCTGCTTTACGAGAGTTTCTGCCTTGGCGTCATCAACCTTCTTCTGACTCTGAGCGGCTTGCTCTTGCGATGCCTTAAGCTCGGCGCGCTTCTGGTTGACGACCTGCTCTGCGGTCGCCACGTTACTTTGGGCGGCTTTGACCTGGTCTTCGGCTTCGGTAACTTTTCCGTTTGCCTTGGCGAGATTCTGCTCTGCTAGGGCAACAGCGGCGGCGGCACTTGCTGCGCTGTCGTTCTTGGCGGCAAGGTTGCTGTTCGCGGTATCAACGCCTTCCTGCTTTTGAGCGACGAGGGTCTCAGCTACCTTTACGGCATTGGCTTTCGATGCCGCTGTGCTGCGCTTTTGTTCAAGGTCCGTCTTTGCGGCGGCGAGCTTTTCGCTGGCTTTGGAGAGGCTCAGCTGATACTGATCAAAGAGATTCTCGAGTTCATCGATCGAGTATTCTTTCTCGTACGAACCGTAATTATTGTCGATCTCCAAGACGAACACATACGGCCAAAGGGTTCCGCGCGAGTTGATGCCGTATCCCATGGTTTTGGCGTTAGGTTGTACGATATTCAAATAATGGCCGACGGTGCCAAAACCCACGCCTTGGGCTCCGAATTCGGTACCGTGACTCCAGAAAGTCTTCCAAGCATCTTTGGGGGCAACGTTGCCAAGGCCGGCTTTCGCTGCAGCATCGTCAAATATTTTCTTTTCGCCATCAACCCATTGGTGCGCGATGTTTTCTTTCGTGCTGAAGTTCCAAGCGGCATTTTCAAATCCGGCATAGTCTGAGTGCCCCTTCGTTGCGTCGGAGTAATTGGAATCAGACTGAGCGATTGCCATTTGCTCTGCCGTTACCTTAAGCTCGCTAAGGCCGACGCTTTTGCGATATTCATTAATTTCGCGCAGCTTGCCAAACGAAAGCTTGGCGTTGTCGAGTGACGTGCCGTCTTTTTTATCGCCAATGGTCGTCGGGTTTTTATCGCTCTGCCTATAGATGATGTTTGCAGCGTCGTTGGCACCGATGAACTGGTAGAAGCCGATGACGCTCTGCGCCTCCGCCGTCGTTGCCTTATCGGTTGCCGCCTTGCACGTATCGTATGCTTTCTGTGCATCGATAACGGCTTGATCGGCGGCCGCCTGGTTTGCCTTGGCAGTTTTGAGCGCCTTGTCTGCCTGCTCCTTCTCGGCTTTTGCCTGATCGACTTGTTTCTGAGCGGCCTTTGCTTTCTCCAGTTCGGTAGCATGTGCCTGCTTTGCCGAGGTCAACTCCGATTGCGCCGCATCGGCTTTCGTCTGGGCTGCCGTTACATCATTTTCGGCTGCTGCGACTGTCTGCTTCTTGGCTTCGAGCTCGCTTTCGGCACCGGTGAGGGCGTCCTGCTTGGATGCAACGTCGCTATTTGCCTGAGAAAGGCCTGCTTCGGCAGCCGCCTGCTGCTGCTTCGCCTGGTCGAGTGCGCTTTGGGCAGCATCGACCTTTGCCTGGGCGGCGTCATACTCCGGGCCCTCAGCGCCTGCCTTTGCGGCCGCCAAATCGGCTTGTGCGCTGTCGTATGCCGCCTGTGCCTCAGCCGCCTTACCATCCGCGGCGGTCTTTTCCTGCTGAGCGGAAGCCAGCGTGCCTGCCGCCTCGTCGTAAGCACTCTGCGCGGCGCTCTGAGCCTGTTGGGCATCGGCGAGCGCGGAATCGGCAGCGGCCTTCGCAGCCTTTGCTTGGTTCAGAGCGGCCTGCGCATCTGCGGCAGCCTGCTCGGCGACCTTGATTTCCTCCGGCGTTGCGTTGGCGGCTGCCTTCTGGGCTGCCTCGAGCTTGGCCTGCGTATCGGCTGCCGACTGCTTTGCGGAGTCGAGTGCCTTTGCCTTGCTCTCGGCATCGGCCTTGGCAGCATCGAGCTTGCTCCGGGCATCCTTCAGCGTGGCGCTGGCGCTGTCAGCCGCCTTGACGCTTTCGTCGAGCTGACGGGCGTATTCGGCACGCGCGGCGGCTTCTGCCTGCGAATTATCGGAGACGGAGGCGTCGTAGGCGGTCTGGGCGTTGTCGCGTGCCACCTGCTTTTCGGTATAGGGGGCAGCCGCCGTGTCGTAGTCGGATTTGGCGTCTGCCTCGGCGGCCTTTGCGGCGTCGATTGCGGCCTGCAAGTCGGCAATCTTCTGGGCGTTTGCCTTTACTGCGGAGCCTGCCGCCTCGCCGGCGCGGACGGCAAGCGGGGACATGATCGCGTCCTGTGCCGTGGTATCACTCACATCGTTGGCAAATGCCGAGAACGGCGCGAGCAGCGACGAGCCAGTCATAGCGATGGTGGTTGCCGCGGTGATGGCGAGTCGTGTTGCCTTATGGCCCGAGAATGTGGGGCGAGACTCGGCGCCGCCTGAGACTTCCAAGTGTTTAGGTGCGTACTTTGCCATTTCTTCTCCCAATCGTTGAAGGGGTACCTATGACAATTCGTACGTTACGACCGCCGAAAGGGTTCCTGTTGCGCAACATTGGCAAGGAAATATCGACACACTTGAATCACATTTACGAGGCGAAGTTCTCGGCAAGCTAATGTCTCGTTCTGTAACATCTAGAGAGGTTTTTGACCCTTTACTGTTACTGATTGAGACGTTGTCTCGCGGGGTTGGGGTTTGTCTCGATCTGTAACATCTAGACCTGTATCTGCCGAGCTAGTGTTACAGATCGAGACAATTGCCGGGGAGGGGTCCCGTCATGGCAAGACGCCCGCCGCCTAGATACAGAACCCGGGAATCACACAGGTTAGCTTGTTTGGCTTTTCCGCAGGCGTTGCGTACGTAAAGACGTCGCCGTCGCGTCCCACGCGGTTCATATAGAGTGTGCCTTCGCTCTCCGATGTGTCGGGACTTGCCGTTCGTTCCCACCAACAGGTGTCCTTGCCCTTCCACTGGCGAACCAACGTCTCGTTCGTGGTATACGGACTTACCTTGAGCTCGCGGAAGAGCTGATACTCCTTGCCCTCGCCGTTATAGATGTCGGCCAGGTAGTGAAAGCCCTCGGTAAACGACTCGGGCGGCTGCACTCCGCACAGCTCGACCATGGCGGGCAGCCAAAGAGTTGCGGGCAGCTCGCTCAGGCACGATGCGCTTCTGGCGGCGCCAACGTTATTCGAGATCTTCTTGACCCCTTTAATGAGCGCGCGCAACTCGTTGGGTAGCAGCTTAAGGCCGTCGCCGTTGAGCCATTCCCGCAGCTCGCAATCTGCCCAGCCGGCGCTCGGCGGTTCAGCTGCAGCGTTGCGCTCGGCAATACCCGCATCGAACATAAACGTCAGTCCGGCCTTGCCCGTCCCGTCCAGGAGCTCATCGTGGCGGATGCCCACAAGCTGCGCGCCAACCTGCAGCCCGTTGGTGAGCGTGACACGCTTGGTACACGGATAGGGGATATGCCCATCGGCATCGAGCAGATGATAGCGCTTGGCAATCTCGCGTGCCTCGCTACGGGTCTCGGCGGCCTTAATCTTGAGCGAAATCTCCTGCAGCTGATCCCAGGTGTAGTCGTCAAGCGAACCGCGGATGCCGTCAAGGTAGTCGGGGATGCCAAAGCCATGGGTTGCCGCCCCGATAACGCTGAGCCCCGCAACGGCTGCGATAGCGCCGCCGATAATAAAGCGGCGGCGGGTCATGGCATCGTGACGGGCCTGATTCAGGATCTCTCGTGCGCGCTCGCCGGCGACGTCGACCTTAAGGTGCGTGCCAGAATCGATATCAATCGCGGCCTCGTCTCCTGTGCTTTCGCGGCCCTCGGATTCGGCATCGGTGAGGTATGCCGAGAGCACCTCGAGCATCTGCTGCTCGGTGGGACGATCGCACTGCTCGACTGAGAGACCCTTCATGATGATTTGGACGAGCGCTTCATCGCCCTCGCAGCGCGGCTCGAGCGGTGCCGGCTTGGTCTTGGTCTTTACGAGATAGAACGAGCCGGTTGCAGCGGCGTCCGTCGACTCAAAGTCAAACGGTTTGCGACCGCTGTAGAGCTGGTACAGAATGCTCGAAAGCGCATAGACGTCGATTGCCGGCGAACGGCGAAGGGCCGCGATGCCTTCGATATCCTGCGTGAGCATCTCGGGCGCGGCGTATGCGGGCGTGGCAAAGCGCCAGATGTCGGCGCGCCGGGTGATCGTGTCGTCGCCGAGAGCCATGGTCGCGGAGCCCATGTCGATGAGGCAGGGGTCAAAGGAACAATCAGCAATCTGCTGCTCGAGCGTTCGGCTGGTGGTGCGGAACATGATATTGGCAGGCGACAGGTCGCGATGGATGACCGGATTCACGAGGCCTTGGGTCATCAAGAGCGCACGAAGCACGGCGTTTCCGACGGCGGCGACCATCTGGGTGGTCAGCCCGCCCGAGGCGTCGTGCGGAAGCAGGGGCAGCGCCTGCTTGAGTGAGGTGCCCTCGATCCACTCCATGAGGATGAGCGGGTCGTCCTCGCACGATCCGTAGCCATAGACGCGCGGAAATCCGTGCAGGTGCGAGACGGTACACAGATGACGGTACTCCTCGAACAGCGCAGCGGTGTTGGCCAGGTGCGCGGCCGATTGCTCGGCGGAGCGGTCGGGGGCTTGGCCGGAAAGGATGGCGTTGTCCTTGAGTAGCTTGACGGCAAAGACCTCGCCGCTCGTGTTGGTCGCGCGCAGCACGTGCCCGATGTTGCCGTTGTTGCGGTGGGCCGTCTGGAGAATAAGCGTCATAAACCGACGCTTGGCGTCGTCCTCGGCGCTGGGGTCGACCGCCACGGCGGTATCGAACGTATCGAGACGGATGAGTTTGTCGCCATAGGCGCTATCGGTAGTATCCATGGCGTTCCTTTGTCTGGCATGGGTTGCCGCGCGTACACGTGAGCAGTGCGGATATCGGTAAAGTACCATGATAGCCGCACTGCTCACGTGTACCGCTGAGTATTGTCGTTTACGACGCAGAAGGTAGAAGACGAAAGACGGACGGCGACCGTCTTCCGATCGCTGTCCGTGCTAGTCCACAATGACAAGGAATGTCGTGTAGAGACCCAGATGGAGCCTGTCGCTGTTGGCGATTTCCACGGGGGGATAGACTTTGCCGGGCTCGCGTTGGTCGCGCGGCGGCTCAATCACAATATCGCCGTCGCCCGCGCCCGATTCGAGCACTGTGCCGTTGGTCGATCCAAGGCCCTGGGCGTACCAGTGCTCACCCTCGAGCCAAATACGAAGATGCTCGCGCGAGGCGTCGGCGCCTACATCGGTGATGCTGGGCGAGGTTTTGGGCAAAGAACCAATCACGGTGCCGCGCGGATTGCGTGTGAGGGGATGGATTTGCATGTCGGCGCAGTTGTCGGCATGGGTTCTGAGCAGACCGAGGTTGGGGGCGACGGTGCGCGGCTGCTCCAGGCTGCTCATAAAGCCACGTCCGACGGTAGTTTCGGTGGTGCCAAAGTGCCCGCCCGTCTTGCTGTCGCAAAAGCGCTCGACGGTGGCCACGCCCTGAACGGGATCGGCGAGCGCCCCCGTTGCCACAAAGAGCATAAGGTAAAGCGTGCTTTTCTCGCGCACGGCATTGCCGTCAAAGTTGTCGATGCGATTGAGGGCATTTGCATATAGGCGGCTGTCCAGCTTGTAGCTGGCGAGAGCCGACATCATTTCGTTGGCGGCCGGACCGCGATAGTGCTCGGCGATTGCCCGATAGGCGGACTCGCCGCCGCCGAGCTTGCTGCAGATTGCCGAGGAAAGGTTGAGCGTGGTGACGGTAAAGTCGCTGTAGATGGCGGGCGCGCACTGGTCAGGCTTGCGATGGACGATGTAACGGGTGAGATACGAGCGGTTGGAAGAGCATTTCTCGAGCAGGGTACTGCCGAGATAAGAGTTTCCGTTGATAAGCATTCGGGCGATCTCGAGATGTTTAAGACCGCCGAACGAGCGAATATCGTTATAGAGGACCGAGCAAGGCGTCTCTGCTGCCACGGATACCTCCTTTGATTGCTTCCTAGCCAATATGGCGATAGGAATTAATGGCCCCCGGTGGGCGACGTATTAAATGGCTGCGCAATATATAGCGTAACCAAAGCAACATTATAGGCCACATGTTCGAAATTGCAGGAAGACTGAGAGATTTGGTTTGGACTGGACGGAAATCCCCCTCTGTCTTGATCTATAACAATTAGGGCCGATTTTACTCGTTAACTGTTACAGATTGAGACGTTTGTGAGCCGTGTCGACCGTTTGTCTCGATCTGTAACACGTAGAGGAAGATTCGCCCTGTAGATGTTACAGATTGAGACAATCAGCCGGGCCCACCTCGTCCACCTCGTCATCTGTGGTTTACGTGGGGGCATGCGAAGCACGGGTATACTAACCGGCGGCGAATCTGCTCCATCGCTTAGAGCTGCTGCGTCTGGACGGCGCGTGATAGAGCTGCCAAAGCGATCGCCAGCGTGCTGAGCAACGTCCTCTCTGTGCGCACCCGTTTTTGTATGTATTAGCGCACTACCAAGCACGCCCGTGCGGCCGCATGCCGTGCCCATAACGCGTGCAGATAAGGAACAACGACATATGCGTAATTCTGTATCCGACGTCACGGACGCCGAGATTCTGGACGAGACCCGCGAGGCCATGACCCAGGCTGCCTTCGATGCCGCCGACGAGGCAAATGCTGCCCAGGCCGTCGAGTCCGCTACCGAGAGCCTGCCCGCCTTTGACGAGCTGGGGCTTTCCGACGAGATGCTTCGTGCTATCGAGAACCTGGGCTACACGGCGCCAACGCCTGTTCAGGCCGGCTCCATCCCTGTGGTGCTCGAGGGCCGTGACCTGCTTGCCGCCGCTCAGACCGGCACCGGCAAGACGGCTGCCTTTTTGCTGCCGACCATGAACAATCTGGAGCACATCGCTCCTCCCAAACCCGTGCGCGAGCGCGGCGGCCGCAACCGCCGTCGCGGTGTTAAAAAGCCCGAGGGCAACGGCCGTGGCCCCGTGATGCTCGTCATCACCCCTACGCGCGAGCTTGCCCAGCAGATCGACGAGGTCGCAAGCAAAATCGCCGACGTTACCGGCCATGTTGCCGTGACCGTCGTGGGCGGCGTGAGCTACAAGCCGCAGACCGCGGCACTTAAGTACGGCTGCGACATCCTGGTCGCAACGCCGGGCCGTCTGGTCGATCTGATCGAGCAGGGTGCCTGCCACCTGGGCGAGGTCAAAGTGCTGGTACTCGACGAGGCCGACCGCATGCTCGATATGGGCTTTTTGCCCGCCGTCCGCCGCATTGTGCGCGAGACGCCGGCCGAGCGCCAGACGCTGCTGTTCTCGGCGACCCTCGACGAGGAGGCCGTGGGCGAGATCACCGATCTAGTGAGCGACCCGGCCCGCGTGGAGATCGCGCCCGCTACGTCGACCGCCGACACCGTCGACCAGTTTGTATTCCCGGTGTCCATCGAGGCCAAGAACAACCTGCTGCCCGAGTTCCTCAAGAAGGAGGGCCCGGAGCGCACTATCGTCTTCATGCGCACCAAGCACCGCGCCGACAGCTGCTGCCGTCGTCTGGAGCGTAAGGGCATCAAGGCCGCCGCGATTCACGGCAACCGCAGCCAGGCCCAGCGCGAGCGTGCCCTTTCGGCCTTCCGCGACGGCACCGTCGACGTGCTGGTGGCAACCGACGTGCTCGCCCGCGGCATCGACATCAGCGACGTGCGCTACGTCGTGAACTTTGACGTGCCGGCCGAGCCGACCGACTACATCCACCGTATTGGCCGTACGGGCCGCGCCGGCGAGCTGGGCTGGGCCATCACGTTTGTGACCGAGCAGGATGTCGATGAGTTCTACGAGATCGAGAAGCTCATGGACAAGACCGCCGACATCTACGAGGCCGGCGACCTGCATGTGGGCCCCAATCCGCCCGCGGTTGACCCCGAGCGCGATCCTGCGGCCTTTAAGGTGAAGAAGAAGACCAAGCGCGGCAAGTCCAAGAGCAAGAAGAAGCTTGAGCAGGCGCGTCGCGACGGCAAACGCAACGGCGACGATTACGGTGATGTGGCCGGTCGTTCCAACCGCGGTCGAGACGAGCGTCGCGGCGACGGTGAGCGTCCGAGCCGTCCCAAGCGCGGCGGCAAGACCCGCGTGCGCGAGGGCGTTCAGGCTCGCGTGGACGAGGCCGTGGAGAGCGTGGCCCGCGAGGTGGCTGCCGAGGAGCGTGCTGGCGCTGCCGTCGAGCAGGCCCCGCGCGGCAACCGTGCCGAGCGCCGTGCTAAGCAGTTCCAGGGCGAGGCACATCGCCGTCGCCGCGAGGACGAGGACCGCGGCGGTCGTCGCCGTGTTGAGCGCGAGGACGAGGGCCGTGGCTCGCGCGGCGGCAAGCGTGGTGCGGGCAACCGTCGTCGTTCCGGTCGCGATGACGAGCGCGGTGGCCGTGATGAGCGTCATGGCGGCGAGGGCCGTGGTGAGCGCGGTGCCCGCGGTGGCGAGTCCCGCGGCGGCAAGCGATTTGATGAGCGCGGGGGCCGTGGTGGCGAGCGCCGCGAGGGTGCTCGCGGCAACGGCAGCCGCAGCGGCGCTGGTCGTTCTAACGGGTCACGCGATCGTCGTGACCCGCGTGCCAGCCGCGATCGTCGCGATGATTGGCGCAACTACGACGATACCCGCGAGGAGCGTCGTGGCGGCTATCGTGGCGGGCGTGGCGGCAACCAGACCGGCTCCCGTGGCGGCCGTGCCGGCGGTCGCGATAACCGTGGCAGCTATGGCAACAGCCGTGGCGGCAAGCGCGGCGGCAGCTCCCGTCGCCCCGGTGACGGCGGCGGCAAGCGCAAGTAACATACGCATCGCCCGCTAGGGCGAGGTGAACCAAGGGCCCCGAGCAACTACGTTCGGGGCCCTTTTTGTTTGCCGTATCCGATCGCTAGTTCAAATGTGATTTCCTCGGGAATGCATCTAGAGGATGCCGTGGACCTGTTTCCTGCCATGCGGCAATGGGTCCCATGAGGTGCGCCGTGCATTTTTTGGAGTATTCTGCAGTTCGAGTTGTCTGCATATGATTCGACGTCGCCAACGGTGGTCTTCGGATATCCCTAGCGAGCGTTTTGAGCCAGATCTCGCCGTTTTCCGGAGCAGGGGCGCGTTATTCTCGCCATGTCGGGACTTAGAATGATACGGCGCCCTACAGTTTTGCCCACCCGCGGCGGTGCTGGCGCGGTCACGTTGCAGAATACTCCGTTTTTTGCACGGGCCAGGATGGGGTACCTCGGGAGAACACGGCGGTATCCCGTAAATATATACAATCTGTACCGTAATTTATACAAAACGAAGAGGCAGACAGCGTAGGGTGGGTGCATTGGGGTGCTTGGCGCATCAAAACGGGGACCCCACGTGCCGTATACTCTGGCTGGATGTGAAAGCGGCTTGACGCGTTGCCAGGCGTAGGGGGAGGGTGTCTAGATGAACGTATTCGAAATTGTGTTTAGTCCGACGGGCGGAACGCGGAAGGTGTCTGGCCTTGTGGCCGGGGCACTGGACAAGAATACCGTTACCGTCGATCTGACCGATAGCGGGCTAGATTTCAGCGCTGTCTCGATGACCGAGGACGACGTGGCCGTAATCTCTGTGCCGGCGTATGCCGGTAGAATCCCGGCTGTGGTGGCTGACCGGTTGGGCATGGTTCACGGCAACGGAGCGCGGGCCGTTCTGGTGTGCGTCTACGGAAACCGCGCGTTTGAGGACACGCTCGTAGAGCTGGAGGACGTTGCGAAGCATGCGGGATTCCGGGTGATCGCGGCAGTTGCAGCCATTGCAGAACATTCCATTGCGCGACAGTTTGCTGCCGGTCGTCCGGATGCGCAGGATGCGGCGCAGCTCGCAGAGTTTGCGCAGAAAATTCAGCAAAAGCTGTTGGCTGAGGATGCGTCCGAGCCCTCTATCCCCGGCAATTGTCCTTATAAACAAGCCGGAGGTCACCGCATGGCACCCGAGGCAACAGAGGATTGCGTCTCCTGCGGTGCATGCGCCGCGGCGTGCCCCGTTTGTGCTATCGACAAGGGTGACCCCAAACGAGCAGCTGGCGAGGCGTGCATCTCCTGCATGCGCTGCATTGCCGTATGTCCGCGAGGCGCTCGTAAGCTTGATCCCAACAAGCTATCAGCTGTTTCCCAGATGCTGAGCAAGGTTTGCGTCGTGCGGAAGGAATGCGAGCTCTTTATCTAGCGCATACGAAATTGGTGCAATGGGACCAGGTTAATCTGCACCAACCTGGTGCAAACAAACCTGTCCCCAATGCACCAGAGTGAGGAGTGTCCCCGAGTGCCGGCAGAAAAGGAACGTCCCTAAGTACCGCATAAATACCGTTTATCGGAGAAAAAATACCGTTCACCGGTCATAATGATTATTCTGGCTTTGGGCTTGTCTACAATAGCTCCCGTCAAAAGAAATGCGGAAGGTTACCGAGTCCCTCGGACGTGGGCCTAACCAAAGTCTTTGAACGGGTGTGTCTCTATGGATGCATTCGCTTGATTTTGGTTGGGCTATATTTATGAAGGGACATGCCACCATGGGTTTCTTTTCTCGCCTGATGGGCGGTTCGGATGAGCAGAAGACTGCAGCTTCCGAGTTCGAAATCCTTGCTCCTGTTTCCGGCGAGCTTGTTAATCTAGAAAAAACCAATGATCCCGCTTTTAGCAGCCGTGCTGTGGGCGATGGCGTTGCCGTGGTTCCCCAAGAGGGAACGGTGTGCGCTCCTGTTTCCGGCACTGTTGCGGCGCTGTTTCCGACTGAGCACGCGCTGGGCATCATGTCCGACGACAGCTCTGCTCAGGTGATGCTGCATATCGGAATCGACACTGTTAAGCTTGAGGGCAAGGGCTTCCATGCGCTTGTTGCCCAGGGTGACCATGTCGACGCGGGTCAGGCCCTCGTCGAGGTCGATTTCGATGTGGTCCGCGCCGCCGGCTTCGATCCCACGGTCTTCGTTATCGTGTGCGAGCGTTCGGAGAACTCGACTCTTCGCGAGCATGCTTCCGGCCCTGTTGCTGTTAAAGAGCCTGTCATCTGGCTTTCCGAGTAAATTCTTTGGTGGGTACCGTGGTTATCAAGCGAGTTTTTAACAACAACGTCGCAATGGTCACTTCGGACGATGGCTCCGAGCTCATCGTCATCGGTCGAGGCCTCTGCTTTGGCCGTCATGCCGGCGATGCCATCGATGAGACGTCGGTCGAAAAGACCTACGCGTTGCAGGAGGGAACTTCTCAGGATTCGCGTACGATCGACCGCTTGGCACATCTTTTGGAGTCCATCCCCACCGTCAACCTCGTGATTTCCGAGGACATCGTTCAGATGCTTCGTCGAGAGCTCAATGTCGATATCAATGACAAGATTCTCATCGCTCTCGCAGACCATATCAGCCTTGCTTTGGAGCGCGAGCGCAAGGGCGTCTCCTGTGAGAATCCGTTGCTGCTCGAGATTCAGCAGTTCTATCGCAAGGAGTATGCACTTGCGGGCCGTGCGCTGCAGATTATCAAGGAGTATATGGGCATCCAGATGAGCGAAGAAGAGCAGGGTTTCATTACGCTGCATATCGTCAACGCCACCATGCCGCAACGCTCCGATCGTTTGATTGTTTCGGTCCAGCTTGTTCGCGACGTGCTCGCGATTGTTTCTGAGCGCTATGCTACGACCCTCGATGACACCTCGCTGCCTTACGAACGCTTCGTTCGTCACCTGCAGTTTTTCGCACAGCGAGCGCTCGATCCCGCGGCCGGGCAAATCAATGGCGACGCGCTGTTCCGAATCGATGAAACGGCGTATCCGTGCGCATTCTCGTGCGCGGACGCCATAGCCGCCCACTTGTCGTCTACCTATAACGTTGTCGTTACCGATGCCGAGAAGAGTTATCTCGCGTACCACATTGTTAACCTGCTTGGAGAACCTGGTCTCTAGGCATAACGTGCCCACACATCGATTGATATAAGGCAAGGTTCACAGTCTTGTCTAGGGCACATCTGTCTTAATTTGCGGAAAAGGAAGGGGAGTACCGCTATGACCGCAAAAAAGAAGTTCAATTTCAAAGCGCCGTTGGAGGTGTTCGCGAAGTCGATCGTTCAGCCGATGATGTATCTCTCGGTTGCCGGCATCCTGCTCATCGTGGGCATCATTCTGACCAACAAGACCATCTGCGCTTTGGTCCCCGTACTGGGCTCCGGTCCGTTCCAGCTTGTGGGCGCCGTTGTCTATCAGTCGCTGATGTTTATCATCAATAACCTCTCGATTCTGTTCTGCGTTGGCATCGCCGGCGCCATGGCAAAGAAGAACAAGGGCCATGCTTCGCTGATCGCCCTGATGTCGTTCTTCCTGTTCCTGCAGGCTAACAACATCGTGCTCAACGCCACCGGCTCTCTTGCCGATGCGAGCGGCATGCTCGGTCTTACCGGAACCGGCCAGGCCACCGTTATGGGCATCCAGGTACTCGATACTGGCGTGTTTGGCGGCATCATTCTCGGTTGCATCACCGGTGCCGTGTTCAACAAGTACTCGAACAAGCAGTTCCCCATTGCCCTTTCGATGTTCTCGGGCGTTCGCTTCCCGTTCCTGATTATGATCATCATCTCCTGGATCATGGGCGCTGGCTTCTGCATCGTTTGGCCTCCGGTTCAGGGCGCCATCTCCTCCGTTGCCGGCATCATTAAGGAGTCGGGCAACATCGGTCTGTTTATCTACGGCATGCTCAACAAGCTGCTCGTTCCCACCGGTCTGCACCACCTCATCTACACCCCGTTCCAGTTCTCCGATGTGGGTGGCACCCTGACACTGGGCGATCAGGTTATCGCCGGCGCCTACCCCATCCGTGTCGCCGAGATGGCAATGACGGGCCAGCCCTTCTCCGATAGCACCTACTTCAACAGCTACACCTTCAACAACCTGTGGCCCTACATCGGTATCGGTCTCGCCTTTATCGTCACCGCTTACAAGGGGAACAAGGATAAGACCAAGGCCGTTATCATCCCGCTGATCATCACCGCCGTGCTCTCCTGTGTCACCGAGCCCATGGACTTCCTCTTTGTCTTTGCCGCTCCCGTGCTCTTTGTCGTTCACTCGGTTCTTTCCGGCATCTTCCTGGTCCTGCTCAAGGTCCTCTCCGTGCCCGCTTCGACTGCAGGCGGCATCATCAACATCGTGGTTTCCAACCTGGTCCTGGGTGTCGACAAGACCAACTGGCCGGTTATGCTGGTGCTTGGAGTCGTCAACGCCGCTCTGTACTTCTTCCTCTTCACCTTCCTCATCAAGAAGCTCAACCTCCACACACCTGGTCGCGAGGAGGAGTCCGAGCTCGCGGAGTCCGTTGCCGAGGGCGAGGCCGCCGCGTCTGTCGCGGTGAAGCAGGGCGCTGTTGCCGCAGCTCCCGCAGAGGGCGTCGATGCAGGTATTGCCGACCTGGTCGCAGGTCTTGGTGGCAAGGACAACATCGAGGAGCTCGAGAACTGCTTTACGCGTCTCCGCGTGAACGTTAAGAACCCGGACCTCATCAATGAGGACCTCATCAACCACGTGCCCAACAGCGGCATCAACCGCAACGGCAATAATATCCAGATCATCTTTGGCATGAAGGTCGCCGAGATGCGCGACAAGGTCGAAAACGCAATTGAGAAGGAGCAGTAAACAATGATCATTACTCTGTGTGGTGGCGGATCCACCTTTACCCCCGGCATCGTCAAGTCCATCGCCCTGCGCAAGGACGAGCTCGACGTTGACGAGATTCGTCTGTACGACATCAACGAGGAGCGCCAGCGCAAGATCGGCGTGCTCGTGGACTGGATTTTGCACGAGGACCTCGGCCTGGACATCAAGCTCACGGTGACCACCGACAAAAAGACGGCTTTTACCGACGCGAGCTTCGTGTTTGCCCAGATGCGCGTGGGCGGCTACGCCATGCGCGAGCAGGACGAGAAGATTCCGCTGCGTCACGGCTGCGTGGGTCAGGAGACTTGCGGTTGCGGCGGCCTTGCCTACGGCATGCGCACCATCTTCCCCATGGTCGAGCTGATCGATGACGTTGAGAAGTACGCCAAGAAGGACTACTGGATTCTCAACTACTCCAACCCTGCCGCCATCGTCTCCGAGGGCTGCCGCGTGCTGCGTCCCAACGCTCGTATCATCAACATCTGCGACATGCCGATCGCGATCATCGACGTGGTTTGCGCCGCGCTCGATATCGACAAGAAGGATGTCGAGTACGATTACTTTGGCCTCAACCACTTTGGTTGGTTCACCTCGATCCGCCACAGGGGCGAGGAGGTGCTCCCGCAGCTGCGCGAGTACATCAAGGAGCACCAGATCCTGCTGCCCGACTCTTACCTCAAGGGCATGGGCTCGCTCATGGCAAAGAAGCCCGAGGAGGCCGTCGACGAGCACCCCGAGCAGAACCGCCACACCAAGGGCAGCTGGTACTACGTCTGGAAGGGCGAGTACGAGATCATGGAGTGCTTCCCGGAGTACCTGCCCAACACGTATCTGAACTACTACCTGCAGCAGAAGGAGTTCGTCGAGCACTCCAACCCCGAGCGCACCCGTGCTAACGAGGTTGAGGAGACGCGTGAGAAGAACCTCTTTGATGGTATCGACCATTACGAGAAGACGGGCGAGATCGACGAGAGCACGTTCTATGCGGGCAGCCACGGCGACTGGATTGCCGATCTGGCTATCGCTCTGAAGAACGACACCAAGCAGCGCTTCCTGGTCATTTGCGAGAACAAGGGCGCCATCCCCAACATGCCCTACGACGCTATGGTCGAGCTGCCTGCCTACATTGGCAAGAACGGCCCCGAGGTCATCAGCCGCGACAACATTCCGCTGTTCCAGCAGGGCCTCATGATGCAGCAGCTGAACTCCGAGAAGCTCATTGTCGAGGCTACGATCGAGGGTTCGTACGAGAAGGCGCTTAAGGCCTTTACGCTCAACAAGACCGTGCCGTCGATGAAGGTCGCCAAGGAGGTTCTCGACGACATGATCGAGGCCAACAAGGGTTACTGGCCCGAGCTTAAGTAAAAGCAACAGGGTCGCTGGCCGCATGCCTGAAGCAATGCCCCGCCCACGTGATTGCGCGGGCGGGGCATTGTCGTTTGGTAACGCGTTTTATCAAATATGGCATTTATCTGCGATAATGTTCATTTTCACCGCTGATGGTGACATTTCATACCGCCTGCCGAACTGCGTGGAGACCTAACAACTTTTTAGGTCAGTGTTGTGCGTGTAGCAATTTCGCCCGGCCTCGCCTCCGGGCTGCCATGTGAGAGGGGATCTTATGGCTCGACTGCACGTAATGGAACGCAGCCACGCTCAGGCCGTCATGGACGACCTGCACGATGCGCTCGGACGCCGTCTGGCGGTGAGTTCGCTCGCCCCGTGCCCCGTCGAGTTTACGGCGGCGCTCGTCAACCTGTGCTCCACCCAGAGCTGCGGCAAGTGCACGCCCTGCCGTGTGGGCCTGAGCGCGCTGAGCGATCTGCTCGCCGATGTGCTCGAGGGCCGCGCCGATGAGTCCACGCTCAACCTGATTGAGCGCACGGCCCGCACCATCTACCTTTCGAGCGACTGCGCCATCGGTTACGAGGCCGGTGCCATGGCGCTTACGGCTATCCGCGGTTTTCGCGACGATTTTGAGCACCACATCCGCGAGCACTCCTGCGGCTTTGACCGCGAGGCCCGCGTCCCGTGCGTCTCGGGTTGCCCGGCGCACGTCGACATCCCCGGGTACATCTCGCTCGTCGAGGCCGGCCGTTATGCCGACGCCGTCAAGGTCATCCGCAAGAACAACCCGCTACCGCTCGTCTGCGGCCTGGTGTGCGAGCATCCCTGCGAGATGCATTGCCGCCGTGGCATGGTCGACGACCCCATGAATATCCTTGCTCTTAAGCGCTTTGCCGTTGAGCACAGCGACCTCAACGACCACAAGCCGCATGTAGTGGACAACACCGGTAAGCGCGTCGCTGTGATCGGCGGCGGCCCGGCCGGTCTTTCCTGCGCTTACTACCTGGCCGTGATGGGCCACAAGGTGACCATTTTTGAGCAGCGCCACCACCTGGGCGGCATGCTGCGCTATGGCATTCCCAGCTACCGTCTGCCGCGCGAGCGCCTGCAGGCCGAGATCGACTGGATCTTGAGCGTCGGTATCGACGTGGAGCTCGACCACTCCGTGAACGGCGAGGAGCTCGCTCGCCTGCGCGACGAGTTCGATGCCGTCTACCTGGCCATCGGTGCCCACAGCGACAAGAAGCTCGGCCTTCCGGGCGAAGAGGCTCCCGGCGTGGAGTCGGCCGTCAAGATACTGCGCGCCATCGGTGACGACGCGCTGCCCGACCTGAGCGGCCAGCGCGTGTGCGTTATCGGCGGCGGCAACGTGGCCATGGACGTGGCCCGCTCTGCCGTGCGCTGCGGCGCCGAAAAGGTAAGCATCGTCTACCGCCGCCGCATCTGCGATATGACGGCCCAGGACGCCGAGATCGCCGGTGCCCAGGCCGAGGGCTGCGAGGTGCTGGAGCTGACGGCCCCGCTCGCCATCGAGACGGGCGAGGACGGTCGTGTGAGGGGCCTGCGCGTGCAGCCGCAGATTATCGGCGAGCCCCGCCGTGGGCGCCCGGCCCCGCGTGCCGCCGCCACGCCCGAGCAGGTCATCCCCTGCGAGCGCGTGTTCGTGGCCATTGGTCAGGACATCGACTCCAAGCCGTTTGAGGACATGGGCATCGCCTGCAAGTGGGGTCGCGTCGTCACCGATTCGGACGGCGCCGTGCCCAACTTCGATGGCCTCTTTAGCGGCGGCGACTGCCAGACCGGCCCCGCCACCGTCATCCGTGCTATCAACGCCGGCCGCGTGGCTTCGGCAAATATCGACCACTACCTGGGCTTCGACCACAAGATTAAGCTCGACGTGGAGCTGCCGACCGTGCAATTTAAGGGCAAGCACGAGTGCGGCCGCTGCGAGCTGGGCGAGCGCGAGGCCGGCGAGCGCATTCACGATTGGAATCTGGTCGAACAGGGCCTTACCGAGGAGGAGGCACGCCAAGAGGCGAGTCGCTGCCTGCGTTGCGACCACTTTGGCTTTGGTGCGTTCCGCGGAGGGAGGAACCTGGAATGGTAGAGCTCAACAAAACCACTGTCGGCGACTACAGCGAAAACGGAGCGCACAACATGGTCAGGCTCATTATCGATAACTGCGAAGTCGTGGTGCCCGAGCACACCACGATCCTGGATGCGGCCAAGTCCGTCGGCATTCAGATTCCCACCCTGTGCTACCTGCGCGATCTAAACGAGATTGGCGGCTGCCGCGTGTGCGTGGTCGAGGTTGAGGGCTGCGATCAGCTGGTCGCAGCCTGCAACAACTACGTGCTCGACGGCATGGTGGTCCACACCAACAGCCCCAAGGCCCGCGAGGCCCGTCGCACCAACGTGCAGCTGCTGCTGTCTCAGCACGATTCGCAGTGCACGAGCTGCGTGCGCAGCGGCAACTGCAACCTACAGACCATCGCCAACGACCTGGGCATTTTCTATCTGCCGTATCAAAGGCATTTGGCGGGCGAGGGCTGGGATTTCGATTTTCCCATCATCCGCGAAAACGACAAGTGCATTAAATGCATGCGCTGCATCAAGGTGTGCGAGAGCGTGCAGGGCCTAGGGATTTGGGACCTGACCAACCGCGCCACGCATACCGCTGTGGGTACCCGCGGGCGCGCGCCGATCGACAAGACCGATTGCGTCGCGTGCGGCCAGTGCATCACGCATTGCCCGACGGGCGCGCTGCGCGAGCGCGACGATACCGAGACCGTGTTCGACGCGCTCGCTAATCCCGACAAGATCGTGCTGGTGCAGATCGCGCCTGCCGTGCGCAGCGCCTGGGGCGAGGAACTCGGCATTCCGCGCGAGGAGGCCACCGTTGAGCGCCTGGCTTGCGCGCTGCGTCGCGTTGGCTTTGAGTACGTGTTCGACACCGATTTCTCGGCCGATCTCACCATTATGGAGGAGGGCTCCGAGCTGCTCGAGCGCTTGGGCGCCGCCGCCAAGGGCGAGGGTGACAGCCGCGGCTGGCCCATGTTTACGAGCTGCTGCCCGGGTTGGGTGCGCTTTGTGAAGGCGCGCTATCCGGAGTTTGTCGACAGCCTGTCTACGTCCAAGTCGCCGCAGCAGATGTTCGGCGCTATTGCCAAGACCTACTACGCCAAGGTGCTGGGCGTGGAGTCCGAGCGCCTGTTCGTGGTGTCCGTTATGCCGTGCACGGCCAAGAAGGCCGAGTGCGCGCTGCCGAGCATGGTGGGCGAGGGCGGCACGCCCGATGTGGACGTTGCGCTGACGGTGCGCGAGATGGTGCGCATGATCCGCGCGAGCCACGTGAGCGTGGACACGCTGGTCGAGGAGCCGCTCGACACGCCGCTGGGCTTTGGCACGGGCGCGGGTGTGATCTTTGGCGCCACGGGCGGCGTGATGGAAGCCGCTGTGCGCTCGGCCTATTACCTGGTGACGGGCAAGAACCCGGATGCCGATTTCTTTACCGACGTGCGTGGCCTGGATGGCTGGAAGGAAGCCGTCGCCGATATCGATGGCACCAAGGTGCGTGTTGCCGTGGCGCACGGGCTGGGCAACGCCGCCCGCCTGCTCGACGCGATTCGCGACGGCCGTGTGAGCTATGACTTCGTTGAGGTTATGGCATGCCCGGGCGGGTGCGTCGGTGGTGGCGGTCAGCCCATCCACGACGGCTGCGAGCTGGCGGCCGAGCGCGGCCAGGTGCTGTGGGGCCTGGATGCCGCTGCGGACATTCGCTTCTCGCACGAGAATCCCGATGTCCAGGCGTGCTACCGCGAGTTCTTGGGCGAGCCGCTCTCGCCGCTGGCCGAGGAATTGCTGCATACCGACCATCGCGCATGGACGATGCCTAACGAGGGGACGTGCTAGCGATGCGCGCGTTTGATGTTGAGATGTCGCGCCGGGGGTTTGCCTCGGCGCTCGCCGCGGGCGCCCTGTCGCTTGCGCTCGCGGGCTGTGGCGGCGGGGCTGCCGGTGCCGGGTCCGCCGCGGGCTCGGCTGCCGGGTCTGCCGCTGACGGTGCCGCTGCCGAGCCGGTCGAGGTGCACGTCGCCTCGCTCAAGGGGCCGACGTCGATTGGGCTGGTGCGGTTTATGGGCCAGGCGACCGATGGCGAGACGGACAATGAGTTCGACTTTGCGATTAACACTGCCGCTGACGAGATCGTGCCCAAGGTGATTCAGGGCGATGTCGATATCGCCCTAGTGCCCGCCAACGTGGCGAGCGTGCTCTACAACAAGACCGAGGATGCGGTGCAGGTCATCGACATCAACACGCTGGGCGTGCTGAGCGTGGTGACGGGCGACGCGAGTGTGGCCTCGTTTGGCGATTTGGCGGGCCATACCGTCTACATGACGGGCAAGGGCACCACGCCAGAGTACGTCATGAACTACCTGCTGGAGCGCGCGGGCCTGACCGGCCAGGTGACGCTCGAGTTTAAGAGCGAGCCCACCGAGGTGCTGTCGGCCCTGCTTGCCGACCCGTCCGCCGTGGGCGTGCTGCCGGAGCCGTTCAAGACCGCTGCCATCGCCAAGAGCGAGGGCAAGCTGTCGGCACCGGTAAATCTGACTGATGTGTGGGATGAGCTGGCGGGTGACACGGGTTCGCGCCTGCTGACGGGCGTGACCGTGGTGCGCCGTGCCTTTGCCGAGGAGCATCCCGAGGCCGTGGCGGAATTCTTGCGCCGCCATGAGGCGAGCGTGAAGGCCGTCAATGCGGCGCCGGCGGGCTGGGCTCAGGCCGTGGTCGATGCGGGCATCGTGGATAACGCCACGATTGCCGAAAAGGCGATTCCCGGGTGCATGCTCGTGTGCCAGACGGGGAAGGATATGAAGGCGGCGCTCGGTGGGTACCTGCAGGTGCTGGCCGATGCGGACGCGAGCGCCGTGGGCGGCAAGCTCCCGGCTGACGATTTCTACTACATGGAGTAGCCCGTGCGTGCGTTTGCTCGACAAATGACAGAGCGTATGAAGGCGGTGGCGGCAGTAGGTGCCGTTGCCGCCTTTTGGCTTGCCGTGTGGGTCTTTGCAGCGGCGTTGGCAGCGCAGCCGTTGATTTTGCCGGGGCCGGGCGCTGTCGTGGTGGCGCTGCTGCGACTGGTATGCGATGCCGGTACCTGGGCGATTTTGGCGGGCTCGGGCGTGCGGATACTGGGCGGGCTGGCGCTTGCCGCGGTGTGTGGTGGCGTGCTTGCCGGGATTTCGTCACGTTCGCGGACGTTTGCCCGCCTGGTGGCACCGGCGCTTTCGTTTGTAAAGGCTACGCCGGTTGCCTGCGTGGTGGTCCTGCTGCTCATTTGGCTGGGGTCGGCGCGCGTGAGCATTGCGGCGGTCTTTTTGATGGCGCTGCCGGGTGTGTTTTTCTCGCTGGTCGAGGGTTTGACGCAGGTTGATCAGCCGCTGGAGCAGATGTTTCGTCTGCATGGCGTGCGGGGCTGGCGACTGTTTTGCGCCCACACCTGGCGCGAAGTCCTGCCGTTTGCGCTTTCGTGTGCCCGTGCCGTGATCGGCATGAGCTGGAAGGCCGGCGTGGCGGCGGAGCTCATCGGCATGGCGACGGGCACCGTGGGCGAGCGCATCTATCAGGCGAAGCTGCTCATCGAGACGGCTGACCTGCTGGCGTGGACCGTGTTGGTCGTGGCGGCATCGTGGGCATGCGAGCGCGTGTTGGTGTGGTTGCTGCGGGTTTCGGGGCCCGCGGCGTGGCGCGCGGCCGTGCGGGCACACAGGTGTGGTCCTCGCGGACGTGCAGGCGGCTCTGCTGGCGGCAGGGCTGCTGCGGAGCTTGCGCTCGCCGTGGGCGATCGCGCTCCCTGGGCTCCGGCGCTCGACGGACTGGTGCTTCGTGTGCCCGCCGGTGGGCGCGCCTGCGTGATGGGCACCTCGGGCGTGGGCAAGTCGACGCTGCTTGCGCTGGCGGCGGGGGAGTGCGCGCCGTGCTCCATGGTGTTTCAGGATGTGCGCCTGGTAGAGGGCGCCTCGGCTTTGGATAACGTGCTGGTGTGCGCCGACGCGCGCGTGGACGCCTCGAGTGCCGCGGCCCTGTTGCGCCTGCTGGTGCCGGGGGTCGATGTGCATGCTCGTGTGGCCGAGCTCTCGGGCGGGCAGCGCCGTCGCGTCGAGATTGCCCGAGCCCTGCTGTGTCCGGGCGGCGCAGTGATTCTGGACGAGCCCTTTACCGGCCTAGATACCGCTGCGCGCGACGCATGCGCCGAGGTCGTGCTCGACTTGCTCGACGGCCGCATGCTGTTGCTTGCTACGCACGATGCCGTCGACGCTCAGGCCCTCAATATCTCGGACATCATCACGCTCTAAATACTTACTCAGCAACAAAATGATCCGTTTTTTCTCCGTCCCCATAGGGTTGGGTATGGTATTCTATCTGCGGGGTAATACTTAGGATTACTAAATAATACCAACGCAGTAGAAACAAACTCCAGATGCGGGCCAATCGGGTTGCCTTCACAGCCCGTCGCCCAGCCGCGTGGCCCGCATCTATCCGCACCACCGTCGTTTCAAAAAGGAAGCGCCATGGCAGAACACATGACCCCGGTTGTCGCGAAGGTCTTGCCCGAGGAAAAGGCGGCCTTCGCGGCGGCAACCCAACTCGTAGGCACCACGCCGTCCAACGCCATCCGCATGTTCATCGCCGCCTTCAATCGCTGCGGCACCTTTCCGTTCGACATTTCGCCCAGCGGGGCCTTTGGCAAAGACTGTCCCCAACAGCTAGTCGTTAAAGAACGTCCCCAATGACTAGTCGTTGGGAGGAGGTCGGCATGCTCAATGCGCTGGTTTGGGCGCTTGCCTGTTTTGGCGTCGTCGCTGCCGATATTGTCCTGAGCATGGTTTTGTTCTCCGTGCTGGACATCGTGTCGGCGCTGACGGGTTTCCCGATCGACAACCTCGATATTCAATGGTTTCAAGCCGTCGCTCAGACGGCGTCGTTTTTGATGGCGCTGCTATGGTGGCGTTATTTGTGGCCGCGGTCGTTTATCGCGCGCTGGCAAGGTGAGCGTCCGCTTGGCGGGGGAGTGCGTAGCGCGTGGAAGCGCATTGCCTGCGTTATCGTGATCGGCTTGGCACTGCAGGTGGTCGTTGGCTACGTGACCGACGCCGTACTGTCATTGTTGCCCGAGGTCGCGGCCGATTACAGTGAACTTGTCGAGGAAACAGGCATGGGCGACACCAGCTATCTCGCCGTCCTGACTACGGTGCTCGGCGCTCCGTTTTGCGAGGAGCTGCTGGTGCGCGGCATCATTTTTGAGTTTTCGCTCCGAGCGTTTAACCCGCAGTGCCGCCCACTTTGGAAGCGCCGACGTCTCGTGCGACCGCAAGACGGCGCCATAGTGCCCTGGGCGGCCCCGAGTGCCTGGGGTGTCGCCGCGGCAATCGTGCTGCAGGCGGCGATTTTCGGTTTTATGCACATGAACTGGGTGCAGGGTTGCTACGCGGGGGCCGCCGGCCTCATCTTTGGCTGGGTACTCGTGACCACCGGAAAGCTCCGCTACACGATTCTGCTGCACTTTGCCTTTAATGCCGTGTCGTATCTCATGACGATGCTCTGGTTTGTGAACACGCCGCTCGACGTGGCAATTACGGTCGCTATCGCCGGTTTTGTGCTGGTAGAGGCGATGCGCTCACTGCTCCGATTGTGCATTCCTGTGCCGCGCGAAGCTGATCGATCTGAGTAATAACGCCTTTAACTGGACCGATGCGTCCTGAACGCACCTGGCGTTTCGCCGAATGCTTCTTTGAATTTTGAGTAAAAGAATGACATGTTGGAGATGCCGACTTTTCGGGCTACATACTGCACGCTGCGCTCGGTGTTATTGAGAAGATATGCCGCCTCTGTGAGCTGCTGGTTGAGCTTGATTTGCGAAAACGTTTTGCCGGTTTTTTGCTTGATCAAGCTGCTGAGATAGCTGGTGCTATAACCCGTATCGCTCGCAATGCTTTCAAGCGTGCATTCGCCGTAGCTTCGCTCAATATGATTCAGAATCGACACGATGCGTTCGTCCGACATAATCGCCTGGTTATCAGTTGCGGAGCGTCGGTACAGTCCTCGAATGAGAACAAGGAATAGGCTGACGGCGAGGTGCCTCATGAGTTCATTGGAGTAGGCATCTTTAAAGTGATATTCGATAAAGAGCATCTCGATGAGGCGTCGCGCATGTCGGGCGTATTCCTCTGGAAGAATGAGATATTTGCGGGCCTCACGGTTTCTGGACACAAAATCAAATAGGAGATTCGTTAATGGTGACGCGCCGGGTAGCTGGCTCAGGAAAACCGAATCGAACATTTCCTTCTTGAAGACGATTGAAATGACGATATCATGCTCGCCCTTAACGTATGGAACGCTTCTGACTACTCCGGTGTTGCAAATGAGCACGTCGCCCTTTTTAAGGAGTAGTCGCCGTCCGTTGACGATGAACGTGCAGACGCCGTCGTACACGTAATTAAGCTCCATATCCCGATTGATATGAGGAGGAATGTCGGTAAAGCGCGACTCTTTGATAAGGCCCACGGGGTTTTCGTCAAGGGTTTCTTTCCAATCAAACAGATAGACCTCTTGGCCGTTAATGGTTGTGGTTTCCACCCTGTTATATCGCGGGCTGGGCTCTCCCGGATGCGTACGATGCCACTCTTCGGTCTCGGTATGCGTATAGAGCAACTGTTTGAGATTCGAATCCATGGGGTGCTCCAGCGGTGAACGGTAGAATTGATGCCTTGAACGGTATTATATCTAAAAAAATGTTATAAACCCAAGCTTTCTATGCGATATCTTATGCATCTTGTTCTTCCTAGTATTGGGTTATCCGCTGGAGCATCCGATCAAGGAGGGCAAATGGGTAAGTTAAAACATGGATTTGACTCCGACTTTTTATGGGGCGGAGCCATATCGTGCTCGCAGGCTGATGGCGCCTGGAATGAGGGCGGAAAGGGAAAGTCGACGCAGGATTGTCGATGGCTGGATGGCACCTGGACTCATGACCAGATCGAGGACAAGCATCAAAACAACCCCTTCTGCCATGACGAGCTAATGAACGCTCTCGCAGATGATGGCGTTGAGTTCTACCCGTTTAGGCGTGGCAACGACTTCTATCATCACTATCGTGAGGACATCGCGCTTTTTGCGGAGATGGGTCTCAAGCTGTTCCGCACCTCTATTTGCTGGAGCCGAATCTATCCTAACGGAGATGACCTTGAGCCTAACCGCGAAGGCATCGAGTGGTATCGAAGCATGCTGGGTGAGTGCAAAAAGCACGGCATTAAGACCTTCGTCACCATGCTTCACTATGACATCCCGGTAAATCTTGTTACCACATATGGAGGATGGAAGAATCGCAAGACGATTGATTTCTTCGCCCGCTATGTCGAGACAATCGTTACGGAATTGGGCGATCTGGTCGATTTCTGGCTGCCTTTTAACGAGTTCAATGCAGCGCGTTTTTCGCCTTGGGACGGGGTCTGTCTGGTCAAAGACGAAGAGGGAGAGAACTTCGATCGAGCCATCTTCCAGTGCCTGCACCACGAGTTCGTTGCCAATGCGCGTGCCGTCGAGATTGTCCATCGTCTTTCGCCCGATACTCCCGTTGGCGGCATGATCGCTCGATTCTGTACGTATCCTGCCACCTGCCGTCCCGAAGATAACATGCAGGCTATTCACGACGACCAGTATTCCAACTGGTTCTATACGGACGTGATGGCTCGTGGAAAATACCCCGCTTATATGAATCGCTATTTCGATGCGTGCGATATCGAGATTCAAATGGAGCCGGGCGATGAAGAGCTTATCGCCCGCAACACGGTCGACTTCCTGGCCTTCTCGTACTACTTTTCCCAGGTATCCACCTGCGATCAGGGATGGGAGAAGACTGCGGGAAATCTGGTCATGGCAAACAAGAACCCTTATCTCGAGACGAGTGAGTGGGGCTGGCAGCTCGATCCCATTGGCCTGAGGGTTACCCTTAACCAGATGTATGACCGCTATGGGCTGCCCCTGTATATCGCCGAGAATGGCCTCGGTACATCTGATGTAGTCGAGGAGGATGGCAGCATCCACGACGAGTATCGAATCGATTATTTGCGCCAGCACATAAAGTGCCTTAAAGAGGCAGTGATCGATGGCGTTGACGTGCGCGGATATATGATCTGGGGATTCATTGACCTTGTTGCCTGCGGTCCTCTTACGATGGACAAGCGATACGGGCTTATCTATGTCGATCTGGATAATTGCGGCAACGGCACTGCGGAGCGCTTGCGTAAAGACTCTTTCTATTGGTACCAGAAATGTATCGCCACTAATGGCGAGGATCTTGGATAGGAGTGATTGTTGTGGCAGACAAGAAGGAACTAGCCGCTCGTGTCCTCGAGCTCGTGGGCGGCGCCGATAACGTTGTTATGGCAACGCACTGCATTACAAGGCTCAGATTCAACCTGAAGGACGATAGCAAGGCAGACCTGGAGGCCCTTAAGACGCTTGACGGCGCCTTGGGCGCGCAAGTTAAAGACGGGCAGTGGCAGGTTATCATCGGCGCCAGCGTGGGGTCGGTATATGACGAATTGGAGCCCATGCTGGGCGACAGGATGGGTGGCGAGGTCTCCGCCGACGCCGAGCAGCCTGAGCTCCAAAAAGGTTCGGCTCGCGTATTCGATATCATCACCGGCATCTTCTCCGCTATCATTCCCGCACTGGTGGCGGGAGGCATCGTAAAGGGCATCCTGGCTGCTATCGCGGCTTTTGGAATCGACACGGGTGCCGGCGACTTTGCGATATTCAATATGATTTCGGATATCCCGTTCTACTTCTTGCCGTTTTTGCTGGCAATGTCTACGGCTGATAAGTTCCGAGTCAACCGCTCGCTTGCGCTTTGTGTTGCCGGATCGCTGATGTACCCGACCATTGTCAACGCTGTCGGTACGGGCGAGACGCCTCTTGCGTTGTTCGGTTTTACGGTGCCGATTTTTAGCTACGCCGATTCCGTGTTTCCGGTCATCTTTGGCGTCATTGGCTTGTCTTTTGTATATCGCGCAATCGACAAAGTCGTGCCGGATCTTTTTAAGCTCGTTGTTGTTCCGGCGCTCTCCCTTGCTATCGTGATTCCCGTTAACCTGTTTGTGCTTGCTCCGATTGGTGCCTGGTGCGGTCTTGGTCTTGCCAACGGTATCGTTTGGCTATTCTCGACGTTAGGCCCCGTTGCCGGTTTTCTGCTGGGCTTCTTTATGCCGCTTATCGTGCTCTTCGGCATGCACCAGTCAACGAGCCCTATCCAGATTTCCAATATCGCAACGCTGGGGTATGACTATCTGCTCCCGATTTCTTTCTGCCATAACCTCGCCGAAAGCGGTGCGTCTTTTGGTGCGGCCCTGCGCATGACCGACGAAAAGCTCAAGTCCGCTGCAATGACGTGCGCCTTCTCGGCGTTTATGGGAATCTCCGAGCCCGCCTTGTTTACCGTTCAGGTTCCTAACAGGACTCCGCTTATCGCTGCGATGATCGCGGATGGCATTGGCGGTGCGCTCACCGTTGTTCTGGGCGCAAAGTGCTTCGGCTTTGTTATGCCTGGCATTACCTCGTTGCCCGTTTATGCCGATCCAAGCGGCAATCCCATGAATCTGATCATGATTGTCGTCTGCATCGCTTTGACTTGGGTTATTTCCGCGACGCTCTCGTTTGCGCTCTATGGTCGTTTTGACAAAAAGTAACGATGTTTTGAGATAGACAATATTAATCGGCCGCTCGCCGGGGAATCGTTTTACGACGCCCCGGCGAGCGGCATTTTATTGGTGGGGGCGTGTGTGCCGCCAGCGGCGGCATGCCGCCTCGCCGCGCTAGTTACGCCTGCCGCCTCCGTTGGCGCCCTGTCGTCCCTGGGCCGCGCGGTTGCGGCCTGCGGTGTTCTGCGCACGCGACATGCCGCCGTGGCCCTTGCTGCCCTTAGGCCCCTTGCCAGCGGCGCCACCGTGGGCCTTGCCGCCCTTCTTGCCTGCGCCATGCCCACCGCCAGCAGACGTCTCGCCCGGGCGCGGCGGCACGGGACGGATCAGGCAATGCTTGGTGTAGCCGATCAGGTCGCGACGGCCAGCCTTTTCCAGCGCCTCGCGTACCAGCTTGTAGTTCTCGGGCTTGCGATACTGGATGAGCGCGCGCTGCATGGCCTTCTCGTGCGGGTCGCGCGCCACATAGATCGGTTTCATGGTGCGCGGGTCCACGCCGGTGTAGTACATGCACGTCGACATAGTGGACGGTGTGGGGTAGAAGTCCTGCACCTGCTCGGGCATGTAGCCCATGTCGCGCACGGCCTCGGCAAGGTCCACGGCTTCCTTCATGGTTGAACCGGGGTGGCTCGAGATCAGATACGGCACCACGTACTGCTTGAGTCCGTATTCGCGATTCAAGCGTTCAAATTTACGGCAGAATGCGTCGTAGACGGCGCGACTCGGCTTGCCCATCACGGACAGCACCGCGTCGCTCACGTGCTCGGGTGCCACGCGTAACTGGCCCGAGACATGGTGCTCTAGCAGCTCGCGCAAAAACTCGTCCGAGGCATCGGCCATGGTGTAGTCAAAGCGGATGCCGCTGCGGACGAAGACCTTCTTGACGCCCGGCAGCTGGCGTAGGTCGCGCAGCAGCTGCGTGTAGCCGGTCTCGTCGACCACCATGTTCTTGCACACGCTCGGCCACAGGCAGCGCTTGTTCTTGCACACGCCGTGCTTGAGCTGCTTGTCGCAGGCGGGGCGGCTAAAGTTGGCCGTCGGTCCGCCCACGTCGTTGATATAGCCCTTAAACTCGGGATCGCGCGTGAGCAGCTCGGCCTCGCGCATGATCGAGTCGTGGCTGCGCATCTGCAACACGCGGCCCTGGTGGAAGGTGAGGGCGCAAAACGAGCACTCACCAAAACAGCCGCGGTTGGAGCTTATGGAAAACTTGATCTCAGCAAAGGCCGGCACGCCGCCCGCCGCGTCGTAGTCGGGATGCCAATCGCGTGCGTAGGGGAGCTCGGCCACCTCGTCCATCTCGTCGGTGGTGAGCGTCGCCGACGGCGGGTTCTGCACCACGTACACGCTGTTGGGATATGGCTCTACCAGGCGATGCCCAGTGATGGGGTCCATATTCTGCTGCTGCACGTTAAAGCTGCGTGCGTAGTTGAGCTTGTCGGCGGCAAGGTCGTCCCAGCTGGGCAGCAGGTCGTAGTCGTAGACCTCGTCGAGCGAGCTGGTGCGGTAGACGGTGCCATTGATATAGGTAATCTGATCGATGGGCAGCCCCGCGTCGAGCGCGTCGGCGATCTCGACGATCGCGTGCTCGCCCATGCCGTAGATGAGGATGTCGGCGCCCGAGTCGAGCAGTACCGAGCGCTTGAGCTTGTCCTGCCAGTAGTCGTAGTGGGCCAGGCGACGCAGGCTTGCCTCGATGCCACCGATAATGATGGGGGCGTCCTTAAACGTCTGACGGATAAGGTTGCCGTAGACCGTGACGGCGCGGTTGGGGCGGTGCCCCTCCTCGCCACCGGGGGTATAGGCGTCGGTGTGGCGGCGGTGCTTGGTCACCGAATAGTGGTTGACCATGGAGTCCATGTTGCCGGCGCTGACCAAAAAGCCCAGGCGCGGCTCGCCGAGCACAGTGATGCTGGCGGGGTCGGTCCAGTCGGGTTGGCAGATGATGCCCACCTTGTAGCCGTGCGCGTCGAGGACGCGGCTGATGATGGCCATGCCAAAGCTGGGATGGTCCACGTAGGCATCGCCGCAGATGTAGACAAAGTCGCACTGGTCCCAGCCGCGCGCATCCATGTCGGCACGACTGACGGGGAGGAATTTATCGCGGCCCGGACGCCAGGGGCGGGCGGGCGTCGCTTGGGAATGCTTGGCGCGGGTGACCGTGGCCTGCGCCTTGCCGCCGCGCTTTTGCTGCTGGCCCTGTTTGCCCTGCTGTCCGCGTTGGCTGTTCTGAGCGTGCTGAGGCTTTTTTGCCACGATCCCTCCCGGTGTCTGTATGCTGCACGTAATTGTAACCAGTCTTTTTGGGGCGGGGCTAAAAAGACTGGGGGAGTACATGGGCTGGGGGATCGGCGCGTCGATACGGGGATCGTTTGTTTCCAGACTGTGTATCTGCGCGTTGGAGAACCCGTCTCGCGCGCACGCCATGTTGTCAATGGGTTACAGTATGAACGGCGGCTATGTTTCCGCCAACGCACGAGAGAGTCGTCAACAAGGAGGATGCACGACGATGCAGCGTGCCAAACAGATATCGGAGTCTATTGAGCTGGGCATTATCTTGGCGCTCGCCGGTGGCTTTATGGATGTGTATTCGTACATTGGGCGCGACCATGTTTTCGCCAACGCGCAGACGGGCAACATCCTGCTCGTGGGTGTAAGCATCTCGGAGGGCAACTGGCAGCTGGCGGGACGCTATTTCTTCCCCGTGGTGTCGTTTGCCGTGGGCATTATGCTTGCCGACCTGGTTCACGAGCGGTTCGGCAGCGTGATTCACTGGCGCCAGGTGACGGTGTTTTTTGAAGCCGTCATCTTGCTGGGCGTGAGCTTTATCCCCGGTGGCGGTTACAACCTGCTCGCCAACTGCCTCACTTCGTTTGCCTGCGGTATGCAGGTCGAGAGCTTCCGCAAGATTCACGGTCACGGTATCGCTACGACCATGTGCATCGGCAATTTGCGCAACGCGCTGCAAAACGTGGACGATTACATCATCACCCACAGGCGCGGCTTTTTGGAAAACGGCCTGCTGTACTTTGGCGTGATCTTTATCTTTGTGTTTGGCGCCGTGTTGGGCAACTGGTGTATTGAGCGCATGGGCCTGCACGCCATCGTCGTGGCGAGCTTGCTGCTGTTTGTCGCGTTTGCCATCATGTTCATCGACCGCGAGCGCGACTTGCGCTTACGCTGGAAGGTTGCGGCCGAGGCTTGGAAAGAGGGCTGCCGAAAGTAACCGAATGCGGCAAAGGGACTGTCCCTTTGCCGCAGTTTTTTCATCTTCTGTTGAAACGCTTTAACACTTTTGACGTTCTCACGCATTTTTTGTTTCAAAAGCGTTAGGATGGGACTCATAGCGTGGGGCGTAATGGGTGCTCCGCACACGATGGGAGGCTATCAATGGCTAATCGTTTCGTTCTCAATACCATCTCTTATCATGGTTCCGGCGCCATCAAGGAGATCCCCGGCGAGCTCCAGCGTCGTGGCTATAAGAAGATCTTCGTCTGCTCCGACCCCGATCTGGTCAAGTTTGGCGTTACCGCTAAGGTGACTGACGAGCTCGATGCCGCCGGCATCGCTTGGAGCCTCTACTCCGAGATCAAGCCCAACCCCACGATTCAGAACGTCAAGGACGGCGTCGAGGCCTTCAAGGCCGCCGAGGCTGACGCTATCGTGACCATCGGTGGCGGCTCCTCCATGGACACCGCCAAGGCCATCGGCATCATCATCAACAACCCCGAGTTCGCCGATGTCCGCAGCCTCGAGGGCGTTGCTCCCACTAAGAACCACGCCGTGTTCACCATCGCCGTGCCGACGACCGCCGGTACCGCTGCCGAGGTGACCATCAACTACGTCATCACCGACCCCGAGAAGGTCCGCAAGTTCGTGTGCGTCGACACCAACGACGCCCCCGAGGTCGCCGTCGTCGACCCCGACATGATGGCTTCCATGCCCGCCGGCCTGACCGCCTCCACCGGCATGGACGCTCTGACCCACGCCATCGAGGGCTATACCACCAAGGGCGCTTGGGAGCTCTCCGACATGTTCCACTTTGAGGCCATCAAGCTGATCAGCGAGAACCTACGCGACTCCGTTGCCGAGGCCAAGTCCGGCCAGCCCGGCTCCGGCCGCGAGGGCATGGCCCTTGGCCAGTATGTCGCCGGCATGGGCTTCTCCAATGTTGGCCTGGGCATCGACCACGCCATGGCTCACACCCTGTCCGCTCACTACGACACCCCGCACGGCGTCGCTTGCGCCATGCTGCTGCCGATCGCCATGGAGTTCAACAAGCCGGTTTGCGCCGAGCGTCTGGCCAAGGTTGCCGTCGCCATGGGCGTTGACACCACGGGCATGAGCACCGACGAGGCTGCCGACGCCGCTATCGCCGCCGTCAAGCAGCTTTCCGCCGACGTGAATATCCCGCACGTCTGCGAGGCCATGAAGGCTGACGAGATCGAGGTCCTGGCCAAGGACGCCATGGCCGACGCTTGTTTCCCGGGTAACCCGCGCGAGGCGACGCTCGACGACGTCATCGAGCTCTTCAAGAAGATTTGCCCGGCTGCCTAACTTGGTTCGGCGGGCCCCCGCCCGTTAGCCCCAGAATCGTCCTCGGACATGTCGGAGGCCCCGCTGCGCACTACGTGCGGCGGGGCCTCCTTCTGTCCTGCGGAAAGATTCTGGGGCTTACGGGCGGGGGCCCGCCGGCTTGTTGTTGTAGCGGGCACGGTTCTGGGGAGCTCGATGGGTCATCTCGCTAGGTAAAAAGATGGTTCGCGGTGGTATCGTTGTTGTGGGTTTAATTCGATATGAAAGGGTGACTTTGGTGTCCAAGATGGATTCTACGCTCTCCTATATTACTGGCCAGTTGAAGGCGCTGACTTCTATTGCTTCGCCTACGGGCTATACCCGTGCGGCGACTGATTATCTGATGGAAACGTTGCGCGATATGGGCTTTGGGCCTGAGCGCTCCAATAAGGGCAACGTGCTGGTTGAGCTTGGCGGCGAGGGCGAGCCGCTTGTGTTGGCGAGCCATGTCGATACCTTGGGCGCCATGGTGCGTTCCATTAAGGACAATGGCCGCCTGCGTCCCACGACGCTTGGTGGGCACCAGTGGTCTACGGCCGATGGCGAGAACTGCACCGTCTACACGCGTGACGGCAATGTGTACACGGGTGTGGTCCTCAATACCGAGCCTTCGGCGCACGTGGCCGATGAGCCGGTCAAAACCATCGAGAAGAACATGGAGATCTTGCTCGACGAGAACGTCGACAGCAAGGACGATGTGCTCGAGCTGGGTATTCAGACCGGCGACATCATCGCTATGGATCCGCGCACCACGGTGACGGAGAGCGGCTACATCAAGAGTCGCTTCCTTGACGACAAGCTGTCCGCGTCGATTCTGCTGGGTCTGGCCCGCGCCGTTGCTGACGGCGAGGTGTCGCTTTCGCGCAAGGTGTCGCTGCTCTTTACGGTGTACGAGGAGGTCGGCCACGGCGGTGCCTTTGTGCCGGCCGACACGCGCGAGATGATCAGCGTGGACATGGGCTGCGTGGGCGACGACCTGGGCTGCACCGAGCGCATGGTGTCGATTTGCGCCAAGGATTCGGGCGGTCCGTACAACTACGACTTGGTAACCACGCTGTCCAACATCGCGCGCGAGCTGGAGCTCGATTACGCCATCGACGTGTACCCGCACTACGGCTCCGACGTCGAGGCTACGCTTTCGGCTGGCTACGACATCCGTCACGGCCTGATCGGCCCCGGCGTGTACGCGAGCCACAACTACGAGCGCAGCCACATGGACGGCGTGCGCAACACCTTCGAGCTCGTCCGCGCCTACGTACAGCGCTAGGGGAGCAGTTTGCGACTCTGCTGACCAATCGCTAAGGCCCGATTTCTCGGGCCTTTTTTCGCTTTGGGCAATTTAGTATTATGATATATATAATCTATTAACTAAACGCGTAAATTACTTAACGAGGTGATGCGGCGTATGGATACATCTGAGTACTTGTCTATGGGTGATGCTGCCCACCTGTTGGGCGTTACGAAAGCCCGCATATCTCAGCTTGCCGTATCGGGAACGCTCACGTGCGATATTGTGGGCGGACGGAAGATGGTTGAGTATGATTCTGCGGTCGCTTATCAAAAAGTCCGCAAACGTGGACGCCGTCCTGCGGCCGATGTAGGGCGCAAGTTTACGCTGATGTCGGCCGACCATGAGGTCGCGCATGTCTCATTTGATCCGACGCGCGAGTTTCCCTTCGAAATCGCCGAGGTCCTCGATGCGCAACGAATGCCGTTTGGCACATGCTCGAGTTCTTCTCCAACGGTGAATAAGCGGGAGCTCAACGCGTGGTGGGGGCATCGGTCGGTGCCCGATGTTCGCCCTGGGCTTATCTCGCGCTACCGCGAGCTAGGGATTGTCAACGGCGTTGAGGTGCCGGTTCAGTGCCTGGGCCTCTCGCTTTCGGATTGCTATTGGCTGCGGCCGGCAGAATGCGACGGGCTCGAATGGCGAAACCTCAATTACTTCGAGAACGAATTTGAGCGATCGGCGCCCGAAGAGCGTTCGGGTTGGTTGGAAGGCATCGGTCTTAAAAATCCGGATAACACGTCCGAGGGTGAGCTCCCTAAATCGTGGATGATTCGCAACGGCGTTCGCGTTCTGGTCAAGGGATGCGGCATGGACGATCAACGTCCCTTTAACGAGGCGGTTGCAACGGCTCTACATCGTCGCTTGCTGTCAGAGGGTGAGTTTGTTCCTTATGCGGTTGAGCGGATGTTCGATGGCCCTGTGTGCCTGTGCGACGACTTTCTTGATGGCCGCGAGGAATACGTTCCGGCTGTTTACGTTAAGGGCGTACTTGGTAGCCAGCGGGGAAACTCGACATACGATCGATACTGTCGCTACCTTGGCAAGCATGGTGCCAATGAGGCTGCCGTGAGAAGGTCTATGTCGCAGATGATCGTTTGCGACGCCCTTTTGGCCAACAGCGATCGCCATTGGCGAAACTTCGGCATCATCCGCAATGTCGATACCTTGGAGATAAGGCATGCACCGCTGTTCGATAGCGGCAACTGTCTGTGGTATAACGTGCCAACTGCTGTGCTCGCAGCTGGGGAGTTTGGGTTTGCCGCTAAGCCGTTTGGACCCAATCCTTCCGTCCAACTGGCGCTTGCGGACTCGCTCGATTGGTTCGACTCATCACGACTCAACGGATTTGTTGATGAAGCGATTGAGATTCTTTCGCAGAGCGAATGGGCGACGGCGGAGGGTCGACTCGAGGCCATTCGCCGCGGCCTGGAGCGTCGCGTAATCGAGGTTGGTGCCGCTGTTGAGGTGCTTCGACACGTACAGCGATAAACCCGCGGCTACTTAAGTGCGCCGGTCACCGTGCCGCCGCCGAGGACGATGTCGCCGCGGTAGACTACAACGGCTTGGCCGGGGGCGATGGCGCGCTGCGGCTCGTCAAAAGTTAGCAGCATTTGCCCGTCTTCGCCGCGCGTAAGGGTTGCTGCTTGGTCTTTCTGACGGTAGCGGTACTTGGCGCCCACGCGAATGCCGCCGGCATCGAGTTCTGCCTCCATGCGGTCGGCAGGGGCGCTCCAGATCCAGTCGTCGGCCGTGAGTGCTGTGGCCGTTAGGTCTTCGGCCTCGCCCAGATGCACGGTGTTGTTGGCGGTGTCGACGCCCGTCACATACACGGGATGCGCCATCGCGACGCCCAAGCCCTTGCGCTGGCCGATGGTATAGCGCAGCGCACCGTTGTGGCGCCCGACCACGCTGCCGTCGCGCCATACAATATCGCCCGGCTCGGCGGCATGTCCACGGCGGTGCTCGATATAGCCCGCGTAGTCGCCGTCCGCGATAAAGCAGATATCCTCGCTCTCGGCTTTCTTGGCGTTTATGAAGCCCTGCTCGGCGGCTATGCGGCGCACGTCGCGCTCTTTGTCTAGGCCTGCCAGCGGAAAGATCGTGTGCGCCAGGCGCTCCTGCGTAAGCGAATATAAAAAGTAGCTCTGGTCCTTTTTGGGATCTTCGCCGCGATGCAGCTGCCAGGTGCCGTCTACTGTCTGGCTTGTTTTGGCGTAATGACCCGTTGCGATGTAGTCGCAGCCCATGTCCAGCGCCGCACCGAGCAACGTGCCAAACTTTATGTGGCGGTTGCAGATGATGCACGGGTTGGGCGTCAGCCCCTCCTGGTAGGCGTTCACAAAGCGCTCGATAACGCTGTGGTCGAAGGTCTGCTGCAAGTCGAGCACATGGTGGGGTATCCCCAGACGCTCGGCGACGGCCTTCGCATCGGCGATGTCGCGGTCGACCTTACTCATGCCCGTGGCGGGATCGGGCGCGGGGCAGGTGAGGCGCATGGTGGCGCCGACGCATTCGTAGCCCTGGCTTTTGAGCAGGTACGCGGTCACGCTGGAATCGACGCCGCCGCTCATGGCGACGAGCACGCGCTTGTTGTGCATGGGGAGGTTCTCCTTGGTGGCATGTGGCCAAAAAAGAAAAGCGGCGCGGGAGGCTGGTTCCGCGCCGCAGACATTGTAGCAAGTTCGGGCGTCTCGTGGGACACCCTGATTGGATGGGCTCAGACTGCCGGGAGAGAGGAGACCGGCTCGTCCGTGGGCTCAACCTATGGGCGACAGGCCCTAGTCCTGGAAGAGCGCCGTGGACAGGTAGCGCTCGCCGGTGTCGGCAAGCAGGGCCACGATGGTCTTGCCCTCGTTCTCGGGGCGCTTGGCCAGCTGCAGCGCGGCCCACACGGCGGCGCCGGACGAAATGCCCACGAGCACGCCCTCCTTGTGGCCCACGGCGCGGCCGGTCGCAAAGGCGTCGTCGTTCTCGACGGGGATGATCTCGTCATAGACCTGGGTGTCGAGGACGTCGGGCACAAAACCGGCGCCGATACCCTGGATCTTGTGCGGGCCGGCTTGGCCCTTGGAGAGCACCGGGGAAGTGGCGGGCTCGACGGCGACGACCTTGATTTCGGGGTTCTGCTCCTTAAGGAACTCACCCACGCCGGTCACGGTGCCGCCGGTTCCAACGCCGGCGACGAAGATGTCGACCTCGCCGTCGGTGTCATCCCAGATCTCGGGGCCGGTCGTGGCCTTGTGGATGGCGGGGTTGGCGGGGTTCACAAACTGGCCGGCGATGATGCTGTTTGGCGTCTCCTTCTGCAGTTCCTCGGCCTTGGCGATGGCGCCCTTCATGCCCTTGGAACCGTCGGTGAGCACGAGCTGTGCGCCATATGCCTGCATAAGCTTGCGGCGTTCGACGGACATAGTCTCGGGCATGGTGATGATCACCTTGTAGCCGCGAGCCGCCGCCACCGAGGCGATGCCGACGCCGGTGTTGCCACTCGTGGGCTCGATGATGGTGTAGTCGCCGCCGCGCACGAGCTTGCCGGCCTTCTCGGCCTCGTCGATCATGTTCTTGGCGACGCGGTCTTTGACGGAGCCGGCGGGGTTGAAGTATTCCAGCTTGACGAGCACGCGGGCCTTGAGGTCCTCATCGGCCTCAAAGTGAGTGAGCTCCAGAAGCGGAGTGTGGCCGATAAGCTGATCGATGGACGTGTAAACATTGCTCATGGTGAACCTCCAAAGTGTTCAAATGACTGGATACCGTGTGGTTTTACGGTGTGTGTAGCAGAGAAACCCACAAACCTTATGGGTTGTTCGTTTTGCTGTTGGCAAGCATAGTAGACAGTAAAGCCTAGTAACGCAATAGGAAATAGAAGATTATTACGAGTCGATTAACCATCTTGACCGGAACGGGTATTTTCAAAACCAATATTTCGGCTAGAATTTCTACGGACTAAATGACCGAAAGGCAGCACTATACATGTTGGTTTCTACTAAGGGCAGATATGCCCTGCGCGTTATGGTCGATCTGGCCGAGCACCAGGCAGCCGGTCGCATCCCGCTCAAAGAGATCGCGGCGCGACAGGGGATTTCCGAGAAATATCTCGAGAACATTTTGGCTACGCTCGTGCGCGCCAACATGCTCTCGGGCATGCGCGGCAAGGGCGGCGGCTATGTGCTCACGCGCCCGCCCGAGCAATACACGGTGGGCGAGATCTTGCGCCTGACCGAGGGCAGTCTGGCGCCGGTCGCCTGCCTGGATGGCGACTGCAAGGGCTGCTCGCGTTCGGATGAGTGCCCCACGCTCGACGTGTGGAAGAACCTGGACAAGCTCATCAACGACTACCTCGACGGTGTGACGCTCGATCAACTTGTCGCTCCCAACCATGGCTACGACTACGTCATCTAACCCACACCTGCATTTGGGGACGGGGTGGAAATGGTAGATTTTCTCGCCCTTTGAGACTTGGCAAATAAGAAGGCCGCCCATTTTTGCGATGGGCGGCCTTCGTTTTGGGCTGTTGAGACGGACACGGCCGGAATGGCCGTTTTAGTCCTCGGCGATGCTGTCGAGGATGCTGCGCGTGATGGACACCAGGATGCTGCCCATAAAGGCCGATCCAAAGCTGGCGATGGAGATGCCGACGCCCAGCAGGTTGACCGACAGGTAACTCGCGAGCTCAAGCATAAAGCTGTTGACGACAAGCTGGAAAATGCCCAGCGTAATGATTGTGAGCGGCAGCGAGATGACCGTGAGGAACGGTTTGACGAACGAATCGACAATGTTCAGGAACAGTCCCACAAAGGCAAAGCAGACCCAGGTCTCGGCAAAGCCGAAGGGTTGGATACCGGGGACGAGGAACGTGGCGATCGCGATGGCGATCGAGGTGAAGAGCCAGTTAAGCATAAAGCGCATGGCGTGAATCCTTTCTTGCGCCGGGATTGCTGGCGTCGCGTGAAGCGGCTTACGGCGGCGACCTGGATGGTTGCGCGGGCGCGCCGCGGTGTTTGGGCGCCCATTGTCTCAAATATTCGTGGAGCTTACGTGCGCATATGGTTTCTAAACGGCGTTCGTCCTGAAAAACGCGCCGCTGGCAGAGAGTCTTGTCGCTTTAGTTTGGTGGTGTGCTACACTGCTACGGGCAAAAGCCACAGGCGTTGCCCTATTGCATAGAACGGGTGAACGATGCCCGATGTCAGTATCAGCTTCGATGCCTTTTGGCGGGTTTGGCGGTGATCGATGAATATCGAGAACATGTTTGACAAGCCTGATGTCAAGCAGCTGGTCCACGCATTTAGCCTTTTGGACGACGAGAAGGATATCCAAGCGTTTTTGACCGATATCTGCACGCCGCGCGAGATTTGCGACCTTTCTCAGCGTTTGCAGGTTGCGCGCTATTTGGACGAGGGCGAGCCTTATGTTGAGGTTCAGGCCCGTACCGGCGCTTCGTCCACCACGGTGAGCCGCGTTTCAAAGGCGCTGAACGGCGAGTACGGTGGCTACCGCAAGATCCTCATTAAGTTGGAGGATGGCGAGTAGGCCAGCGACAACATTGAATTACGAAGAACCGTCCCTCCGGGGGCGGTTTTTATATGCCTGCAATCGGCTGGTGCGTTGGGTTCAGGTTGCTTTGTACCAAAAGATGGAACTGCGGTGGCAATGTGTCCGCTTGGGCGGGTAGGATGGATGCATTGATTATTGCGAACGGTTTGAGCGGAGGACCATGCCTGTTCGAATCTATACCACCAATGCCGGCACGGATTTGAGCGATGCCGAGTCGGCGCTGCTTGCCGACCTTATTGCCCGTCACGGGCGTGCCGTGTTGCTGGCACCAACGTTTGCCGAGCTCGATCTGTGCCGTCATGATGCGGCGGAAGCCGGCATTTCGCTGGGTATCGACTACAAGACACCCGCATCGTGGCTTCGCTCGCTTTGGGAGCTTTTGGGCGACGGGCGTGGTTTCGTCGACAACCTGCAACGTCAGATGCTGTTTTCGGATATGATTGCCCGCCGCGACGATGCCGGCCTGCAGCCGCTTTCGCGCAGCCAGGGCACAGTGCGCATGCTCGCGCGCATGGCCCGCGACGTGTTGCCGGGCGTTGCGGGGACGGGTGCCGAACGATGCCGTGGCGACAACTGCCAGCCTGAGCCAAAAAGCGATGCCGAGGCTCGTGTGTTCGAGCTTTTGCGCGCCTACGCGGGCGGTTTGGACCGTCGAGATATGGTTGAGCCCTGCGAGGCAGCTGACATTATGACCAGTGTCCTGGCCGATAGCCTGCCGGCGTGCACTCGCGCCGTATGCGTGCGCGGTATCACGTCGTTTACGCACGGTCTGCTCGAGCTGCTGTCTGCCGTGGCGAACAATGGGGGAGAGGTCGTCGTGCTGCTTGCCCGCGAGCAGGCGGCGATGCGCGAGGAGCTTGCCACGGCATTTGATGCCCGCGATGTGTTGTTTGAGATCGCGCCGCTAGGGGAGGGTGTCGGCGCGTCTGATGCCGCTTACGGGACCGCCGCTCAGCCTGCCTTTATTGAGGTCGCTGGCCCCCATGCCCGTGCTCATGCTTATGCGGACGCAATTGATGATCTGGTAAAAACGTGCCGGGGTTCCGAGGTCGACGGCGCTTCTGCCGACCCCGTGCGCGTGCTCGTTGTTTCTGCCCGGGCATCCCAGCTGTTCGGTGAGCTCGCCTCTCGTCTGGCGGCGCGTCACATTGCGGCCGAGACGACTGAGTTCACGGCGTTTTCCCAATCCATTGCGGGCAGGCAGTTTGCGGCGCTCGCCGGCCTGATCGAGCGCATGAAGGCCGGCGATGAGGGCACGGTGTCAAAGACCGAGTGGTGGCCCGCGCCGGAGCTTACCGACTGGATCTACAGTCCGCTTTCGGGCGCTGATGCCGTCAATGCCCGTACCTTCGATAAGAATATGCGTCTTTCGCGCAGCAAGACTACTGCGGGCGTTAAGAGCCTACTGCAGAGCGTTCAGGGCCAGGTGAGGGGCGCGCGCAAGGCGGCGAGTGACGAGAACTGGTTTAAGAACGTGCCGTGCGTGGTCTCGGACGTGTTCCAGGCGCTGTGGCGCGACAAGCCCGTGACGGCGCTCAAGGCCATGCTTGCCGTCGCCGAGGCGCTGCCCGATCGCGCGTTTGGCGGTCTCGACGGTCAGGCCCGTCGCCAGGCGGAGGCCGCCCTGCTGCGACATGCCATCGACATTCTTATGAACGACGCCCGCGCGCTCGACGTGTCGCAGGCCGCGACCGTGCCGGTTCTCGACGGCGTTCGAACCAAGGTGGACAAGCGCAGTACCGCCTACGATTACGAGACCTACGAGGTCGATCGCACACCACGGGCACAAGTGCGCTTCGCGTCGCTTGCCGATGCGTCGGTTCTGCGTCCTGGCAGCTACGATGCCGTGCTGTTTGCCGATGTCGACCTGGACAGCTATCCGCTTTCGCACGAAGAGGGCCCGCTTGCCACGTTGACAGCCGAGCTGCGCCGCGACGGCGTGTCTTTGGAGCCCGCTGCCCTGCTGCGCGTGCGCTTTGGCCGTGCGATGCAGGCGGCGAGCGGTCCGGTCGCGCTCGCCCGCGTGACGCACGATCGTCAGGCACGCGAATGCTACCCGGCAGCCGTATGGACAGAGCTGCGGGCACATGCCGAGGCCGCTGGCGCTGCCAAGCCCACGCGCGTGGGCGAGGGCGATATCATCGCCGACTTTGATCCCGCGGCAGGCGAAGGTCTTAGGCGCGAGCGCGTGACCTGCGAAGCTCCTCAGCATCTGAGCGATGAAGCCATTCCGTATCTGGTCCTGCGCCGTCGCGATGGCGAGGGCGAGGATGCGCCGCTGGTGCCGCGCCTGACGTCTGCCTCGCAGATCGAGGCCTATTCGACCTGCCCGCTATGCTGGTTCGTCTCGTATCGCGTCAAGCCCCAGTCGATCGACGCCGGCTTTGGCAATATGGAGAAGGGCAACTTTGTCCACGACGTGCTGGAGCATCTGCATGCCCGTCTGCCCCAAGAAGGCATGGAGCGCGTGACGCCCGAGAATCTGCCGCGTGCACAGGAGCTGCTGCACGAGGTCTTTGACGAGACGTTGGCCGAGCACGCCGGCAAGCGCGGCACGGAGGGCCCGCTGGTGCCGCTCTCTGCGGTGGAGGAGCGCCAGGTGGCCGAGATCTTGCCGCAGCTGGAGGGCGTGCTTGCCTACGAGTCCGAGGCACTTGCCCCCTTTGCCCCGCGCTACCTGGAGTTTGCGTTCAACGAGCTCCAGGTCGAGTATGCCGGTTGGCCGCTCGGCGGGCGCATCGACCGCGTAGATGTGGATGCCGAGAATCGCGCCGTGGTAATCGACTACAAGCATCGTTCGGGTGTCGAGGAGTTTAAGCTTGCCGACCCCACGGTGCGTGACGAGGAGACGGGCGAGGCTCCCATCGAAGACCCGCGCTGGCTGCCGCCCCATACCCAAACGCTCATCTACGCGCAGGCCATGCGTCGGGCACTGGGCTTGGATACCCGTGCAGCGCTCTATTTTTCGACCAAGGGCGGCAAGCCCGCGCTGCGCGGTGCGGCGAGCGCCGAGTTGCTCGAGGAAGAGCGCGGTGACGGTCGCATCCCGGGCCTCAAGAAGGGCTTCCCGGGCGAGGGCGGCAGCATGGACTTCGATGCCCTGCTCGATCGCGTGGAGGCCGGCATCGCCGAGCGCCTGCGCGAGCTCGAGGCGGGCAACGTTGCCGCCGTCGACCCGGCGTCGGCTCAGGCCGCGCATGCGCGCTGCTCGTATAACCACGAAGGAACGTTTGTAAGGAGGGACGTGTAGACCATGGATCTTTCGACTTTGATGCCGCAACAGCTGCAGATTGTCAAAACGCTCGACCGCCCGCTGTTTGTCTCGGCGGGCGCCGGTTCGGGTAAGACCTTTACCCTCACGCGCCGCATCGTCTATGCGCTCTCGCCCGAATCCGGTCCGTTCGTTGAGCATCTGGACCAGGTGCTCGCCATTACCTTTACCAAAGATGCCGCGGCCGAGATTCGCGACCGCGTGCGCCGTGCGCTTATCGACGAGGGCATGGACGAGGAAGCACTGACCGTCGACGACGCGTGGATTTCGACCATTCACGGCATGTGCTCGCGTATCCTGCGCGCGCACGCGCTGGAGCTGGGCATCGACCCCGAGTTCACGGTGCTCACCGATACCGACGAGCTCATGGACCAGGCTGTTGAGCATGTGCTGGGTCGCGCGACGGCACCCGATGCCGCCCCCGAGCTCGCGGCATCGCTCAAGGCCCTCTATGCCTGGTATCCCATGGCGGGCGAGGGCGGTTCCTTTGGCGGCGGTACGACCATCAAGGGTCTGGTGCGCGACCTGCTGGAGCTGTCGAGCCAGTTGCCGGGCGGTATGGACGACGTGCGCGTGGCGCGCGGCCAGGCCGATACCTCGGCACTCGCCGATGCCTATCGCGCGGCGCTGGGCGCAAGCAAGGCCGCGACCGAGAAGGCGCAGGCGGCGCTCGATGCCATCGACGCGTTCGAGGCGAGCGGCAAGACCATGGCCGATGCGGCGCGACTCATGATGTCGTGCACCATGCCGCGCGCGAGCAAGGCATTCCCCAAGGAGCAGGTCGAGCTGCTCAAGGCCGAGGCCGCCGATGCGTTTATCAATATCGTGCTTGCCTGCGGTGGCCCGGCGCTCGATGCGCTGGTGGGCCTGGCCCGTTCCGTCGAGGCCGAGTATCGCGCACTGAAGGCTGCCCAGTCCGCCCTCGATAATAACGACCTGCTGCGTATGGCCTACGAGGCCCTGCGCGATTACCCTGCCATCCGTGCTGCGTACGAGGGCCGCTTTAAGATGGTCATGATCGATGAGTTTCAGGATACCGACCAGATGCAGGTCGATCTGATTCGTTACCTGACGGGTGCGGGGGAGCGCGCGCTGTGCACCGTGGGCGATGCACAACAGTCCATCTATCGCTTCCGCGGCGCCGAGGTCGAGGTGTTCCGTCGCCAGGAGCGCAAGGTGGGCTCGTCTGCCGCGCCCGAGGCGACTGTAGTGGCCGACGCACCTGCTGGCGAACTCGTCAAACTTGTGCGCAACTTCCGCAGCCATGACGAGGTGCTGCGTTATGTGGCACGCGTTTTCGACGGCGATGACGGCGGCCTGATGCAGGGCTTTTTGGATCTTGAGGCGAGCGACGGCCGCAAGGATACGCTGGTGGCAGACGCCTCGCGTCGTCAGGCGCTCTTTGTTGCCGGCGGCAGTACGCAGGAGCGCACACAGGCCAAGGCCCGTGCGATCGCCGAGCGCTTCCGCGCGCTTGCCGATGCCGGCCAGCCTCAGGGCGGCATGGTGCTGCTACTTGGCCGCATGACCAACGCCGACGTCTACGCCCAGGCCTTCCGCGACCAGGGGCTCGACTGCGTCATCGCGGGCGGCTCGGTCTTTGCCCAAGCAGCCGAGGTGCAGACGGTGCGCGCCCTGGTATGTGCGCTCGCCAATCCGGCCGATACGGCGCAGGGCCTTATGCCGCTGCTCGCCTCGCCGATGTTTGCGCTCGGCGCTCAGGAGTTCCTGGCGCTGGCGACCAAGCTCGATAGCGAGACGGGGGAGACCTCGCGCCGGAATATCGACGCGGGCATCATGAGTGATTTCGACGTGCCGGGTCTGCAAGATCTGCCGCTCGTGACGCGCGCCCGCGAGGTGCTGCGGTATGCGCTTCGTCGCGTGGGCCGCGATTCGTTCGCCGCCATCGCGCGCGACGTGGTCAACGCCTCCGGCTGGTTTGTGCGTCTGGCACAGCGCGGTCCCGAGGGCAAGGCCATTGCCGCCAACGTGCTCAAGGCGCTCGACGCCGTGGCCGAGGCGGAGGCCGAGTTCGGCAACTCGCCGCGTTCCATCGCGCTGGCCTTCGACCGCTTCTTGGCGGGCAAGGAAGCCCCGGGTGCCCTCAACGAGGAGGGCGACGGCGCGGTGCGCATCATGACGGTTCACGCCTCTAAGGGTCTGGAATATCCGGTCGTGGCGGTCGCCGAGTGCTTTGGCGTGCGTAAGTCCTCGGGTGCGGCACGGATGGGTCGCGTCGAGGGAGGAGCGCAGGTCGTGGCGCTGCCGGCTCGTTTTGATGGCGTTAAGCTTGCCGATGGGGCCTTCGTGAAGGGCGATGACGTCAAAAAGCAGTTTGAGCATGCGTTTAAGGGCAAGGGCACGTCGCTGTGGCTGCCGCCGGAGCTCATGGAGGACGTCTGTGCGACGGGCTCTCCCGCCGAGGCATTTGCCCGCCTGCGCAACGACGACCTGCAGCTTTCGCTCGAGGAGCGGGCTCGTCTGCTCTATGTCGCCATGACGCGAGCGCGTGAGCTGGTCATTCTGGCGATGGATGCTGGCGTGAGCCGTGGCAAGGTGACGGCGCCGACCTTCGACGTCGAGACCGATCTGACCTACGACGTGCTCCGCCGTATTTTGCCGACCGACGCTCTGGACATGCCGCAGCTCGATGCCGACCGCCTGGTGTTCGACAACTCCCAGCCGGGCGACTACGAGCTTATTTCGCTCGCGGGCTTTACCTTTGGCGAGCAGGCGTTTGAGGCCAACGCTTCGCTGGATGCCGAGGGCAGGCTTGTTCGTGGCGATGCCGATACAGATGCTGCCGACGATTCGGCCAGTACAATCGTCCCCGGTCCTGCCGACCCCAAGCCCGATTCGTTTGAGCTTGTGTATCCCCAGGCAGTGGGCGCGCGCATGGGCATCTGTCCGTATCCGATGCGTGACTCGTATAGCTACTCGTCAATCGCCGCGGCACTCCATGCCGAGACGGAAGACCGTGCCGCCGAGGCTCGTGTTCCCATGGACGAGTCCGGCGATGATGCAGAGTCGGATGGCTCGGAGATGACGGATGCAGACGTGGCCGCTGTCGAGCCCGCCGGCAATCCCATGGCGCTGGGCTCGGCCTTCCACGCCGCCTGCCAGTGGCTCATCGAGATGGGTGCCGATGCGTTGCCCGCCGCGCGTGCCGATGCGCTGGCACGCTTGTGGCGCCTGACGCCGGAGCAGCGCGAACGCTTCGACGTTGCTCTGGACCGCTGGCTCAAGTCGGCTGTTCGTGCCGACCTGCTCGCGTGGCCGTGCGTTCGCGCCGAGGTGCCGTTCTTTTCGCTGGGCTGCGAGGACGAGGACATCGCTCGCTACGGTGCCTATGCCGAGGGCGCCATCGATGCACTGGCCACCGACCCGGCCGATCCGTCACGCGCCCTGGTCATTGATTACAAGACGGGTGGCACGCAGGATGAGACGCCGGAACAGCTGCTCGAGAAGCACGCCCTGCAGGCGCGCGTCTACGCCGACGTGTTGCACAAGGCGGGCGTTGAGGCGGTGACGGTCAAGTTCGTTCGCGTGGAGCAGGCGAATCCAGCCATCTTCGTCGAACCCGCCGAGCCCCAAGTAGTCACCTACAATCTCTAGCCCTCAGATAACTTGCGGTGGAATAGTTCCTGTATTGCGGTCCAGGTGGCCCAAGCGGGAACTATTCCACCGCAACTGCAAGAGGAGCCGTGTGGGTTTGGCTAGGTTCGGGTGCCGTCCGCGCCGTGCGGTAAAATCGTTCAGTCAGAACACGAACCCGCATCGGAGCTCATCACATGGCATTCGTCCATCTGCACAATCACACTGTTTTCTCCATGCTCGACGGCGCAACCCGTATCCAGGATATGGTCAACCGCGCCGTAGAGCTGGGCATGCCCGCCGTGGCCATTACCGACCACGGCTACATGTATGGCGTGCCCGACCTGGCGCTGGCCTGCGACGCCGTCAATCACAACACGCCCGAGTACAAAACCTGGAGCCACGACAAGGCCTTCTTGGAAAAGGACCGCCGCGACGAGCTGGTGGAGCCCGACCCCGAGGCAAACCCGCGCGAGCATGCCCAGTACGTCAAAGACATGGCCATGTGGGACGAGAAGGGCAACATCGACGAGCTCAAGCCGCCCCTGGTCATCAAACCCATCTTTGGCTGCGAGGTCTACTTTACGCCGGACGAGACCCTTGCCCGCGACCACAAGCCCGAGCTCTACCACATGATCCTTCTGGCCAAGGATCAAGAGGGCTACGTCAACCTGATGCAGACGGTCTCCGAGGCCGCCGTGCAGGGCTTTTACTACAAGCCGCGCGTGACGCTCGACAACCTGCGCCGCCACGCCAAGGGCATGATCTGCACCAGCGCCTGCATCGCGGGCATCATCCCTAAATACATCGACCGCGGTGACATGGAGGGCGCCATCAAGTGGGCCGAGACCTTCCGCGACACCTTCGACCCCGGCGACTTTTACATCGAGATCCAGGAACACGGCATCACCACCGACAACGGCCTGACCGACGAGCAGATGGACCGCACGCTCATCGACATTGCAAAACAGGTGGGCGTCAAGGTCATCGCCACCAACGACTTCCACTACCTGCGCCGCGAGGATGCGCCCGTGCAGGACGTCATCATGTGCATTGGCATGAATGCCAAGGTCGACGACCCCAACCGCATGCGCATGACCGGCTCGGAGTTTTACATGAAGACCGAGGAGGAGATGCGGGCGATGTTCCCGTATTGCCCCGAGGCCTGCGACAACACGCTCGAGATCGCTGACAAGTGCTACGTCGAGCTCGACTGGGACTCTATCATCCTGCCGCGCTTCCCGCTGCTCGATCCCGGCGAGACGCACGAGAGCCAGTTCCGCCGCGAGTGCGAGAAGGGCCTGCGCCAGCACTATGGCGACGACTGGGCTACGCGCGAGATCGGTGGCGTTAACATCAAAGAGCGCTTTGAGTACGAATACAAGGTCATCTGCGACAAGGGCTTTGCCGCCTACTTTTTGATCGTTGCCGAGTACGTCCAATGGGCTAAGGACAACGGCATCGGCGTCGGCCCCGGCCGTGGCTCGGCCGCCGGCGCTATCGTCGCCTACGCCATGAACATCACCGCGTTCGACCCGCTCGAGAACGGCCTGATGTTCGAGAGGTTCCTGTCCCCGCAGCGTACCGAGATGCCCGATATCGATATGGACTTCGACGATGAGCGGCGCCTCGAGGTCGTGGAGCACGTTCGCCAGCTCTACGGCCCCGAGAAGGTCACCCACGTCATCACCTACTCGACCATTAAGGCCAAGCAGGCCATCAACGACGCCGCGCGCGTGCTGGACTATCCGGTCTACATGGGCCAGCGCCTGTCCAAGATGGTCTCGAGCGACCCCAAGGTCAAGCTCAAGCAGGTGCTCGAAAAGCAACCCGGCAAAGAGGATCTGTTTAACCCCGACTTTGCCGAGGCCTATAAAAAGGATGACGACGCTCGCCGCATCATCGACACGGCGCTCTCGATCGAGGGCCTCACCCGTGGCGAGGGCGTGCACGCGTGCGCCGTTCTGATCTGCCGCGATCCCGTCAACGAGCACGTACCCACCAAGCTCGATACCAAGGGCGGCGTCGAGATTACCCAGTACGAGGGTCATACCGTTGCCGACATGGGCTTGCTCAAGATGGACTTCCTGGGTCTGCGCACGCTGACGGTTATCTCTAAGGCCAAGGCTAACATCAAAAAGAACTTCGGCATCGACATCAAAGAGGAAGAGATTCCCTTTGACGACCCCGAGATCTTTAAGCTCATGGGTTCCGGTCACACCGCCGGCGTCTTCCAGGTCGAGTCCGCCGGCATGACGGCCACGATCAAGAACATGAAGCCCACCGAGTACAAGCACGTCGTAGCATTGATCGCTCTGTACCGCCCGGGCCCGCTGGGCGCCGGCATGGTTTCGTCCTACATCAACCGTATGAACGGCAAGGAGCCGGCCGTATCCTACGACGACCGTCTGGACGACATCCTGGGCGAAACCTACGGCACTATGGTCTACCAGGAGCAGGTTATGCTCATCTCCGTCGAGATGTGCGGCTTCTCCAAGGGCGAATCGGACTCGCGTATCCGTAAGCCCGTGGCTAAGAAAAAGATCAAGCTGCTCACGTCGACGGTGCTCCACTGGGAGGATGGCTCGGACGAGACCACCTACGACCACTGGATGAACGGCGCTATCAAGAACAACTACACGCGCGAGGTCGCCCAGAAGATTTGGGACGATGTTCTCGAGTTCGCGTCCTACGCCTTCAACAAGTCGCACTCTGCCGGCTACGCCATTCTGGTTATGCAGACGGCGTGGCTCAAGGCGCACTATCCGCACGAGTACATGGCGGCCGTTCTGACGTCCTATACGGGCAAGACCGACAAGATCGTGCACTACGTCTCGGCATGCCGTCACGACGGCATCCCCGTGCTTTCGCCAGATGTCAACGAGTCCGGTACCGAGTTCACGGCTACCAAGGAGGGCGTGCGCTTTGGTCTGGCCGGCATCCGCGGCGTGGGTACCGGCGTGGCGCAGGCGATTATCGCCGAGCGCGAGGCGGGCGGTCCGTTTAAGACGCTGCACGACTTTGTCGAGCGCGTGGACTCGAGCCAGGCCAACCGTCGCGTGATCGAATCGCTGATCAAGGCAGGTGCCTTCGACTCCACGGGGTATCCGCGCCGCCAGATGATGCACTTTGTGGACAAGAACAACCCCGAGAACATCATCGATGCCGCTGTGAAGCGCCAGAAGGATCGCGCGAGCGGCCAGACGTCGTTCTTCGATATGTTTGGCGACGTTGAGGGCTCGGGCTTCGAGGTCAGCGTGCCCGATCCGGACGGCCAGGAGTGGGACCGCCACCTTAAGCTGAGTCAGGAGAAGGAGGTTCTGGGCATCTATGTCTCGGACCACCCGCTGCGCCCGTTTGAGTATGCACTTAGCAAAGCGCGCGACTTCTCGTTCTCGCAGATCGACACCGGCTACGAGGTGCAAAACCCCACGGGCGGTACCATCAACCAGGAGATTCCCGAGGGTAAGGCGCTGTGGTGGGCCGGCATGGTCTCGAGCGTGTCCAAGCGTGTGACCAAAAACGGCGACCCCATGGGCATCGTGCAGCTCGAGGACATGGAAGGCGAGGCCACCGTTGTCGTGTTCCCCAAGACCTATAAAGAGGCCGAGGGGTATCTGTACGGCGAGGTCGATCCCGAGACCGGCGCGCAGCTGTCCGACGCATTTGTGCGCATTAAGGGCAAGCTCGAGCGCTCGGACCGCGGCGACCAGATCATCGCGCAGGAGATCGTGCCGCTTGAGCTTAACGAGGAGAACAACAAGCCCAAGGTGTTTGAGGTCATGGTCCCCAACAGCCGCTTTAGCCAGGGCAATATGGCGCGTCTTGCCACGGTGCTCACCACCAACCCGGGCGGCGACCGCGTGGAGATCTTTATCGAGCAGGTGGACGGGCGCGTGCTCCGTGCCGAGGTGCCGGCCAAGGTCAACGCACGCTCGATTCCACTGCTGGCAGAGGCAAAGGCCATCGTGGGTAATCAGGGCCGCGTGACGGTTATCTAGGGACGGCGTTGCTGAGGGGTAGCTAATTTGGGACGGGGCTATTTTAGCTACCCTTTGACTGACGGCGAATGAGCTAGGGTCGGAATGCATCTCAACCGACATATGGGAGTAGCTAAAAAAGCCCCGTCCCAAATTAGCTACCCTGCGTGGATTGGAGGAAGTGATGGCACAGGGGACGTTTGTGCAGGCGCTCCGGAAAGAGGCGGCGCTGAGCGGCACCTTTATGAAGGGGCGTTCTCTCATGCTCAACGGCGCCGTGCTGTCGATTGAGGACAGCGGCTCGCGCTTCTCCAAAAATGTGACGGTTGAGGGCTCGGTGCGTGGCTCGCGCGGCGACCTGTACAAGACGCACGTGGCGCTCGACATGGACGAGCACGAGGTGATCGACTACGACTGCGATTGCCCCGCTGCCTATCGCTACCCTGGCATGTGCAAGCACGCCATCGCCACAGCGCTGGCGTATCTGGACGCAAGCGGCGCCGAGCCCGTCGAGGGCCTGCGCACACCGGTTCGCACGTTTACGGCGGCGCCTAAGCAAGCCGCGCGTCCTGCGTCTGCCGCACCGGCGGTCAACCCTAACTTTCCCTTCCCGGCGCCCGTCCCCACGAGCCCGAGCCTCATGAAGGCGCTCTCCGATCTTTCGGACGCGCGCATGGATGAGTTGGCGGGCATGCGCCGCAAGCTCGCCGGCACTGTCGACCCCGATGCCCCCAAGGCGGTATTGGAGCCCTCGCTGGTGCCGTACTACAATCCGCTGTTTGCCGACCGCTTTAGCTGGGCGCTCGAGCTTCGCATCCGCTGCGGCTCGGTGTCCTACGTGGTCAAGGACATCGACGGCATGGCCGCCGCCTACGTGCGCGGCGGCACGTTCTCGTACGGCAAAAAGCTCACGTTCCTCCATGCGCCCGAGGCCTTCGACGAGGTTTCGGTGCGTCTGCTCGACCTTGTTGTGGCAACGGTTGTGTATCTGAGCGACATCACGAGTTCGCGTTCGGCGTCGTACGATTTTGCACGCAGCGGCTTTGTCGCCGAGCGCCAGCTGCCGCTGTCCGAGCATGACATCGTATACATGCTGGACTTGCTGCGTGGCCGGACCATTTCCTTTGAGCCCGCCTGGTCGCGGGGAACGACGACGCATCGTTCCTACGAGGTGGCGGTTGAGTTGTCGCCGGTGGGGGAGGACGAGGTCTCGGCAAAACAACCGCCGCTCCTTGCCGCCAAGATCGCGCCGGCGGCCGGTGGCAGCTACGACTTGCGCCTGCCCGCCGATATGTACTGCTTTGTCTCGGGCGACGTTGCCTATCTGGTCGACACGCACCGCGCGCGCCGCGCCGATGCGGCGTTTGCCCAGCATGCCGCACCGTTTCTGTCGCGTCTGCTGCCCTGTCGCACGCCGGTCCATATCGCCGCCGAGCAGGTGGGCGAATTCTGTCGCATGGCACTGCCCGTGCTGCGCGAATACACTGACCTCACCGCTCCCGCCGTGCTTGACACCGTGGCGCCCGAGCCGAGCTTTGCCATGGCAATCGGTGTCGACGACGGTCTCGTAACCTGCAAGATTACGGTTGCCTACGGCGACTGGTCGGCAGATCTCTTTAGCCTGGGTGCTCCGGGAAGCCCCTTCGAAGAACAGCGCCCTGGTGTGCCGCCGCGCGACGTGGTCGCGGAGTTTCGCGTTATGGACACGGCTGCCATGTATTTCGACTTTTACGAGGGCGGCCTGGCGTTTGAGGAGCGCGACGACGAGAGCCTGTTCCACTTGCTGACCGAGGGCCTGTCTGCCCTGTCCGAGCTGGGCGAGGTCATGCTCAGCGACCGCCTGCGCCAGATCTCGGTGCGCCCTGCGCCCAAGCTTTCGGTGCGCGCGACCGTCAAGAGCAACCTGCTCGATGTTGAACTGGGCGCGAGCGGTCTTTCGGCGGCAGATCTTGCCATCTATCTTGACTCGTACAAGCGCCACCAGACGTTTGCACGCCTCACGTCGGGCGACATCGTACGCCTGGACGAGGGCGCCCGCGCCGCGTTTGGTCTTGCCGAGGACCTGGGCGTCGATGCCGTCGATCTGCTCGACGGCGTGTCGCTTCCCGCGTCGAGCACCCTGTTTGTCGATAGCATGCTTGCACGCACGTCCGCGCTCGAAGCCGATCGCGACGCTGCGTTCCGTCGCACCGTCGAGCGCTTGGATACGCTCGGCAAGATGGACTTTACGGTGCCGGTCTCGCTCAAAGCCACATTGCGCGGCTATCAGGTCGACGGCTACCAGTGGCTCGGCTCGCTCGAGCACCTGGGCCTCGGCGGGATCTTGGCCGACGATATGGGCCTGGGCAAAACACTGCAGATGATCGCACATATCCTGGCGCGCGTGGAGGCGGGGGATGCCAAGCCCACGCTTGTGGTGTGTCCTGCGTCGCTCGTGTATAACTGGACCGCCGAGCTGGAGCGCTTTGCGCCTTCGCTCGATGTGTGTGCCATTGTGGGCGCCAAAGCGCAGCGCCGCGTGCAGATAGCCGGCGCCGACGAGCATAACGTGGTCGTGACATCGTATGACCTCATGCGCCGCGATATCGACGAGTATGCCGAGCAGGACTTTGCCCGCGTTGTGCTCGACGAGGCCCAGTACATTAAAAACCCGCTCACGCAGGTGGCCCGCGCTGCCAAGCGTTTGCCGGCCGGCGTGCGCTTTGCCTTGACGGGAACGCCCATCGAAAACCGCCTGTCCGAGCTCTGGAGCATCTTCGACTTTTTGATGCCGGGCCTGCTTGGCACGCGCGAGTCGTTTGCCAAGCGCTTCGAAAGCCCGGTCGAGCACGCCGAGGGTGACAGCGCCGCTCGCTTGCAAGCGCTCGTGTCGCCGTTTGTGCTGCGCCGTGTCAAGGAAGACGTGGTTGCTGACCTGCCCGAGAAGATCGAAGACACCGTCATGGCGCAGCTCACCGGCGAACAGCGCAAGCTCTACCTGGCCAACCAAGACCGCATCGCCCAGCAGGTGCAGCACCGCGAGGCATCCGAGTTTAAGAAAGACAAACTCAAGGTGCTCGCCGAGCTCACCAAGCTGCGCCAGATCTGCTGCGACCCGCATCTACACTACGAGGGCTACAAGGCAGGGAGCGCCAAGCTCGACGCTTGCATGGAGCTCGTGCACGGTGCGCTCGACGGCGGGCACCACATTCTGTTGTTCAGCCAGTTCACGGGCATGCTCGATATCATTGGCAAGCGCCTGGCCAAGGAGGACATCGGCTTTCTTAAGCTCACGGGCGCTTCGTCCAAGGAGAGCCGTGCCAAGATGGTCGCGCAGTTCCAGGCGGGCGAGGTGCCGGTGTTTCTGATCTCGCTCAAGGCGGGCGGCGTGGGCCTCAACCTGACGGCGGCCGACGTGGTCATTCACTACGACCCGTGGTGGAACGTGGCCGCGCAGGATCAGGCGACCGACCGCGCGCACCGTATTGGCCAGCAACATACCGTGACCGTGTACAAGCTCATCGCCAAGGACACGATCGAGGAACGCATTATGCAGATGCAGGAGTCCAAACGCGACCTGGTCAACAGCGTGCTCGGCGGCGATGGCATCTCCTCGGCGCTGTTTACCCGCGAGGATGTTTTGGCACTGCTCGGCGGCGACGGGCGCTAACTGCGCGCGGGGTGGGGCTGCTGGGGTGGGCAGGACGGTCGACGCATTTTGGCTCGACCGCTTGCCTAATCCGTTATGTGTTCATTTGCAATGCCGTGGATGGTTTGTCTGCCTTTGGGCATAAGAACCATCAAGAACATTGGCACATCAGCAAAGGAGAACATCATGGCGAAATTCTTTAAGGACCTCGACGGTAAGCTCATTGCCGCCCTTGGCGACGACGTTGCGACCCCTGCCGGTTGCACGGAACTGACTGCAAACACTGAGGACGCGGCGCACGAGAAACACGTGCCTGTTGTCGAGACCGAGCGCGACGGTCACGTGATTCGCGCACGCGTTGGCTCGGTCGAGCACCCCAGCCTGCCCGAGCACTACATTGAGTGGATCGCGCTTGAGGCCGAGGGCCGCTTAGAGGTCCATTACCTTGAGCCCGGCATGAAACCCGCGACGTTTTTCGCGGGCGGCTCCAAGACCGGTACCGTCTATGCCTACTGCAACCTGCACGGGCTGTGGTCCGCGACATTCTAGGAGCGCGCCCCCGCTCGGGGTATCATAGCTAGCATATGCACATGCAAGCGCCGGCTGCATTATGCGGCCGGCGCTTTTACTACGATTTCGATGGTTTACGACGGAAAGGGCTGGGCCATGAAGCTCGCGCTTGCACAGATCGATATGCGCCTGGGTGATATTGAGGGCATTTGCGGCCGCATCGAGGACCAGGCTCGTCTGGCCCACGAGCGCGGGGCGCGCGTGCTGTGCGTTCCGGCTCCGCTCTTTATGGGCGCCATGCCCGGTGGCCTGGTGGGCGCTGCCGACTTTGAGCACGACGTGCTTGCCGGTTTGACTGGTGTCGCCGAGCGTATCCAGGAGCTTGACATGATCTGCATCGTGCCCGCGGCGGTTTCGTTTGAGGGCCAGCCGCTGCTCGACTACATGATGCTCAAGGACGGTCATGTGGTGCCGGCGCGTTCGAGCATTGCCCTGCAGCGTGGCGAGAACAACGACACGCGTTGGGCGCCGCCGGTGTTCGACGTGGACGGCGTGCGCATCGCCGTGATTTTTGACTTGGACCGCGAGCTCGAGATGTTGCCGACCGGCGTCGACCTCATCGCGTATTTCCAATTCAACGCGTTTGACATGACCGACCGCGAGACTGCCGCCATTGCCGCCGTTCGCAGCGGCGCCTACCGCAAGATCGCATCCAAGCGCAGCGTGTGGTTTGCCTGCATGGCGCCGGTCGGTGCCTATGACGAGTCGGTGTATACCGGCGGTTCGTTTGTGCTCGACGACTGCGGTCGCGTGGTGGCCCAGGCGCCGTGTTTTGAGGAGAGCCTGCTGGTTCAGGAGATTCAGCGCGGCGTGATGCTCGATGCCCTGGAAGATCACGAACTGCCCGAGTTCCGTTCCGAGGAGTGGTTGTGGCAGGCGCTGGTGCTCGCCGTGCGCGACAACGCTCGGGCCCACGGTGCGTCGCGTGCTGTGGTGGCACTCGAGGGTGACCTGCCGTCATCCCTGCTGGCGGCGCTGGCCGTTGACGCTCTGGGTCCGCGTAACGTAATTGGCCTGGTGCTGGGGCGCAACCATATCTTTACGCCGGCGCAGGAGGAGGCCGAGGCTGCCCGCTGTGCCGCCGTTCGCGCCATTGCCGAACGCCTGCATATTCGCACGGTTGAGCGTGATGCGCCGGATGCCGCGCGTGTGCTCGACCGCGATGTGTCGGCGGGCGACGCCGAGCGCCTGCGCTCGCGTACGCTGGGCCTCATGCTGGAGGATACGGCGCTCGAGCTGGGTGCGATGGCGTTGAGCCCACTGTCCAAAACTGAGTACGCGCTGGCGGCGCCCGCGCTTTGCGGTGGCTACCAGGGCGATTATGCGCCCTTTGGTGACGTATACCTGTCGACGCTCGAGTTTGTGGCGCGTGTGCGTAACCGCACGTCCGCCGTGGTGCCGCAGGAGCTCGTGACGCTCAACGCGGTGGAGGATTGCATGGAGCGCGTGCTGGCGCGGGCGCTCTCGACGCTCGACGGCCCGGTCGACATGCTCGATCGTGCGGCGCAGCTGCTCGGCGGACTTGAGCCGGGCGAGGTCGATGGCACGCTCGAGTCACACGTCGACCGCAACCGTCCCTTCGACGACATCCCGATGGCCGCCGGCAAGCCCGAGGCCTGCTCGCTGCTGCTGATGCTTGTGCGCCAGGGTGAGGCTGCTCGTCGCATGCTGCCGACGGCTCCGATCGTCTCGGCCCGTTCGTTTGCTGAGCGCGCCTGGCCGTACATGCTTGCGTGGTCTGACCTGGGGCTTAACGGCAAGGAGCGTATGACGGTCGATTCGCTGGCGCGCGCCGAGGTGCGCCGTTTTGCTGACGAGGATACGAGCGAGCGCGTGCGAAACGAGATGATGGGCGTGCTGGGCGAGCTACTGGGTATTTCGCCCGAGCAGATGGAGGAGCTGCGCTCTGAGGATGGCCAACGTCGTCTGCATGAGGGTATGAAAAAGTTCGAGGGCGAGGTTCAGGACGCCATCGATAAGATGATGGGCGGTCAGGGCGGCTCGCAAGGTAGTCCCCAGGGTGGCCCGATGCCGCATCCGCCGGTGGATCCAAGGCAGTTCCCCTTTTTCTCTCAAAACTAACTCTGGGATTGGATTCGCTTTCAACCCCGACACTTCAACAAAGTATCTTGGCCCCGTTGTGTTATTCTAGAACAGACGTTCGTGAATAGTGCGCGGGGCCTTGCCTTGTGCTTTGAAAAAGACGAGGGGAGGTTGGCTTGGTTATCTTGGGCATTGACCCCGGTTTGGCCCATACGGGTTGGGGGATTATCGAGGAGCGGCGTGGCGAGGTTCGCTGCCGTGCCTATGGCTGCATCGAGACCAGTGCCGGAAGTCCGCTCGCGGTGCGCCTGTCGCATATCGCCCGCGACCTCAAGGGTGTCGTGGAGCGCTACCGCCCCGATACCGCTGCTATCGAGAGCATTTACTTTGGCGCCAACGTTCGCTCGGCCATCCCTACGGCTCATGCCCGCGGTGCTGCACTCGTGGCGCTTTCGGAATGCGCGCTCGAGATTGGCGAGTACACGCCCATGCAGATCAAACAGGCTGTGGTGGGCACCGGCGCCGCGGACAAGCGGCAGGTCGCCTATATGGTACGCACGCTAACACAGCTCGACCACGACCCGCATCCCGACCATGCCGCCGATGCCCTGGCCTGCGCCATCTGCCACGTAAACCTCAGCCGCACCCGCGCCCTCACCGGTGGCGAGTTCTATCAACAGAGAGGAACCGGATACTGATGATTTCCCAGCTCCACGGAACGCTTGTCGAGTCCACGATGAGCTCTGCTGTCGTCGATGTGTCGGGCGTTGGCTTTGAACTCGGCATCTCGGGCAGCACTGCGGCCACGTTGCCGACGCCCGGCGGCGAGGTCCGTCTCTACACGCGTATGCAGGTGCGCGAGGACGCCATGACACTTTTCGGTTTTTCCTCAAAGGATGAGCGCACGATGTTCGACCGGCTCGTGTCCGTTTCGGGCGTTGGCCCGCGCCTGGCGCTTGCCGTGCTTTCCACCTATACCGTGGGGCAGCTGTATTCGCTGGTGATGGCCGAGGACGACAAGGGCATGGCCAAGGTACCCGGTGTGGGCAAAAAGACAGCTCAGCGCCTGATCCTGGAACTCAAGAGCACCTTTGCCAAGGATAAGGGCTTTGTGCCGGTCGACGTGATTCCCGGACAGGTTGCGATGCCCGTGCCCGCTGCCGCTCCCTCGGCGATCGACGATGCCCGTGCGGCACTCCTTTCCATGGGCTTTAGCCCGCAGGAGACCGATGTTGCCCTGAGCGGGTATGATGGGGAGAATATGCGTGTCGAGGATTTGCTCGGCGCGGCGCTTAAGCGACTTGGAATGGATGCGTGATGTGGGAAGCCGATGACTCTCAGGACCTGTGGGCGACGCCCGGCAACTCGCCGGCGGCATCCATGGCGCACGGCGAGCGCATGGTGGGCTCGGAGCTGACGGCCGAGGACCTCGATGTCGACCGCACTTTGCGCCCCCAGCGCCTGGACGATTACTGTGGCCAGGAGCACATCAAGCAGAGCCTGCGCGTGTTGATCGAAGCGGCGCAGAGCCGTGGTGAGACGCTCGACCACGTGATTTTCTCGGGTCCTCCGGGCCTGGGCAAGACCACGCTGGCCACCGTTATCGCCAACGAGCTGGGCGCTCAGATCAAGACCACGAGTGGCCCTGCCATCGCGCGCACGGGCGACCTGGCGGCCATCCTTACTAACTTGCAGCCGGGTGATGTGCTGTTTATCGACGAGATCCACCGCCTCAACCGTTCGGTCGAGGAGGTCCTGTACCCCGCGATGGAGGACTTTGCCCTCGATATCGTGATTGGCAAGGGTCCGGCGGCGCGCTCGATTCGCCTGGATATTCCCAAATTTACGCTGGTAGCGGCAACGACCCGCTCAGGCATGTTGACAGGCCCGTTGCGCGACCGCTTTGGCATTTCATATCGCCTGGATTACTACACGGTCGAGGAGCTCGCGCAGATTGTGACGCGCTCGGCGACTATCCTGGGCGTGACGATCGATCATCCCAGTGCACTCGAGATCGGCTCGCGTTCGCGCGGTACGCCACGTCTTGCCAACCGCCTGCTCAAGCGCGTGCGCGACTATGCACAGGTGCGCGGCAACGGTCCCATTGAGCTCGATATCTGCCGTCAGGCGCTCGAGTTCTTCGAGATCGACGAGCTCGGTCTGGACTGGATGGATATTCGTATCTTGGAGACGCTTGCCAAGACGTTCTCCGGTCGTGCCGTGGGACTTACGACCCTTGCCAGCGCGGTGGGCGAGGACCCGGGCACGCTCGAGGATGTCTATGAGCCCTATTTGCTGCAGTGCGGGTTGATGATTCGTACGCCGCAGGGCCGTCAGGCAACCCTTCGCACCTTTGAGCACCTGGGGATTGAACCTACCGTTTAGGGCGCTTTGTTTTGGCGGGCTGTTGGACTATCGCTGGGCATCGGGTAAACATATCGCCGTTCATCGGTTATGGGCGTTTTACTATTGCGCGCCCGTGCTATGCTGAATTGGTCTTTTTCTCATTCGGTAACGAAAGGACCGCCCATGCCTACTGACATCGAAATCGCACGTTCTGTCACGCCACTGCCTATTACCGAGGTGGCCAAGAACGCCGGCGTCGACGTTAAGCACCTGATTCCGTACGGCTTCGACAAGGCTAAGGTCGACTATTCACTGCTCAACGAGCCGACTGATCACCAGGCCAAGCTTGTCCTCGTGACCGCCATCAACCCCACGCCTGCGGGCGAGGGCAAGACCACCACGACCATCGGTCTGGCCGATGGCCTGCGTCGTCGCGGCGTCAAGAGTGCCGTGGCCCTGCGCGAGCCTTCGCTCGGCCCCGTCTTTGGCGTTAAGGGCGGTGCTGCCGGCGGCGGCTGGGCTCAGGTCATCCCCATGGAGGATATCAACCTGCACTTTACCGGCGACTTCCACGCTATCGGTGCCGCCAATAACCTGCTGGCCGCCATGCTTGATAACCACATCCAGCAGGGCAATCAGCTCGGTATTGACGTTAAGCGCATCACTTGGAAGCGCGTCGTCGATATGAACGACCGTCAGCTGCGCCACGTCATCGACGGCATTGGCGGTAAGGCCCAGGGCGTGCCGCGCGAGGACGGCTTCGATATCACCGTTGCCTCCGAGGTCATGGCAATCCTGTGCCTGTCCACGAGCATCAACGATCTTAAGGAGCGCTTGGGCGAGATCGTTGTCGGCTACAGCTATGCCGGCGAGCCCGTCCGTGCCCGCGACCTCAAGGCCCAGGGTGCCATGGCCGCGTTGCTTAAGGACGCGCTCAAGCCCAACCTGGTGCAAACGCTCGAGGGCACGCCCGCGTTTGTCCACGGCGGTCCCTTCGCCAACATTGCCCACGGCTGTAACTCTATCATGGCCACGCGTATGGCGATGCGCTTTGGCGATGTTGCCATTACCGAGGCCGGCTTTGGTGCCGATCTGGGTGCCGAGAAGTTCCTCGACATCAAGTGCCGCATGACGGGCGTTCGCCCCAGCGCCGTCGTGGTCGTCGCCACTGCCCGCGCGCTGAAGTACAACGGTGGCGTCGCCAAGGCCGATCTCAACGAGGAGAACCTCGAGGCACTCAAGGCTGGCATGCCCAACCTGCTGCGTCACGTCGACAACATCCAGAACGTATATGGTCTGCCCTGCGTGGTCGCCATCAACCGCTTCCCGACGGACACCGAGGCCGAGCTTGCGCTCATTGAGTCCGAGTGCCAGAAGCTCGGCGTCAACGTTAAGCTTTCCGAGGTCTGGGCCAAGGGCGGCGAGGGCGCGCTCGAGCTTGCCGATGAGGTCATGCGTCTGATTGAGCAGCCGGGCGAGCTCAAGTTTGCCTATGAGGACGGCGCTGATGTCGCTGATGCCCTCGAGGCCGTTGCCACCAAGGTCTACCGCGCCGACGGCGTTGACTTTACGCCGGCCGCCAAGCGCCAGCTCGCCGAGCTGCGCGAGAATGGCTTTGGCAACCTGCCGGTGTGCGTCGCCAAGACGCAGTACAGCTTTAGCGACAACGCCAAGGCCCTGGGCGCTCCCGAGAACTTCCGCATCACGGTGCGTGAGCTCAAGGTTTCCGCCGGCGCCCACTTTGTGGTCGCACTGACTGGCAGTGTTCTGACCATGCCGGGCCTGCCCAAGGTCCCTGCGGCCGAGAACATCGACGTCGACAACGACGGCAACATCACCGGCCTGTTCTAAGCTCGCTGCTCATAGCCGCTTGCCCGCCCCGTCGCGCCTACCAAGGCCCGGCGGGGCTTTTTGATCCTTAGGCCCGCGCATGTCTTGTAGATACCGACGGACTCTGCCCATCATAGGCTTTTGCGCTGGTAGAATGCATGGATAACTTGATGCTTACAGGCGACGGAAAGGAATCGTTGCATGGATCAGGACAAGACAACCGTGATGGGCGGCTACGGTTCCGCGCAGGCTGGCGATAGCGCCGATGCGACCCGCGTTGTTCCCAACCCCGGTTATGTCGACCCCGCCGCGACGCAGCCTTCTGCCGAGCCCACACGAGTTATGGGCTATGGCGACGCGGCGCAGGACCCTTACGCTGCATCTTTGCAAAGCCCCTATGGCAACGCGGCGGCAGACCCGTTTGATTACGCGCCGCAGGATTCTTATGCCGTCTCGACGCCGAATCCCTATGATGACCTGCCGCAGAATCCCATTCCGCAGCCTCAGCAGACGACGTATATGCCTCGCACGGCGCAGCCTCGCTACGAGTCGCGCGAGCCGTATCGCGAGTACCCCAAGTCGATTCCGCAATATGGCGAGGACGAGGAAGAGGCGCCGTCGCGTTCGTCGAGCGTGATTAAGAAGATCCTCATCGTGCTGGCGATCTTCTTTGCGCTGTCGGTTGTGTTTGCCATCGTGTCGGGCATGCTCAACAAGCGAGGGAGTTCAACGGCCGATACCACTGCCGAGCAAACCGAGTCCGCCTCGTCTAGCACCGTCGATCTGAGTGATATCCCGGGGCAGTACTGGTCCAACGCCAAGAAGATCCTCAAGTCGCGCGGCGCCGATCTTTCGAATGCCGTGGTCCTGACTGATGATGGCTCAACGCCCGTCGTCGATGCCAACTGGGTCGTTACTTCTGCCTACTATAACGACAACGGCAACCTCGAAATTCAACTCACGCACAAGAACAGTTCGGGCAACTCGTCCGACGGCCAAAGCGGTACCGACAGCTCGAGCTCCAATACGCTGGAGGACTTGAGCAACAAGGCGCAGGAGTTGGGAGACAAGGCGCAAGAGCTGGGCGATACGGCACAAAATCTGGGCGATACCGCGCAGAACTTGGGCGACATGGCGACGGATGCCTGGAACGCCCTACAAAACGGCATCTCGGGCGCGCAGGGAAACTAGCTGTTAAGTGGGCTACAGCTGCTCGGCCGGACGGTCGGGCGAGCTAAAGCCCGAGTCAAACGTAACGACGCATGAGGCATCGGGTCGGCGCTCGTGCACGATGCGCGTGACGAGCTCCAGCAGCTCCTCGTCGGATATGTCAAAGCCGTCGGGACGCACCAGGTCAAACGAAACGAACCCGTCGTGCTCGTGCAGATCGTGGATGGAGAGCGCGGGATCGATCTGCATGACGCCGCGCTTGACCCAGCCGCGCAAGTCATCGCCGGTTGTCGCGATGGGGTCGCAGTGCAGCGTGATACCAATGCCCATCTGGCGCTTGATGTCGTGCTCGATGGTGTCCAGAATCTCGTGGTGCTCAAACGCGTCGCCCTCGCCGGGCATCTCCACGTGGGCGCTGGCAAACTGACGACCGGGGCCGTAGTCGTGCACCATGAGGTCGTGTGTGCCCAAGACCTGCGGATAGGACATGATCTTGTCGCGGATTGCCTGGACGAGCTTGGGGTCGGGCGCTTGCCCCAGCAACGGGCTGATGGCGTCGCGCACCAGGCCCAGACCGCTGATGCAGATGAAGATGCCCACACCCAGGCCTGCCCAGCCATCGAGATCAAAGCCGGTCGTCTGCGAAATAAGCGCCGCCACCAAGACCGAGCCCGAGGTGATGACGTCGTTTTTGGAGTCCTGCGCCGTGGCGATGAGCGTCTCCGAGTCGATGCGATCGCCCAGCGTGCGGTTGAACGCTGCCATCCAGAGCTTAACGAGCATGGACGTAGCCAGTGCCGCAAGGGAAATAAACGTGTAAGCGGTGGGCGAGGGCTTGATGATCTTGGTGACCGACTCGAGAATCAGGTTGATGCCGACGGCGCAAACCAGGACGGCGACGAACAGGCCGGCTAGGTACTCGTAGCGGCCGTGACCATAGGGGTGGCCTTCGTCTGCCGGGCGGCTGGCAAGGCGGAAACCGAGCAGGCTCACAATGTTGCTCGAGGCATCGGAGAGGTTGTTGAAAGCGTCGGCGATGAGGGAGACGGAGCCGGCGAGCAGACCCGCGATGCCCTTGGCCAGGCACAGGGTGATGTTGAGGCCAATGCAGACGAGGCTTGCGGAAAAGCCCGCGTTGGTGCGGCAAGATGCATCGACCGGCTCGCTCTCGCTGCCGGGAACAAGCGTATGTACCAGCCGATTTACAAATAGCATAGCGGTCGTCCTCACAATCATGTTTAAGGGGATAGTGTAGCTCGCACGGGGGCGCCGTGCGCCGATGCTCAGAAAATGCAGCAATAGTCTGCCGGTGCTAACGAGCGAGCCTTCTCGTCTGCCCGGGTGGTCCATTTTGGGCCACATGGGTATGGGCATGTGCCTGCTTGCTCGACATACTTAATGTCGACAGCCCCTGTGCAAAGGAGGACGTTTCCATGGACGAGATGTTTGCCGTTAAATGTCAAAACTGCGGCGGCCCTATGTACTCGCACCAGGCTAAGCGCAGCTTTGAGTGCGCCTATTGCGGCACGGTGGTTCCGTGGCAGGCGGACGCCGGAGAGCCCAAGAGCGCTTTGGGTATTCGCCATACGCCGTTGACGGTGGTGGATGGACTGCTCAAACTCACGCATGTGTCGCAACTCGAGCGCCCGCAGGACCCGGACTGGTATTTCTTCAATGCGCACTGGCGCAATCAGTCGGTCCTGGAACATCTGCTGTGGGAGGATCGCGGCACGGCGCAGGAGTTCCAAGAGGCCACGCATGTGAGCATTCCTTGCCCCTTCTGCGGAGCGTCCTTTGAGGGCGAGTCAACGCAGCGTGTGTTTGAGTGCCCGTCCTGCGGCAATAAGATCGGCATTGCGGACCTGCTCAAGCCGGGGACGTTTAGCAAGCGCCTGACCATGGGCGTTGGTGCGGAGTATGTGCCCGAGCAGGGTATTCCCTGCGAAATCTCGCCGCAGCAGGCACGTGCCAACGCGCTGCAGCTGGTGCGCCAGTATCCGGATGCCTTTGCCGGGCACGACGTGGAAGACGCGATCCAAAACGACATGATGCTCTTCTATTTCCCCATGGCGCTGGCGGACTTGCGCATGATGGCGAGCTTCCCGGGCAAGGGCCTGAGCAAGGAGGCCTTGGTGTACTACGAGGTGCTCGACTGGGCATACCCCAGGGCAAACTACCTGGACGTTCGCCTCATGGGCATTTTGGAGCCGTGGGACTTTGCCAAGGTCGGTCCGTTCGATCCCGCCATGCAGGAAGGTGACTTTCGCGTTGTCTCAGTCGATGCGTCTACCAAGGACCAGGTGGTCATTGATAAGTTGGCGCTCGACGTTGCGGGCAACGACGCCGAGGCTGTACTGGGGCTCAATAAAAAGAGCATTCGCATGTGGGCGCGCAAGGCCCGCAAACATAAGGACGGCCTGGTGATGGTGCCGGTCTACTTTGTCGATCGTCCGGCGACAGACGGCCGCGATGGCGAGCAGGTGCGCATTGCCGTAAACGGCCAGACGGGCCGCGCGGCCGCGGTGGTGTTTAGCGACAAGCGCGAAACGCATATCGTGGCGTCGCTCAGCCCGAGCCTGCATCTGTCCGGCGAGAGCACCGTGCACGCCACGCCCGTCGAGGTCAAATACGTTAAATCGCCCTTCCTGTACCAGATCGTGCGCCGTGGAGGCGGCGAGCAACCGCGCCAGGTTGCAGCCGCCGTCGAGGGTTCCTACCGAGAGGAGAAGCCCAAACGCCGCGGTCTGCTGGGTGCGCTATTTGGGAAGTAGGGGAGTAGCACCGGTTGTTGCCGTAAGGTGATGGCCGGGGGTGCGGGGCAGCTCTCAGGAGTGCGGGCTGCCGTCTGATTGTTTGAGGGTGCCAGATGTAAATAAACAGTGGAGCGGCTGCAAAAGAGCCTCCTCACTGGGTAAAATCAGGTTGTGCCGCGGAACCCGCTCCTCAGCTAGTCACACTTCGGAAGCGCGGGCAACGCAGGTATTATCGTCTAAAGGGCCGGCTGCAACCGGCCCTTTTCTGTGGCAGCCAATGGACCCACATCAGACGAAGGCCGCGTCTTTGCCTGTCAGGTCACGCTCGCCAGCCACGGCTAGAATGTCGTTGCCGGCGTCCATGACCGGTATTGTTTCGTAGCGTGCGTCGCAACCGCGAGTGCGCCTGCGACGGCTGCGGTGGCTTCGGTCGCAACGTGCTGCTACCCTTGCGTTTCGCCATTAGTCGCTTCGTTGATGGCGCGGTACTCGGCGCTTAGTTCGCGCGCCAGCTCTTCCTTGCTTGGAAGATACGGCAGGTATTTGGCGGCAAACACTTGGTCGTTGTCTTCGGGCAGCGTGTACTCGACAATCGAATCGCTTTTGTCCGCGCAGAGCACGATGCCTATGGGCGGATTGTCGCCTTCGTTCATGAGCTCGCGCGTGTAGTGGTTCACATACATTTGCATCTGGCCCAGGTCCTGATGCGTAAGGTCGTCCGTCTTAAGGTCGATGAGCACGAAGCAGCGCATCAGATAGTTGAAAAAACAAGGTCAATATAGAAATGGCGCCCATCAAAGGTGATGCGCTTTTGGCGCGCCTCGAAAGCGAAACCACGGCCAAGCTCCAGCAGGAACTTCTGAAGATGCGTGATGAGCGCCTGCTCTAGATCGCTCTCGCGAAACGCAGTATCGTCCGAGAAACCTAAAAACTCCAGTACATATGGGTCGCGGATGATATCCTCGGGGCGACGAGCCGGGGCGCTCTTTTGGATTTCCTGGGTGACGGCCTCCTTGTCCTTGCTGGCAAGTAGGCGCTCGCGGAACATGGTGTTGATCTGGCGTTCGAGCTGACGCGTGCTCCAACGAGAATCGGCGCATTCGTTCATGTACCAGGTGCGAGCATCAGGGTCGGAAATGCGCATCAACCTGCGGTAATGAGTCCAGCTCAATTCGCTACGCAGTGCGTCGCGAATTGGAAACGCAAGAAAGAACTGACGCATATTGCGAAGGTTTGCGATGCCAAAGCCTCTTCCGAAATCCGCGGTAAGCCTTCTGGAGAGGCCTGCAATCAATGCCTCTCCATATGCTGCGCGCTCCTCTCCGCCCTGTTCATCTACAATACTCTTGCCGATCTCCCAATATGCCTCAACCATCGCAAAGTTAACGGCGGTATAGGCCTTGTCGCGAGCGGCGTTGAGAATCGAGGAGACCTGCTTGTAAAAACCTTCGGGCACGATTGCCGATTCTCCACGGTTTACCAGTTCGCCCATCACTGTCGCCCCACTTTCCTCTTGTGGAATGCATCTTTATCGCATTTAGTTTAAAGCCTCGCGCGGACACGAATTGCTTTGCTGTCTGGCACCTTCGCATGGGAGCCTTGCGGTGACTAAAATGTGGCCATAGAGACAGTTTTAGCGAACCCCACGGGAGTGATGCGTATGGACAACAACACGCTGCTGTTCCAGGACAAAGGTTCGGGTAGGTTTAAAGACGTCAAGATCTACCCTAACCGCATCGAGGTGCTCAAGAAGGGCACTTTTGGTGGCAAGCACACCGAGATTGTTTATCTTAAGGATATTACGGGGGTCAGCAGGATCAAGGGCCGCGACGTTTTCCTACGTAACAGGCTGTTGACTGCCTGTGTCTTTAGTCTGAGCAGCCGCTCCCAAGCTCAGGAGTTCGTGAATGCGCTGAACATGGTGATGTAGCCGATAACGGTGTTCGGGCTAAGGTAAAAATCGGGGCGCAGAACGGTATTCTGCGCCCCCCCAATTGAGTCGATGTGTCTAAAAGGCGGGCTTGCCTATTCGCTGTCGTCCCCAACGTTTTCGCGGTCATTGGCAAGCATCGCCGCGCCGGCGACCGTTGTCGCCATGGCGGCAGCGGCGAGCCCGGCGGCAATGCCGGAGCCGTCGCCCGTGTCGGCGAGTTTTCCGCCCGAGCCCTTGCCCTTGTTGCCCTTACCATTCTTATCAGCGCTGCCTGCGCTGGAACCCGTGCCGCTGCCGGTGCCGCCTGCACTGTCCGAGGCCGCTACGGTAAAGTTTGCGGCTCCGTCGCTGGCGAGCGTGTAGTTCTGCGCCGCGTCGCCCAACAGACCTTTCGCACGCACCCAATACGTCCCCGCGGCAAATGCCTCGCCCTCGGCCATTGCCGTGCCCGGAGCGCCGTCCGCGTCGTGCACAAACTCGAGCTGGGCGGTGCAGGCGTCGGTTTCGAGCTTGCCCTCGAGTGATGCCGCAATCTTGGCGCGCACGTCTTCGCCGGCCTTAAGGCCTTCGAGTCCCTCAAAATGGGGCGTCAGCGCGAGCGGATCGATATCGATGGGCACGAAGCCCTGCAGTCCTGTAGCGGTCTCGTTGCCCAGGGCGTCGACATCCACGTATTCGATGGCAAACGCGCTGCCAGAAGCGGCCACGTTGAGTACGTTGCTGCTGTTAACGAGGCGGAAACGGCCCTCGCCAACGGTCTTGCCATCCTGGAATGAGGCATCGCTCAGCGAGTCGCCGTACGTCATGCGCATGCGGGTCGGGAGATAGTACGGGAGATAGTACGAAGCCGTCTGCTTGTGCTCCGTATCGTAATTGCGCTGGTAGATGCTCCGGGCCAGCGCCGCATCAACAAAGTCGGATGCGATGATGCCAATGTGCTTGAGGTAATCTGACTTTGTATCCTCGATGCCGCTGGGATTGATGTACGGGCTCTTATACAGATGCTCGTTGACTACTCGTGCCGAGGTAAAAGGATTGCCTCCGTGCGACAAGCCCGTGCAGCTGGTGTAGTTGATAGACCAGCAACGCTCCAGGACTTTCTCCTTGGCCCCGTTATCGTCCTCGACATCTACCTCGTTGCGCGTGCGCCCGGTCGTTTCCTTCAGCGCATTATCGACCCAGCTGAGCTTGTCGGTTCCCGTGAGTTTGTACTTGTCCTGGGCGTATACCTTGGTGCAATAGGGCTCTTTGTCGCCTGTTTCCCCCGCGGCTTCAAAGCCCTGCGCGTCTTGGACGAGGCACATGGAACTGCTGTCGGTGTGCGCTGCGATTTTGTTATCCCATTCGGTGAGGTCGAGTCCCCACGTGTGGCCGCTTACGCTGTCGCCGTCGAGTCCAAATCGACGTAGCAGGACGATCTTTCCGCGCACCTCGCCCAGTGTGGGAACGCGGCTCGACGTATAGAACAGTTTGGGGTTGTCGTCCAAAACCTTGGCGAAAGCCGTCGTAACACTTTCGTCGGTAGCCTCGTCGTTGCCTCGTGATACAAGCATGATGAGCGCTTCTGTCGGGTTTTCGTTCAAAAACGTTTTGAAGTAGCCTATGACATCGGAAAGATGCAAAAAGTACGCGTCTTTTTTGAGCAGGTAGTACATCCCATGGTCGATGCCAGGGTTGTCGCCCTTTCCGAGACGGATATCAAAATAGCGAATGCCTTCGAGCAGCTGCGTGGGAATGTAATCCTGCTGGCATTTTACTTGCGAGGATTGGGGCTCAGTGTCGTTGTCCACGCTGCAGGTGCCCGAATCGTGCGTACCCGGGATGCTCAGCTCGTCGAGGAACTTGTTGTCGTCGACGTATTTCATCCAACATGGTCCGTCGACGTAGCTGCTATACGTGATCCAGTCGAGGCTGCTAACCGTGGCATCGTTCTTTTTCATGTCGTAACCGACAAGCTCGAGCTCCCACGGAATGCTCTTACTCTTATTCTTATGGCAAATCTTATTGTTGTCCTGGTCTTCGCCGTTCGATTCTATTGCCAGGTACTTAATGTCTTTTTTCTCGGTTTCTTTCTCGACCGTGCGGTCTCGGATGATATAGGTTCCGTTTGATTGCCGCTCGAACGCAAAAGCGCGGCTGGGCTTGTTGTCATACTCGCCGCTCCATACGTGGATGACCTTTCCGTCTTTGTCCGAGTCGCCATCGACCGACCAAATGCTGTAGCCCGTCTTTTTATGCTCTTCGAAATTGAGTAAGGTGCGGATAGCATACCAGTTTGTATCGTCATTCTTGGTCGTTACGTTCTCAAGGATGAGCTTGCTGGACGTGCCGTCATTAAACAGATGGCAGACGTTGCCGATGACGTTGCCGTCTTCGTTGACGCTCGCGGTGCGAAAATAGCCCGCGGGGCGAAGGCGAATGACGAAATTGTCGAGGCTGACCGACGCTGTGGCAGCGTCGTCTGCAAATGCCGCTCGTGGGCAAATGCCCAATGCCGCGGTTTCGGGCAGGCTTGCAAGTGGCGACAACGCCGCGAGTCCAAGGCCCAACGTAAATGCTCGGCGGCTGATGGCGTGGTGTTCGGTCATAACTTCTCCATTCGTAGAGTGCGGTTATGCGATAGTTTTGGTCACTATACTGCTCAGATGTTTAAAGATGCTGGTTTAATTGTCTGCGCGGCGCAATAAATCGGCGGGCGGACGTGTTGGGGTGTTTGTCGTTTTCGTACTGTTGCTACATTTGGAGCGGTTCCGGCGTCCGGCATCCTCGCGTTCGTTGGCTACCGGCATAAGAAAGGGAGGGTCGGTTTACCGGCCCTCCCTGGGTACGAAGCGCTGGGGTACCGCCGCTTGTTAGCACTGCGCCTGTGTTTCCCGCTGCGCTCGCCAGTCGTTTAGCGCTTGATCTCGATATCCTCGAGCTTGACGTCCATGGCCTCGGTCTTTGCCTTGGCGATGTCGTCGGCAAACTCCAGTGACTTCATCATGGTCTCGACGGCGTCCTTGTGCTCCTCGACGTTGTCGATGCGCACATACACGCTGCCACCGTCAACGTCGGTGAAGTACTCGGTCGTCACGCCGCCCGAGTGCGTAAAGTAGGCGTTGCGCCAGGTCTTGCCGTTGTACTTAACGGGATCGCTCTCGGTCCATCCGGAGTTGGCCTTCCACTTTGCCTCGTAGTCGAACAGTTCATCGGCGTTCTTGTCAGAGTCGAAGACGGGGATGAAGCGATCGCTGGCATGCTCGCTCTCGGTGAACTTAAACTGGGCCCTGTCGGCGGTGTCGCCTGCGACGTCGGTGATCTCGACGCCCTCGGGGACCTCGACCTTAAACCAAATGAAGTCGGTCCTCATATCCACGGCTGGCTTTTCTGCTCCACCGCCACCGCCACTTCCGGTAGCGCCGCCGCTGCCACCGCAGCCCACCAGGGCAACTGCGGCAAAGAGGCTTATGCAGAGGGTGAGAATCGCAAAGGCCTTCTTTTTCATGGTCGTGTCCTCCTCGATCTGTAACCGCCCACGGATTACCTGCCTTTACTGTACGCGTGGACGACTCGCTAGGGTGGGCCATGTGTCCCATTCTGGGGGCTGGAATTGCGCCGACAAGTGGCAATATGTGCGGTCGCAAAAGAGGGGAGGGCCGATGCTGTCGGCCCTCCCCGGGGTGAGGTGCCCGTTGATTTAATGGGGCGCGCGTGCGTGGGCGTTGCCCCAACAGGTTCCTTGTTTATAGATATGCCTCAGTTTTTGACGTCCGGAAGTCTCGAAAGGTGGGCCATGTGTCCCATGTTTGCGGTGCCGACGCCTATCGTTCGTCATAGAAATCCGCGATGGCCAGGTGCGCTGACGCTCATGTACTTATGGGCTAGACTTAGCACCATTATGTGATTGATGCGGTCGGTCGGCGGTTGCCACCCGACCGATGTATATGACTTGAAGGTGCGTGCGTATGAGCCAAGAGATGATGGATAAAACATGTCGAGAGTTTGCCGAGGCGCTTGCCGCACGCGAGCCGGTTCCCGGCGGCGGTAGCGCGAGCGCCTTTGTAGGTGCACTGGGCGCCTCGCTTTGCGGGATGGTTGCTCGCTATGGGGCGACAAACCCTGCGCTTGCCGATCGCGCAGACGATCTGACGCGCGCGTTTGCCCAGGCGGATGAGTTGGCGCAGGAACTTGTGGGTCTGGTCGCCGAGGACGTTCGTGCCTACGGGCAGGTGTCCACGGCGTACGGTATTCCGCGTGACGATCCGGCTCGAGCGACCGCGATTCAGGATGCGCTGCATGTGGCCGCTATGCCGCCGTATCGCATTATGGATGCCTGCGGGCGCGCGCTGGCGCTGCTCGAGGACATGGCCGACAAGGGTTCGCGTCAGCTGCTGTCCGATGTGGCGTGCGGCGCCGTGTTCTGCCGTGCCGCTATGCAGGGCGCGAGCTTGACGCTCTTTGCGAACACCACGTCTATGAAAGATCGCGTTCGTGCTGAGGAGCTCGAGACGGCGTGTGATGAGTTGCTCGACACATGGTTGCCGCGCGCCGATGCGCTGGCGCGCCGCGCCTCCGACGCTGCAAGGAAGAGAGGATAGCCATGGCTGAACTGCTGAAGGGTGCTCCCGTTGCTCGCGCTTTGACCGAGGAACTTGCTGCTCGCTGTGCAGCCCTGCGCGAGCGCGGTGTTGTACCGACGCTCGCCATCGTTCGTGTGGGCGAGCGCGAGGACGACCTGTCCTACGAGCGCGGTGCCCTCAAGCGCTGCGAGAAGGTTGGCATTGAGGCTCGCCGCGTTTTGCTTCCTGCCGATGTTTCGCAGGACGAGCTGTTGACGGCCGTCGAGGACATCAATACCGATTCGGCTGTTCATGGCTGTCTGATGTTCCGCCCGCTGCCCGCCGGCCTTGACGAGAACGCCGTCACCGCAGTGCTCGATCCCGCCAAGGACGTTGACTCCATGACGCCGTCTTCGCTGCTTACCACGCTTTCGGGGCGCGGCGAGGGTTTTGCCCCCTGCACAGCCGAAGCCGTGCTTGCTTTGCTGGATCATTACGGCGTTGAGCTGGATGGGGCCAAGGTTGCTGTGGTCGGGCGCTCGCTGGTGATTGGTCGTCCCGTTGCCGCCATGCTTACGGCTCGCAATGCCACGGTGACGACGTGCCATACGCATACACGCGATCTTGCTGCCGAGTGCCGTTCTGCCGATATCGTTGTTGCGGCCGTTGGACGCGCGAGCACGATTGGCGCGGATGCCGTTCGCGAGGGCCAGACGATCATTGATGTTGGCATTAACTGGGATGAGGACGCTGGCAAGCTGGTCGGGGACGTCGATTTTGATGCTGTGGAGCCGGTTGTTGGTGCCATCACCCCCGTGCCGGGCGGCGTGGGCGCCGTGACAACGGCGATTCTCGCCAAATACGTGATCGAAGCGGCCGAGCGCGCATCGAAATAGGCATTTTTGCACACAGGGGTCCCGAGGGGTCCTGAAGGGTTGCGGTTTCGCCCTTTTTGCGCCGAAGCGATACACTGTTGCCGTTTGATTTCTTCGCTCAAGGAGGATGCGCATGCCGTGCACAACGATTCTGGTCGGTAAAAACGCAAGCTACGACGGGTCGACGCTTGTCGCGCGTAACGAGGACTCGTCCAACGGGGTGTTTGAGCCCAAGCGCATGCGCGTGGTGCATCCCGACGAGCAACCGCGCGTCTACACGAGCGTCCTGAGCCACCTGACCGTTGAGTTGCCCGACAATCCCATGCGCTACACGAGCGTCCCCGACGTCGTTCCCGGTCACGGTATTTGGGCCGAGGCCGGATTCAACGAGCTCAATGTTGGCATGTCCGCAACCGAGACGCTTACCACCAACGAGCGCGTCCGCGGCGCCGATCCGCTCGTGGACTACGTGCCCGCCAAGGGCAACGAGGGTGAGGACGGCTATGTGCCGGCGCAGCCCGGTGGCCTGGGCGAGGAGGACATGGTGACCCTGGTGCTGCCGTATGCCAAGTCCGCCCGCGACGGCGTGCGTATCTTGGGCGACCTGCTCGAGCGCTACGGCACTTACGAGAACAACGGCATCGCCTTTAGCGACGTGGACGAGATCTGGTGGCTCGAGACCATCGGCGGTCACCACTGGATCGCCAAGCGCGTGCCTGACGACGCCTATGTGACCATGCCCAACCAGCTGGGCATCGACAGCTTTGACCTGGATGACGCCGAGGGCGCCCAGGCCGACCATATGTGCTCCGCCGACCTGCGCGCCTGGATGGCCGAGTGGCATCTGGACCTGACGCTGGGCGTCGAGAGCGACGGCCCGGCTGCCGTCTTTAACCCGCGCGAGGCCTTTGGCTCGCACAGCGACAGCGACCATGTCTACAACACGCCGCGCGCCTGGTACATGCAGCGCTGCCTCAACCCCAGCGACGTGTGGGATGGCCCCGACGCCGACTACACGCCCGAGAGCGACGATATCCCCTGGAGCCGCGTGCCCGAGCGCAAGGTGACCATCGAGGACATCAAGTACGTGCTCTCGAGCCACTACCAGGGCACGGAGTACGACTGCTACGGCAGCAAGGGCACGCCCGCTACGCGTGGTGCCTATCGCCCCATCGGCATCAACCGCAACAGCCAGCTTGCCGTGTTGCAGCTGCGCCCCTATGCGCAGCCGGCCTACCGCGCCGTGCAGTGGATGGCCTTTGGTTCCAACTCGTTTAACGCGCTGGTTCCGCTGTACGCCAACGTCGAGACTATGCCCGAGTACTATGCCGACACGCAGGCTCGCGTGACGTCCGAAAACTTCTACTGGGCCAACCGCCTGATCGGCGCGCTGGCTGACGTCCGCTTTCATGAGTGCGGCCGCGCGGTCGAGGATTATCAGGAGAAGATCGGTGGCATGGGCCACAAGCAGATCCATGACGTCGACGCTGCCGTAGCCGCTCTGCCCGAGGTCGAGGTGCCTGCCGAGCTTGCACGCGCCAACGAGGCCTTTGCCGAGCGTGTTCGCGTGGAGACCGATGCCCTGCTGGGCAAGGTGCTTTACACCACGAGCTGCGCCATGAAGAACTCTTTCGCGATGAATGACAACGTGAGGTAGGGATTTCCCGTCGATCGAATAGCGCTAAAACGCTTTGTCGCTTTCGCTCAATCTTGGGTACAAGAACGCCAATGCAGTTGTTTGTGATTGGAGATAACCATGGTTATGAAACTCGATCAGCTTGTTAACGGCGCCATTAACGTGGGCTTTGGCGCTGCCGCCGTTGCTGTCGAAGGCGGCAAGAAGGTCCTCGACGACCTTAACACCAAGGGCGAGCAGGTCCGCAAGGACACCGCCACCCCCGATATCGCCCGCAGTGTGTCCGACATGTTCGAGCAGGCCGGCGGTACCATCTCCGATCTGACCGAGCGCTTGGGCATGCAGGGCGAGACCGCGGCCCAGCGCGTGCTTGACGAGCTCATCCTTGCCCGGGTCCGCGTCATGACCGCCCCCGAGCGCACGGCCTTCCTGGCCCATGTGCGCGACATCGTCGATTCGGTCGAGGACAACGTGACCTCGGTGCCCGTCGAGTCCGTTGAGCCCGACGATGCGAAGGATACCGAAGAGGCCGAGTAGCAGCGCAGATGGCAGATTCCACCACCGATTACAACAATCTAGATCCTTTGGGTGACGAGGCGGCGGTTGTCGATGAGGTCGATGCCGCCGTCTCGGGCGCTCGCAAAAAGCCGCGCGCTGTCGATATGGTGCCCGAAGAGCCCGACGCGATGGCGCCGGACGAGGAATACCAGCTCACGCCGGCGGGTCGTCGCGAACGCATCGGGCAGATTGTTCGCTTGGTCAAAAAGTACCGTGTGTGGGATAACCTCACGCCGGTTCGCTTGCGCCGCCTGCTCGAGGAGCTCGGCCCCATGTTCGTCAAGATGGGGCAGATTTTGGCCAACCGGTCCGAGATTCTGCCGCAGCGCTTTTGCGACGAGCTGCGTCGTCTGCGCTCCGACGTGGAGCCGGTGCCGTACGAGGTCGTACTCAGCTGTCTGGAAGAAGAATACGGCCTGCGCCTGGGGGAGATGTTCGATGCGATCGACCCCAACCCGCTTGGTAGCGCGTCGCTCGCGCAGGTGCACCGCGCTCGTCTGGTGACGGGCGAGGACGTGGCTGTCAAGGTGCAGCGCCCCGGTGCGCAGCAGGTTATGGCACAGGACATCGATATCATCCGCTCGGTGGTGCGTATCGTTTCCAAGTTCGTCAACACCGATCAATTCGTTGACCTGCACGGCGTAGTCGAGGAGTTGTGGACCTCGTTTCGCGAGGAGACCAACTTTTTGGCCGAGGCCAAAAACCTCAACGACTTCTACGAGTTCCATAAGAGCGTTCATGGCGTGACGTGCCCTAAATCCTATCTGGACCTGTGCACCGAGCACGTGGTGGTTATGGACTACGTCGACGGCATTTCGATCGCCGATCCTGAACGCTTGGTGGCCGAGGGCTATGACTTGGAAAAGATCGGTGCCGCGATTGTCGAGGACTACTCGACGCAGGTGCTCGACGACGGCTTTTTCCATGCCGACCCGCATGCGGGAAACATCATCCTCAAAGACGGTATCGTTTACTTTATCGACTTGGGCATGGTCGGACGCATGTCGAGTCACGATCGCAGTATCGTAAAGGACATGATTTTCGCCGTGGCCGAGGGTGACGTGCCCAAGCTCAAGGATTCGCTCATGCGCTTCGCCGTGACGCGTGGCGACTCGGCTGAGCTCGATCATTCGGCCTTTTTGTCCGATCTTGACTTTATCGTGGCTGACTTTGCGGGCCTCGACCTTAAAGACCTGGATATCGGCGAGTTTTTGACCTCGCTGCTAAACCTGGCGCGCAAAAACGATGTTGAGCTGCCGAGCGTGGTGACGATGTTCGCGCGCGGCATGGTGACGCTCGAGGGTTTGCTGACCGAGTACATGCCCAACGTCAACATGATCCAGATCATCCAAACCCACATTAAAAACGAGAAAAGCACCTATGCGCGCGTGCGCGACATGGGGCGCGATCTTGCCGCGAGCAGCTATCGCGCGGCGAAGGGCTCACTCGAGGCGGCTGAGTACCTGGGGCTGGCTTCGCGCATGCTTACGCGCGGCCAGCTTAAGGTGAACACGCAGATCATGAGCAGCGATAAGGCACTGCGACAGCTGGGCGGAATTATCGACCGCATGTCGATGGCTATCGTTATCGCCGGCCTGTTTATCGGTTCGTCGGTGGTGTACTACGCACGCATCGAGCCGGTTGTGTTTGGTATCCCGGTCATTGGCTTTATGGGCTACGTGAGCGCGCTGGTGCTGGCGCTTATGCTGGGCCGCAATATCTGGCTCAACAGCCACGGCGGCAAACACTAGAGGCTGCGACCGTCACCGCAATTTCCTATCGCAAACAATAGCTTTTACCTTGGTCTTCGCCTGTGTGCGGGGCCCTTTTGCGTGATACCATTTTGACGGTAATAATCGATGGCCTAGATGGTGGTGCGGAGACGCACGAACGCGCGGTTTTCCTGCGCGTTTGGGAGAATCGGGGTGCAAGTCCCCGGCTGTACCAGTAACCGTAATTCCTCTTGGCTCGGGATGTTCGCGTCGCAGATCGGACGGCGCGCCTGAGCCGTTAAGGTTAAGTCGGATCGCCTCCCATCTTGCATGCGGCTGCGGCGTATGCCGCCGGTGTGCATAGGGCTCTGGAGGGAAGGGGGACCCCGATGGGGGAACTCGAACGCAACATGCGCGATGACGTGGGGCAGCCTCAAGGCATCGCTCCAAGTACAGACAATGGGGGACAAATGGATATGTTTGAGGACGAGCGCGAGCGCGCCTCGATGCATCGCCGTGGCGCGATTGCACGCGGTGTAGCCAAGCGCGGCCTAGTGGCATTCCTGGCCTTCGCGATGGCCTTTGGCACCACGCCGGCTCAGCTGTGGGCCGAGGGCGCCGAGGGCATTGCCGATGCTGTGGCTCAGGCTACGACGCCGGGCGAGGACGCAGCGCTTGCGGGCGGTGCCGCTGAGCAGAGCGGCGCCGAGGTTTCGGATTCCGGGAGCGCGCCTGCAGCTAGTGCCGCCACAACAGAGGCAGCAACTGGCGACGAAGGCTCGGCGACGGGGGAGAGCCCTGCCACGAGCGTGCAGTCTTCGACGGCATCCACTGGCCAAGCAGGATCTGCCGCCGCGACTGCCGTCCAGACAGAGAACCCGACAGAAACCGGCGATGTCGCCAAGAAGCAAGTCGAGGTCTCGTTCTCGATTATCGGCACCGACGCCGACGGCAAGGCTCAGACCTGGGTGGCACCTACGCAGCTCAAGCTCGACGAGGGCGCGACGGCTGCGGATGCCTTCGTTAAGCTGCAGCAGAAGACGGGCTTTAAAGCGGATTACGAACCGAACACGGCATACGGCTTCTACCTCAAGAGCATCACGTCTCCGAGCGATGGCCGCACGCTTGCCTACGATCCGACGACTAATGCCTTCTGGCAGCTGTTCGTCGACGGCGTGTCTTCCTCGGTTGGCGCGAGCAGCGTTAAGCTCGCCCCGGGGCAGAAGATTGAGTTTGCCTTTACGGGTGGTAGCGCATCCCCCGTCGTTAAGGACCAGCTTGCTGCGAATGTGACCGTCATTGGTCGCGATGCCCAGGGCAAGACTCAGACTTGGGTCGATAGTGCGCAGTATGTGGTGACGTCCGGTTCGAGCGCACTTGACCTTACGAAGGTCGCGCTTGAGGCGAATGACATCGACGCCGTTGCTGCTGGCTCCTTCATTCTGAGCCTTAAGTACAACGGTGTTGAGCTGGGTACGCCCCAAGATTATTCGACCTATTGGCAGCTGTTTATCAACGGCAAGTCGAGTGACTATACGGCGGACAATGTCACCATCCATGCCGGCGATACCGTCACGTGGTTCTACGGTGGCTGGGGCGACCAGTTGCCGTCCGATTCTGTCCATGCTTCCGTTCAGGTGCTTGGCAAGGACAAGGACGGCAAGCAGCAGGTTTGGGCTTCGACGGGTCAGACGAGTCTCAAGGCGGGCTCTACTGCCAAGGATCTCCTTGAGCAGACCGGCCTTAAGCTCGATGCTAGCGAATCGTCTTGGGGCTGGTTCCTCAACGGCATTTATTCGCCGTTCGATGGTAAGTCCTATGGCTGGGATGCTGCGACCAATAGCTATTGGCGCTTCTACGTAAATGGCAAGTTCGCCGACGTTGGCGCCGGTGCCTACGAGCTCCATGAGGGCGATGCCGTCACCTTTATGTATGGTGCTGACGCCGATGCCCTTCCTGGCCAGGTTCTTGGGTCTGTCGATGTTATCGGTCCCGATGTCAACGGCAACAATGCTCGCTGGGGCTCGGCAAGCAACGTTTCTCTGCCCGAAGGCTCTACTGCCCAGAACCTTATTGAGGCAGTTCTGAAGGCCAAGGGCGTTGCGTACAACGGCTCCCAGAGTGGTGAGTACTGGTTCCTGAATTCCATTACTTCGCCGTTCGATCACAAGCCGTATGGTTGGGATGCTGCGACCAATAAATATTGGCATCTGTATATCAACGGAGAGCCCTCCTTACTCTGCGCCAATCAGATTACGCTCAAGAGCGGCGATAAGGTCACGCTTGCCTATACCACCGATAATTCGCCCATGCCCGATCCCGACAAGATTGTCGTGGATCCGAGCGCGACGACTCCTGATTGGGATGCCGAGTGGGCCGGCTACGGCAACAGTGGCAACGGTTCGACCGTAACGGATGCCAAGACGCCTGCGCAGGCCGCCGGTCTTAAGTGGGCCTTCGATTGGAAGGCCGAGTCTGGTCAGCAGTATGCCAACTGCAGCGAGCCTGTCATTGCTAACGGCTTTGTGTACATCGCGACCGAGAACGAGCTCATTAAGATCGATTCGTCCACGGGCAAAAAGGTTGCCTCTGCGCCGCTTGCCTCCAAGGTGAGCTATACCTCTCGTCCGATCTATACCAATGGCCTTATCATCGTTCCGCTCAACGGCGGTGCGGTCCAGGCGATTACTGCAGACAAGCTGATCTGCAAGTGGCTGACGCCTGGTTTGACGGACTTGACGCAGAGCTCCTGCACCGTCGTTTCGGACGGCGAGTACGTCTACGTAGGCTCGGTCGATATTTCGTATGACGAGAATTACAACGCGACCTACGGCAACGGCTCCTTTGCGCGCATTAAGATTGCCACGGGCGAAGTTTCTTGGCAGAACATCGACCCTGCCGAGGGCTATTACTGGACTGGTGCGGCTTTGACGGATAAGTATGCCATCGTTCCTACGAGCGCGGGTACGCTTAAGTGCATTGATAAGACGACGGGCGATGTCGTTTCGACCATGAAGCTCGGCGCTGTCGCAAATGCCGATTGCATTGCCGATCCGTCCAATGGTTCGACCTTCTATCAGATGACGCACGACGGAAAGCTCCATGTGATTTCGCTTTCGGCGAAGGGCGTGCTGAGTGAACAGAAGACGGTTGATCTGGGCCTTACGAATAATCTGAGCGCCCCTGCGGTGTCTGGTGACAATCTGATTGTCGGCGGACAGACGGCTACGGGCTCTGCTCTGGTTCTCTATAACCTGAAGACGGGTAAGACCACGATGGTCGCTGCTGCCGACGGCAAGGCGCTGCCGGCTGGCCTCAACGGTATTGCTGCTACTCCGCTGGTGAGTGTTCAGGGCGGCAAGACCTATGTGTACTTCACCGTTAATAGCGCGGATAGCAAGGATTACGTCAACTACTCTGCTGGTGGTGGCGTGTATCGCTATACGCTCGGCGATGCAGAGGCGACGCAGATTTATGATGCGGCTGGCCATTACCAGTACTGTGACTCTCCGGTCATTGCCGATGCATCTGGCAACCTGTACTACATCAATGACTCGGGCACGCTGTTCAAGCTTGGGGCCGTTGAGTCTTGGACGGTTGCCTTTAATTCCAACGGCGGGTCTGCTTGCGACACTAAGTTTGTTGCCACGGCCGATGGCAAGCTGGTCAAGCCGGCCGATCCGACGCGCGATGGCTACACTTTCGGCGGTTGGTATACCGATGAGGCTTGCACGCAGGCGTATGACTTTAGCACGCCGGTGACGGCCGATCTGACGCTGTATGCCAAGTGGACCAAGAATGCCGTTAACCCTGGCGGTAATGGCGGCGCTGGTTCGAATGGCGGCGGCGGTTCTGGTACCGGTACTGGTTCCGGCACTGGCGCTGGCACTGGCACGGGTTCCGGCTCCGGCTCGAAGGGCGGCGCTGTCGCCCCGGGTCATAAGCCGACGACCAAGACGACGGTGTCGACCAAGACCGAGACCAAGGACAACAAGTCCGACAAGAAGGATGAGAAGAAGTCTGACAAGAAGGACAACAAGTCCGACAAGAAGTCCGATTCCAAGTCCGATACGGGTGCTGCTTCCACGACCACCGCTAAGAAGTCCTCTAGTGCTGCCGAGCAGGAGACTGGCACCAATCCGCTCGCCATCGTTGGCATCGCCGCCGGCGTCATCGGACTCGCCATCGTCGGCGTGTTCGTGTTCACCAAACGTCGGTAGGTGAGGGCTGTGTCCAATAAATCCAAGGACGCTGACCCCAAGCAACCAGATTCCTCGTTCATTCAGCTCGACGATGCAAAGCAACAGGGCGCCGCTTCGGCGGCGTCCGCCCCTCGACGGAAGGCGCTTACTGGCGTCCTGACCGCCGCGTGCATTGCGCTGATCGTCGTCTCGCTGGGTTTCGTCCATCCTTCCACAAGCGGCGCCTGGTCCATTGATTGGATCGTCCAGACCGTGACGGGGGAGAGCGTCGTCACCAAGGACACCAAGGCGTCTGGCTCGACTACGGCTTCGGGCGAGGCCAGTTCCGAGGGCTTCAAGTCATCGAATGATGCAAAAGACGAGTCCAAGGGTTCGAACGACGACAAGGACGATTCCGAGTCTTCAAACAAGGAATCGGACAAAAACTCGGATAGCAAGAAGTCCGAGGACCGGGGCGGCAAGAAGTCTGGCGATAAATCCGCTGCCCAAAATACGGGAGCCAGTGATACTTCCAATGCGTCTGGCGGTGCTTCTTCGGGCGGTGGCCAGTCGTCTGATGGAGCCTCATCCTCTAATGGTGGAAACGCCTCCTCGGGCGGCCAGAGCGGCTCACAGGAGTCCAACTACGTTACGGTGACGGTTTCGGTCACATCGAGCGCTGTGGACAATCCTGTGTCCTCTGGTGGCACCTTTACCTTTAACGAAGGTGCTACCGTCTACGATGCCCTGTGCGCGCTGGGCCTCTCTGTCAACGCACACGGCTCATCGTACGGCACGTATGTTTCTGCGATTGGTGGTTTGGCCGAGAAACAGTACGGCGGCACGAGCGGCTGGATGTATTCCGTCAACGGCACAACGCCCATGACGGCCTGTAGTAACTACGTTCTCTCAAACGGCGACAACGTAGTCTGGTATTACGTTACAGACTAGAGGCCTCGACATAGCGCGCCAGACGGGCGGTTCGGACCAACATCCGAGCCGCCCGTTTTTCATGCGAATGGGACTGGATCGCCGGGTCTCTCGGCAAACAAAAAACCGGTTGGAACGGGAATTCCAACCGGTTATACATTCAAGCAAATAGTGAATCGACTACGACCGTGCGCCCTCGAGGAAGAAGCGGCGGCTGAAGTAGTTGTACCAGGTGACGAGGAATGTGGCGATGGCCTTCATGGCCTCGTAGCCGATGCTCAAAAACGTGACGCCCACAAACATGTACAGGTCGTTGAGGCCCAGGCCGATCACCGACAGGATGGTGAAGATCGTGAACTCGCGCTTGCGGCTCATGCCTTCGCGGTGGTCGAACACGTACTTCATGCTGAGCCAGTAGTTGACCACGACGGATGTGATAAACGAAACCGTGGTGCTCATCAAAAAGTCGAGGTGGAACAGCTCGACGAGCGCAATGAGCATGCCCCAGTCGATGCCAAAGGAGATAAGACCCACGACGGCAAACTTGAGGAACTGCTTGGTATGAGGTTGTGCCAGCGCCTTGCGCACGTAATCACATCCAATGCGTTGATGAATCGAGCAGAGGATACTTTAGAGCTTTTACAAGGGAAACGTAAGGTCTTTGCCAAGAACTATATGAACTCGCCAAATTTTCAAGAGCTAATCCGCAAACGTTGAAAATTTGCCCGTAAACGAGCGACACCCACGGACGATACTGCGCTGAGTGCGCGTCGTCCGTGGGCGCCGTAATGCTACAGGGGTTTCGAGCTATTTTGTCTCGTCGCCCTCCAGGAAGATTTTTCGGGTCACAAAGTTGTAGACCATGACAAGCGCGGTGGCACAGATCTTGGCGATATTGGCCTCGAGTCCCAGGCCGGCGTTGAGCGCCAGCACGATGCCATCGTTGAGCACCAAACCGATCACGGACAGCACGACAAAGATGATGAACTCGCGGCGGCGGCTCATGCCTTCCTTGTGCGCAAACACGTATTTCATGCTTGCGAGGTAGTTAAAGATGAGTGAGATGATAAAGCCGCTGGTGTTGGCGATTAGGATGTTGAGGCCCAGACCGTAGTGGAGCAGATTCATAATGCCAAAGTCGATAACCGTGGCAATGACACCGACGACGCCAAATTTCATAATCTGCGCAAGGAGCTTTTGCATGGTACCTGCCTTAAGCTGGCGCCGAAGCGCCGCGGGGATGACAAACTTAGCAAGTTTAGCCAATCCCCGCGGGTGGTGCTAGGCGCGCTCCTCGATAGCACCGTTTCTATATGCATCGAGCAGCTGGCGCAGGTCCTGGATCTGGCTGCGAATCTTGGCGCCAGTATCGGTGTCGCTCACCATGCGGCGACGGTCTGCTTGGTCAAAACGGTTGGTCTCGCTCTCGATGTCCACGTTGCGCGTGAGTGCCTCGGCAACCGTCGTAAAGGCCCGGTGCGACTTGAGGCGGCAGCCGCGCGAGCTCGAGATGAGCGTATAGCCGGCGATGCCCGTCTTGGGATGGTAAGCGCGGCAGAAGCCGCCATCGATGACCAGTAGCTTGCCCTCGGCGCGGATGGGCTGCTCACCCTTGGTGGTTTTAACGGGCGTGTGGCCGTTGATGATGTGGCCGGTCGGCGAGCATGCCATGGCCGCGACGCCAAACTCGCGCATGATATCATCGCAGACCGAGGGCGACTTGGTAAGCGTAAAGTACGGGTCCATCGGCTCGACCCAGGTGCTCTTATCGGCGATATAGGCGCGCTCAAAGGTACGCACCAGGCGTCCGCTGGCGGGTGAATTGAAGCCAATCCACAGGTACCACATCCAGTCGAGGGCATCGCGGTCGCCCACGCGCCACGCGCGGCGGGCGATGTGGTCGCAAAAATCGAGATAATCGCGGCCAGCGTGCCAGGTGCCCAGGCAGTTCATGCTGCTGAAGGTGCCGTCTTCGTTGAGTGGAACGCAGCCGTGGAAGAGCAGGTTGCCGTTGGCGACCTTGTACATCGAGCCGTGGGTGTAGAGGAAATCGATATGGCGATGCAGGTGATCGGCGGTGACAAACTCGGACACGAGCTTGTCGATGATGTGCTGCTCCTGAGACGTGAGCGTGTAGGGGTCCGCCGGGTCGACGGTGGGGAAGTCGTTGGTCGTGAGCGGCCACACGCTGCCGTCGGCGAGCGTGACCGTGCCGGTGTCGTGGTCGATCTTGTCGAGTAACAGGCGGTCGGTCATATCGAACTCGGGGTGGCGCTGGATAATCTGGCCCTCGAGCTTAAAGAGCAGCACGTTGATGGCCTTGATCAGCGGGGTGATGGACTCACCGGCGGTGTAGGTGGCATCGGCAAAGGCGACAAGCTCACGCAGCGAGATGTCGTAGTCGTTCTCCAGGATCTCGTAGTTGTCGTAGCGTAGGTTGTTGCGCAACACCGTGGCGATGCAGGCGGGCTCACCGGCCGCAGCGCCCATCCACAGTAGGTCGTGGTTGCCCCACTGGATGTCGAGTGAATGGTAGGTGAGCAGACGGTCCATAATCTTGGCCGCGCCGCCGCCGCGGTCGAAGATGTCGCCCACCAGGTGCAGGTGGTCGACGGCCAGGCGCTTGATGAGCGAGGCGAGCGACTCGATAAAGTCGTCGGCGCTGGCGGTCTCCAGGATGGACTCCACGATGCGCTCGTGATAGCGCACGCGATAGTTGTTCTCGTCCGGGTGCGTGTGCAACAACTCGTCGATGATATAGGCGTAGTCGCGCGGGATGGCCTTACGCACCTTGGAGCGCGTGTAGCGGCTTGAAAGCGAGCGAGCGACCATGATGAGCTGGTCAAGCATCGTCTTGTACCAAGTTGGCGAGTCCTCGCGCTGGCTGCGGACCAGGTCGATCTTCTCGCGCGGGTAGTAGATGAGCGTGCACAGCTCGCCCTTTTCGTCAAAGGAGAGCGTGTCGCCAAAAATCTCGTCGACATGCTCGCGCACGACGCCCGAGCAGTTGTTGAGGATGTGCATAAAGGCTTCGTACTCGCCATGCACGTCGCTCATAAAATGCTCGGTGCCCTTGGGTAGGTTGAGGATGGCCGAGAGGTTGATAATTTCGGTAAACGCGGATTGTTCGGTGGGGAACTGTCTCGACAGCAGGCGCAGATACTTGAAGTCTTGCGGGTTGCGATCGAATGCGACCATGAAACACCTTCCGATGGGGCTGGTAAAACTGATAAACAGCGTCAAACGTTTATCAGTATGCGCCGCTTTTGTTTCGATTTTGCGCCGGCGGCTGAATTGTCGGCTGAACGGTTTGGTAAATCGATTTAGTTGAGGTGGATATGGCGGTTGAGTGGAGACGACAGAAGGTGTTTTCTCAGATATTTATGCGTGGGGCCGGTGGAGACGATGGTGGTAAAGATGTTCGCTATTTTTGGTTCGATTTGGTAAATAGTGGACATATGTACCGTATGTAGGCTCACTGTGCGATAATTTGCGCAGCAATGAGTAAGGAGCCTCATATGAGTGATTTTGTCCTGACCTGTGAATCCGCCGCCGACCGAACCCGTGAGTTCTTTGCGTCGCGCAATATCCCTGTCGTGTGTTTTCATTACGAGATCGACGATGTTGTCCATACGGACGATCTGTATCAGTCGATTACGCCGGACAAGTTTTTTGCCCAGATTGCCGCGGGCGCCATGCCCAAGACGTCTCAGGTGAGCGTGGGTGAGTACAAGGAGTTTTGGGAGCCGTTTGTTGCCGAGGGTAAAGACGTGCTGCACCTGGCGTTGTCGTCGGGTATTTCGGGCACGTATGGATCGGCCTGCGTTGCGGCGCAGATGCTCGCGGATCGCTATCCCCAGGGCGGCAAGGTGCGCGTCATCGATTCGCTGGCGGCGTCTTCGGGCTTTGGCCTGTTGCTGGAATATGCCGCCGACGTGCGCGATAGCGGGGCTTCACTCGACGAGACGGCTGCCTGGATCGAGGAGCACAAACTCAACCTGCACCACTGGTTCTTCTCGACCGATCTGTCGAGCTATCTACGAGGCGGTCGCATTTCGGCTGCGAGTGCGATCATCGGCACGGCGCTTAAGATTTGCCCGCTTATGACGGTCGATTGCGACGGCAAGCTGTCGCCACGTGAGAAGATTCGCACTAAGAAGCGCGCGATTTCCGAGATGGCCAAGACCATGATGGCACACGTGCAGGACGGTGCGGATTATTCGGGTAAGTGCATCATGTCGCACTCGGCGTGCCGCGAGGATGCCGAGGCAGTTGCGGCGCTGATTGAGGAACAGGTTCCGCAGCTTAAAGGCAAGATTGAGATCAATGACATCGGTACTCTGATTGGCTCGCATACCGGACCTGGTACGGTGGCGCTCTTCTTTATGGGCGACAAGCGCGTGGATTAATTTGCTCCATCACGTCGCTGCATGATTGCTCAAACGATAACGGCCCGCCTCACGTTTGTGGGGCGGGCCTTGCTGTTGCGGCTAGCGTTTCTTTCCGCGGAAGAAGAAGCCGTGCAGTGATGGCTTGAGGCCGCGATTGGCGCGATGCTCCTCGACGCGCTCGTGGATCGAAGCGACGCGCTCGATGACTTCGTCGGGAATCGGCACGTCGGGATTCATATTCTCGACTTGGCTGACCTCGGCGGCGGCGACCTGGTCGATAATGGGCACATCGTCGCGCGAGATGACAGGTGTGGCGTCTTCCTTCATCTTGCGATAACGCTGCATCATGTCGGTCTGTAGCTGCTGGGCCGAAGGCGGCGTCCAGATGATGGCGTTGGCGCCGGCGGCGATGGTTTCACGGATGCTCTCGGGCGTCTTGCCGCCCGGTGCGATGAGCGGCAGGTTGGGATAGTGCTCGCGCAGCTCGCGTAGGACCTGGGGCGTGTTCTTGCCGGCGGCGATGTTGAGAATCTTGGCTCCGGCGCGCACCTTGGCGTGAGCATCGTCGTCGCAGCGAACGACCGTGGCGATGACGGGGATGTCGGCGATGTTGGTGATGTGCTCGACCATCTCGGCAGTGGCGGGGGAGTTGACCACGCAGCCCGCCGCGCCCTGCATCTCGGAGACGGCTGCCATCTGCACGGAGCGCTTACCGGTCGTAGTTCCGCCGCCCACGCCTACAAAGACCGGGCACTCGGCGACGGTCAGCAGCGCTTGCGTAATGGCGGGCTGCGGCGTGAAAGGGTAGACCGCAAAAACGGCATCGGCGTTGGAGTTGCGGATAACCGCGACATCGGTGGTGTAAATGAGCGACTTGATGCGGCGGCCGAAGAGCGTGAAGCCGCTGGCCTCCTCGATCTCGTCGGGCATGCGAAGGGCAGCCTTGCGCAGACGTCCGTCGATGGGCAGGGGCTCCATGGGGAGCAGTCCGTTGGGGGTCACGGCTACCTGGGGCTCGGTGAACTCGTCTGCGAGCTCGACCTCGGAGAAATCGACCGAGGCGACGATGTCCTCGTGAACCTCGGCGGGCACATCGATGGGAGCTTGGTCGTTTGCCGCGGCAGGCGTGTCGAAGGAGCTGGTGCCGACGAAGGCGTCGACGCGCTCATTTAGATCGTTGAGGGTATCCATGGAGGCTCGATTCTATGTGATAACGGCCGGCGCTATGCAGCCGGAATTGCGAATGCTAAATCGTTTGACGAGTTGATTTTTCCCCGCCGCGCCATCCGTTAGACCGAAGGGCCGGCGAACGTGAAGGAGCTGTGGTGGCGGGTATCGAGGTGCTATCTTGAAAGTCCCGTTTAAAAGAGAGGTGACGCGGTATGGAATTTTCGGCAATGTTGGGCTCGATTGGCCTATGCGTGGGCGCAATCGTAGCCGCCGCGGTCATCTACTTTGTGGTCACGGCCATTAAGGGCAAAAGGGCCGAACGCAAAGAGCGCGCGACGCTTAAACAACATCGTGACCAGCAGGGCAAACGCGCACAGAGATAGCTTGTTGAGTTTTGAATCCGTGCGCTAGCTGCGTTTTCGGATCAGGGCAATGTAGAAGCCCTCAAAGTCGCGGCTAGGCGGAATGGTGAGCGTGCCGGGCAGGCCGTTGGCGATGGCCGATACCTGACCCGCGGCGATGGCCTCGGTGAGAGCGTTGCTCTCGATATGCGGCTCCTCGCCGGCATCCTGGGCGCGGCGTGCTTCACTTTCGCTTGGCGTGCCGTCGAGGGGGATGAGCTCGCAGTCCATATGCTTGTCGAGGGCCTCTTGCAGGGCGTCCTCGTTTTCCTGCGGCAAGATTGAACAGGTCGAATAGACGAGCGTGCCGCCCGGTTTAAGGGCTCCCATGGCGCGGTCCAGAAGTGCTCGCTGCGAGCGGGCACACTTGCTCAGCAGCTGCTCGGTCAGGCCGCGCAGGCTTTTCTCGTTGCCGCTGATGACGGTGCCCGTGCCGGTGCAGGGAGCGTCGAGCAGGATGCGGTCAAAGCGGAAGAACTCGTCGAGCTCGCGTGCGTCGATGCGCATGACGGGCACGTTTTTGGCACCTTGGCGGTGGAGGTTGGCTTCGAGCTTCTCGGCGCGGGGAATGCTCATCTCGCAGGCGGTGAGGTGTGCCTGGCCCTGGGTGAGGGCGGCGATCTGCGTCGTCTTGCCGCCAGGGGCTGCGCACATGTCCAGGATGTCCTCGCCGGCCTGAGCATCCAACACCAAAGGCGGCATCATGGACGACAGGCTCTGCAGATAGATCTTGCCGTCGCGGTAGATGTCGAGATCCCACAGATCGGAAACCTGGGCCTCGGGCAGGATAAAGGCGTCCGGATACCAGGTAACGGTTTGGTGCGCGATGCCGGCGGCATCGAGCGCCGCAGCGATGTCCTCGGCGGTTGCCTTGAGCGTGTTGGCGCGCAGCGTGACCGGGCGTGCGGCTGCGGCGCCAAAGCCCTCGATCATGAGCTCGGCATCGGTGAGGGCATAGGCGCCAGCGACCGTATCGACCATAAAGCGCGGCAGGTCGGCGGCGCAGGGAAGGGCGGCAAGCTGGTCGGAAAGCTCGGTGGCGGCAAATTGCCTGAGCTTGAGCTCGGGCTTGACCTGCTTTTTCTGCTTACGACGACGCGGCTTGGACATCCGTCTTTCCTTCCCGTCCCAAATTGACTACTTTCCGGGCACGCCGCTGCTGGCGTGCTTTAGTACTGGCTCTCGTGCTTGCTAAAGAAGTCGAAGCGCGGGGGCAGCGGCTTCACGCGGTGGTCGCCGGGCTTCTCGCCCAGGCTCTCTACGAACTCGTCCGTGGAGGCAAAGATGTTATCCCAGCTAAAGAAGGCGACCGGATCGACGTCGAAGTACTCGCAGATGAGTTCGCAGCCGGCCGGGACGATACCGTGCATCAGGACGGTCGCCACGCGCAGCTCGGTAAAGGCATCAACCAGGGCCTGCGTCATCGCTGCGTTTGCTTCGTCGCCCTCGAGCTTGTTGGCGGCCTTGGAGGCGTCGCTCCAGCGCTTGTTGGCGGCGCGCAGGTAGTCGTCGCACACGGCAAGCGCGCGGTGCGTCTCGAACTTGTACATGGCCTGCTCAAAGGCAAGAGCTGCCTGCTCGGCAGCCTCGACCACGGCGGCAGAGGCGGCACCGGCGGGGATGCAGCCGTTGCGATAGGGGCTCTCGTCGCCTTCCTTGACGGCGACGCCGTAGAAGCAGCTGCGGGCCAGACGGTTGAATACGCCGGTCAAAAGGGCGCTCTCCTTAAGGGCCGGATCGATAACGCGCTTGTCGTCGCAGGCGCGCACCTCGTTGCCGTCCTTGTCCTTGCCGGTCACACGCGTGTCGTATGCCTTGGGGCTAAAGCTCACCGGCTTTTCGGACAGGCCGAGCGACAGCCAGTGCGCACGCATCTGCTCGCAGGTGTAGTGGTTGAGCAGGTCGTCTGCCGGCGGGGGCGGCGTCTGCGAGGACGAGCTGGCCTTTTTGCCCATGTAGAGCAGGTGGTAGCAGGCGCTGACGGTGCTCTGCGTGAGGTCCCATCCCAGGGCCTCCCACATGGCGGTCTGCGCGATGCAGTAGAAGTAGATGTTGTCCTGACCGATAAACTGGTAGATCTGTGCGTCGTCTGAGCACCACCAGTCGCGCCAGTCGAGCGAGCTGTGCTGGTAGGTGGGCGCGGGGACCTGCGTGGAGTCGGCAGCGGGCTCGCCCATGAGGGCGGCATCCTGGGCGGCGACGCCCTCGGTCACGCCGGCGGCCTTGGCATCGCGCGCGAGCACGGTACGCGTATAGCTGATGGGCGCCCACAGGCTCTCGGGCCAGCACCAGCAGGTGACGTCGGAGACGCCATCGACCTCGGGCACCGGAACGCCCCAGTCGATGTTGCCGGTGATGCGGAAGGGCACGAGTGCCTTGCCGCTGCGGAAGCGCACGCCGCCGTTGGCGAGCACCGCGTGGGCGTCATCGCGCTCCTTCCAGCTGGGGAAGGTGACGGTAAAGCTGCTCTTGTTGCCCTCGGGCTCCAGCACGGTGTGCTCGGGGAGCTGGTCCTCGACGGCGTCGAAGGCCTCGCGGAATTTGTTCTGAATGTAGAGCTGAGCCGGCAGCAGCCACTCATCCATGGTCTTGGAGACCACGGAGCGAACCTGCGGGTTCTGGGCGAGCTTGGCGGTGTAGGTCTTCATAAAGTCGAGGTAGGCCGGCAGGTCGAAGTAGAGGTTGTCGACCGGGCGCAGCTCGGGCACCTCGCCGGTGAGCTGGCTCTTGGGCGCGATGAGCTCCTCGGGCTCAAACTGGTGACCCAGGTCGCACTCGTCGGCGTAGGCTTTCTCGGACTTGCAGCCCTGGATGGGACAGCGGCCGATCACCTGGCGGCCGTTGAGGAACGTGCCGGCCTTGGCGTCGTAGAACTGCAGCGTGGAGCGCTTGGAGATGGTGCCCTGTTCGTGCAGACGCTCGATAATCTCGGCGGTCACCTCGTTGTGAATCTGCGCAGCCGGCTCAAGGCCCGAGCCGCCGTAGATATCGCAGCTGATGTTGTAGTTGTTGAGGGTCGCGGCCTGGCGGGAGTGATTGGACTCGACATACTCGCCGATGGACTTATCGTAGCCTTCGTTCTCCTTGAGCTTGCGGTAGCTCTCCATGATGGGCGAGCCGTAGCAGTCGGTGCCCGAGGTGAAGATGACGTTCTCGCGGCCCAGACGGTCGCGCAGGAAGCGGGCGAAGAAGTCGGCAGGGACAAAGACGCCGCCAACGTGGCCAAAGTGAAGGCCCTTGTTGCCGTAGGGCTCGCCGGCGGTAACGATGGCGCGGCGAGGCCAGCTGGGACGGTCGTTCATGGAGTATTTGGATGCCATGGGACTCCTTCGCATATGGTGAGAGCGCAGCCGGGCGTGGGGCTCGGCGGCGCGGTGGTCAATTCGTGCATATCGTTCGACATTATCGCACATGCGGACGGGTACGTGGCAGGGGCGCTATCCTAAGATGCTATGAATGAGATTTCCAACATACATGCGTTTGAAGACGAGGATTTTCTGCACGCCTGCTTTGTGTGGGGGATGACCGTGCTCGGCGCATTTGCCGTGTGCTTGGTGCCGGTGTTTATGTTGCTGGGTGGGCCTGCAGACTTGGATGCGGCTGACGCGGGCGGCTGGATGGCTGTCGTGGGCTGGATAGTCGGCTTGGCTGCGATCTCAATGGCGTCGTTCGCCGTGCACGAGCTGGTGCACGGTGTGTTTTTTAAGCTGCTGGCGCCTGCGGGCGCGAAGGTGACCTTTGGGGCGAATCGCGAGACGGCGATGATCTATGCCTGCGCAGAGGGCGTTGTGTATTCGCGCCGGCGGTACATGGCGGTTTGCCTGGCGCCGACGGTTGTTGTGACGGCGGCGCTTGCCCTGGGGTTTGCGTTTTCGGGCTATCCGCTGCTGTGCTACCTGGCGGCCGGCTTGCATTTGTCGGGCTGTGTGGGCGACTGGTATTACGTGCGGACCATTTTGCGCGACCGCCGCATTGTCGCCTGCGAGGATACGTCCTTTGGCGTGCGCTTTTTCGGGTGAGGAGATGTCGATGAAGCCGTTGTTGCTGCATGCGTGCTGTGCGCCGTGCTCTCTTGAGCCGGTCCGCCTGCTGCGCGAGGAAGGGTTTGAGCCCACAATCTGCTGGACAAACCCCAATATTCAGCCGCACGATGAATGGCAGCGGCGTTTGGACGAGCTGCGCCGGTGGTGTGCCGATGGCGACATCGATCTTATCGAGGCGGGGGAGGACCGGGGGCGCTGGGAGGCCGGCGTGGCCCCGCTGGGCGCCGATCGAGCCCGTCGCTGTCGCGCATGCTATGCCCTGCGTCTGGCCGAGGCGTGCCGTGTGGCCCAGGAGCGCGGGTTTGAGTTTGTGGGCACGACGCTCGCCGTCTCGCCGTACCAGTTGTTCGAAACCTGCAATGATGTGTTGGAGCGTCTGGCTGCTGCCCGCGGTCTCACTCCGGTGATTCGCGATTTTCGCCCGTATTACCCCGAGGCCACGCGTCGTTCGCGCGAACTGGGCATGTATCGGCAGAACTACTGTGGCTGCCGCTTCTCGGCTGTCGAGGCGGCCATGGACCGCGCCCGCATCCGCGACGAGCGCAAAGCGTCCAAAAAGTAGTTCTTTTGGGCTGGGGCTTTGAGCTGTCTGTGCGGTACGGTCGTTTTTGGGAAAGTCGATTTAATTAAGCGTGTGATCGTGGCTCGCTTGATACCAAACGACGACTCCTATGATTCTAATCCTCCGTTTGTTAAACATCAGATCCGGACTTGCTGTTGCATATGAATGGGACGACAGCACAATCATGTCGTTTCCTTCTGCAAATCGCCTAATTACCGGTGTTTTACCGTCTGCGAGCGCCAATACAGCACAGCCGTTCCAAGGCTTTGCGGTGGTATCGACAAGTAGTAAGCTGCCGGGAGGGTAAATGCGGGACATTTCGTCACCTTTGATTTTAACGAAAACGCTATGTGGGTGACGCTTGGCTACGTCTACAGGCGCGCAAGCATTTTGTTGGCTGTGCGTGATGCGGCGCTTTTGCGATTCGATATCGATGACGGGAAATGCGCCCTCCATTTCGTGGATAGCAGGGTCTTCGTCGGTGACGATTCTTTTATTTGCGAGCTTTACGGCCAAACCGTTTTCCTCGCCAACAAGTTCATCGCGGGTGCAACCGAAGAGCGCTTGTAACTTTTCGATATGGCGCTCACGGGGGGCATACCGACTTTTTTCCCAACGACAAACGGTCTCTTTAGATACCCCCAACATCTCTGCAAGTTGCGCCTGACCAAGGTGCTCCATGGTGCGGAGTTTACGAATATTTGCCCCGAAGCCCATGGCTATAGATCCTCTCGCCACAGAGGGAGGCATAGACAGTTTGTGCCACCATAGCCTTTGGTGAGCTCGTCAATGGATAACGGGAATAATTCCATTCCTGCTTTCTCAAGCGCTTCGTTGGTCCAAACGTTTTCTTCATATACGCATAGTTTTCCTGGCGAGAGCGCAAGGATAGACGTTGCGTTGTTCCGGCGCTCTCTTTCGTAGGCGGTTTGATTCCCGCCTCCGCAGTCAATTACTTTTATTGGTTCGCAACAGGCTGCAGAGAGTATTTCCGGAATCGTGCGATCGATAGGAGTGATCGTAAGGCCCTTTCCGGATCGTTTTAGTTGAATGCTGTATGCATCAACGGCATTGCATATCTCACGATCGATGAGGAACGCGTCGTGATCAATTCTACTTATGAACGTATCGAGGTGGATACGCAGCCCGTCAGAGGGGACTCGAATCGCAATTAGCTCGGTGGTCTGGAATTTATTTGAGGTCAGGAGCTCTTTGGCAAGTGACTCGACGGCGGCGGGTTCAGTTCGGTCAGAGATTCCAACTAATAATGTCTTAGCACTGATAACAAGAATGTCTCCGCCTTCGATATGGTAACTACTCCTGTTCAAATCACATACCGGGGTTTCTCCCATGATCTTGTGGTGGGTGAATATCTGCCGGTATAAGGCGACCTCACGATCACGCTCAGGCCAATACATATGATTTAGGATGATGCCGTCTCCGACTACCACAGCAGGATCACGAGTGAAAAAAAGCGTGTTGAGGGGATTGACCAAGAGCGAGGCGGGGTCAAATTGCTCGTGCACGAGCGCCCGTAGTGTTTCCGACTGGTTTGAACATAGCTCAGTGTCTCCAAAGCGAATGCCGTTAAGTACTATATTCACCAATTCCTGGGTGTTCTTAGCGTTCTCAAACAGCTGGGTTATTGTCTCGAGGAACTCTCTGCCTGTTGCCCCACTGCAACGGAGGTAGTCATCAATAAAACATTTAAGTGATTGGGGCTCAGTTTCAAGTGAGTCTTCGAGAAGGTCCCTAATTTCAATGGTTTCTACGCCATGCTTCTCAAGCAATTGAACCATGGAATCGTGCTCATATATTGCTTTGTCGAGGTCAAAACGACCACTCCATTTTCGCAGGGAGAAAACTTGGCTGAAGTCGGCATCAGGGTAGTTTTGTGTTTCAGTTCCTGGTCGATGGACAAGTACGGCTTTTAAATGACCGATTTCATTTGTTATGTGTACGCCTTGCATGTCTGTCTCCTGTCCTGCTGGTTTTTATATAAGGCTAAGGCAGGTTCCTTGTTGTGTTGCGGAAAAGTTAAAAGACGTATGTAATTGATAAATAACATCAATTTTAAATATCAGATTGATTAATAACGTCACTTTAGCTGCCGTTCATAGGTGAAAAGCGACACGATGGCGATGGTTGGCCGACCACCGCTGAGCAACCTCATACATTTATGGTGCCAGCTGGATAGATGGGAAAAGGAATGAAGGAGGAGATATGGCAGCGGAAAGTTCGAAAGGCATCAAGCAGTTCAAGGTCCCGCACGTATATGCGATCATCTTTGCACTTATGGTCATCTTCGCTGTTCTCACGTGGATTGTTCCCTCTGGGTCCTATCAGCGTCAGGAGGTGAACGGTCGTGAAGTCACTGTCGCAGGTACGTATGAGCAGAGTGAAAAGACATATATTGACGAGGAAACCGGGGATGAAGTAGATCTCAGACAAGGCGTCTTCGATGTTCTTCAGGCTCCAACGCGCGGTATACAAGAGGCAATTGAGGTCGTTGCATTCATCTTGATTGTGGGCGGTTCGTTTCAGGTTATTACTAAAACGGGCGCTATCACGAGCGGAATGGGTCGTGTCGTTCGCCGCTTTAAGAACAAAGACATTCTAATTATTCCTATTGCGATGGTTCTCTTTGCATTGGGCGGAACGAGCTTTGGCATGGCGGAAGAAACTCTCCCGTTCTTTGCGATCTTCATGCCAATTATGATGGCTATGGGCTTCGACTCGATGACGGCGTTCATGGTCGTGTTCGTTGGAGCGCGCACGGGTTACATCGCCTCAACGATTAATCCGTTTAATGTTCTCATTGCGCAAGGTATTCTTGGTATTCAGGGCAACCCCCAGCTGTGGCTGCGTATGATTGCCTGGGTTGTTTTGACTGCCGTTGCAATTACTTGGGTTGTCCTCTATGCACGAAGGGTAAAGAAGAACCCTGAGTCATCGATCACATTTGAGGATGATATCGCCAAGAAAGTCGAGTTCGCTGCCGATGAATCTGCCCTTGACGCGGAATTTACGGGTCGTCAAAAAGGCGTGCTTGCGGTATTTATCGCTGGTATGTGCCTTATCATCTGGGGACTTGTGACCCAGGGCTGGTATATGAACGAGATTTCTGCGGTCTTTTTGGCCATGGGCCTGTTGGCTGGTGTTATTGCGGGCTTTAGTCAGGACGTCATCGCTCAGGAATTTGTTGCGGGTATCGCTGACTTTGCTTTCTCGGCAATTGTCGTTGGACTTGCGCGTGGCATCCTTGTCATTGCCTCTGACGGCATGATCATCGATACCATCCTCAATGCGCTCGCCACTGGTCTGGGCGGCATCCCGGCGGTTCTCTTTACTACGCTTCTTTATGCGGTTGAGAACCTCCTGGCGATTCTGGTTCCCAGCTCATCTGGCCTTGCAGCACTGACCGCTCCCATTTTTGGACCTTTGACCGAACTCATGGGCCTAAATCCCGAGGCCGCCGTGTGGGCTCTCTCCATGGGTAGCGCGACGATGTCTTTGATCTGTCCTACTAGCGCCATTCTTGTAGCGGGTTTGGGCGTGTGCAAGATCAAGCTTGGCCAGTGGTGGAAGACCGTTTGGAAATTCTTCTTGGTCGTGTCGCTCATCAATATCGTATTCGTAGCAATCTCGGGACTTATTGCCCTGTAGGTTTCATGGCTGAAATGGAGTAACAGGAATGTCTAAAGGACTGAATGTACACAGCGAGATTGGTAAGCTCAAGAAAGTTGTGCTTCACCGCCCCGGTCGTGACCTTGTGAACGTAAAGGCAGAAGAGTTCGAGGATGTCTGGATTCACGACTGTTTCTATCTTGATGTGGCTCAAAAGGAGCATGATGCCTTTGCGGATCTTCTGAGGAGCGAAGGTGTTGAGGTTCTCTATATGGAGAAACTCGTTGCTGAAGCGCTGGATGCATGCCCCTCGGCTCGCGCTGAGTTTACCGATACATTTATGGCTGAGAGCGGGATTGTCAATCCTATGCTTGAGCAGGCTGTTCGTGAAAAGCTCGACGCTATTTCAGATTCGTATCAGTTTGTACTTGAGGCTATGGGGGGGTATCGTTATCGTGACCTTGAGCTGCCTCGCGTTTCGACTACGCTTAGTATGATGGATAATGAGGATGCGAAGCCCGATGATTTGGTGTTGAAGCCTCTTCCGAGTTCATATTTCTCTCGCGATCCTCTTGCTTCCGTGGGCAAAGGCGTTCTGCTTCACCATATGTATTGGAAACAGCGAGATCGTGAAGTGCCCTTCTACGAAGCGATTTTCAAATACCATCCCGATTATGCAGGGACTCCGATTTGGTACGACCATAAGAATCCCTGGCATATCGAGGGCGGTGATGTGCTTAACATTAACGCTCATACCTTGGCTATTGGAATTAGCCAGCGAACTGAGGCGGCTGCGATTGAGGAGCTTGCAAAGAATTTGTTCTGGGGATCTGGGAATTCTGAGATCGATACCGTTTACGCTATTAAAATCCCCAACGGCTATGCTTACATGCATCTTGACACCGTTTGCACCATGGTGGATTTCGATAAGTTCACAGTTTATCCCGGTATTTTTGAGACCCTTCGTGTTTATCGTCTGACTCGTGGTGACTCTGAGGGAATGGTCGCTGTTCAAGAGATTGATGACACGCTTGAACATATTCTTGAAATGGCTACTGGCGTGGAGAAGGTGCAGCTTATTGAGTGCGGTGCCGGCGATATGGTTGAGGCATCTCGCGAGCAGTGGAACGACGGGTCGAACACTCTTGCCGTTGCTCCTGGTAAAGTCTGTGTTTACGAGCGCAATGTTGTCACAAATGATGAGCTCTACAAGAACGGTTTGGAACTTTTGGTCGTTCCCTCCGAGGAACTGTCCCGCGGTCGTGGTGGCCCGCGCTGCATGAGCATGCCCTTCTGGCGCGAAGATATTTAGTTGCAAATCCACTGTGATGGGAGATGGCGAATATGGGTGTTAATATCGCTGGGCGCAGTTTTCTGAAGCTGCTTGATTACACGACGGAAGAGATTGAGTATCTGCTTGAGCTTTCTGCTAACTTCAAAAGCATGAAGCGTGCCGGTGTTCCGCATAAATACCTTGAAGGCAAGAATATTGTTTTGCTATTTGAGAAGACTTCCACGCGTACTCGCTGCGCCTTCGAAGTTGGTGCACTTGACCTTGGCATGGGTGTAACTTATTTGGATCCGGGCTCGTCTCAGATGGGTAAAAAGGAGTCGATTGAGGACACGGCTCGCGTCCTTGGCCGCATGTATGACGGAATTGAATACCGCGGCTTTGAACAGGCGAAGGTTGAGGAGCTTGCTGCAAAAGCTGGGGTTCCCGTTTGGAATGGGCTGACTACTGAATTTCACCCGACTCAAGTGCTTGCCGATATTCTGACCATGCGTGAAGAGTTTGGAGAGATTAAGGGCAGGAAACTTACATTTTTTGGTAAGGCGGCCGGAAACGTCGCTGATTCGCTCATGGTCATTTGCGCTAAGCTCGGCATTAACTACTGTTCTTGCGGCCCAATCGGGGGAAATTCGGAGGGGGCTACATCCTATGATCCTGAACTCCTTGCAGAATGTAGTCGTATTGCGGCCGAGCATGGATCGACGATTACCATTACAGAGGATATTGAGGAAGGCGCTCGTGATGCCGATGTAATTTACACGGATGTTTGGGTTGGCATGGGTCAGCCCGCAGAGCTGTGGGAAAGCCGCATTAAGCTCATGTCGCCGTATCGTGTGACCGCTGAGGTGATGTCTATGGCAAAGCCCGAGGCGATTTTCCTCCACTGCCTTCCGAGCTTCCACGATACTAATACTACTGTTGGTGCCGAAATTGCTGAGAAGTTTGGAGTTACCGAAATGGAAGTCACGGACGAGGTTTTTGAGTCCGATAAGTCTCGTGTTTTCCAAGAAGCGGAGAATCGCATGCATACGATTAAGGCGGTGATGTACGCAACGCTTAAGTAGCAGGGCGTTGAGAAAACAGTCGCAAATCTGTTTCCATACTATATTTCTCTCAACAAGCTGATAGGATACAGGGGAGAATGATGTGCGCGTCAGTCGATTTTTTCGACTGACGCGCTTTGTGAAAGAGGCAAAGATGCGTACCGATGATTTTGACTATAACCTGCCCGAAGAGCTCATTGCCCAGGCTCCTGCCGAGCCGCGCGACTCCTGCCGCCTGCTGGTGGTGGATCGCAAGGGCTCCCAGGCGGGAACGCCGCTGGAGCACGGCGGTACCGTTGAGCACCGCATCTTCCGCGACATCATCGACTATATCGAGCCGGGCGACGTGCTCGTCATCAATCAGACGCGCGTGATGCCGGCTCGCCTGATCGGTCGCAAAGCCGGCTCGGGCGGCGTGGTCGAGACTCTGCTGCTCAAGCGCCGCGAGGACGTGGATCCGCTGGGCCATGTTTGGGAGTGCTTGGTCAAGCCGGGCAAGCGCCTGAAGCCCGGTGCTCATATTGAGTATCGCGCCGGTGGCGCCCATGCGCCCGAGGGGGCTCCCATGGTGCTGACGGCCGAGGTTGTCGACTTTGTCACCGATAGCCGCGGCGGCCGCCTGGTACGCTTTGAGCCGGCCGGTTGCAATGCCGCCGGCGAGCCGCGCACGCTCGACGAGGCCATCCATGCTGCCGGCCACGTGCCGCTGCCGCCCTACATTACCGATTACGAGGGCGATCCCGAGAAGTACCAGACCGTCTACGCCATGAAGGAGGAGCATTCGGCCGCTGCTCCCACGGCGGGTCTGCATTTTACTCCCGAGCTCATGGCTGCCATCGAGGCCAAGGGTGCCAAGTTTGCCGCCGTCGAGCTCGAGGTGGGTATCGATACCTTCCGTCTGGTGGAGGAGGACGACCCCACGCAGCACGTGATGCACACCGAGCGCTACCACGTGTCGCAGGAGGTTGTCGACGCCGTGCATAAGGCTAAGGCCGAGGGGCATCGCGTGATTGCTGTCGGTACCACCGCAGTGCGCTCGCTCGAGAGCGCCTTTGACGCGGACGCGCCGGTGTCCGATCCGGCCGTGACGGCGCGCTATTTTGAGGGCCGCGAGGACGGGGCCGATACACTTGGCCGCGGTGACATCGTGGTGCGCGAGAACGCGACAACGCAGCTCTACCTCATGCCCGGCTCGACCTATCATGTGGTCGACGCGCTGATCACGAACTTCCATGTGCCTCGCTCCACGCTCATGATGCTCGTAAGCGCGCTTGCCACCCGCGACCAGATCATGGATGCCTACGCCGCCGCCATCGAGGAGCGCTACCGCTTCTTCAGCTTTGGCGACGCCATGCTCATTCAGTAGGTTACGGCGTTTTACAAACGCCGTAACCAGTCGACGCTGCGCGGGCCGCATTTGGACAATCTGACGTTCAACTTCAAGGGCGCGACCAAAAGGTCAGCGCCCTTTCGT
>NZ_JAQLEM010000039.1 GCF_028209885.1 Collinsella aerofaciens | reverse complement strand
CGAAGTGCGCAGCGAGCCTCTTTGCATGTCCGAGGACACCAATTTAATTTAGCGTGGTTCCCTAAAGGACGACAACGCAGGAGACCCGGCAAGGCCGGGAGCACTTTGTCTCGCAAACATTCCGCAGCCGCGAAGCGGCGAGGACGTTTGAGAGGCAAAGTGCGTAGGCCTTACCGGGTCTCCGGTGGGAGTTGAGTCCCTTTAGAACTTGTCGTGGAAGGTACGCGCAATGACCTCGTCCTGCTGCTCCTTGGTGAGCGTGTGGAAGTTCACGGCATAGCCGGAAACGCGGATGGTCAGCTGCGGGTACTTCTCGGGGTGAGCCTGAGCGTCGAGCAGCGTCTCACGGTTGAAGACGTTGATGTTCAGGTGGTGGCCACCCTTCTCGGCGTAAGCGTCGAGCATGTGGACCAGGTTATCGGCCTGGGTCTCGGAAACTTCAGAAACCTTCATAATGTGTCTCCTTCGATTAATAGGCGCCGGCCGAAACCGGCGCACTAATCAGTAATCGTTATTGTTAGTATAGCACTAACAATAGTTACTCGCCCAGCTGATCAAGGTCGATATCGCCAAAGAACACCTGGTCCTCCTTGCCGAGCGCACTCGGGATGATGGAGAAGGTGTTGGAGATGCCGTCCTGAGCATCGCGGAACGGGAGCTTGGAAACCGAAGACAGCGAAGCGATGGCACCGTGGCTATCGCGCTTGTGCATGGGGTTAGCACCCGGGGCGAACGGCTGGCCAGCCTTGCGGCCGTCGGGCGTGGAGCCGGTCTTCTTACCGTACACGACGTTGGAGGTAATGGTCAGAACCGAGGTCGTGGGCACGGAGTTGCGGTAGGTGTCGTTCATGCGGATGTACTCCATGAACTGGTGCACAACGTCGTGAGCGATCTGGTCGACGCGGTCGTCGTCGTTACCGTACTTGGGGAACTCGCCCTCGGTCTCAAAGTCGACGATGATGCCGTTCTCGTCACGAACGGGGTGGACCTTGGCGTACTTGATGGCGGACAGGGAGTCAGCCACGACGGAAAGGCCAGCGATGCCCGTAGCGAACCAGCGGTGCACGTGCTTGTCGTGCAGAGCCATCTGGATGCGCTCGTAGCAGTACTTGTCGTGCATGTAGTGAATGATGTTCAGCGAGTTGACGTACACGCCAGCGAGCCACTTCATCATGTCGTTGTACTTGGCCACAACGTCGTCGTAATCGAGCGTATCGCCCTCGACGGCGCGATACTTGGGGCCGACCTGCTTCTTGGAGACCTCGTCAACACCGCCGTTGAGTGCGTACAGCAGGCACTTGGCCAGGTTGGCACGGGCGCCGAAGAACTGCATCTCCTTGCCAATGCGCATGGAGGACACGCAGCAGGCGATGCCGTAGTCGTCGCCGTGGTAAACGCGCATGAGGTCGTCGTTCTCGTACTGGATCGAGGAGCTGGCGACAGAAGTCTTGGCGCAGAACTTCTTGAAGTTCTCGGGCAGACGGGTCGACCACAGAACGGTCATGTTGGGCTCGGGGCTGGTGCCCATGTTCTCGAGCGTGTGCAGGTAGCGGTAGCTCATCTTGGTAACGAGCGTACGGCCGTCGACACCCATGCCGCCGATGGACTCGGTGACCCACTGCGGGTCGCCGGTGAACAGGGCCTGGTACTCGGGGGTACGGGCAAACTTGACCATGCGGAGCTTCATGATGAAGTGATCCACGAACTCCTGGATCTGCTCCTCGGTGAAGGTACCGTTGGCAAGGTCGCGCTCAGCGTAGATGTCGATGAACGTAGAGGTACGGCCGATGGACATAGCGGCGCCGTTCTGCTCCTTGACGGCAGCAAGGTAGGCGAAGTACATCCACTGGATGGCCTCCTGCGTGTTGGTAGCAGGGTTGGAAATGTCGAAACCATAGGTCTCGGCCATCATCTTGAGCTCGCCGAGGGCGCGGATCTGCTCCTGCAGCTCCTCACGATCGCGGATGTTGTCGGCGGTCATGACCGTCGGGGTGGAAGCCTTCTGGGCCTCCTTGTCCTTGATCAGGTAGTCGACGCCGTACAGGGCAACACGACGGTAGTCGCCGATGATGCGGCCGCGGCCATAGCCATCGGGCAGACCGGTGATGATGTGAGCCGAGCGGCAAGCACGCATCTCGGGGGTGTAAACATCGAAGACGCCAGCGTTGTGGGTCTTGCGCTCGAAGGTGTAGCGCTCGACAACGTTCTCGTCGACCTTGTAGCCGTGCTGGCTGGCAGCCTGGCAAGCGATGCGGATACCACCGTTGACGTGCAGCGCGCGCTTGAGCGGCTTGTCGGTCTGGAGGCCAACAATGGTCTCCTTGTCGCGATGGGCATTATCGATGTAGCCAGCGGGGTGGCTCACGATACCCGTGACGGTCTTGGTGTCCATATCGAGGACACCACCCTGCTCGCGCTCCTTAAGCAGCAGGTCGAGAACCTCGCCCCACAGCTCCTTGGTACGCTCGGTCGGACCTACGAGGAACGACTCATCGCCCTCGTAGGGGGTGTAGTTCTTCTGGATGAAGTCTCGGACGTCAACCTCTCCCGTCCAGATACCTTCCTTGAAGCCTTCCCATGCCTCCTGCATTGTGTAACCACGCTCCTAGTTACGTGTAATGCGGCGCTCTCTCACACCGCTGCTTATTGAATTCTTGAATGTTCGGCTTGCATTACCGGCTTCTTCCGTTCTTCACCACACGTTGGTGCAGGAAAAACGTTTGTCCACCTTGGAACTACAACCCAAAACCCAAGATTTCACCCGTCTGAGAAGGATAACATAGCCACCCTCTCCATCTGGGCTGTTATATGTTTCTTTTTTTATATCATAAGGGCGTTTTTTACAAACCCGCAGGAAATGCGAGCGCGAACAACTACCGTTCACCGATTTGTATGTTATTTTTCCTTGCCTTTGTACGACGTTCGCTCTAGCTGTTATGCCAGCTTTAGCAGGATAAAGTGTCCCAGAGACCCTACAGAAACTGCAGGGCGGCCACGGGATCCCCCGTGGCCGCCCTGTGGCGTAGCTAGTTTTTAGCTTTGATTGCCGCTTGGCATTAGGCGGCTGAGGCGGCCTTGTCGGTCGTTGCCTTGCTGTTGCTCTGCTGGCCCTCAGAATGCTTGTGGCACCAGCTGGTGACCAGCGGGGTCAAAATAGCCGTCACGATTGCGCAGGCGGCAACCTGTGCCGTAGCCGTCGCGAGCACCGCACCGCCGTACATGGCCTCGTTGACGCTTGCCATGGCAGCAGGCGTGGCCACATTGGCTCCGGCGCAGCTCGAAATGGCCGCACCTGCGACACCCGTGCCGCCCGTGAGCTTATCGACCGCGATGACGGGAATTGCAAAGACCACCGAGCAGATCACGCCGAGCAGGATGCCGGGAAGACCGCCGTTGATAAGCTGGCCAAAAGTCATGGTCGAGCCCATGGCAAAGAAGACGAGCACGATGATGGCGGAAAGTGCCGGTGCCATCATCTTCTTAAAGCTCGGGAAGAGGTTACCCAGAATAATGCCGACGACGATCGGCAGGATGGCGCCCACGAGCGACCAGCCGATCGGAGCCTGACCGGCAGCGCCGAGCACGATCATCGTGACCGGAGGGCCGACAACCAGCGTGGTGATGGCGACGGCGCCACGCTCGGCCTCATTGCCCATGGTGCCCATCAGACCAGCGTACATAGCGTTGTTGGCGCCGGTGCAAGCCGCCAGCATCACCATGGCAGAGATGCCAAACAGGTTGTCGTTGAACACATAAAGGATGAGCAGCGACACGGCAACGACCACGATTTGCTTGACGGCGATGATGATGGCACCGCGGGCAGCGGCGGCGGGAGCACTCTTAAACGAAATCGTCGTACCGACGATGAGCAAAAAGGCGCCAACGAGCGGGCCTGCACCCTGCTGGGTCATGCCAAGCGTAAAGCTACCGAGCGTTTTAAACAGGTCGGGGAATAGCGTGTTGAGCAGGCAGCCCAACAAAAGCGGCACCAAGATATTGGCGCCCGGGATGGAGGACATCTTAAAGAACGGCTCCTTTGCCGCCGGCGCCTCCACCGCAGTCGATTCACTCATATATATCTCCTTTGGATGCATGCGAATCGTAGCCGCACGCGCCTATGTCAGAAAGAAGGCGACGGTCCCGAGTCGCAGGAGCCGTCGCCGAATAATCATCGCGGGGTATTACCCGTCCAGGACGATGCCGCCGTCGCAGTCACCGATCTCGCCGTTCACGAAGCTGGCGAGGTCGGAAGCGAAGAACAGCACCATCTGCGCAGGCTCGCTGGCCTGGGCGGCGCGGCCCAGAGGGATACCGTTGATGATGCGCTGAGAGTTCTCGTCAGAGAGAATCGAGGTCATATCGGTCAACGTGAGCGACGGGCACACGGCGTTGCAGCGAACGCCGAACTTGCCGCCTTCCTTGGCGACTGCCTTGGTTAGACCGTTAACACCGGCCTTGGAGCTAGCGTAGGCAGCGGTGCCGAGCAGGCCGCCGCCGATCTTGCCCGCAACAGAGCTCACGTTGACGATAGTGCCGGCATGGGCCGCCTTAAAGTGCGGGTACACGGCGTTCATCATAGTGAAGGTACCGTTGAGGTTGATGTCGATGGTGCGACGCCACTCGGTGTCATCGATCTCGTCAAACTTCTTGGTGCTGATGACGCCAGCGCAGTTGATCAGGATGTTGGTTTGCGGCAGGTCCGTAAAAATCTGCTCGACGGTCTCGCGCGCCTTGGGCGCATCGGCGACATCGAGCTGATAGAACTTGTTGCCCTCGCCAAGCTCGGCCACAGCGGCCTCGCCCTTAGCAGCGTTCCTTGCGATGAGCGCGACATGTCCGCCGCCCGCGACGATGCCCTTGGCGATCTCGAGGCCAATGCCCTGAGTGCCGCCCGTGACAATCGCGGTCTTGCCCGTGAAGTCAAATGCCATGACTCCATTCCCCCTTATGTAAGGTGTCTCCTTGCGGGAAGTTGGAGCATCGCACGTGGCGCTTATATGAGTCCCAGTCGTCATGGTGGTGACAACCCCTCGCCTAACCGCGGGCATGATAGTTCTTTGAAACGCTTCAGCAATTGAATGATTTTAAGTCTTTATGAGCTCTTAATATTGCCCACTGTATGAGGCTCGCGTATTGGGGTATCATCTTTCACCGAAAATAGTTTCTAGTGTTAGGGGTTTTCGGTGGAAGATACCGATTTCCGTGAACTTGGACGTCAGCTCTTAACTGAGTTTGGCAGCATGCATCAGCGCATTTCGCGCTTTGCGGACAAAGCTCTCGGTGGCGAGATGGCTGTAATGCGCGCCCTCATGCTCGCCGGCGGCTCGCTCACGCCGAGCGAACTCGCTGATCGCGCCTGGGTCTCGAGCGCCCGCATCGCCAATATTCTGCGCGCCCTCGAGGCCAAGGGCTGGGTCGAGCGCGAGCACTCAAAGACTGACCGTCGTCGCGTACACGTCATAGTGACCGACAAGGGATTCCAGGATCTCGAAATCAAACGTCGGGAATTCGAGGCCCGCACCGCGGCTTTCCTCGAGCAGCTCGGCGAAACAGATACCCAAGAGATGGTGCGCCTTCTTAGGCGTGCCAACGAAATTATCGACCGCAATCAAGAAAGGAGAGATGCCGAGTGAGGATTCTCAAGCTCTTTAAAAAGCATATCCTGGCACTGTTCGCAGCTATCGTGCTTATCGTAATCAGCTGCAACGCCGATCTGGCGCTGCCTACCTATATGAGCGACATCGTCGACGTGGGCGTGCAGCAAGGCGGCATCGCCTCGCCCGTGCCCGACACCATTCGCGCCGAATCGCTCGACGACCTCGAACTCTTCATGAGCGCCAAGGACGCCAAGGCTGTGGAGGCCGTGTTTAGCAAGGCTGACAAAAACGGCATTCGAACGTACAAGGGCACCGAGGAAGAGCGTGCCGATGGAGGCAAAATTACCGACATTATGAGCCTGCCCGAGACCGTCGTCCTTTCGCTCAACCAGGGCATCGACGCCGACTCCATGGGAGACATGACCGGCACGTCCAGCGAGAAAGACAGCGACGCCGCTCAGGCCATGCCCACGCCCGAGCAAATGGCAGCGATGACGCCCGAGCAGCTCGCCGAGATGCAGCAGAAGGCCGCAGCGGCGCAGAATATGCAAAAGCAGATCGACGCCGACGGCGGCAAGATCACCATGAAGAGCCTGCGCCTGGGTGTCGAGGGCGGTCTGGTAGACCAAAGCAAGCTCGTCGAGGGCGCCAACGAAATGGCGGACAAAATGGGCTCCATGTCGGGCTCCATCGTCACCCAGCGCGCCGTGAGCTATGTACAGGACGAGTACAAGGCGCAGGGCATCGACCCCGCCGACGTGCAGAACGCCTACCTGGGCCGCATGGCGACCACGATGTTTGGTCTGTGTCTGGTGTCGCTGGTCGCCACCATCCTGACCGGTGCCGTGGCTTCGCGCACCGCCTGCTCCATCGCACGCGACCTGCGCCGCGAGACCTTCAACAAGGTTATGCACTTCTCGCCGGCCGAGGTGGGCAAGTTTAGCCAGGCCTCGCTCATCACCCGCTGCACCAACGACATTCAGCAGATCCAGATGGCCGCAACTCTGTTTATCCGCATGTGTCTGATGGCCCCCGTCATGGGCATCGTCGCCGTCATGCGCGTCCTGGCCAACCATACCGGCCTGGAGTGGACCATCGCCGTTGCCATCATCGCGGTCTCGGCCGTCGTCGGCGTGCTTATGGGCCTCACCATGCCCAAGTTCAAAAAGATGCAAAGCTTTGTTGACCGCGTGAACCTTACCGCCCGCGAGCTGCTCGACGGCCTTATGCCCATCCGCTCGTTCAACCGCGAGGAACATGAGCTCGAACGTTTTGACAAGGCGTCGCTCGACCTGATGACCACGCAGCTCTACACCAACCGAGCCATGAGCTTTATGATGCCGCTCATGATGCTCGTCATGAACTGCATCACCGTGCTTATCGTCTGGTTTGGCGCGCAGGGCGTGTCCGACGGCGTGATGCAGGTCGGCAACATGATGGCGTTTATCTCCTACACCATGCAGATCGTCATGGCGTTTATGATCCTCACCATGGTTTCGGTCATCCTGCCCCGTGCCGAGGTCGCAGCCGAGCGCGTAGATGAGGTCATCACCTGCCCCACGAGCATCAACGACCCTGCCTCGCCCAAACTGCCCGCGGCCAGCTCGCCGCGCGGTGAGCTCACCTTCCGCGACGTGAGCTTCCAGTACCCCGATGCCCGCGCCGACGTCATTAGCGGTGTGAACTTCACCACGCATGCCGGTCAGATGCTCGGCATCATTGGCTCCACGGGCTCGGGCAAGTCCACGCTCGTACAGCTGATTCCGCGCCTGTACGACGTCACGGGCGGCAGCATTTCGCTCGACGGCATCGACGTGCGCGACATGACCCTTTCCGAGCTGCGCCGCCGCATTGGTTACATCCCGCAGCAGGGGCGTCTGTTCTCGGGCACCGTCGAGAGCAACCTCAAGTTTGCCGGCGACATGGTGAGCGATGATGACATGCGCCAGGCCGCGCGCATCGCACAGGCCGAGGACTTTATCGCCGAGCGTGAGGGCGGTTACGACTCCCCCATCAGCCAGGGCGGCTCCAATGTTTCGGGTGGTCAGCGCCAGCGTCTGGCCATCGCCCGCGCATTGGCCAAAAAGCCCGAGGTCGTGGTGTTCGATGACTCGTTTAGTGCCCTCGACTACAAGACCGACGCGCGCCTGCGCGAGGAGCTGGCCAAAAACGTTACCGACGCCGCACTCGTGGTCGTGGCCCAGCGCATCGCGACCATCATGCACGCCGACCAGATCATCGTGCTCGACGACGGCCACGTAGTGGGCACCGGCACGCACGAGGAGCTGCTGCGCAGCTGCTCGGCGTACCTGGAGATCGCACAGTCGCAGCTTTCCGCCGAGGAGCTGGGGCTTACCCAAGAAGAAATTGCAGCCGTCATGGAAGGAGGCGAGCGCTAATGGCAGACGAGACCAAGACTCAGATTCCCAAGCCCACCCGCCAGCGTGGTCCCATGGGCCGCATGGGTGGCATGCGTCGTGGCGAAAAGGCCAAGGACTTTAAGGGCACCATGAGGCAGCTGCTCGGCTATATCGGCCAGCACAAGATTGCCGTGTTTGCCGCCGTCGCCTTTGCCGTGTGCTCGGTCATCTTTAACATTGTGGGACCCAAGGTGCTCGGCCAGGTTACGACCAAGCTGTTCGAAGGCCTGGTCGCCAAGGTCAACGGCACCGGCGACGTTGACTTTGACTGGATCGCCAAGACGCTCGGCTTTTTGCTCTGCCTGTATCTGGCGAGCTCTGTCTGCAGCCTGGTCCAGGGCTGGCTCATGACCGGCGTCACGCAAAAGATCTGCTACCGCATGCGCAAGGAAATCGCCGCCAAGATTGCCGTCGTGCCGATGAGTTACTTCAACGGCCACAGCAAGGGCGATGTGCTCAGCCGCATCACCAACGACGTCGATACGCTGGGTCAGTCGCTCAACCAGAGCGTGACGCAGCTTATCACGTCGGTCACGCAGATTATCGGCGTGCTCATCATGATGCTCTCGATCAGCTTGCCGCTCACCGGCGTCACCGTGCTCACGCTACCGGCAGCCGCAATTATCTTGATGGTGATGATTCACTTCTCGCAGCCGTACTTCCGCGAGCAGCAGCAGGTCCTGGGCACCGTCAACGGCATCATCGAGGAGGACTTTGCCGGCCAGAACGTCATTCAGGTGTTCGACCGCGCCGAGGCCTCGATCGAAGAGTTCGACCGTCAAAACGACCGCCTCTTTATTAGTGGCTGGCGCTCGCAGTTCCTGTCGGGCCTGATGATGCCGCTTATGAGCCTGGTGGGTAACATGGGCTACGTGGGCGTTGTCGTGGTGGGCGCACAGCTCGCACTGACCGGCAACGCCACGCCCGGCGACATCCAGAGCTTTATCCAGTACGTTCGCAACTTTACGCAGCCCGTGCAGCAACTGGGCAACGTGAGCAACACGATGCAGTCGATGGCAGCCGCCACCGAGCGCGTCTTTGAGTTCCTGGCCGCGCCCGAGGAGGAGCAGAAAGCCGACGCGCAGATTCCCGAAAAGCGCCCCGGCCATGTGGAGTTTGATCACGTCAAGTTTGGCTATACGCCCGACAAGACCATCATCCACGACTTTAGCTGCGAGGCGCAGCCCGGCCAGACCATCGCCATCGTCGGTCCTACCGGCGCCGGCAAGACCACGCTCATTAAGCTGCTGCAGCGCTTCTACGATGTGGACGGCGGTTCGCTGCGCGTCGAGGGTGTCGACGTGCGCGACTGGGACCGCGCGGCGCTGCGCGGCGAGTTTGCCATGGTGCTGCAGGATACCTGGCTGTTTAACGGCACCATCCGCGAGAACATCCGCTACGGACGCCCCGATGCAAGCGATGCCGAGGTCGAAGCCGCTGCACGCGCCGCACGCTGCGATCACTTTATCCATACGCTCGCCGGCGGCTACGACTTTATGATCAACGAGGAAGGCACCAACCTGTCGCAGGGCCAGCGCCAGCTCGTGACCATTGCCCGTGCCATTTTGGCCGACCGCCCGGCGCTAATTCTGGACGAGGCGACCTCCAACGTCGACACCCGTACCGAGGAGCTTATTCAGCGCGCCATGGATGCGCTGATGCAGGGCCGTACCAGCTTTGTCATCGCGCACCGCCTGTCCACGATCCGCAACGCCGACGTGATTCTGGTAATCCGCGACGGTGACATCGTCGAGAAGGGCACGCACGACGAGCTGCTCGCCCAGGGCGGCTTCTACGCCGACCTGTACAACTCGCAGTTCGACGAAGCGGCGTAAAAACCGGCGGCAAACAACCGCAATGCCAAGAAAACGGGGGCGCAGGACAACCTGCACCCCCGTTTTTTTGCTCTGCGGCCCTCAAACCGCCTCCCCTGGGACCTGATTGGCAGCCCCTTCGAGGCCCCGTGGGCAAAAAATGGCAAATTTGAGTACTGATACCTTTTTAGTAACAGACAAAACAGCCCCAAATGCCGTTTTCACGGCTTACACGCGTCCCTAAATTGATCAAACAATCCTATAGCGAACTTATATGTGTTTGCGTTAATGAACATATTTTGCTGTTATGTCTATTATTTTGCGAAGGCAATATGCTACTAAGCTAGCAACCGTACTCATATTTGGCATTTTTTGCCCACAGGGTGTTTCCTGGGGAACCGACAATAGCCTTAGGGTCCCGCGCGACGCCACTCCCTCCCGGTATCCGCCGACGTTCCCCCATATAAAACCTGCCAAAATAAACCTGTCCCTTTTGGCAGGTTTCGGGGTGGCAAGGGCTTGCACTTTAGCGTGCGACAGCGGATAATGCCGAGCATTCGAGAATACGCTTATTGCTCTTTCTATAGATTGAGGAGGCCCCTATGGCCATGGAATTCAAACGCAGGCTGCCGATCCCCATGGAGATCCGCGAGGAAATGCCACTTTCTGCCGAGCTTACCGCCAAAAAGCAGGCATTTGACGCCGAGGTCGCCAAAGTCTTTACCGGCGAGGACGCACGTAAGGTGCTCATCATCGGCCCGTGCTCTGCCGACCGCGAGGATTCGGTGCTCGAGTATATGAACCGACTGGCCAAGACCGCCGAAGAGGTCAAGGACAAGCTCATCATCATTCCGCGCGTCTACACCAATAAGCCGCGCACCAAGGGCACCGGCTACAAGGGTCTTCTGCACAACCCCAACCCCGAGGCTCCCGACGACCTGCTCGAGGGCGTCAAGGCCATCCGCCACATGCACCTGCGCGTCATCGAGGAGACCGGCTTCTTCACCGCCGATGAGATGCTCTACCCGTCCAACTACCAATACCTCGTTGACCTGCTGAGCTATGTTGCCGTGGGCGCACGCTCGGTCGAGAACCAGGAGCATCGCCTGGTGTCGAGCGGCATTTCGGTACCCGTCGGCATGAAGAATCCCACTGCCGGCTCTACCACCGTTATGCTCAACTCCATTTACGCCGCGCAGGCGCACCAGAGCTTCATCTTCCGCAACTGGGAGGTCGAGTGCGACGGCAATCCGCTCGCACACGCCGTTATGCGTGGCTACATCGGTCTCGATGGTCGTACCTACCCCAATTACCACTACGAGCACCTGGAGCGCCTGGCCGAGCGCTATACCGAGCACGCCGGCTACGCCAACCCGGCGGCGGTCATCGACTGCAACCACGACAACTCGGGCAAGCGCCCGCTGGAGCAGTACCGCATTTGCAAGGAGGTGCTCGACAGCTGCCGCCGCAACGAGTCCATCTCTAAGCTGGTCAAGGGCTTTATGATCGAGTCCTACCTGGAGGACGGCAACCAGCCGGTCGACGGCGGCGTCTTTGGCAAGTCGATCACCGACCCGTGCCTGGGCTGGGAAAAGACCGACTACCTCATCCACGAGATCGCGGAACGTATTTAGTTACGCGGTTTTACCAAACCGCGTAACTGCTCGACGCTGCAAACCCGCCAGAACGGCAATCTGCCTTTCAGCTTCGACGGCATGACCAAAAGGTCAATGCCGCCTCGCTTCAAGGCACCTTGCTCGCTCTGGCGGGTTTTCGCTGACGTTTTTTCGACCTGCATTGTTGCCAAGGTTGGCACCAATGACTAATGCGGTAACTAGCTACGTCGGTCCGCTTGACCGGCTGGGTTTCTGAGGTGCGGCAGATTCCCGCAAAAGAGGAGGGCATAGACCCTAAGGGTCATGCCCGACGATTGAACGGCAAGGCGCCGTGCCTCGGGAAGACAGACAGTTACGCCGAGGGCTCCTGCTGCGTAATGCAGTGGATATTTCCACCACCGAAGACGACCTGCTCGGACTGAACGCCGACGCACTTGTAGACGCCCTCGCCCCAGACCTCGTCGTAGATCTTCTGGAGCGTGTCAACGGCAAGCTGATCGTTCTCGTCGCCGTACTGCGGGACGATAACGCCGTGGTTGGTGACCAGGTAGTTCATGTAGGAGGCGATCAGCGGCTCGTTGGCAACGCGCGGCTCGGCGTTCTCGTCGGCATCGATGGTGTCGCAGGAAGCCTGGTCCATGAACAGCGGGTTCACAGGCATACAGAGCTTGTAGACCTTCATCTTGCGGCCCTTGGCGTCAACGGCGTTGGAGAGGGTCTCGTAGACAGCGTGGCACTGCTCGTAGAACGGATACTCGGGATCGTCGGTCCAGATGCAAGCCATGACGCCCGGAGCGATGAACGTAGCGACATCATCGATGTGGCCGTTGGTCTCCTCGGGGTCGATGCCCTCCTTAACCCAGATGACCTTCTCGACACCCAGGTAATCCTTGAGGTGCTCGTCCATATAGGCGCGAAGTTCCTCACTCCAGGGCTCAAACTTCCTCTTGAACTTGGGCCAGATGGACTCGGGATCCTCTTCCTCCTCCAGAACCGCAGAGCAGGTGCGGCCTGGGGAAAGCAGGCACTGGTCGGTCACGACCACGGTGCCTTCGCCGTCGACGGTAATGGAGCCGCCCTCGAGGATCATGTCATCGGGACGATAGCGACGGCAGCCGGAAAGCTCAGCCATCTTAAGGGCAATCTGCTCGTCCTTGTCCCACGGGAAATAGAGGCCGTCGACGAGGCCGCCGTAGGCGTTGAAGTGCCAGTGGTTGGCGCGCTTATCGCCCTTGCCATTGATAACAAAAGTGGCAGCGGTGTCGCGGAACCAAGCGTCGTCGGTGGTCATCTCGATAACGGTGACGTTCTCGTCTTCCTCAAAGGCGGCCTTGCAGTTGGCGTAGTCGGCCTGGTTGGCGCACATGGTGACCGGGGTGAACTCGGCGATGGCGCGAGCGATGGCGGCATACTGCTTCTGAGCCGGCTTGGCACCATGGGCCCAGGTATCGGTGCGATGGGGCCAGCCCATCCACACGCGATCCTGTGGGGCGAACTCAGCAGGCATAAAGAAGCCATCGGCCTTAGGGGTGGACTCGGACTCGGTGATCGTACGCATAAGATTTCCTCCAAATCGAACGATCGCTTGCTGCGGGCGGGTTACCCTCAGCCTAAAACCAAGAGATGGTAGGCGCCCATTCCCCGGCAAAGGTCGGGGCGCCTGGCACCGGTTTTCACGGATGTCGCACCGGCAAGCGACGACGTAACCCGGTGCGCGGAGACAAAACGCACGAAGGATACGGAAGAGAGATTGGGGCGGGCGGTGGTTACCGGAACAATAGCTCACACCCACCTCAGAGAAAGGTTAGCAAACCTGTTGCTTGGGCACGCCTCCGAAGAGGCTAGAGTGTCCCGAGTCGGGAGCGACAAGCCCGACGAAGCGTACGTTGGTACGCGAGGAAGGTTGGAGCCCCGAATCCGGGTGCTCTAGTCCTCCTCGGACTCCTCAGCGAGGCGCTGAGCAGCCAGCTCGGGAGTGAGACCCTTGTACTCGGTCTCGCGGCCCTTAGCACTGACGACGCGGACAACCTCGCCAATAAGCAAGAGCACGATGAAGATGACGATCATCGGGACCTTATCGCCAATCTCATCGACAGAGAACGGAATCAGCGTTGCAACGATAGCCAGAATCAGCTCAATGCAGGGAATAGCCAGCATGACCTTCATCATGGCGCCCTTAAACGGGAACGTAAAGATGCGCGCACGGTTAGGGTCGTTCTTACGAAGGTTGAGGAATGCCGGGAACATCGGGATGTAGGTGAGCAGCAAGAATACAACGGAGGTACCGAAGAGCATCCAGAAGACACCGTTGGAGATGGCGTCGATGGGAACGAGCTGCAGGCACAGCACCAGGGAGGCGACGATGGCGTTGACCAGGTTGGCGCCGTTGGGCATGTCGTCATCCGAGATCATCGAGGCGAAGACCTTGGGCATGTTGCCATGCTCGGCAGCATAGCGAGCAACGGAGTTGACGCCGAAGGACCAGGCAGCCATGTTGGCGAACAGCGTGATCAGGAAGGCGATGCAGATGACCTTAAAGATCATGGAATCGCCCACAATAGTCTGGACAGCGTAAATCATGCCGTAGTCGGGATCGATGGAATCGGCCGACACAGCAGCGCCGATGCCAAAGCCAGCGAACAGGTAGATCACGGCGATGGACAGGCCGCCGACGATGATAGCCTTGGGGATATCGCGAGCGGGATCGGCCATATCGTCGGTCATGGTGCAGATGACCTCGAAGCCCATGAAGTTAAAGATGATGATCGACAGGTAGCCGAGCGCGTTGGTGTTGGTGAGCTCGGGCAAGAAGGTGACAGCGGACATATCGTTCGCAAAACCGTTCTCCATGGCGTACCAAATGCCCAAAGCGCCGACGATAACGGCAACGGCGACCTTGATGATGGCGCCGCCGTTCAGGACCCACTCGGAGTCGGCAGCCTTGGAGCGACCCATAAGATAGACAATCCACACAAAGGCAAGGTCGATACCGATCTTGGCAATCAGATTGAACTCGACGCCAAAGACCATACCCAAAATGTCAGGGAACATGGTGGCCAGCGAGGCAATCCACAGCGGGTAGTTAACCCAGTAGTAGTACGAAATGCGGGCGCCCCACTTGTCGCCCAGGCCATCGCGTACCCAGTCGTAAATGCCACCCTCACCGTCATAGGTAGTGCCGAGCTCGGCAACGACCATGCCATAAGGGAGCAGGAAGGTCAGAATCAGGAAGATCCACCAGAAGAACTGCTGGTTGCCAATGGCAGCAGCAGGTGCGGCGGCCTCGCAAACGAAGACGACGCAGATGATGGTTGAGATGACCGTCAAGAAGGAAAGCTTTTTCTTTCCGTCGCTCATGATGAGCTCCTTCGCTCAGTCTTGGACAAATCGAGGTCCTTAAGATATTAAGGCAATTGCCGGGCCTCGGTGAGCGGGCGACAGGAGACGAGCATCCGCCGCCCGCAAGCGTGCTTCTACGATGAAGTTACGCGGTTTTACCAAACCGCGTAACGGCTCGACGCTGCAAACGCCCCTAAGCGGCAATCTGACGTTCAATCGTCGGTCGCGTACCGAAGTACGCTTCCCTCCTCTTTCACGTCACCTTGCTCGCTTAGGGGCGTTTTCGCTCATATGACCCAATCCGCTGTCAAGAGCCACAATGGCCCCGCCGACCGCCTGCAATCGGTCGGC
>NZ_JAQLEM010000038.1 GCF_028209885.1 Collinsella aerofaciens | reverse complement strand
TAAACATGAACTATGGCCATTTACGATCTTGCTTTTCCCTCCTACGGGAAAAGAAAACAGGCAAAGCTGAGTTCCGTTTCGCGCGAAACAGTTTTGCATCCGAGAAAAACTCGGCGCACCTTTCCAAATCTTGTTTCGGAGGCCACTCCGAAACTGAAGGGATGAAAATGAGACGAAGCGAGAAAGTCGAAGCGACGTTGACCGCTGAAGAAAAGGAAATTCTTCAGCGCCTCTGTGACGAAGCCGGTTGCACAGAAGCTGAACTAATCCGCTCCGTTTTGATTAGCCGTTCGATTTCTCTCGACGGTCTTGAGACTGGCAAGAAAACCGAACGCGTAAAAAATAAAACGCTGCAGAAACAGGGGCGCAAACACGCGCCGGAAAAAACTGACGAGCGCGGTGAAGCCATCGCCGAGAAACGTGACGTTTCGTTTCATGTGATGCTTACCGCTCCAGAAAAAAAGGCGATCGAACAGCGCGCGGAAGTGCTTGGCATCTCTGTAAGCGAGTTGGTTCGCCGCGCCACGATTTACGGAAAGATTGAATCATTCAATTTCAATGTCGCGGAAGTTGAAAAACTTCATCACGAGTTATTGAAGGAGGGAACAAATTTAAATCAGCTGATGTACTTCGTAAACACCCAAGGCCTTCCTGCATATAACGAGAAAGCTGTTTTCCGAACGCTTGAAAAGGTTTATCAAAATGCTCGAAAGGTCGATCGGTTCATCGATGAACTTGAAAAGCGTTATCACGTCGACTATGTTCCCCACGACTATCTGGCAGATGAACCAGACAACAGAAATCTTTAAGTCGGAACGCGGCTGGACCAGTTTTGCAATTGAGTGCAATTACTCGTTTAGCTATAACTATTGAGTAAAATCGAAAAGAGACGGCAGAAGAGATTGACAGTCATTAAACAGAAAGCAGTCAGCTCGTACCCCGCTTCGCTAGCTTGGCCCTGCCCGAGTTTTCGGGGAGGTGGTCGCTATGTCCGAGCTCCGTCTTATGATCGTCGCTCTTCTTCTGGTGACCATTCTGGCCATTTTGGGCTAGGGTAAAACCCGGCCTTTAAAGAACAAAGCCGTCCCAGGCAGGACGGCTTTGTTTCCTTGATTATCAACTTCATCCGGACACTTCCCGCATTCATCCGTGTGTGTACGGATGAATGCGGGGTTCGATACCCCGGCGGCCTGATCGGCAGGTCGACGGGAACTCTCACTCCTCGATAAAAGCCGGCGCTCGGTTAGTTCTGCGCATCTTGAAATCGTCAGTTTCGTGGGAGACGTAGAGGATGCCGTCCATCCCATCTCGCGATGCATATGAAAGGTGAACAGAACCGCAATCCGCTCCATCATTGTCGAGAAGATCGAACGAATTCGGATCGCTCGTTGCGGCCAAACGACCACTCAGACAAGAGCCATCGTCATTGCAGATTTGCCATTCCATGTCTTCGCCTGCAAGAATCGCCATAGACGTCCTGGTCGCGCCGTCGTTGACATACATCCCGTCTATGCCAAAACCGTTTTCAGCGCCATCAATAAACGATTGCTCGGCCCTATACTTCGCGAATGATGCGCATAGTGCCATTGCAAGACCGATTACAAGGCCAACAATCGCTATCTTTGCATAGCTCTTGCCTATCATGTCATCCTACTTTTCGCTTGCCTAAGGCAAGACGGAAGAAGTCATTCGTCGCTGCTTTTTTGTACACCTTCTTGACGCCATTGACGGTCTCATAAACAACAAACGGTTGGACCTTGTGTTCAACGTTCGCCGTTACTTTCCAAAAGCCAGCGCCGCCGATATCAATGGAAAACCCAGTCGCCATCGCCTCGCGCTTTGCCAGCGGTATCGATACGCCTATGCTTCCGACACCATTCGGGAGCGGCACCGATACACTCACCGAACCGCCGCCATACCGCTGGACGTTTACAGAACCGCTCCCGTCGATGTGAATGCCCCCCGGGGGCTGCCCAGCAACGTCGTGCCATCCGCTGGCTTTCGTTTGCACGCTCCCGTATACGGTGCTGTAGCTTGGGCGACCGCGTGTCGCATAGAGCTCAACATCATCAGATGACATCGCCTCTTCTATGATAAGGGCCGCTTCTTGCTCTGCACGTTGACGCACAATCGCCTCGACATCAGATTCACTCAGATCCGGGAATGCTAGGAATTCTACAGTTTCAGAATTGTAACCATCAGCAAATGCACCATGTGGGGTGATTAGTGACAGTCCGCCCAATGCGGCTGCCGTCAGGATTGACCTGCGAGTAATAAACAGGTCTTTCGTTGTACTCATCTTCGCCTCCAAACTTCTCACCGGGGTCCTTCTTGCCACTTTTTGCCCCGGCTCGGTTACTTCGGTTACTTGAGCGCTCCCATATATGCTTGTTACCCATGTATGTAATATTAATTTCGGACATATCGAAAATAATCAATGGTTGCGGGAGTTTCCGACCTCAGTGAAATGCCACCCTATACCCACGGAATCAGTCTGGCTCGACATGTGCCAATGGCCGCTAATGGCACATGGTCAGCAACGGTCTTAGCCCATCGGCCCCAACAGTGTCTCCTTCTGTCGCGCCGTGGGCCAGACGCACAGCGGTGGCGCCGTGTCGAGGCAGCTGGACGACCGCGTCGTCGATCGCGGCGATTATACTCGCGGCGACACGCCTCGCTAGTTTTGAACTGTCCTGCCCTAGCGCGCTGCAATTCAATCAGCTGTTACAGAATCCTGAAAGAAAGGGTCGAACCGAAGTGTCTGGCCGGACGCCAATTGTCCGGGAACTGCTTCTGGTTCGACCCTCTTTTACTTTCGCCCACTCGGCGGACTTCGGGTTTAATGCTTAGGGGCGGGGATTTACCAAAGTGAAATTTTAATGAAAAGAAACCCAGCAGCAATTGCCATGGTGAGGGCTCGAATTGGCCATATAGATCTAAAATAGTCACGATATACAAATGTCGAGAGACGTTGGGGATATAGATGAAAAGAACTAAGGGTTTTCTTTTGTTGGTAATGATGCTGCTCGGACTGTTCTGCCTGAGTGGCCCTTCTTGGGCCGAGGCTGCCTGTCCTGAAGGTGAGCCTCAGCAGTCTTATACGGGCAGCCTGCTGATAACTGCTAAGGAGGGCGATGCCGACTCTCAGTCTGGGGTAAATCCCCTTGCCACTTTTGAGGGGGACGGCGGAACGGTCAAGCTTGACCATATTGGTAGCGGGATTTTGAGGTGGCAAGTTCTTCCGGACAAAATTGCGAACGATCCCTTCTCTTTTGCTGGAACGATATATCTATACAAGGTTGTGAGCGGAAAACAAAAATACGTCGATTGCTATCCGACAAACGGGTCTGGAATTGCATTCACCGGCATTTCGGGGCAGATTGATACACATGTACGAAAGGGAACCTATGTGGTGCGTTGGGTTGGAGCTGCTGCAGGCCCGATATGGATTGCGGTCTTGCGCCCCGATGTCCAAATAGGTTTCTCTCTCTAGACGGGAAGTTGCTCATGGACGCCATATATGACGGAGATGACTGGGTCGATCATTATACTTGGCGCCTGGTCGGCTCGGATGACAATGGGGATGTGGTGTTTGATGGACTATGTCCAAAGCATCTCCATCCTTTTGTCTCGTCGTTAATTGAGAGTTCCGCTCGTGTTGCCCCCTACAGCTCGGCATCGCTTCATGATACGGACGTTTTGAAAACCATAAGGGAGTCAATTGACGAGGGCACGATGAGCGGCCCGCTGTTTTCTCGGCTTGTGGGGCTAGATGAGATTGGCTCGAAACGACTGCTTGCGGGCGAAAAGGTGGAACTCACTTATCGGTCGATGATTTCAATCCTGCGGCTAGCCGATGTTCTTCGCAAATAAATGAGGCTTATAGGACAAAATGTGTGTCTACTTTAGGGGCATCGGCGTAGGTCGATGCCCCTTTTTCAGCCGTTTAAATTCCGTGCCCGCTTTTAACCGCTCGGACAGAATGTGTGTCCGGTTGCCTATCGTTCCCGCAGGTGGATAACCTTTTCCGGAACCGTTAAACACCCTTTCGGAAGAGGTGCCCATGAAGGCCGTTTATTGCCCCTACTGCGGCGGTCAGCTTGGCGCCGCAAACGGCTACTCACCCTTCATGGCCATACGCATGGCGTCGGCCATTGAGTAGCGGGTACCGTCATCTTCCATCAGCGCTTCGTTGAATGCCTCGATGTCCACCATGTCCTCGACTTTCTCAAGCGCAGCCCTTCTCACGAACTCGGAAAAGGACATATTTGAGGTGCCCGTATGAGCCTGGATCAAAGCCATTTCGCTCTCATCGAATACGACCGCAATTTCGCATATCGCCATGACTACTCCAATCAATGCCGAAACCAGGTTTTACTGGTACACATCTTATTGTTCAGATTAAACAGTCTCAAAAGGTAGCCTGCCTCAATTCGGAGACGGCATCTGGTCGCTGAAGAGGTTCATTTCCTTCGCCAAGGAAAAGGCAATCGCCTAGATCGGAGTTTCAAATGACCAACGATGATGGCCACCTCCTGCTGGATGCGATCGAGATCGAGCGGCAGCGCAACCGGATGATGCGTCAGACGATGGGATTTCGACATGCAGTTGTTGATGCGCACAACGGAGATCTTGTTGCCGTGATGCGCAGTCCCGATGATGCCTATGACTACTGCGACTATTTTGCCACGGTTCGTCGGGACGCCACTGTTCTCGATTTGTGGGCTGAGATTTAAAACATCTCTCCTGCTTCAATGCGTTTTTTGGGTTTATAGCTGTTCGCTTTTTCGGCTGTGTCGCAGTTCACTAGTTCATTCATTACGTTCTTCGTATCGTCTGTAAATCAGTTATGCCGCGGTTACACGGCTCTGTTGTTGCGTTTTGTCGTAATTCAGCAATGGCATAGCCGGAGCTCGCCCGCAAGTGTCATACGCTGCCGTATAAAACTGCGTTTCGGCCGTCCGCGTACTGCCAAGGCTCTGCCCTAGTACCCGGCGCCTGCGGCGGTTGTTCATATCTGAACTGCGACACAACCGAACAAAGCAATTACGACACTACGCAACTGTGTAATTACCGAACTACGTGATAACGACAAAACTGAAAAACGTAACCGTTGAATTGCAGAACAATGAGCTAACGCCGCGAGTGCCGGGTGCTAGGGCAGAGCCCTAGCGTGCGCCGCTTGCGGCGGTACGCTGCCGGGCATTTTGTACGGCAGCGTACGGCTCTTGCGGACAGATTTCAGGACCGAATAGTCCGATGTTCAATAGTTCTGTTATTACGTGGTTACATAGTGCGGCTATTCCGCTTTGTCGTTATTGCGTTATGTCGCATTGTCGATATTACGTAGTTCGGTTTTTCACTTTTTACGCCGTTAACTTATTCATTTGTTACATAGTGCCGCTATTCCGTGGCGTCACTTTTATGCCCACCGCGTGCGTATTCGACGGTGTGGGCGGCGTCTCCGAACACCTCGACTGCTGCCACCACGAATTGCGGTGTGGTGCGCCTCGGGATATAGAAAGTTTTGTTGCCGAACACGATTGCGATCCAGGCGTTACGGTAGATGAATTGATATGCCGCCTCTCTTGAGCGCTTACCGCAGTATTCCTCTGCAATCTCGTCGATCTGCCAGAGATGGCCGAAGCCGACGATATATTCGGCGATGTACGCGCTCGTCTTGATTCGCACGCGCCGCGGGCGGCGGTACGGAGCATAGCTGCTTTTCCCGGGGTCCGCTTTAACGGGCACGGAATAGACCTCGGCTCGAGCCTTTTCAGCGACCACGCGCCGTGCATCATCGAGGCTATAACGCTTGCACAGGCGCTCGCCGTCGTCGGTCGAGCATTTCACGGTAATTGACTTGATATGCGGTGCCAGATACTTGTACGTCCATGCTCGCGACGCGCCGAACTCCCACCGCAGATCTTCAATGCTCAAGAACTCATCCATCTTCTGACCTCGATTTTCTGCCGATAAACGAGAAATCCCGCAAGAGACGCATACTTGTACCCCCATCGTAAATGTGGGTACAAATCTGCCGCCGACCCGGGCGGTTCGGCGCTTGCCAGGGCTCCGCCCTTGGACCGGGGAAGGACGCTCGCGCGCCTCATTATTACAATAACGGACAGGAACGAAATAGCGCCAAATTTCAAATTATTACGATAAAAGATACGGGTGCGGCGGCGTGTGCGATGGTGTCTGCGAGAGATTATTACGATAACGGACATGGCGGATTTATCGACCCAGCACCGGGTCTTCCCCTCGAAGATGCGACCGCCGTGGCGTCACCATCCAAAATCGCGACATTGGGATGGTGCAAACTGACCCTTAAGAGTCAGTTTGCACGCCAGCTTCGTTCAACGTCAGACATTGGGAATGTCAGACATTGAACCTGCGGCAAAGCCGCAGCTGGGGCCGCATGCGGCCTGAACTCGCTCGCGAAGCTCGCTTGATCGTGCGCGACTGTCTGACAGTGCTGTCAGACATTGTCGGACAATTCAAATGTCCGACAATGTGCACGGGATCGCACTCGCAAAGCTCGATGAGCGGTCGATAGGCGCTTTGGAATCGGCGTAAACGGCGGGTGCCAGAAAAACGACCTCACGGAATCGCGCCCATGGTCGATAGAATCGACCGCCCGGGCACGTACTCCCGGGCGGTCGATTCATATGCTTATTCGAGATTCTGTTTGGTTTTGGGGCGACGGCCCGTCTCTATGAGGCGAATTAGCCGTACAGCTTGAGTTCCTGCGGCTCCATATGGTCACTCCCGAGAACGACATCCCTGATGTAGTCCTGCGGCAGCAGCTCGACAGGCAAAATTGTCGCCAGGAAGTCGTCGAACCGCGCCCGAGGCGTCGGGTCGGGCGCATGCATGACCTTGGTCGCGCCGTCGGGCAGGGTGATGGTGAGCCGCACCGCTCCGTTGCGCCGATACGCCCTCGACCATTCCTCGTCCGTGTCCCCGTAGCCTTTGCGGTCCGCGGTCGTCCTCCAAACGGTCCCCAGCTCGTCGAATGACCGCGGGTGCTCGCCGAGGTCGACCCAATGCAGTTCTGACCTCTTGCGCCTCGCCGCGTTATAGGCCGGCTTCCATTCGTCCGGCAGGTAGACCATCTCGAAGACCTCGCGGGACATCTCGCGGAAATGGACTTCATCCGCGCGCGGCCTGCTCGGGTCCATCGCTATCTTCCCCGCCTCGGCCTTCGCCGCGTCGAGCCAGTCAAGCGCCTCCCGGTTGCCGGCCAGTATGTCAGCGGCGCCGACGACGCGGGTGCGTCGCTCGACTGTGCCGCTCACCGCCATGTCTCGGAGTTCGTTGCGGGACCAGATGAAGCCTCCGCCCGGTCCGAGTCCGACCTTGTCGGACCAGTCGCCTGAGACGAAGATGTGCCTGATGTGTCGGCAATGGGCCAGCACGAACGGCCTCGTGCATTGCAGGGCCCGGCACACCTGCTTGGTGGTTACGTCGAACTCCTGCTCGACGGCGTCGCTCAGCTCGTCGATGCCCTCCGGCAGCGTGATCAGCCCCGGGTCGTTCTCATTTGCCCTCGGCTCGCACCTGCCCATGGCAATCGCCTCCTAATTATGTTAGTGATTTCGCTAACACTATTATACCCGTTTGCGGCAGGTCCGTCGGCAAGGGAATCGCGAAAGGGGCCCACCATTGAATAAAGCAGACGTCTTGCCCCGGCGTCCTGTTTAATCGCGCTTATGTTAGTTATATAGCTAACATAAGCGCGATGTAGCCCATTTCGCGCCCACGAAAAGGCATGCCGTGAGGCTATGCCGACCTGAGGATTCTCTCAGCCTTCTCGAGCGCAGCCGAGCGCAGGAACTCCGACTTCCGCATCCCGCACGCGGTGGCCGCCCTCTCGATGAGATCGGCGCCCGTTTTCGGGCACTTGAAAGACAGATTGGCGTTGGCCTCTCCCTCGGAGAGCCTTGGGCGGCCGACGCGGAGGTTTGCCAGGGCCCCCGTCCAAGAGCCGGATTCATATTCCGCGCACTCGCGCTCGATGTCCTCGTCCGTGATCACGGTTCCGTTTGCAAGCCTGAACTCCATCAGTAACCTCTCCTTCTCGCGCTCTCGATCTCCTTCAGTGTCTTCTTGCTCGGCGGCGTCATGGCGTGATAGATAAGCCATACGCCGTCAGCCAGGAGGACTCCGACCATCTCGATATACCGGCCACGTGGGTCGTAGCCCGTCCGCATCTCCTGTTCCCCGGGTACGCGAACGGCCGCGAAGCGGTAGTTCTCCCATGCCGCCTCGACATCTCCGACATCCAGCTCGGGATGTCGCTCGTGAACCCTTCGGTGTATCTGAACCATTTGCCTCCAATCGTACGATAATATTCTACTACTATTTGGTAGTAGAATATTCGACGCATCAACTTATATGGCCTATTCGCCAACCGTTCGTCCCAAAACGTATGCCTCTTGGCACTCGAAAATCGAACCCTCGATGCCGTGAACGTCGAGTGCCAAAACCCAGTGTCAAAACCTCCGCGTCAATTCCTATGGGAAAATCAAATACGAGGCAGGAGGCTGAAATGACACGTTACGGATATGCTCGCGTGAGCACGAAAGACCAGAGGTTGGACCGCCAGATCGAGGCTCTGGTGAACGCTGGCGTGGCCTATGGCCATATCTACAAGGACAAGGTCACGGGTGCCCAGGACGGCGACCGGACGCAGCAGAAGCGCCTGTTCAAGAAGATGCGGGCGGGCGACGAGGTGGTGGTCGAATCCTGGGAGCGCTTGACCAGATCGACCAGGCAGCTGCTCAACTATGACCTTATGTTTCGAAACCTCGGCGTGAAGCTCACGTCCCTGAAACAGCCCGTGGATCTAGATACCGCATTCGGGCGCTTCGTGCTTGGCACCCATGCTTGCACCGCGGAACTTGAGCGAGATCTGATCAGGCAACGCCAGGCCGAGGGTATCGCCGTCAAACGGAGCCACGGCGGCAACGTGGGTGGCAGGCCTCGCACTGCCGGCGTCAAAGCCGATGCCGCAGTAAGGCTCTATCTTGGAGGAGAGACTCCTATTCCCGATATTTGCGCTGCGACTGGCGTCTCCAAATCAACGCTGTACCGCATCCTTCGTGAACGCGGATTGGTGGGCGTCAGGAAATAAGTCCGTCTGTCGTTTCGCGATTTGCCTGATAGGCCTGAGTGCGGCGGCGTTACTATATAAGGGTGCGGTATTTCTCTAACCGAAAACCTGCGTGAACGCATGACTTGAGACGCCTTTTAGAACTCACCGATCGCAGGACGAACACAACTCAACAGCGGCCGCGTATTTGTTCCCAGCCGTACGGCGTGGCGGAGCCATGCCCGTTGTTGATTGGAGTGCCGCATCATGGCCGAAAACCAAGTCCAGTCCGAAAAGAAAATGACCAGTCTGAATGTCTCATCGGAGACCCGTGACGCCATAAAGGACATCAGCACGAGCCTTGGCCTCTCGCAGGCCGATACCGTCGCCCGCTTGGTCGACGGCTACCACCCTAACGCCACTCCCGGCGTGAAGGCTGCGCTCGACGCATCGGCCGTCCTCGATGAGGCGGTCGAGCGGGTCAAGCGCATCATCGTGGGCGCTGCCGAAGCCGCCGCGATGGAGGCTCGTGCTGCCCGCGAGGACGCCGACGCCGCCAAGAAAAGTGCAACGGAACAGATTCAGAGCATCAAATCTAATTGCGTCGAGCAGGTCGCCGCCATCAAAGAGAAATTCGAGCTGGATACTGCGAGCTTGGAGATTGAGAACGATGAGCTCCACGCCACCGTCGCCGATTACCTCTCGCGGCTCAAGAAGCTCGATTCCGAGAACAATCAGCTCTTGGCAGAATCAGCCGCAAAAGACGATCGAATTGAAAGCATGAGGGGCGCGGTCGACGCCGCGGCCAAGGCTCAGGCCGATCTCAACGTCTCCCTCCTCGCCCAGCGTGACCTGATGGCCGAGGTCGCCGCCCTCAAGGACCGCCTCGCCGCCTCCGAGCAGCGGGCGGCCGTGGCCGAGGCCAAGGTCGAGGTCATGACCCAGACGAGGGGCGAGTAGATATGTCCGACAAGCTAAGGCCGTCTCGCCGTGAGTTGATAACGGCAGGGCTAGTCGTCTTTTTGGTCACGGCACTCGTCTGGGCTGTCATTGATGGTGCCGGCGCAAATGCGCTCACCATCAGCGGTGTCATCACCCGTCAAAATGCCGTCTGAGCTTCGCTTGCAGCAGTTTCAGTGGTCATGCTCATTGGGGCTTGGCTGTTTGGCTGATGGCATTCAAAAACAATTAAGTTTGGAGTAGTCGATGGAGCATCTCTCTGTTAAAAAGGCAATCAACCTAGCTCGGAACTTTGGGGCTGCTGGTGTTCTGGCAGCCGCCCTAGTTATGACCTCTGGGTGCAGCCAGGCAGACGATCGTCAGACGGCAGTTCAGGTCGCTGATTCTGATAACGCGCAGGAAGACGGGGTTTACGGCAAGATGGAGTATTCAGTCACCGGCGTCGAGGTGCATGATTCCTTGGCTGGCGATGGCGGGAAGGTCGCCGTTGTTCGCTGGCACGCCATTAACAACCGATCGGCAGATTCATGCGCTGTTGGTAGCTACATCACGGCTTATCAAAATAAGCAGATGCTATCTCGCGGGTTTGCCGCCGATTTGCAGGAAGACCGCTTCTCTTCGCAAGGGCTTGCGCCGGGAGGCGAATGCGACGGTGTGTCGATTTTTGACCTCAACGACATGTCTCCCATCGAAGTGAAAGTCGACGGGATGGGCGCCGGGTCAAACTCCCTCGACCAGACCTTTGAATTGGAGTAGGCCGCAAAGCGTCTAATTTCTAGAAACCTTCTAGAGCATTTCTAGATGGTTTCTAGAGCCGGGCGCAGCATTTTCGATCGGCACGATGTCTCGGTAGATAAGGCGGTGCCTGTCGTCGCGCCATTCGTCGCCGTGGTAGTGGCCGAAGAACCAGGCGCGGTAGCCGAGCTGCCCGTCGAGCTCGGCAAGGAATCGTTGCAGCTGGTCGTCCAGATACTCGCGTTCGCGCTCCCGGCACAGCTTCTCTGCCAGGTCGGCAGGAGCCTCGTGAGTCACCACGTAGTCGACCTTCCAGCCCACGCGGTCGAGCGAGGTGCGGCATTGCCACATCTCTTCCTCGCTCGGCATCTCCTCGGGCCACCAGCTCCTCCCCTCCTTGCGATACTGCCTGTCGTTGCTCGCGGCACCGCCCATGGCAAGGACCGTGGTTCCCGCGATGTCGAACACCTCTCCGCGCATGAGGTGCAGCACGTGCGGTCGCACCTCATGGACGAGCCCGCCGTTCCACTCCAGCACCGGCAGCCCAGCCAGGGCATGGTGGTTCTCATGGTTGCCGTCTACGAAACACGTGGTCCACGGCTTCGACTCGAACCAGTCAAGCCAGTATTTCTCGGCGTTGGATCCATCCCAGACAAAGCCGAAGTCGCCGGCCACGATCACCACGTCATCGCGCGTCAGGGTCCGGCCCAGCGGCCAATTCTTGAAGGCAAACCGGCTGGACCCGTACTCGGCCCTGCCGTGCACGTCGCCCGTCACATAGATAGCCATCAGTACGCACCCCACGGCAGGAGTTTGTCCCCGAGCCTCACGATCCGGTCGTACAGCACGGTATGACGCTCGTCCGGGTTGCCGTCTCGGTGAAAATGGCCGTAATACCAATGTTTATAGTCCAGGCGGTCCTCGAGCTCGTCGAGGAATCCGGTCAGCCGGTCCACATCAGGGCGTTCCCAGCCTGGGTCCGGGTAGAGCGTCGGCGAGAGCATGCGCGTCGAGCAGGTATGGGTGATGACGCAGTCTACCTTCCAGGCGACCTCGTCGAGCCTTGCCCGTGCGGCATCGAAATCGCGCTCGTCCGGCAGCTCCTGCGGCCACCACGAGCTGTACGGGATGCGGTACGCCCTGTCGACGCTCGTCGCCCCGCCCATGGTGAAGACCGTCTTCCCGTCGAGCTCGAAGACCTCGCCGCGCGTCAGGCGCCGAATGGGCGAGGTGCCCGACAGGCGCTGCGTCAGCCCGCCGTGCCACGGCTCCATGGGGCGCTCCGCCCAGTGGTCGAAGCGCTCGTGGTTGCCGTCGACGAACAGTACCGTGTAGGGGCGCGACTCCAGCCAGGCGATGTCGGCGCATTCCTCGGCAGAGAAATCCCACGGAAAGCCAAAGTCGCCGGCGGCGATGAGATAGTCGTCGCTGGTAAGACTGTCGCCAAGCTCCCAGTCGCGGAGCTTTTGCATGTCGAGCCCACTGTGGATGTCGCCCGTCACATAGACCGTCATCGGACCACCTCTTCCCTCTTGTACGCCGCCAGCTCGCGCTCGACCTGCCTGTCGCCGGTCTCGTTGACCCACCAGGGCCATTTCACCCGGCCGCACGGCTCGCCGACTCCGGCGAACCACTCCCTCAGCCCGTCGAGGCTCACCGGGGAGTGCCCGTTGGCGTCGCAGCCCACGTCGTAGCGCAGGAGCCCCTGCTTGCGGTTGAACTCGTTGTACGCGCCGCCGCTGCTGTGGATGTGCCCGTGGAGGTGCCACGATCCATGGCTCATGCCCTGCCAGTCGGCCATGGGGTAATGGCACAGGACGATCTTCTGCCCGTCGATCTTGAGCACGCAGATCGGCGGTTCCACGGTGAACGCGCCCGCGACCGCCGGCTGGGTCCAGTCCTTGTCATGGTTTCCCGGAACGAGGTGGATGCGCCTGCAGGCGATCCGCTTACGCAGCCCGTATGCGTCCTGGGCGGTCATCTTGAATGAGAAATCCCCCAGGATGTAGAGCTCGTCATCCACGGCGACCCTGCCGTTGATGTTGTCGACGATGGCATCGTTCATCTGCCAAATCGTCTCCCACGGCCGGTCCGTGAACTTCAGGACGTTCTCGTGCCCGAAGTGCGTGTCGCTGGTGAACCAGATCATTCCATTGTCTCCTTGTCGCTAAATACCGTTCTCCTTTGCGCAATTGAGGAGACGTATTTTGAGCGACATGAGGCGTTCGAACCTCATGTTCTGTGCTCCAATCTGCCGGATTGTTCCAGCTAAAACTTTAAAACCTCGTGCGGGCAGAAAACCGTGTCCCGTTTGTGGGGTCATAGTATAGGCACTGTTAGAACTAATAGCCCAAATCCGTTGCCAACTGGCCACTATTGGCAACTATTAGGCCTTTTAGACAGCCGAACTGACTAATAGCCGCTATTTGTTGGGCCGTTTTGCAACCACGAGCGCTGCCGTGGATTCTTGATACGGCGCATCGACAACAGCAATGTCAAGCGGGTAGAATGGTGCCGACGGCAGCCCAAGTTGTAGTGAGCTGGGCAGAGCCGTTGCGTTAGAAAGTTAGGTCATCGTCTTAGCGACGGTGGCCTTTCTTTTTGGGCTTCGAGCCCTGCTTGAGTGCCTTGGAAAGGACGACAAGGGCCGTGAGGAGCGAGACCGTAGCGGTCAGGAGCTTCACGAGCTCAGTGAAATCGGTCATGGGCATCACCTCCCATCGGATGGAGGGCTCTGCCCGGCACGAGGGCTGCCGACAGCAAGGACGATTCTATCAGAGCGGCTGACTCCCGCCCGATTATTACCATCCCACCGCGCCTGTGCAAAAAAGAGGGCCGCCAAACAGCGACCCTCCAGCGAAAGTGCATGTTATTTAGGACAGTCAAATTCTTTGAAAGACAAATGGATGCTGTAGAATTACAAATAAGAGTCACCCGGAAGGAGCGATCGATGAAAAGCAAACGATTTGTCCTGAATGCACTTCTGGTAGTAGCAATATTGACGCTCTTCGTCTTTTCGTACTCATACATGAATCAGCCAAGATTTGGATATGCTTTATACGCTGTTTTTTCCGGCGAAACAACTTACAACACTATAGGCTTCATTGACGCAATCTTTTTCTATGTAGTCGGCCCCGTATCAAGCGAACTGGTCGCTTTTGTTGTCAGCTACAACCTGAATCAACGAAGCCAGACTCACTCAGCGACTTCGGCCAAACAAGGAATCAATCTCTTCGCAATAATGATAATTCTGCAAATTGCGACCGTGTTGATTATCGCCCTGACCGCAACAAACGTTTTGAAGTATGAGTTCGGATTCATCGCGAGCTGTCTCATGGCAATTGCCGCGGGTATAGCGGTTTCGTATACGACACCGGCAAAGAAGTAGATCAACTAACAGGGCCTATTTGGAATCCGAATCGTCCATGGAACCGTCGATGCCGGTTTTGGTGTCGTCATCCGTATTGGAATCGTCATCCTTGGGGCTTATAGGACACACATTTTGTCCTATAAGCCCCGATCAATTCATACTCCTCATCCTCGCCGAATTGCGAGTATGGCAGAATCGGCACTGGATGGCAGCGCGCTAGGCCGTGTCCGCGGAGTCACCCCCTGTTTTTATCGTAACAGCTGATTCTAGGGACGTTTCACTGTGCCCCTTCGACATCGACGGTAGTTTCGGCAACGAGCACCCAGTCAAGGAGTACTAGCCTTCCTCATGGCCATCGAATAAAGTAAAAGAGGGTCGAACCAAGCAGTTCCCGGACAATTGGCGTCCGGCCAGACACTTCGGTTCGACCCTTTTCGATTTTGCGGAGTAGTTATAGCTGAACGTCCTCAGATATATAAAATCATTCCTTCCATTTTCCGAAAGCCGTTTTATGAAATATCAGAAATAGCTAAACGAGTAATTGCACTCACTTCTGAATCTGATCCAATTGCGCTCCGACTTAAAGATTTCTGTTGTCAGGTTCATCTGCCAGATAATCATGTGGAACATAATCGACGTGATAACGCTTTTCAAGCTCCTCGATAAACCGGTCGACCTTTCGAGCGTTTTGGTAAACCTTTTCGAGTGTGCGGAAAACAGCTTTCTCGTTGTACGCGGGAAGCCCCTGGGCGTTCACAAAGCACATCAGCTGATTGAGGTTCGCTCCTTCCTTCAATAACTCATGATGGAGTTTTTCAACTTCAGCAATATCGAAGTTGAATGATTCAATCTTTCCGTAGATCGCACCGCGGCGAACCAACTCGCTTACAGAGATGCCAAGCACTGCCGCCCGCTGTTCGATCGCCTTTTTTTCTGGAGCGGTCAGCATCACATGAAACGAAACGTCACGTTTCTCGGCGTTCTCGGCGATGGCTTCACCGCACTCGCCAGATTTTTTTGAAGCGTGTTTGCGCTTGCAGTTGTGCAGCGCTTTATTTTTCTCGTGCTCGATTTTCTTTCCAGTCTCAAGACCGTCGAGAGAAATCGAACGGCTAATCAAAACGGAGCGGATTAGTTCAGCTTCCGTGCAACCGGCTTCGCCACAGAGGCGCTGAAGAATTTCCTTTTCTTCAGCGGTCAACGTCGCTTCGACTTTCTCGCTTCGTCTCATTTTTATCCCTTCAGCTTCGGAGTGGCCTCCGAAACAAGATTTGGAAAAGTCCGCTGAATTTTTCTCGAAGGCGAAACCGCTTCGCGCACAAAGCGGAACTCGGCTTTGCCTGTCTTCTTTTCCCGTGTGAGGGAAAAGCAAGATCGTAAATGGCCATAGTTCATGCTTG
>NZ_JAQLEM010000037.1 GCF_028209885.1 Collinsella aerofaciens | reverse complement strand
GCTCGCATTGCGATTCGGATTAGCGAGTCGGTTTTCATGCGGCGGTCAAGCCGCCTATGATCGCGACCTTCGGTCGCTATCGATTTTCAAAACTCGCGTTTTGTTTTGACGCGAGTTGAGATGCGAAACGAAAAACCGAAACGCCCGCGCGAGCCGTTTCGACTTTTGCGCGGGCGTTTCGAATCAAATGAAAATTAATACGATGAGTTTTTGAGTTTCACGCTTCATAACAGATTTAAAAACTACGGCGTCGATTCCAGCTGCCATCAATCAACCGATGCAGTCGCAGTCGACTTACCAACCCAGGTCCAAGGGCGGAGCCCTGGCAAGAGCCAACGGCTGCGAACTTGTGGCTACATTTACGATGGAGGTACAAGTTTGCGTCTCTTGCGAGATTTTTCATCTCACAGCACATTTCACGGCAAACCATCGCCGCGCTTAGATCGCCTCGGTGTCCGGTGGCTGTCCGGTAGCGAACCTTTTACCGAGACGCACCGGAGACATTGCGTAACTGTGTCATGCCGCAACAATGTAAAAGTGTGACTGCCGAACTGTGTAATAACGCAATAACGTAACAACGTTATTGCGTCACTTTTTAACGCCGCCAAGGGCGCCGGGTTTTTAGGGCAGAGCCCTAGTGCGCCGCCGGGCTTTGTACGGCGGCGCACGACACTTGCGGAAAATTTTCAGGCGCGATTAGTTCAATGTTCAATTGTTCTGCTATTCCACAGTCACGTTGTTCTGTTATTTCGATTTGCCGTAATCGCGTTATCGCACAGCTACGCTACTACGTAGTTACGTTATGACACAGTTGCGTTGTGTCATAGTTCGGTTCCGCAAGAGTCGTACGCCGCCGTACAAAACTGCGTTTTGCCCGGCGGCGTACGATTTAGGGCTCTGCCCTAAAACCCGGCACACGGCAAAACGAAATAACAGAACTATGTAATAACGACATTACGTAAATACGGCATTGCTGAAAAAGTGAATACCGTTGACACTCCCCGTAGTTGAAACCAGGGGTTTTACGACGGTTTTGATAATCTATGTGGTCAATATGATGCCGTTGAACCCGCATATCGATACCGCTCAGCCATTCGCCTCGCCCCCGTCGCACGTATCTTCATCCGGTCTGTTACTTTTAATCTAACGATGCTTTGAGGAACGTAGGTGCTTCTAAATGTACTGTCGACTTCTTCTCAAACTAATCCTAAGAGACAGGGCCGTATGGATTTGTACGCTCGTTCTCGCTGCAGCCTTCTCCGTCCCCATTGCGTTCAATTCACCCATCTACGGGCCCTTCTTTATGAAACAGGGCATGCAGAGCTTTGTCGACGCATTCAATACGCGCGCGCCCCAGGCCAACGGCACAGACCTATCGCCAGAGCAGCAAAATGACGCGGAGCTTGCAAGATACGCGAACGCCGCCCTCGCCGCTCAAACCGACGCCGCCTTTCTCGACTCTGCCGAGAGCTACTACGCGCTCATGGGCGAAGGCTTCCAATCCGGGTCCATCGTGGGAGACCGAGAGACCAATGACGCAGCGCTCGCATATTGCCGTGCCCTGAGCAGCTCCGGCATCACGGATATCCCGGCCTCCGCAAACGACCTGCCATTCCTCTCCTTCCTGCCTTACGCCATTGCCACGGCGCCGTCTTTCCTTCCCTTCATCCCCTTCCTTCTCTCGTCGATACTCGTGCTCGGCGCCACAAGGCCCGGGACCCTGGCGGCAAAGGCGCCCGTGCCCAAATTCCGGCGCCTTATCCAGATCGTGTTTTCGATAATCGCCGCGGGGACCGCGATGCTCCTCGCCGGCCTCGCACCCGGGGGCATTTACGCCTTGGCCCTAAACGGCTTCGGGCAGATCGGGTACCCGATCGCCTTCTTCCATGACGGCGCGCTTGCCACCACGACCGCGGGAGACGTCTTCACGACCCTGCTTCTCGCGCTTCTTGCGGGCGGAACCTTGATATCCGTTTGTTCCGTCGTCCTATCGACCGCAACGAGGCGCGTCCTCGCGGGCCCCCTTGCCTCCGCGCTGCTTGTCGCGGCCCCGGCATTCCCGTTACTGTCCGATTCGGCACTAGGGCATAACGCCGCGCTCAATCTCCTGCCGCTGGCCGTATTCTCGCCTATCGAGGCAACGGGTTACGTAGGATGCTTCCCGACGGAATTCATTGGCTCCGGTTCAAGCGGTGCATCGATGCTTGCCGTGGCCCCGGCATACGTCGCGGTCTTTTTTGCGGTCGGCGCCGTTGCGACACGTTCGCCCAAACAGCCTGGACCCGCGAAAAAGCACCATGGGCTCGAGCTTCTGGACGCGAGCGTGGGATACGGAGGCACGACGATACTTTCAATCGGGTCGCTTTTCCTGAGCCCGGGAACGGCGGCGGGCCTCATTGCTCCCAACGGCTCGGGGAAAACCACCCTTCTTGAAGCGCTGTCGGGCCAATTTCCCACCCGCATCCGCTCGGGAAGCCTGGCGGCAGACGGAATCAGCCAACGTCAATCAGCCGAATTTGCAGAACTCGTCTACCTGAGCTCTTCAGGCGGCGCGGATCTCTATCCCACGCTATCGGCCATCGAGCACCTTGCTTTCGTTAGGGAGGCGTGGAAATCGGCCGCCGACATCGACTCGCTCTGCGACTCCCTCGGAATCTCCCCATATCTCGACAAGCCGACCCGTAAACTCTCGACAGGAATGAAGCAGCAGGTAAAGCTTGCCATGGCGATAGCGACCGATTGCCCGTACCTCATCCTCGATGAACCGCTGAACGGCCTCGATCCGGGAAAGCGGAAAACCTCCTGCGACGCGATGCGCAGCGAGGTGGCGCGGGGACGAAGCGTGCTCATTTCGAGCCATCTGCTCGACGACCTGGCAGACCTCACCGACTCGTTCTACTTCATCGAGGCCGGCACGCTCGTGGAAAAGATCAAGTCGTCCTCGCAGACGCTCAAGCAGGAATACCTCGATACATACGAGCGAGGTGAATGACATGAAACTATTTGAACAGCTGAAGTCCAATGCGTCGCGCATGGCTGTCTACGCCATCCTCGTGGCAACGGCTTTATGCGGAATCGCGGCACCCGTCTATGCGCTCAACGGGGAGAAAGGCGATGTCGAACCCGCGTACATGGCTTCGACGGTTAAGGACCGGTACAAAGCCTTCTCTGGAGACACGTTTTACGTAGCAGAGTACGACACGACCTACCGTCAGCTTCGCTACAACAAGGGCTCGACTATCTAGGCGCAGAGGCAATCAGCTATACGTCGGGTTGGTACGGCTCAAACTATGGACACATAACCCAGTTCAAGTGTAACTACCGTGTGTACAACTAAAGCAACCGGCTGGGACGAGGGGCGACGCAAAAGCGTCGCCCCCGTTTTTAACCATGCCAGCTGAACCTGGTTCAGGCTTCGATGCAAGAAGAAGCAGGCCGAGGATAGGAGACATTAAGGCTAATAGCCCGAACTCGTTGCCCGACCGTCACTATTAGTGACTATTAGACAGGACTTGCGGACGATACAGCTAATAGTCGGTACTTGCAAATCACCCGCGTGTACCGAAAGGTATGGCAGGAGTGGCTGCCGATACGCTGCGCGCTAGATGCCGATCGTATCGATGGGTGCGATGGTGATGCCGTCCGGCGTCGTGTGGGTAGGCATCCCGAACCCGATGACGATGAGCTTAGCCGCAGGCGGTCTTTCCCCGCGCTCGACCAGCTTCCGCTCTAGGCGAAGCAGGTTCTCGGATGCCTCCGGCACCTGCGGGCTTCCCAGCTTGACCTCGACCGCGATCCATGACCCGTCGCGCCTGTGGACGATGGCATCGACTTCCAGATCGTCGGCGTCGTGGTAATGCGAGACGGAGGCGTCGTTGACCGCCGCATAGACCTTGAGATCGTGCAGGACGGTGGACTCGAAGAGCAGGCCGAGGGTCTTCGGGTCGGCCGTCAACGACTCGGGATTCGCGCCGAGCAGCGCCACGGCGAGCGAGGGGTCCGCGAGATGTCGCTTAGCGCCCTGGCGCAACCTCACCGGGGATCTGAGCGCCGGGTGCCACGCCGGGATGTCGTCGACGATGTTGATCCGTCGCAGCGCGTCCATGTAACTCGCAATTGTGTTCTTCGATATGTCGCCGTCCAGATCCCTTTCAATGGCTTTCGTGCCGGAAAGAGTCGACTCGTTGCGAGCGAGCGAGCAGAGCAGGGACCTGACCTTTTCCGGGTCGCGTCTCACTCCGTCGATTCTTGAGACATCGGATTCGCACACGCCATCGATATAGGCAGCCGATATCCGCATCGCTTCGGCGGTCGTCCTACCGACCGCCTGAGGCCAACCGCCGCGGCAGAGAATATCGGCAACACCGCTGATGCCATCGATGGACCCGAGCGATGTTTTAACGGGATCGCCTGCAAACAGCGCACCGATCGAAACCGCACCAGACGAGACGCCAAGTTCGGAAAGCGTCATGGTGTCCATCCGCAGGCGGGAGATGCGCCCGACGCCGCTGTGCATCGGTCGGTCCGTATCGTTCGGCGTCGCCGAGCCGGTAAGGATAAACTGCCCTGGTTCCCCTCCCCTCGCATCGCACTCGAAACGCACTGCGTCCCATAGCTTCGGCTCCTCCTGCCACTCGTCGATGAGTCGCGGCGCCGCACCGGTTATCGCCTGAGCCGGGTCGAGGCGAGCGAGTTGAAGCGCCGCGAAGCCGCCAGCGGGATCGGAGAGAGAAAGCGATGACTCCGCAAAGCGGTGCGCCGTCGTCGTCTTCCCGCACCATTTCGGTCCCTGAACAAGTACCGCGCCGAAAATGACGAGGTCTCGTTCGATCAGCCGATCGACGCATCGGTCTATATATCTATTCACTAGTGCACCCCACTTCTTAAACAGAGAAATTATACTGTTTATCTGCTGCGTTGGGACAATTGCAGGTAATTCATTGGGACAATTGCAGGTAATTCATTGGGACAATTGCAGGTTGAACTATGAAGCTTGCACTAAAAGAAAGCCTATAAGAATGTAGGATGCATATAGCGCACGGGAGCGCTTATAGGCTTGGCAGAGCCGGCGCCCTGCGCGGATGGAAACAGTTTGGGGTTTTCTCCCAGCAGCTGAAGCCGCCCTAGTAGGGGCGGCTTCAGTCATTTAAAGGGATGAGCTCGTGCATCTCTCCCTTACCGGAATCAAGCCTTTCTGCAGCTACCTCTAGGTGTTTCTGGTTCTCTTTGCTCCAGAAAGGATCAATTTCCTCGACCGGGGTTCCAGTGATCTCGGTGACATCGTCGGCATCGACCTTGAGCTTTGCGACGATTTCTTCCACCACCCGGCGCCGTGCCTCATCTTTGATCTCCTCGCCGACCTCGCCAAACTCCATCGACGGCCCGTCCTTGCTCACCGGTCCATACATATGGATCCCCCTTTTTCAATCCATCTATTGCGATAGATCTTCTAGAAATTGGGCAAAAGCGTACTCATGCAACGTTGCATGAGTACACAATACACCGCATTATCGCGCTACGTTTCTTGCGGCAACGTAGAACCGGCAGTACTCCGGCTTGAAGACGAACTCAACAGTCCCGGTCGCCCCCATTCGGTTTTTAGCAACGATGACATTCGCGATGCCCTTGGCCGGACGTCCATCCATGTTCGCCTCTCGATCGTCGGCTGAACGGTCCAAGAACATAACGATATCGGCGTCCTGTTCGATCGAGCCGGAGTCGCGAAGATCAGACAACTGGGGCACTTTTCCGACGCGATTCTCAACCTGCCGAGAAAGCTGGGATAACGCAATGACGGGAACGTTAAGCTCCTTTGCGAGGATCTTGAGCGAACGGGAGATCTTGCCGATCTGAACGTTCCTGCTCTCGAACTTGCTTCCCTTGGGATCATCAACCAGCTGCAGGTAGTCGACGATGATGATTCCCTTTCCTTGCCCGCGAAGCATGCGCCTCGCCTTGGCGCGAATGGACGCGACGGTCGTTCCGGGCGTGTCGTCGATGTCGATTGGCAGAGCACTCACGGATGCCACGATGTTCTCAGCCAGGGCGCGGTCGCCCTCCTTGATAAGCCCATCCCTGATGGCTCCGATGGTCAAGCCGCTTGAAGCGCCGGCCGACGCGCTCGCGAGTATGCGCTGTCCTATTTCGGTAGCAGTCATCTCCAGCGAGAAGAGGCATACCTTCGTACCAACGCTTGCGATCGATGTTGCCAGATTGATTGCGAAAGCACTCTTACCGACCGCTGGCCGAGCGCCGAGGACGATGAGCTGTCCAGGCTCGAACGAACCGATAAGCTCATCGAGCTTGGAGAATCCAGTTTTGACATGGTCCGTCGCTCCGCCCGTCCTGGTCGCCTCGGCGGAATCGAGGACGAGACGTAAAGCGCTTTCCATGCTCTTGTAATCGCTTGGGACGGATTGCTCGGTCGCGGCGAGAAAGGTGTCCTGGACTGCGGAGATGTATTCCGCGGTGTCTATCGGCGGGTTATTGGTTAGCGACGTTACTTCAGCGGTCGCGGCGATGACATTACGGCGAGCGGTGTCACGTCGCAGGATGTCAACGTAGTGCTCATACGACGCCTGAGCAAAGTCGTCCGAGATGAGTTCGATGACGTATGCCTCGCCACCGACGGCAGCGAGCTTTCCGCTGCTCCGAAGCCCATCGATGACGGAGACGCAGTCGGCCCCGATACCCTTCGCATCAAGATCGCAAATCGCCTTGAAGATCGTCCTGTTCGACGGAGAGAAAAAATCTGACTCCGTGCAACTTGCCACGATTTCCACGCGTGAAACGCGGTTCGTCATGGCGGCGGCCAGCACTTTCTTTTCTGCTTCGATGTTGGACGGGAGTTTCGTTGGTAACGGCATATTTGGCCTTCCTACTGCGTACCAATGCAACGTTGCATGAATACGCAGTTGAATAATTTGCTATTTTCTAGATATTTTCTAGAAAGTATCTAGATTTATCCCTTAATGCGCACTGATGCAACGTTGCATCAGTGCGCATTTACTTGTTTCTCTTTCTCGACTTCTTGAGAATCGCTTCCAGTGCTCGTGTGCGGTCATCTTCGAGACGGACCGCAGCAACAGCGGCCCCCGACGCGATTTCCGGCACGACCTGCTTTCCCTGCTTCTTGAGCTCAATGAAACCTTGCTCGGCAAGATGCTTCCTAGCCTTTTGGAGCGCGGAGACGGAAATACCCAGGAGCTCTGCCAGCTCCGGGTTCTTCATCGCGCCGCGGGGGTGGTCCAGCAGACTTTGGGACACGAGGTCGCCGAACACGACACAGGCTGCATCGTGGAACGCATCACTTGCAAGCATGAATCGCGGCACGTGAAGGAACTGACCGCTAATCAATTCGCTTTTGGACATGCCGACAAAGTTACCGATTTCATCAAAGTCAACCGAAAGAGCCCCGCTTTCCGAGCGCACGACCCATCCCCAACCAACCATCTCGTTGATGGTTGTACTCACTCGGCACCGATCGATATCAAGTTCGACGGCCGTTGACTCACGAAGCTCGGAAAGACCAGATCCGATATGCGAGAGCAGGATAACGGTTCCGATCGAGCATTTGCGCCCATTCGGCATCGTCTTGCCAACCACCGAAACGAGACCGAGGCGCACGAGAAGCCATGGATAGTCCTTGAGCTCACGGGTTGCGACGGGGCGCTGCAGCACAGGCGCTGCAGCGGAAGTACCCAGATTGCCTCCACCAACCGAAAGCTCGGTTTGGAACACGAACGGCGCAGGGGCATCATTCGATTTTTCAGATTGACTGCCGACGGCGGCAGCCAGAGCGTTGGCCAAGCTGGTCATGATTATCACGACCTCTAGCCGACAGCATCATCTGCCAAGGTACATCCACAAAAACCAGCGGTAGAACCGAAGGTACTATGGTATGATGTCCTTGACAAATCGATATCACGTCGGAAAGAAAGACTCATTTGCTTGGCGGCTGCGAGTCTTTTTTTCTGCCTATTTTTCCTCATCGCCAGCCCGATCCTCGCGCTCATGAAGCATCTGGTTGCGCAAAAGCACGCCGATATACCCGGACTTGTTCATTCCGGTCTGCTCGGTAACCTCGGTAAGATAATCCACGAGCTCAACGGGAAGGGTGAGCAACACGCGCTTCTTGGACGGAGTTGCGTCCTTCTTGGATTCCATCTCAAATACCTTTCTGGCCGAATTTACATTGCAAATAGTATATCCGTATATATCACGATGTTCAAATATATTTCTTCACGGTTGAATGCGTTGTCATAACCCCTTAACGCGTACTCATGCAACGTTGCATCAGTACATAACGTTGCATGAGTACGCACATAGCGTTGCATGAGTACACATTTATGTTGCATCAGTACGTGATAAATAGGGGTTAACGTTGCATGAGTACATGTCCCTATATATGTAGAGAAAAGAGAATTGAGAATTAAGAGAGAGGGCCACAAGTGGCCTAGAACCCTTGCTTGAAACTCACTGAAAGACGAACGTCTTTTTGCAATCGTGAGGTGACTACAGATAGGGCATCTTTTTCAGCTGCTATCCATTCCGACATTCAGTCGACCTCACGTCTAGACCACGGAAACGGCCACAGAATCGAATATCTGACACTTTGGAACCAATTCGACCGTATTCCTCAGACTGCATTATTTCGATGCCTTAAATCGGATCTGAGAGCCTACAAGAAAGAAAAAGCACCTTCCGGTGCTCTTCTTGACTGACGTTTGATTAAGATATGTTCGCGAAATGCGATATCAGGATGCTTGTTCCAATTCTTCAATCAGATTGAGCAATCGGTTTACGGCTGGTCCTAGAAGGTCTGAAAGAGCGAGCGTGATTTCACTCCCTGATTCCTCCATTGCCATTGCGAGGCCCTTTAGGCCATGAAGCTCGATGGCGAACTTGTCGTAAATTTCGGCGCGCGTCTCCTCGGCCGTTTTCGTCGAGTCTTCGATGGCATCCTCTGGGATGGTGAACGAATCAATATTGTCGCTCTCTTCGAGCAGGCCGAGCAATCGGTTTACGGCTGGGCCGAGAAGGTCGGCCAGCGCGAACAGGGCTTCGTTTTCGGATGTGTTCATCACCTGCGAAAGCCCGCTGAGCCCGCAGAGCTCCGTGGTGATGTCGCCGCTGAGCTTCCTGCGTTTCTCGCTTTGAGTCATATCGGCTCCTTTTCTCATCGATTCCGAAACTAACCTATCGGTCTTCGTTTTCCGCCTCTTTAAGCAGTTCATCGACAGCGTTCTGCATCACAGCTGTCATCGTCCTGCCCTCCTGCTTGCAGTAGGCCTTCAGGGCTGCGTGCTTCTTTGCCGACACGTAAAACGTAATCATCTTGCGCTCGTCGGTCCCGGCATCACCCTTGTGTGCGGTGTCCTGGTTGTCCATGAGGCGCTTTTTGGCCGGCTTGGTGTTGTTGTTGGCAAATGCATTGAAGTTATTTTTAACGGCCATTCAGGGCCTCCCTGAGCTCGCTGTAGACGTCATCGTATCCGTAGAGTGCCGATCCGAACGGCAGCCCGAAGTAGCCCTTCAGGTCCTCCTTCTGGCGGATCGCCGTGTCGAAGTAGGAAATACCGCCGGCGGCAAGGTTTTCCTGCGCAGCCTTGAAACCGTTGGTGTTCGTCAGCACGCGGGTAAGAAGCACGGCGTACGGCCTCCCGTTCGCTTCCATCGTTTTCACGGTCTCGGCCGTTTTCACGAGGTCTGCGTTGCCGGTGCCAGTCGGCACGATGACGAAGTCCGACGCGTCCTGCGCCGCGTCCAAGATGGCCCCATTGGGTGGGCAATCGATGAAGGCCCAGCGGCCCGGATCGCCTTTGAACTTCTTCGCCGCCCGTTTGACGGTCGCGGGGTTCGCGGCGTCGACGGCGAAGGGAAGTTCCTCGCCGTTGTCCTCGGCGTTATCGGCCCAGAAGGTGGCCGATCCTTGCGGGTCCGCGTCGAGTACGACGACTTCCTTGCCGTCGCGAGCGGCGGCCGTCGCGAGCGCGATGCAGCTCGTCGTCTTGCCCACACCGCCCTTCAGATTGATCAGCGAAACGATCATTTTTGCACCGGTCCTCTCCATAATTCTTCTAGAACATTTCTAGAAACCTTCTAGATTCATTTTACCGCACCGCAATGCTCCATAACCCATGAATCCCTGCAAATCTAGAAATACTCTAGAAGTTTTATAGAAACTTACTAGAAGACTTCTAGATACGATCACGATCACGCGTACCTTTCTGGTTTGCGCCTTGATACGATAAATGGAGACTCAGTTGGGAGAGGGAGGGGGTTGTGGTGACTGGCTTTTGGCAAGTGTTTGCACTTCTGGGCCACCTCGGTTTTGCAACGGTCCTTACCGTATGGCCGAACGACTTCGGCCGTCATCCCCGCCTTATCCGTGCCATCGGCATTCTCGGGTTGATCACCGGCGCCCCGCGCGTTCTTCGATTTGGCCTAGCTATTTGAGAAGCGACGGCGCGGCAGACAAGCAGATTAAGGTGGAAGGAAATGACCAGGCGCCCACCGCGCCGCCATCCAAAGTGTATCGCTCGCCTTCAGCCTAATAGTTCCTAATAGTGCCCATGCACCTGACTATTAGCGACTATTAACCTAAAGACCCTGAAAATTCGTCTATTAACCGGTATTACCGCAGGAAGATAGCCAAATCCAGACGCCTCAACACCCGGAAGCCAACAATTTATTTCTATAATTCTTCTAGAAAATCCCTAGAAACCTTATAGAAGAATTATAGATTTAACTCATGCTGCGTCCCTTTTCGTTTCGGGCATACTGTCGGCAAGAAGACGATTTCAAGGAGGCGGACATGCTCCAGAACGTACTTGGCAGCGACGGACAGATGCACGCCGAGAACCAGGTCGGCAACATGAGAATCGACCTCACGACCGGTGAGACCAAGACGGTCGTTCCGTGAGCCGGTGGTATGAACACGGTCATTGGCCCCGACGGGACCCATACCGAGTTTCAGACCGGCCAGATGCGCCAGACTCTCGGTAAGCCCGGGTTCGACTGGTTGTTCAATAAGCACTGACAAACGGTCGGTAAAACATAGGCGCTCTTAAAAATATGTGAGCATAAGACCAGGCTAACATGTGCTCACAGACATATAGTCACAGCTGTAGATCGGTTTAATCCGCAGTCCGTAAGCTGAAGCTGCCTCAACGACCCGTGTCGGGCGAAACGCAAAAGGGGAATCCCTTTTGCGGGATTCCCCTTTCCGAGTCGTTATGCGATTTGTCCTACATCTGCCCGCGGCGCTTCTTCTGGTCGAGGAAGACGCCGGCCGCCACAAGGACGGTACCGCCGATGGCGAACGTCTCGCCGATGAGTCCCGCGCAGCGGACTCCGGGCGAGGGCTGGAGCAAGTTGATGGAAGACCTTACCGATTTGCGGAAGGTTTTGCCCGAAGCATCCGGCACCGCCGGATGCTTTTGGAACGGCCTCTCGTTTGATTGCTTTCCTATCGTTTGCTCCCAGACTGGGCGTCTAAAAAGGCGGCCGAACCGGCCGCCCACAAATAAATAAACATTTACCGAATGTAAGAGGAGAGGAACGATGCACATTACTCCCAGTGACCGGCGACGTCGACAACCCAATGCTGTCCCGTAGCCTGCTGTTCATAATGTCCCTGGTCCTCAGAGGTGGTATACGAATCATCTACAACGGATCCACCGATACCGCCGTTTTCGCCATCGTTAATAATCCAAGCGTAGGCGGCATCGGATGAATCGAAGGACCCTACCATAGTACCACCATGATTGACCCAGAAACGAGGATGACGCGTGTATACCACGTTCGGTACCCAGACCTGGCTGTAGTCGGTTTCCCAGTGGCCCTGCTCGGCAACCCATTTCTTCTGGCTGCCGCCGTTGGAAGAGGAATTGTTGCTGCTGGAACTCTGCGAATTGTCGGAATTCTGCTTGGACTGGGAGGAATCGCCCTTGCTGTCCGACTTCGAGGAATCGGAAGACTTGTTATCCTCCTTCTTGGAGTCATCGGACTTCTGGTCCTTGTCGTCGGATTCCTTCTTCTCCTCGGTCTTGGCTCCAGAGGTTTGCGCCGCCTTTTCTTCGCTCGCCTTCTTTTTGTCTTTATTCTTTACCGCTGTGGCGGCCCTTTCCGTAGAGCCGCTTCCTTGCTTTGCAACGCTGGCACATCCAAGTTGAGGTGCCGAAAGGCACACCAGAAGCGCAACGATAATAGCCTTTGTTCTCACACCGATCTCCCTGTCCATGAAACCGGGCGTTGGACACCAGCCGATATCCAACGCCCGGCTCGCTTTTACATCTGCTCGCGGCGCTTCTTTTGATCGAGGAAGACGCCGGCTGCCACGAGGACGGTACCGCCGATGACGAACGTCTCGCCGATGAGTCCCGCGCGGTCACCGGTCTGGGCGAGGTTGCCGGGCTGGGCGGTATCCGTGCCGGCGAGGTGCTTCGGGGTGTATGCCGCCTGCTGCTTTGCCGCCTCCTTTGCCTCCTGTCGTGCGATCTCATCGGAAAGCTTCTGCTCCGCTGCGATGCGGTCGGACTTCGCCTGCTCGTAGGCGGCGAGTGCCGCATCATAGCCGGACTGGAGCCCGTCCACCGCGGCCTGCTTCTCGTCCAGGATGGCCTTGGCAGGAGCGACCTTGGCACGTGCCTCGACTGCTGCGGCGAAAAGCGCGTTGAGGGCGTCATCCGCGTTCACATCATGGCCGGAAGCGATCGCCGCGCCGGCATCGATGGAGTTCAGCTTCGACAGCTTGGCGTCTGCCTGCGCCTTTGCCTGCTCGGCGGCGGAGACCAGGGACTCGGCGGCGATGGCATCCGCCTTCGCGGCATCGAGCGCGGCCTTGGTGTCATTGACAGCCTTTACTGCATCCTGCTCGCGCTGCTGTGTCTCTGCGAGCTTCGCGGCAAGACCGGTGAGGATGTCGAGGTTCGACTGTGCGCCCACAAGATCGGTCTGGGAGCCGGTGAGCCTGTCGGCGGCAATGCCGGTGTCGGCCTTTGCGGCATCGACGGCACGCTGGGCATTCGCGAGGGCGCGTGCGTTGCCGTCCGCCTTTTGCTTGGCGGCGGCGAGGACGGTTGCCTTCTCGGCCTGATCGGCTGCTGCCGCGTCATGGACGCTCTTTGCTGTATCGAGCGCCTTCTTGGCGTCGGCGACGTCCTGGAAGAACTTCGCGAGGTCCGCGTTCGCATCCGTGACGTCCTGCTGCTTGGCAGCGGTGTCCGCCTTGGCGGAATCCAACTTAGACTGTGCGGCCGTTACAGTTGCGTTGGCAGCATCAAAGGCGACCTGCTTCTGCTGGACGGTCGACTTTGCCGTATCGACTGCCGCGTTGGCGGCATCGAGGTCCGATTTCGCCGCATCAAGCTCAGTCTGGGCATCCGTGACGCCCTGCTGCTTGGCGGCGACATCAGCATTGGCGGCATCGACGGCACGCTGGGCATCCGTGACGCCCTGCTTCGCGGCATCGACACCTGCCTGTGCGGAATCCGCTGCGACCTGCTTCTGCTGGACGGTTGCGGCGGCGCCGGCGGCTGCCTGCTGCCTGGATGCGAGGTCGGCCTTGGCCGCGTCGAGTGCGCTCTTGGCGTTCTTGAGGCCGTTGATATAGGAGGTCAGCTTCTGCTCGTACTCGTCGACGGACATGGGATTCATGTTCCAGCCTGAACCTGCCCAACCAAGGTTTGCGGTATCGAGGCTGTCGGTCTGCCAGCCGTTCAAGGTTCCCTTGCTGCAGACTGCCATGCCCATATAGCCGATTTCGGGGCTGATGACATGCAGGTAGTGACCGACGGTTGCGGGATATCCGGCAACCTTGAAGTGCTGGTTGACATAGGATTCAATCCCGCTATGCGTCTTGTAGAAATCTACGGCATCCTTACCGGTTAGACCGGTGACGCCATAGAGCTCCTGAACCGCCTGATCGAAGAAAGCCTTTTCTTGGTCAACCCACTGCGGTTTCGGATCGGTTCCATAATTCCATGCGAGGTTTTCGGTCGTATCGAACTGCATGGAATGTCCAAACTTGACATCGGAATAGTTTGCGTTGGCTATCGCCGCTGCAATGAGCTTATAGGTGACCTGGAGTTCGGAGAGACCGACGGACTTGCGATACTCGTTGATGGACTTCATGTACGGGATTGCCGCGAGCATGTTGTCGAGACTGGTCGCATCGAGGCTGTTTCCGACCTCGGTGTAGTCCTTGTGTGTACAGTTCTGGATGATCTCGATGGCTGAATCGGCACCCATGGCCTTGAAGAAGCCGATGGCTCCCTGCTTGAGTTGTGCGTCGGCGGAGTCGAGTTTCGCCTGTGCCTCGTCGACCTTCTGCTGCGCGGCGGTCACGGCGGCGTCTGCGGTATCCTTTGCGGTCTTGGCGTTCGCAAGCTCTTCGTCGGCGGCTGCCTTGGCGGACTCAGCGTCCTTGACAGCCTGCTTCGCGGCGTCCAGCTTGGCGATGGCATCGGCGTTCGCCTGCTTGGCCGCATCGAGGTCGGAGTTCGCGGCATCGAGTGCGGACTGGGCGTCGTTCACGCCGGACGCGGCATCGACCGCGGCCTGCTGCTTCGCGGAGAGGGACGCCTGGGCGTCATTCAGATCGGTCTGTGCCGTTGCCGCGGCGGACTGCACCTGCTCGAGCTCGGACTCGCACTGGGACTGTGCCGCTTGTGCGGCGGCGAGGGTCGCCTCTGCGTCCGCGACCTTCTGTTTTGCCGCATCGTACTCCGGACCGCTGGCACCGGCCTCCGCTGCGGCGAGGTCGGCTTTCGCCTGCTCGTAGGCGGCGCTGGCGGCTGCGGCCTTCGCATCCGCCGTGTCCTTGTTCTGCTGGGCTGCGGCGAGGACGGTATCTGCGGAATCCTTTGCGGACTGGGCCGCGACAAGCTTGGACTGGGCATCGGCAAGCGTCGCGTTGGCGTTGGCGAGTTCGGCCTGTGCCCTGCTCACGGCATCCTGGGCGTCGCGCACGGCCTGCTCGGCGGCACTGATTGCCTCCGGGGTGGCGCTTACGGCATCGGCCTTGGCCTTATCGAGGGCATCCTTGGCATCCTGGGCCGCCTTGAGGGCGGACTGGTACGCTTCGTCCTTCTCGGACGCATCCGCCTTAGCGTCTGCGAGACCCGCCTTCGCCTGCTCGAGGTCCTTGCCGGCGGCATCGGCGGCGTCCTTGCCATCCGCGACCTGACGGGCGTACTCGTCCATCGCCGCTCGGTCGGCTGCCGTGCCGGCGCTGACTGCCGAATCGTAGGATGCCTTGGCCTGGTCGCGGGCGGAAGCCGCCTCGCTGTAGGGACCGGCGTCCTCATCGTAGGCTGCCTTGGCGGCGTCCTCCTTCGCCTTCGCCTCGTCGACCGCCTTCTGCAGGTCCGCGATGGTCTGTGCGGCGGATTTTGCGCCGGTACCGGATGCCGCGCCGGCGTGGGCGGCGATCGGCGACATCACGGCGGGGTGCTGTGTGCCCCCGTCACCGGTCTGGGCGAATGCCGCGAACGGCGAGATGAGGCTCGATCCGGCCATGGCGGCCATGGTCGCCGCGGTGACGGTCAGACGCGCGATCCCCTTCGGGGCGTGAATCTTTTTGCTTGGCAGTGCGGCGAAGTGATCGCCACCGGCAGCGAAGTGCTTTCCCTGGGTCATTGTGCTGTTCCATTCCTTTTCCGTGCCCTATCCGACTGGGCATCAGAGCGCTTTCCAATAGAGATAATTATGCGCCTTAACTGGGATTGTTGTATATAGTCCGTTGGCTTTTATACAACAATCCATGACTCTTTTTGTCATGGATACGACGCTTCAGAAATCATTCGGCATGAGATGCAAAGAGCTCCGCGCTGGACTCGGGTGCAGTCAGGAGCAGTTCGCCAATTTGATTGAAATGGATCGTTCCTACTACGCGAGCATTGAAATCGGTCGGCGTAATGTCAGCCTCTCAAATCTCAAGAAGATTGCCGACGGATTTCAAATCACCATTTCGGAGCTCATGCGCGGTGTTGAGTAGATGATTTTCACTTCGTGCATGTTTAATCTGTTTCGTTAACTGAAATGCGTAAATCTGGTTAATCAAAAAAGCAAAATCTGGTTAAATGAAAACGGTAAATTTAGTTAAACGCGCTGGTAATCAATGGTGAAAAACATGCCAAAAAAGTACTACACTCGAATTATCGAAAATGAGCTCGACCAGATGTTAGGGATATTCGGTGCCGTTCTCATCGAAGGACCGAAATGGTGTGGAAAGACAACCACAGCCGGGACCCGTGCGGCGTCCAGGCTCCTTCTCATGGATCCGTCGCGCAACTTCGAGAATCGTTTGCGTGCCGAGACGGACCCGGCGCTTGCCGTTTCCGGCGAGGTGCCGCGGCTAATCGACGAATGGCAGGAGGTTCCGAAACTTTGGGACGCGGCACGGTTTGAGTGCGACAACCGCGGCGGCGAGCCTGGCCAGTTCATATTTACGGGGTCGGCGACACCGCGAGACAATGAGCGGCCGATGCACAGTGGTGCTGGAAGGTTCGCTAAATTGCGCATGGATACCATGACGCTTTTCGAACTTGGGAAATCTAGCGGTGCGGTCAAGCTGTCGAGCATTATTTCTGGCGAAAAGTTCAATGGCGCTTTCGGGTCGTTGGATTCTGCCTCGATTGCCGAGTGCGTTGTTCGCGGCGGATGGCCCGCGGCGGTCGGGCGCGATGTACTGGCTGCGTCGGCGATGGCAAAACGTTATATCGGCATAGTTGCCGAAGAAGATTTATCTCGTGTTGATGGCTCTCGACGCGATCCCGAAAAGGTCAAAGCTGTTATCGAATCGCTTGCGCGCAATGAATCCACTTTGGCGACACTCAAGACGCTCGTAGCTGATCTTGGTGGAGAGGTATCGAGACAAACGGCGGCATCGTATATATCTCTTCTCGCTCGGGTCAGCTTCGTTCGCGATATTCCCGCATGGAATCCAGCAATGAGATCTCCTGTGCACTTAAGAGAATCAAAGAAGCATCATCTTGCTGACCCGTCACTTGCGGCCGCTGCACTCGGGGCGACTCCGGAGACCTTGCTGCTAGATTTCAAGACGCTTGGACTACTTTTTGAATCGCTGGCACTCCATGATTTGTGGGTTTATGCACGAGCAAACGGAATGAGTCTCTATCACTATCACGATTCTCGTGATCTAGAGGTCGATGCAGTCATTGCGGCTCCTGGTGGGACCTGGATCCCGGTCGAAGTTAAACTCAGCTCTGCTCAAATAGAAGAGGCATCTGACAATCTTGTTGCTGTCGAGGAACGTATGGTTGCTGCTGGAAACACCCCGCCGGTTTCTAAAGTAGCGATTATTGGATTTGGCTCACAAGCCTATGTTACCGACCGCGGCGTCCAAGTTGTTCCCTTGGATGTTCTTGCGCCGTGATGCTGCGGGCGAAGTGAAATCGACGCCGCAGTTTTTAGATTTGTTTTCTGAGATCTAAACCGCGAAACGCAAAATTTCGCCGCCTGGTTCTTCGTTTGATTCGAAACGCCCGCGACCGAAGGTCGCGATCATAGGCGGCTTGACCGCCGCATGAAAACCGACTCGCTAATCCGAATCGCAATGCGAGC
>NZ_JAQLEM010000036.1 GCF_028209885.1 Collinsella aerofaciens | reverse complement strand
GATGCGACAAAGGATCCAACCCTTTGTCGCATCGGCTTATCAGAAAGAATGATTATTATTTTCAAGCGAGTAACCGCCCGCCCGCCTCTCACACATATCGTTCCACGCGCAGTTTCGCAGCGAGCGAAGCGACGCGAGAATGTTTGAGCATGGGATGATATGTGTGAGAGACGGGCGGGAGGGATACGAGCGCCCCCGCGAGAATGTTTGAGCATGGGATGATATATAGGCGGGTCGGGCCGGTCAGCGGACAGTACGTAAACGACTAAGCGACGCCGCTAGAACCGAAACCGCCGGCTCCTCGGTCGGTTTTATCTAGTTCTTCTACTTCTACGAGGTTGACCGTGGGGACTTCTTGGATGACGAGCTGGGCGATGCGGTCGCCTTTGTTGATTTGGATGTTGTTCGTGGGGTCTAGGTTGATGAGGATGACTTTGAGCTCTCCTCGGTAGTGGGCGTCGATGAGGCCAGGAGTGTTGACTATGGACAGGCCTTGCTTAATGGCCAGGCCGCTGCGGGGCTGGACGAAGCCGGCGTAGCCGTCGGGCAGGGCGACAGCTAGGCCCGTGGAGACCAGGCGACGCTCAAAAGGCTTGAGGGTGCAATCCTCGTTGGCTCGGAGGTCAAGACCGGCATCCGTGGGATGGGCGTATTTGGGAAGCTCGACGGTTGGGTCGAGACGCTTAATGTTAACGGTAATGTTGGACATGAAATCACCTTAGCTTGTCGAGCTCTTGCAGAAACTCATCGACGTCTTTGAAATCGCGATAGACCGAGGCAAAGCGGATGTAGGCCACTTTATCGATCTTGGCCAACCGCTTAAGAACCATATCGCCCAGCTCATGGGACGTAACAGCCGTGAGCGTACGGGAACGAAGCTCAACCTCAATATCGTCAATGATCTCGTTGAGCTTTTTAGTGTCGATATCTCGCTTGATCGTGGCGCGCATCAAACCGACCAGCAGCTTATTGCGATCGAACCGTTGCTTGGATCCGTCTGACTTAATGACCTCGATAGGGTCTTCACAACGCTCAAATGTCGTAAAGCGATAATTGCATGAGCAGCATTCGCGACGGCGCTTGATGGTGTTATTTGATTCCTGCATGCGGGAATCAACGACGCGGGTATGTGCCTTGCCGCATTTGGGACAGCGCATGGTACCTCCTCTAAAACGATTACAAGGGTACCATGCGACGGTACTTAAATCTTATGAACGTGCGGGAACTTTAAGATGCGCACCGGCATCGAGCGAGCCATGCTCCAGGTGATTGACGTTGCGGATCATATCAGAGGTCTCCTGCGTGGAAAGACCCTCAATCGGATGCTCCTGGGCTAGCGACCACAAGGAATCGCCAGACTGAACACGGACGGTCTCGTAGGTAACGTTGGATACCGACTCGGCATATGCGGCGTGACGAGCGCTGAAGATCGAGGTGGCAAGTACAAAGAAGAGCGTGAGCGCAACGGCTAGGGCGACAATCGTCGAAGCCTTTAGGGCAACGGGGGCCGAAGTCGTGGCGACGCACTGGCTGCGGACGGGCTTGCCAGGCAGTGTTTGGAAACCAGATCGGCCGCCTTTAACAACCGTGAAAGCCGGCGCCGCAGGCGTCTCGAGCTTAAGGGCGAGGTTTCCCTGGATCATATTCGTTGCGTTCATCATGTTCTCCTCTCGCGTGTTTTGCTGAGAACAGTTTTATCAAGCCGCGCGGACAAAAATGTCTAGCGCGAGAACGAATGTTCGGTTATTATTATCTTCGAACAGTTGTTCCTGTCAAGCAAAATTCGAACATTTGTTTGACATGGGTAGAGAGGATGCCCTGATGGCTCGCAAAATTACCAAGCGTCAGCAGCAAATTTACGACTTCATCAAGGAATATCAGCAGGAGAAGGGTTATCCGCCCAGCGTGCGCGAGATGGCTTCTGCCGTGGGCCTTTCCTCCCCCAGCACCGTGCACGCCCATCTATCTGCCCTGGAGGCGCGCGGGCTACTCAAGCGCGATGCCACCAAACCGCGCGCCCTGGAACTCTTTAACGAGGACGGTTCCTCTGTCTCAATTTCTAAATCTGACGAGCCCACCGCACCTCGCGGAACGGTCTCGCTACCGCTCGTTGGTCGCGTCGCGGCTGGGATTCCCATTCTGGCCGAGCAGAATATCGAAGACACTTTTACTATCCCGACCGAAATCGCCACCGATCAGGGTTCCTTTATCCTTGAGGTGCATGGGAGCTCAATGATCAATGTCGGCATCTTCAATGGCGATTACATCATCGTCCGTGAACAAAAGAGTGCCATGAACGGCGAAATTGTCGTGGCCATGATTGATGGTTCAGCGACCGTCAAGACGTTCTACAAGGAGCAGGGACGCGTACGCCTGCAGCCCGAGAATGACACCATGGAGCCTATCTATGCAACGAATCCCGCTATCTTGGGCAAAGTCGTCGGCTTGATGCGCCGGTTCTCGTAATGCAAAAACGCATCACCATCTTTGATACCGTCCGCGGGTTTACGATGATTTCAATGGCAGGTTTTCACGCTTGCTACGATCTCGCCTACCTGTACGACTGGGATATGCCCTGGTTTACCCAGACTGTCTTTCAAGACATCTGGCGCGCCAGCATCAGCTGGGTATTTTTATTTATCGCGGGTTGGATGTGCACCCTTTCGCGCAACAATATCAAACGTGCCGCCAAATACGCCTTAGCAGCACTCGTCGTCTGGTTGGCAACAACACTTGTCTCAGTAGACGATTCGGTTAATTTTGGCATCATCTACTGCATGGCCGCATGTACCGGCATCGTGGCGTTGACCGATCCCGTCCTTAAGAAGATATCGGCGAGATGGGGCATATCCCTATGCCTTGTGTTGTTCGCCCTCACCTGGAGTATCCCCAAAACGATCTATCCTGTCCCCTACCTGGCGTGGCTGGGATTTCCGAGCTCTGGGTTTGTTTCAGGCGATTACTACCCCATCATCCCGTTTATCTTTATGTATCTTGCAGGATACTTCGCCGCACATATAGCGCAGGGAATCGATAAGACCGTCCCTAGCTGGGCCTACGCCAATCCCGTCCCGGCGCTTGCAATCCTTGGACGTCACGCACTCCCCTTTTATCTGCTGCATCAGCCCATCATTCTGGGCATTTTGGAGCTCGTCTACTCGGTGCGATAACGCTCGAGCCGCGGTGCAATACGAGCCGGCAGCTTCGCCACAATACGAACGCCATCCTCGAGATATTCCTCGTGCAAAAGGTTTCCCTGCTCATGAACCAGCGTGATGAGGGCGCCCTCACGATACGGGATATCAGCAGAGAGCAACACATCGGTGGCAGCCGCCTCACGAGCAATGCGGTCGACGAGATCGTCGAGTCCCTCGCCCGTCTGGGCCGAGAACAGCACGGCCTCGGGATAGCGACGACGGAAGCTCAATCGATCAACGCTATCGAGAAGATCGATTTTATTGAATACGGTCAGCGTTAGGCGCTCTCCGGCGCCGATCTCATCAAGCACGCGGTCGACAGCCTCCAGCTGCCGTTCATAGTCCTCGTCAGACGCATCTACGACTTTGAGAATTAGATCGGCACCCAAAACCTCGGACAGCGTCGATTTAAAGGCATCGATAAGACCATGCGGCAGCTTTTGAATAAAGCCGACGGTATCGGTAATCGTCATTCCGCGACCGCCGGGCAGGCGATACGAACGCGTCGTCGGGTCGAGCGTAGCAAACAGCTTGTCCTGCGAAAGTACCGTAGAGCCGGTAAGACGATTGAGCAACGTCGATTTACCGGCATTGGTATAACCGGCTAACGCGACGCGAAACGCCGGTGACTCAATGCGGCTCTTGGATTGAACATCGCGACGCTGTTCAACCTGCTTGAGCTCACGACGAAGCGCAGCGATCTTATTACGAATAAGGCGACGGTCGACCTCGAGCTGACTTTCGCCCTGACCAAAGCGCGAGCCGATGCCGCCGCGCGTCTGTTCCTTGGCGAGATGACTCCACATGCCACGCAGACGAGGCAACAAATATTGAAGCTGTGCCAGCTGTACCTGTAGGCGTCCCTCACGCGTCTGAGCATGAAGGCCAAAGATATCCAAGATCAGTGCAGTACGATCGATAATCTTTACCGGCTCGCCCACGGCTTTCTCCAAATAGGATTGCTGCGAGGGCGTCAGGTCGTCGTCAAAAATAACGACATCGGCATCCATGCGATGTACCAGGCCGCACAGCTCTTCAACCTTACCGGAACCGATAAACGATTTAGGATACGGCTTAACCAGACGCTGTGACAAACGCGCCACGCACTGGGCGCCAGCCGTATGGGCCAGGCGCTCAAGCTCGTCAAGCGAACGATCGAGCGGCCAGGCGTTATCGCGCCACTCAACTCCGACAAGAACGGCACGTTCGGGCTCAGGCGCCGTGGGAACGAGGGGAAACCGAGCCATTAGGCCGCCTCGATACGGTGAAGGATATCCTCAACGACCCCATCGATCGTAAACTCGTCCATATCGAACCACACGATGCGGTCATCGCGTTTAAACCACGAAAGCTGACGCTTGGCATAGCGACGCGAACGCATCTTGATGAGTTCGCGAGCCTCATCCATGCTTATCACGCCATTGAAAGCATCGACGATCTCTTTATAGCCAATTGCCTGCATCGACGTTAGGGCATCTCCCAGCCCCTGGTCCATAAGACCGCGGACCTCATCGACAAGACCCTGCTCAAACATCAGATCGACGCGTAGGTTAATGCGTTCATAGAGCACCTCGCGATTTCGCGTCAAGCCAAACCATAGGGCATGATAATGCTCGCGCGGAACACTAAACTGACTTTTTTGCTGTGCATAGGAGATACCATCATCATGCATCTCGAGCGCACGAATCACACGGCGCACATTATGGGGATGAATAACAGCAGCAGATTCTGGATCGCGCTCGGCAAGCAGGGCATGCAGTTCTTCCTCGCCAATACGCTCGGCAAGCTCCTGATAGCCCGCACGGCGATCGTCCTCAAGTTCACCCGAGGGAAAGTCCATCTCATCAAGGGCGGCCTTAAGATACAGCCCCGTACCCCCGCAAAACACCGGTAGGCGGCCCTCGCCAAGCAAGCGCTCAACATGCGCGCGAGCGTCAGCCTGATAAAGCGCAGCAGAATATGCCACACCCGGCTCTACGATGTCGACGAGACGCAGCGGCGCCGTACACTCATCGGGCGCCATCTTTGCGGTACCGATGTCCATGCCGCGATAAATTTGCATCGCATCGCACGACAGCACTTCGGACGAAAGACGAGCTGCCAAACGGTCGGCGACATCACTCTTACCAACCGCCGTCGGACCGACGATCACAACGGCGGAAAGACCTGCCCTGGGAGAAACCATTAGCGCGGCTCGCCCACAACGGAGCCGGACAAATACCAGGTCTTGGCAACGTCAACGTCAACATCAACGATCTTGCCAACAAGCTGATCGATGCTGTAACCCTCGGGGATAGGCGCATGAACGGTCTGATTCTTGGGACTCTTGCCCAGCAGGACCGCATCGTTCTTCTTGCTCGTGCCCTCAATGAGCGCCGGCACCACAGCATGAAGCTCACCCTGGTTATACTCGTGTGCCGTGGTCTCGATAACCTTAACCAGGCGGTTGAAACGCTCGAGAATAACCTCATGCGGCGTAGGATCGTCAATCTCGGCGGCAGGGGTACCGGCGCGCTTGGAATAGATGAAGGTATAGGCCTGAGCATAACGGACCGTCTCGGCAAGTGAGAGCGTCTGCTCAAAGTCTTCTTCAGTCTCGCCCGGGAAGCCAACGATAATGTCGGTCGAGAGCGCGATATCGGGCATGCGGTTGCGAATGCGATCGACCAGGCCCAGATAGTCCTCGCGTGTATAACGGCGATTCATCTCTTTGAGGATCCGTGTCGAACCTGACTGGACGGCCAAGTGCAGCTGCGGCATAACGGCAGGCGTCTCGGCCATGGCGTCGATGGTCTCGGGCAATAGATCCTTGGGATGCGAAGACGTGAAGAAGATGCGCTCCACACCCGTATCGCCCACGGCACGTAGCAGATCGGCAAAACGCGGCTTGCCAAACAGATCGCGACCATATGAGTTAACGTTTTGGCCCAGCAGTGTAATCTCACGCACGCCCTGGCGCACCAAACCGGTCACCTCGTCGACAATCTCCTCGAAGGGGCGGCTCTTTTCGCGACCGCGCACGTACGGCACGATGCAATAGGTGCAGAAATTATTGCAGCCCGTCATGATGGGCACCCAGGCGTGATACTGGGTCTCGCGATGCCACGGCATGCTCATGGCATCCGTATCCTCATGCTCATTGGTGCGGATATGACGCTTGCCGTCAAGGAACGCCTCGGCAATGAGCTCGGCCACATGTGCGATAGAATGCGTGCCAAAGATGACATTGACGTTATCGACGTTGGTGAGAAGGCCCTCGCCATCACGCTGCGCGATGCAGCCGCCCACGGCAACCACACGCTTGCCCGAAGGCGAAGGCGGCAGGCTTTTGCAGGAATTGCACTGACCGTACAGGCGAGTATCGGCGGCCTCACGCACACAGCATGTCATGAAGACAACGATATCGGCATGCTCGGGATCGAGCGCCATGAGGCAACCATACGAATCGAGCAGACCGCTCACACGCTCGGAGTCGTGCTGATTCATCTGGCAGCCAAAGGTGCGGATCAAGTAGGTTTTACCGGCAAGAATATCGCGTACGGAACGCTGGTCCATGTGCATAAGTCCTAACGATGGAAGGGAGGCGAATCGAGGCAAGCAGAAGCTATGCCACAGGCTTAACATCATCCATGACGACGTTATCCATAGCAGCTCGATTGATCTGGTGAACGTAGATAGAAAGGCGGATGGCCGTGCGCGACTCCCCGTTAATGAGGATATCGGAGAACACGGGCGCGCAGGAAATATCAAAACCGGTTGGAATCAAAAAACCGCGCGCGATAGCCACGGCCTTAATGGCCTGGTTGACAGCACCGGCACCGACACACTGGATGTTGACGGGTACACCATCCTTGACCATGCCGGCGATGGCGCCGGCAACGGACGCGGGCGATGATTTGCTTGATACCTTCAGGCAATCCATGAAGAAACTCCTGCGTTTAAAAGTACGTTTTAACTGCAATAACTTTATCGTACCGAGTGGACTCGGTAAAGGCACTATTCCTCTTTGGCAAGATCGAAGGTCACGGTGATTCGATCACGCGAAACGCGAATCTTTGGGTCGCCGCAAAGGTTGAGATAGTACCGGGCGGCAAGGTCATTAAAGTCGCGCTCCACAGCACGCGAAAACTGTGCCATGTCATCCTTGGCAATACGTAGCCCGCGACGATCCTTCGCGAGATCGACAGGAGCCGGCGCATGCGAAGACGAATCACGCTCGCGCAGCAGACGCGCGGTCACACCGCGAACGGGCTTAATCTGCCCTGCCAAAATGCGATGAGCCGTGCGCTCGGACATCTCAAGACCCAAACCCGAACAGATGCGGATAAAGTCCTCGGCATCGGAGGCAAGGCCTAAACGGTCGACAACCGGAAGCTCGCTCTCGTCGTCAATGAACAGGAGACGAGACGTATCGAGCCGACTTGTCGCCTGAGCATAAAGGGTCGCGGCAATCTCAGACGGAGAACCAAGATAGACATCGCAACCACGCAGCTCCTCGAGCGCAAACTCACAGGCAGCGCGAATAATATTATGCGGGCCGCGAGCACAGACATAACGTCCGTCCTCATCCTTGACGGCCTGGGGCCAGCTGGACTGATCGGCACGCTCGCTGAGGCGGTCGGCTGCAACGCTCACCTTAAAGGCTGAACCAAGATCGACGCCGGACGTGACCACACGGGCCTCGTCGGTGTTCTGCTTGATCGAAAACAATGCCATGCCACGACCGTGAACGCCCCAACGGTCCATCTTCATGCTCTCGAGCTTTGAGGTAACGCGAGCATCGAAGATTCGCTCTTGCATATCCTGCGGAACGCCCGAACCGTTATCCAGAAAGACAAGCGTGCGGACGCCATCTTCCTTGGTCGTGGCGAGATAGACCTTGTCGGCGCCGGCATCGCGAGCATTACGGAGCATTTCGATGACGATATCCTCGACATGCTGAATGTCGTGTTTTGCCTGGCGCCGCTCGGCCTCCGAAACGCGGAGGCGGACATACCCCTCGCCAAGGTTCTCCTCGACGCGAAGGTTGCCCTCCCCCGACATCGACGCGATAAATGAGATGAGCTCGTTCGCGTCGCTCATGTTATTTAGCGATATCGACAGCGCGGCTCTCGCGAATCACGACGACGCGCACCTGACCGGGATACTCCATCTCTTCCTCGATCTGATGGGCGATATCGTGAGCCAGGACCGTGGACTGGGCATCGGAGATCTTGTCCGGCTGAACCATGACGTGGACCTCGCGACCAGCCTGCATGGCATAGGTACGCTCGACGCCTTCATGGGAGTTGGCAATCTCCTCGAGCTTCTCAAGACGCTTGATGTAGTTCTCGGCAGACTCGCGACGGGCACCGGGGCGAGAGGCGGAGACGGCATCGGCGGCCTGTACCAGGACATCGAGCACCGTGCTGGGGTCGACATCGGCATGGTGAGCCTCGATAGCGTGAACGATAACGGGCTTCTCGCCATAACGGCGGGCAAGCTCGGCGCCGATGACGGCATGCGGGCCCTCGACGTCATGGTCGATTGCCTTGCCCAGGTCGTGCAGCAGGCCGGCGCGCTTAGCGGTCACAACGTCCAGGCCAAGCTCGGAAGCCATCACGCCGCACAGGTCAGAGACCTCGAGGGAGTGCTGAAGCACGTTCTGACCAAACGAGGTACGGTAGCGCAGGGCACCAAGGGTCTTGACGATCTCGGGGTGCAGGTCGTGGATGCCGGTATCGAAGGCAGCCTGCTCGCCAGCCTCGCGCACGCGCTGCTGAACCAGGTCGGCAGCCTTGTGATACATCTCCTCGATGCGGGCGGGGTGAATGCGGCCGTCGGCGATGAGGTTCTCGAGGGCAACACGGGCGGTCTCACGACGGACCGGGTCGAAGCTCGAAAGAACGACGGTCTCGGGCGTGTCGTCGATCACGAGGTTGACGCCGGAAACCTGCTCGAAGGTCCGGATGTTGCGACCCTCGCGACCGATAATACGGCCCTTGAGGTCATCAGAGGGGATGTGCACGGAGGTAACGGTGACCTCGGCTGTGTGGTCGGCAGCGCAGCGCTGAATCGCCAAGGACAGAATCTCCTGGGCGGTCTTGTGGCACTCGGCGCGAACCTGCTGCTCGGACTCGCGAATGATCGTGGCAGCCTCGTGGGTGACCTCGCCGCGAACCTTATCGAGGAGCTCCTTGTGGGCGTCCTCGCGGGTCAGGTCGGCGATACGCTCGAGCTCGGAGGTCTGCTTGGCGCAGAGCTCCTCGAGCTCGCGGGAGCGCTTCTCGACCTGACCGGCCTGGCTGGACAGCTGATGTTCGCGCTTGTCGAGAGCGTCGTTGCGGCGATCGAGGGACTCCTCGCGCTGCATCACACGGTTCTCGAGCGTACGAATCTCGCTCTTACGCTGCTTGTCCTCGGCCTCGGCGGCCTGCTTGTTCTTGATGATCTCCTCTTTAGCCTCGAGCAGAGCCTCTTTTTTGAGGGTCTCGGCCTGACGCTTAGCATCACCGATCAGGGACTCAGCCTGTGCGTGTGCCGACTGGATCTTTTCGTCGGCCTCGTGAAGACTACCCTGCTTGGCGGTGCGCATGTAGGCAATGGCGGCGATGGCACCCAAAACGATGCCAACGAGCGCTGCGATGATAGGCATGCTCACTCCTTTTTATGGATTCGTTACACAACAAAGCGAACCGTCCTTACGAACGGCTCGCGACATTTGAGTAATATGGGCGCAGCTTATGCGGGTCGGATACAGATAAACATATAAACAAACTCATCACAGATGAGCACATATCACAAAGCAAATGACAGTGTTTATCGTACGTTGAACCACAACAACTGTCAAATAAATGGCCCCGGCACGGCGGCTAAAACGCGGTGAACGGCAGGGCCACAAAACGCATACGCCTAAACCGCACATTCCTCGCGTTCGGCATCGAGACGTGCCTTAACGGCATCGGCGGCGATGTGATACGAGAAGCCCTTGCCCATCAAAAACCGAACCAGTTTTTCGAATCCACGCGTCTCTGGAACACGCCGCTTGGCGAGCAGGGCTGACGCACGCGCCAAATCGTCTTCGACGGCAAAATAATCCTCGGGATAACCGGGAATGTCATCGAGCACGACATGACGGCGCTTGAGCTCGGTCTCGATTTTGCGCTGTCCCCAACCGCGCCGCTTGCGCTCCTCGATAAAGTACGAGCAAAAGCGGTTCTCGTCTAAAAAGTGATACTCGGTGGCGCGCTCGACGGCGAAATCGATCGCGGGCTGGTGAAAGCCGTAGCGAGCCAGCTTGTCACGGACCTCACCCGTCGCATGGTCGCGGCGCGATAGCATCTCGGTCACCATGGTAAGTGCACATTTACGCTCGATGAGCTGCACCGCCTCACGAAAGTTGTCCCAATCACAGGGAAGATCGGGGCGGTTTTTGACATACAGCCGCGCGACCCGTACGGGAATCCAAATGGACCGCTCAAAACCGCCCTCAAGCTCACAATCGATATGTGCGCAAGGCTTTTTGGACGCATACCCGCTCGAGAACGAGGAAGCCGCCTTCTTATCGGGAAAGACGGCCGTGGCCTCGGTCACCGTATACGACATGAGCGTAACCGCTACTCGTCGTCATCATCGAGCATGGCGGAACCATCGATGGCGTAAAGCTCGTCAAACTCCTCAGGCGCAGGCTGATCGGTCAGCTCGACCTCGGACGGAGCATCGTCATCAAACTCAAGTCCGCAGGCAAGGCGGACCTTATGCTCAATCTCGTCGGCGCAATCGGGGTGTTCGCGCAGGAACGCCTTGGCGGCCTCTCGACCGTTGCCAAGCTTGTCCTCGCCATAGGCAAACCAGGAGCCCATCTTCTTGCAGATGCCGCACTCGACAGCCATGTCCAGAATTGAGCCCTCCTTAGAGATGCCCGTACCGTACATGATGTCGAACTCAGCAGAACGGAACGGAGCTGCCACCTTGTTCTTAACGACCTTGGCGCGCACGCGGTTACCGATAACCTCGTCCTTAAGCTTAATGCTGTCGATACGGCGAATGTCGATACGCACCGAAGAGAAGAACTTAAGGGCGCGGCCGCCCGTCGTAGTCTCGGGGTTGCCGAACATGACGCCGATCTTCTCACGCAGCTGGTTAATGAAGATGCACGTCGTGTTGGACTTGGACAGCGAGCCGGCGAGCTTGCGGAGCGCCTGACTCATCAGGCGAGCCTGAAGACCGACCGTAGTATCGCCGATTTCTCCCTCGATCTCGGCACGCGGGGTCAGCGCGGCGACGGAGTCGACGACGATGGCATCGATGGCGCCGGAACGCACGAGCATGTCAACAATCTCGAGCGCCTGCTCGCCCGTATCGGGCTGGGAAATGAGCACCTCGTCGATATCCACGCCGATGCGCGCGGCATACGTGGGATCAAGCGCGTGCTCGGCATCGATAAATGCCACAACGCCACCCATTGCCTGGGCCTCGGCCAGGATCTCGAGCGAAAGCGTCGTCTTACCGGAGGACTCAGGACCGTAAATCTCGACGATACGGCCGCGCGGCACGCCGCCGATACCCAGCGCGGCATCGAGGGCCAGGGCGCCCGTGGGAATGGCCTCGACCTCGAGCTCGGGACCACCGTCGCCGTACCTCATGATGGAACCCTGGCCGAATTTCTTCTCGATGTCGGCCTTGGTGGTGGCGATCATCTCATCGCGCTCTTTACCCGTCGTGCGAGCATGAACGGTACGTACGGGACCTGAATTCTTGGCCATGAATAGCCCTCCTCTTAACAACCTGCATCGATAATAAACGAACGGCTGTTCGTGGTCAACCGTTCAGATAAATCATATGCAGCCGACCTTTCCAAAACCCAACCAAACGCCGACCAAACACTGACCAAAATCTTGACCGCAGGCGAACCAAGAAAATCATGACGAGGAAAAATACGACAACTACCTGCACAAAGATAAAATTCGCCGGAGGTCCCTATCTCCACAATTAAGGGGCCCGGAGGCCCCTTAAAACACGTCTATTCCATAGGGTTGAGCACAAGGGCAATGCGACCCAATGCCTCCGTGACCGTATGGGCACGAACACACGAACGGTCGCCCTCATAGTGGCAGCGCACAGAGTCCACGACCGGCACTCCCCCATCGGCGGAACGATGTGCCCAGCCAATATAGAAAGTGCCAGCAGGATCGTCCTCAGTACCACCGCCGGGGCCGGCATAACCCGTTGCGCTCACTGCAATATCGCTCTGGTACAGCTCCAGCGAACCCGACGCCATCTCGCGCGCAGTTTGATGCGACACCGCGGTGTAGCGGTCGAGCGTCTCCTGCTCAACACCCAGCACGCGATGCTTAATCTCATCGCAGTAGGTCACCGCACCGCCACGCAGCACCGCCGAGGCGCCCGGGATATCCGCAATCGTCGAGGCGATCATACCCGCCGTCAGCGACTCAGCCGTCGAAACCGTCACACCCCGAGCGCTCGCGCGCTCGACGATATCGCGCGCCAGCTCCTCGTTATGTGCGGAAATCTGCTCAAAAGAGTCCGTCATACCCACCAGGACCTAGACCGAAAAGACGATCTTGCGGCAGTTCCAGAAGTACTGGGCGCCCGAGATAACGGTCAAGACAACGGCAACGGCATACAGGAAGCGCGACACCGAGTAGATGCCGAGCGTCAGCGCCACCGGGCCAAGGTGCAAGCCGGCCATAGCAAAAACGCACAGGTAACCGCAGATGGAGACCATCGTGGTCGCCGTCTTGTACTTGCCGAGCTTATCGGCCGCAACGACCACACCGGCCGCACTCGCGACCATGCGAAGGGCGCTCACCAGAAGCTCACGGAACAGGATAATGAACACGGACCACACGGTCACCGCGCCAAAATCCAAGAACAGCAGCAGGGCCGAAAACACGAGCAGCTTATCGGCGATGGGGTCCAAGAATTTACCGAAGTCGGTGATCTCGTTGCGCGAACGCGCCAGATAGCCGTCGACCTTATCGGTGCACGACAGGATCACATACAGAATGAAGGCAGCGGCGGCGAGCGGGCCGTCGAAGGTGCTCCAATCCGTACCGGCAACACTCGTGTGAGAAAGCGCCGACACGATCATGAACACCGGGATAAAGACGATGCGAACGCACGTCACGATGTTGGCGGGCGTCCAAACACTCGTCAGTTCCTTATTGCTCTCGTTTGCCACGATGCTCTCCTACTCCACAACATGGCCGATAAGCTCATAGCAGAAGCTATCGGTAAACTCGACAGTCAGAATATCGCCCACAGATGCCTCGCTGGCATCCAGATGCACCGCGCCATCGGAATCGGGCGCCTGGAACCAGGCATGGCCGATCAGCTCGGCGCCTTCCTCGGTTTCTTCGATACCGTCGACGATCACCTGGGCGCGCTCGCCCACATGTGCGGCGGTGGCGGCAAAACCGAGCGACTCGGCCAGGTCCATGGCCTCCTGGGCGCGCTCGAGCTTGACCTCTTCGTCGACCTGACCCTCCATCTTAGCGGCCAGGCTGCCCTCCTCCTGCGAGTAGGCAAAGACGCTCGTGTAGTCAAAGCCGACGGTGTCCATAAAGTCGATAAGATCACGAAACTCGTCGTCGGTCTCGGTCGGGAAGCCGACCATGGCCGTGGAGCGAATCACGATACCGGGGATGCGCTCGCGAAGGTCGCGGAACAGATCCTCGAGCTCCTGGCGCGAACCGGAGCGACGCATGGCCTTGAGGATGCGCGCGTCGCAGTGCTGCACGGGGATATCGATATAGGGCAGAACCTCGGGCGTATCGCGTATCGTCTCGATGAGTTCGTCAGTCATGCCCTCGGGCTGCAGGTAGAGCACGCGGACCCAGACGTTGTGCGGGCGCACGGCCTCGGCGACGGCACGCAGCAGCTGCGCCAGATTGCGCGGCGAGCCATCGGCGACGTCCTCGTCGGCAAAGTCGGTACCCCAGATGCCCGTGTCCTGGCCGATCAGCACGATCTCGCGCACACCGCCGGCAACCAGGTCGCGCACCTCGGAGATGATGCTCTCGGCATTGCGCGAATGATAGCGGCCGCGGATGTAGGGAATCATGCAGAAGCTGCAGAAGCGGTTGCAGCCATCGGAAATCTTGACGTAGGCGACAGCACCCTCGACGGTACGTTTGACCTGCGGGATATAGGCTGCAATCTCGCGCTCGACACCCAGCACGCCATCGATGACCGCCACGATGCCGTCCTCCTCGTCGGCCTTCACAAAGGCAGCGACCTCGGGCAGCTCGTCAGGTAGGTCATCGCCATAGCGCGACGGCACGCAGCCGCACATGACGATGGGGCAAGAACGAACGCCGTCCTGAACCTCGTTGGCGAGTTCGAGCGTGGTCTCGATGCTCTCGGACGTTGCGGAGGCGAGGAACGAGCAAGTATTGACGATGGCAATATCGGCATCCTGCGGGTCGAATGCCTCCTCGTAGCCCGCGGCGGTCAAAAGAGAACGCATGCGGTCAGTGTCAACCTCGTTCTTAGCGCACCCGAGGGTGATGTAGAGCACGGAGCCCAACGGTGTATCCATGTTGGAGAGCGGTCCTTTCGATTGATATTAGCGGTAGTTGGTGAACTGCAGCGGCTGGCCGTAGTCCTGGTCGCGCAGGAACTGGATCACGGACTGCAACGCATCCTTCGAAGCAGAGGAAACACGCAGTTTGTCGGCCTCGATGGTCACCTTGAACTTGAGCTTTTGGTCCTTGATGTCCTTGTTGATCTTCTTGGCGGTCGCTTGGTCGATACCCTCGACGATATGGCCGAGCACGCGCACGGTGCCGCCCGATGCCGCCTGCGGAGCATCCCACGAGACGGCCTTGAGGTCGATGCCGCGCTTGATGAGCTTGGAGCTCAGCACGTCGACAATCTGCTTGGAGACAAAGTCGGCCGGGGCGTTGATCGTAAAGAGCTTGTCGCCCTTCGAAAGCTCGATCGTGGCGCCGGAATCCTTAAGGTCATAGCGCTGGGAAATCTCGCGCGTGGTCTGCTGAAAGGCGTTATCGACCTCTTGCATGTTGACCTCGGACACGACGTCGAAGCTGGAATCTTTAGCCATGATGTTTCCTTTCGCGTACGAGCGGCCTAGTAGCTATCGTACGAATTGTCGGTAGAATCGGTGGGTGTCTGACCGTCAGTTGCGGTATCGGCGCCATCCGTGGACTGGGCATCGGTACCGTCGGTGGTATCGGTACCATCGGTGGTGTCGGTACCATCAGAACTTTCACCATTCTCGGAATCAAACGTCTCCTTCTTGGGAACGGTGATCGTCACACGCGCCACGCCCGAGGTCTTGGTATCGTAACGAACCTTTTCACCGTTCTTGGTAACGGTGACATCGGAAGGCTTGGACGTGGTGATCTCGATCGAAGACTCGGGCGTGTACTCCTGCTCAAAGGGGCCAGTCGCCTGGGCGCCATAGACCGACTTGCCGTCAACCTTGACCTCAATCCACGCGGTCTTTCCCTTGGCAACGGAGACTTTGACCTTCGTGACCTCGTTCTCTTCCTTCTTGGCCGTCGTCTTGGTAGCGTCCGAATCAGTCGACTCATCCGTCGCCTCATCGGTGTCATCGTCCTCGTCGACCGTTTCGGTCTTCTTAGAAGACTTCTTGGTCGTCATCTTGGTAGCAGTGGGCGTCTCGGGCGTGTTCTCGGGCGCCGAAGATGCGCAGCCACGCAGAAGCACCACGATGAGCACAATCAACAGCAGCACAACGGCACCGATGCCGGCGTAGACGATACGCGGATCGAGCCCGTTGTTTTGAGGAGTACGTGATCCGCCGCGTCCACGACCGGAACTGCTGCGGCCGCCTCCCTGAGGCATACGACCGCGATTGCTATCGGAACGGCCGCGATAGCCGCCCTGGCCCTGAAGGCTGCGCTGACCCGAGCGGGGCGCAAGCTCACCGCGGCCTTGATAGCCACGCTGGCCCGAACGCGAAGCCGAAGAGCGCTGGCCATACGGCTGTGATTGAGAGCGAAGACGCGGCGTCACCTGCGTGGTATCGGCATCCGCATAGCCACCGCGAGAGCGTCCCATAGAGGCACCACGGTAACCGCGATCGGAATAGCCGCCGTCGCCGTAGCCGGCACGAGGGTCACGCGCCACGCCGCGGGCAGCGGGAAGTGCACGGTCCTCGGGCATCGGCGTACTGCGGAACCGGTCACGCTGTGAGCGAATCTCCTCGCCCGAACCCGTCTCGGTAATATAACCGGCCTGCTGAGGACGCTGTCCATAGCGGGTCGAACGACCGCCCTGAACCATCAGAAAGCGTCCGTTATCGACCGACGAACGCGAGTTAACGTAGCCGGCAGCATCCTGAAAACGACCGCCCTGCTGCGAGGTCTCGCGTTCATATGCCATGAGGTCGTCAAAATAAGCGTTGACGACCTCGCGCGGGTTAAGCCCCAAATAGCGAGCGTAGCTCGAAATCATGCCCTGCGCATAGCCACGCGGGGGCATCGATGCAAAGTTACCGGTCTCGAAAAACTCGATGATCTGCGGCCTGATTTTGATGGTGTTGGCGACCTGCTGAATGGATAGGCCCATTCGGCGACGCTGCTCGAGCAGCATGTCACCAAAGCGTGCAGCCATCAGAATCCTCCAAACTCACGATCTTCACGTGCCATCTCGGCGTCGACAGATTCCAGCGCGGCAAGCCCCTCCTCGTCCAACAGGACCTCGCGCGGCTTGGAACCGTCAGGCGGGCCGACGACACCCTTCTCTTCCAGCATGTCCATAATACGCCCGGCACGCGCATAGCCAACCTTTAGGCGGCGTTGCAGGCCAGATGTGGAGCCAAGCTGCGATTCCACCACAATATGGGCGGCTTCCCAAATGAGCGGATCATCGTCTTGCGGCTCGGCGACTCCGGTGCGGACAATGCCGCCGCCACCCGCCATGGACATGGAAGCGGGCGCCACGGCAGACAGGATCTCCTCGTGGTAGTCTGGCTCGCTCTGCGACTTGACGAACTCGACAATCTCGTTGATTTCGTCGTCCGAGACAAAGCAGCCCTGAATACGGCGAGGCTTACCCCAGTCGACCTTGGAGAACAGCATGTCGCCCAAACCGGTGAGCTTTTCGGCACCCATCTGATCGATGATGACGCGCGAGTCGATGCCCGTAGCAACGTTAAAGGCGATGCGGTTGGTGATGTTGGCCTTGATGAGGCCCGTCACCACGTTGGAGCTGGGGCGCTGCGTGGCCACGATAAGGTGGATACCGGCGGCACGGCCCAGCTGGGCGATACGCACGATCGAGGCCTCGACATCCTTACCGGCGACCATCATCAGGTCCGAGAGCTCGTCAATGATGATGACCAGGTAGGGCATCTTTTGCGGCGGGTTGTCGTAATGCTCAAACTCGCCGGCGGCCTGCTTTTCGTTGTAGGTCGAAATCTTACGCACGTTAAGGCGCTCGAAGACCTTCAGGCGGCGCTCCATCTCGGACACCGCCCACTGCAAGGCACTCGCGGCCTGCTTGGGCTCGGTCACTACGGGCACGTAGAGATGCGGCAGGCCGTTATAGCCCGCAAGCTCGACGCGCTTGGGGTCGACCATGATCAGGCGAACGTCCTCGGGAAGGGCGCGCATGAGCAAGGTCGTGATGATGGAGTTGATCATGACCGACTTACCGGAACCCGTGGTACCGGCGATCAGCAGGTGGGGCATCTTGGCAAGGTCGGCGACGACCGGCGTGCCCTCGGCATCGCGGCCGATGGCGAGCTCGAGCGGACCGCCCTTCACATAGGGAAGCACGTCGCCCAGGTTGACGTTCTGGCGCTTGCGATTGGGGATCTCGATACCCACAAGCGAGGTGCCGGGGATCGGGGCAAAGATACGCACCGACTGGGCAGCAAGCGATAGCGCGATATCGTCCTCGAGGCTCGAAATCTTGCTCACGCGCTCGCCCTCGCCAGGTTGCAGCTTAAAGGTCGTCACCGTGGGGCCGGCGATCCAGCCGACCACGCGGGCACTGCGGCCAAACTCAAGCAGCGTGGACTGCAGTGACTCGGCAGTCTGCTCAAGCTCTTTGTCCGAGGACGCGGCGGAAGCCGACTGCGGGTTGGCGCGCAGGATCTCGAGCGGCGGAAGCTTAAGGCCATCCTCTTCTTCGCCCTCGTTATCCGCGGGGGCATTGACCGCTCCCCCATCGCTAGAAGTAGGCGCCTCGGCAGCGCCCGCGACAGCCGTATCGGCAACCTTGGGATGCTTCAAGAAGTCGGGAATCTGAGGTGCTGCCGAGACAGGATTCACGGCAAACGGCGGCTCGGACTCGTCGATCTTATCGGAGTCGTCTTCCATCGAAAGCTGACCGGTTACCTGGTCGCGCTTTGCATGGCAACGCGGCAGCAAAGTTGTCTTTGCGGTCTCAATCGGAGCCTCGTCGTCCTCGTCATCGCCCTCGGTGAGCTCAATCTCGCTCTCGGACCAAGACGGGTCGGGCTCGCTCGTGTTGAGTTTGGGCGCAGCCTTGCCCTTCTTGGCATGGCGGCGCGGCAACAGTGTGGTCTTGGCCCGCTCAGCTTCCACGGCCTCGGACACGTCGACAAACGGGTCATCGTCCTCATCGTCATCGTCCAAAACCGGGTCCACATCGTTGCCCATAACCGTGGTCACGGCAGCATCGGAGCCCTTTTGACGAAGAATGCTCAAGTGCGGACGGGCAACGCCGGGCACCGACAGGGCTTCGTCGTCACCCCACGGGCTCGCGTTGACGTCGGAACGACGGCGCTCGGCAAAATCGGCCGCACGGTCGCGAGCAGAGCGCAGCACGCCACCCACCGAAAAGCCGATGATGACAAAACCAACGACGGCCAGACCCAACAGGACCACCATCGCGATAGGCTTACCCAGTGCATTCTGCAGCGCACTCGCAATAAACGCACCGATGTAGCCACCCGAGGCGGACAGATTTTGCGGCGTAAACATAAGGTCACACGAGTCGCTCGTACCCGGCACCATCAGCGAAAGAATGGAGACGACGGCGATAAAGACCACGGCTCCGCCCGCGACCGAGCGAATGTTGAGCGGCGAGTCCTCACCTAAAAAGAGCGTGGCGGCAAACAGCAAAATGACGATCGGCAGCACGTAGGCGCCCAGACCAAAGCCTAGGTGGTAGAAACCGGCAACCGCAGCCGTCACGGGTGCGGTCGCCGGCGAAATCACGGCAATGAAGGACGCAATCGCCAAAACGGCGATAACCACGCCGGCGATATCGCGGTTGGCCGACGGCTCCACCAAGGGTTCAAAATCGTCGAAGTCCGCCTCGTGGCCCTTATTGGCACGCAGATGGGAACCGGCACCCTTAGCAGATGCCGGTTGGTTGTTGGCTTTATTGCCTTTGGCGTTTTGTGCAGATCCGCGCGCCAAACTAAACCTCCATGACGACCGGGATAATCATCGGACGGGTGCGCGTACGGCTCCAAATGAAGTTGGAGAGCGAATCGCGCACGGCCTTGCGAATGGCATCGGAACCGCTGCTCGTAAAGCTGAACTTACCCTTCTCGATCGTCTTCATAATGGACGCGGAGGCATCCTCGGAGAACTGGTCGTCGATGGCAAACGAGACGCCGCGGCCCGAGAACTCGATGGCCTCGATCTTCTTGTGCTTGAGCGAGACAATGGCAACAGCGGTAACCATACCGTCGTTGGCGAGCTTCTGACGATCGCGCAGGACGATGGGGTCGGTATCGCCGATACGCAGGCCGTCGACGTAGACGACGCCGGACTCGACGGGCGTACCACGCTTGACGATACCGCCGCGCATCTCGAGCGTGTCGCCGTTATCGAGGATAAAGATATGATCGTCCTTGATGCCCATCTTGCGGGCCAGCTGGGCATGGGCGCGCAGATGCACGGCCTCACCGTGAACCGGCATAAAGTACGTGGGCTTGGCCATGGCCATCAGGAGCTTGAGCTCCTCCTGGCTACCGTGACCGGAAACGTGAACGAGGGCGCGGTTCTTATCCCACACGTCGCAGCCGAGCTTGGCCAGGCTGTTGACGACCTGCTGGACGGCTTTCTCATTGCCGGGAACAGGAGTTGCCGAGAGGATAACGGTATCGCCCTCGTGGATGGAGAGCGTCTTGTGCTCGCCATTGGCCATGCGGGACAGGGCCGACAGCGGCTCGCCCTGCGAACCGGTGCACATGACAACAATCTTGTCGTCAGGCAGGTTATCAATGTCAAAGGCATCGATGATATCGGCGTCGTCGATGTTGAGGTAGCCCAGTTCGCGCGCCACGCGGGTGTTAGTGAGCATGGAGCGACCGGTCACAACGACCTTACGGCCGCACTTGCGGGCGGCATCGCAGATCTGCTGCAGGCGATGGATGTGGCTCGAGAACGACGCGACGAACACACGGCCCGGGGCGTTCTTGATGGCGTGCAGCAGGTTGGGTCCAACCTCGGCCTCGGACTTGGTAAAGCCCGGAACCGTGGCGTTAGTGGAGTCGGAAAGCAGCAGGTCGATACCCTGCTTGGCAAAGCGGCTGATGGCGGCATAATCGGGCGTGACGCCATCGATGGGCGTCTGGTCGAGCTTAAAGTCACCGGTGTGCATAACGGTGCCCTGGTTGGTGCGAATGAACACGCCCAGAGCACCCGGAATGGAGTGCGTCATCGAGAAGAAGTCGAGCGAGATGCCACCGAGATTGACGTGGCTTCCGCCCTTGACCTCGCGGAACTTGGGCGCGCGGATGCGGAACTCGGAGAGCTTGCCCTCAATAAAGCCGAGCGTCAGCTTGCTCGAGAAGATGGGCACCTTATTGTTGAGGTCCTGCAGCAGGTACGGAAGCGAACCGGTGTGGTCCTCGTGGCCGTGGGTGACGATGATGCCGCGGAGCTTCTCCTCGTTCTCCAGGACATAAGTGTAGTCGGGAAGCACCAGGTCGATACCGGGTTGGGAATCGTCGGGGAACATGAGACCGGCGTCGACGAGCACCATGTCGTCGCCGCACTCGAAGACCGTCATGTTCTTGCCGATGCCGTCAAGGCCGCCGAGCGGAATGATCTTCAAGGGAGATGATTTTTTAGCTGCCATAGGTTCGTGTGGTTTCCTTTCTTCGAAACGGGTCTGGAACAACCGACGGGGCGCTTCTGGCAAACCGACCGCCGGGAACGTACAACAATGCATCGCAGAGTCGATGCAATAACCACAGTATGATACCCATTTGCACAACAACAGACCACCCATGCATCAAAGCCCCATCTGAACCTGTGTATCCCGCCGGTCTGGTCTCAGCGGGCCCGGCACGGGCTAAGTTTCCTGCTCTACAGTCCTGCTCACGACGGAGGCCACATTAAGTGGCCTCCTGTTCGTGCGGAA
>NZ_JAQLEM010000035.1 GCF_028209885.1 Collinsella aerofaciens | reverse complement strand
GGCCGACGCTGCGCGGGCCGCATTTGGACAATCTGACGTTCAACTTCAAGGGCGCGACCAGAAGGTCAGCGCCCTTTCGTTTCACGTCACCTTGTCTCAAATGCGACCCGCTCGCTGGCGATGCCAAAACATCGGCGTTTTTGTTGTCGGGACGGCAGTTAGTAGTCGTCGAGTAGTCATTGGTGCTCAGCGGCAGTCCCCATTGCACCAAGTGGCGTGTGCCGTTAAGCGGAGGGGCGTATTGTTGGCCCATCGTTTGGGCATACAATGGCTATGAGCATGCTGCGGTGAAGGCTTGTCCGCTCCGCAGCTTTTTTCTACGGTTAAAGGAGTATGTATGTCCGTTGAGGTCATGAGGACTGTGATCGAGGCCGCCGAGGGCCGCGTGCCCGTCGACACGCTGTTTACCAATGCACAGATCGTCGACGTGTATGGCCAGCGCGTGGCGCCCGGTAGCGTTGCCGTCAAGGACGGTGTGATCGTCGGCGTGCTCTACGATGGTCGCGACGATGCCGCTGGCACCTATGAGGCAACTGAGGTCATCGACTGCCAGGGTCGCTATCTCGCTCCCGGTTTTATTGACGGGCATCTGCATATCGAGTCTTCGAACATCCGTCCCGCCGAGTATGCTCGCATGGCCGCGACGCGCGGTACTACCACCGCCATTGCCGACAGCCACGAGATTGCTAATGTGGCGGGCCTGGACGGCCTGCGCTTTATGATTGAGGACGGCCGCCGCGCACCCATCTCCATCAAATACATGATGCCTTCGTGCGTGCCCGCGCTGCCCGACGAGCAGGCCGGTGCCGTTATTTCTGCTGCCGATATGCAGGCGTTTTTTGCCGAGCATCCAGGCGATGTCTTTGGTCTGGGCGAAATGATGAACCTGCCGGGCGTCTTTATGGCCGACCCCGAGACTTGCGCTCGCATCGATGCTGCCAACCAGACGCCGTCCAAGCAGGTTGACGGCCACGCGCCGCTCGTTGCCGGCAAGGACCTCAACGCCTATGCCGCGGCGGGTATTATCGCCGACCACGAGTCGACGATTCCCGAGGAGGCGCTCGATAAACTGTCCCGCGGCATGTATGTGATGCTGCGTGAGGGCACGTGCAGCCACGATCTGGCCAATTTGTCCCCGATGCTGCTGGAAAACCCCGCCCGCGCCCGCCGCTGCTGCTTTGCGACCGACGACCGCGCTCCCTCCGACGCGCTTTCGACCGGCATGATCGACAATGCCTGCCGCGTGGCCATCGAGGCTGGCGTCGACCCGGTGGTCGCCATCTCCATGGCGTCCCTTTCCACGGCTGAGGCATTTGGCCTGGACCACGGCTGTCGCGACCCGCATGAGCTCCGCGGCGCGATCGCCCCAGGCAAGCGTGCCGACCTGCTGGTGCTCAACGACCTGACGTTTGCCACAGCTCCGCATCGCGTGTATGCCGCCGGTGCCCTGGTGGCGCAGGATGGTACCTTTGTGGGCGAGGTCGCGCCCGAGACGGCCGAGGTCGCAGCCCTTGCCGATGAGCTGCGCGCTTCCGTTAAGCTGCCGAAGCTTTCGCTCGACGTGTTTGACTATGCCTTTAAGCCGGGCGAGGCCGTTATCGATGTCATCCCGGGTATGGCTATCACGGGTATGGCCCGCCCCGAGAGCGCCGAGGACTTGCGCCGCATTATGCTGATCGAGCGCCATGGCCGTGGCGTGTCGCTGCAGGCCGAGGGCGCCGATGGCGACGGCCCCGCTGGCCTGGGCCTGGTCGGCAAGCATATCGGTCGCGGCTGGGTGCGCGGTTTCACCATCACCGGTGGTGCCATTGCCTCCACGATTGGCCACGACTCGCACAACGTGTGCGTGGTGGGCGATAACGCTGCCGATATGATGGCTGCCGTTGAGGCCGTGGGCCAGGGTGGTCACGTGCTGGTGCGTAACGGCGAGGTCGTGGCGCGCATTCCGCTGGCGCTCGGTGGCCTGATGCGCGAAGGCACGGCCGAGGACGTTGCCGCGCAGCACGACGACTTTATGGTCAAGGCGCGCGCCATGGGTATTGAGCCGCCGCTCGACCCCATCATGGGCATCATCTTCCTGCCCCTGCCGGTCATCCCGACGCTCCGCATCCGCCCCGAGGGCATGTTCGACGTCACAACCTTCACCTACTCCGACTAGTCATCGGGGACGTTCTTAAACGACTAGTCATCGGGGACGCTCTTTGGCGGGCTGCCTGACGCCGCGACCGTAGGACCTCTGGCATGTGTGAGCTATTTGCCAGGTCCTTGTAACGTTTACGCCCGCGGAGTCTTATTTGAGCTCCCTTTGGGTACGTTGGAATCGGATACACGTTCGATTCCAACAAGCCCGAAGGGAGCTTTTCCATGTTTAAACTGATTGCATCCGATATGGACGGCACACTGCTTGACGAAAACGGCCAGGTGCCTCCCGAGACCTACGAACTGATTCTGGCGCTACACGAGCATGGCGTGCATTTCGCCGCATCGTCAGGTCGTCGCTACGATCGCCTGTGCGAGTTCTTTGCGCCCGTTCGCGACAAGATGGACTTTGTCGCCGCTAACGGCGCCCAGGTCTACGCCGACGGTAAGATGGTAGACCGTGAGGTGTATTCCCACCTAGCGATTCGAAGGCTCGCCCAAGCCGTCAGGACGTTTCCCAATCTGCATCTTGCGCTATTTGATCGAACCAAGTCCTTCCTGCTCGATGACGAGTGCAAGTTCGTGCGTGAGGTCGATAAGGACCTTCCCAATGCCGAGCGCATTTGGGAGCTGCCCGATCCCAGCGTAAATATCATCAAAGCGAGTATCTTTTGCGACGACAGTGCGGTTATGGACAGCGCGTACGTGCTACAGCGCGAACTTGGTCAGCTCTTTACTTTTGCACCTTCGGGCAACGCGTGGATCGATGCCATGCAGCCTGGTGTGTCGAAGGCCTCGGGTATCGCGCAGCTCGCGGAGCATTACGGCATTGGTCGCGACGAGGTCATGGCGTTTGGCGACTCGATGAACGACTACGAGATCATTCGCTTTGTCGGCACGGGCTGCGCGATGGAAAACGCGCGCCCCGCGCTTAAAGCGGTGGCCGATCGCGTGGTGGGTTGTAACCGCGACCACGCCGTCCAGCAGGAGCTCCGTCGCGTGCTGGAGAGTCTCTCCTAATCCGGCAGATGGGGACGTTCCTTTTCTGCCGACAGTGGGGGACAGTCCTTGCAGCTTTTTGCGAAGAGTGTCCCCAACGACTAGTCGTTTAAGAACGTCCCCAATGACTGACCAATGACTAGGCAAGGGCGGCCATGATGGTGCGGGCGACGCCGTCGTGGTCGTTGTCGTATTCGGTGATGGCGTCGGCGGCCTCGCGGTCTTCGGACTCGGCGTTGATCATGGCCATGCCGTGGCCCGCTGCCTGCAGCATGGGGATGTCGTTGATGTTGTCGCCGAACGCCCAGGCGTCGGCGAGACGCTTGCCCAGGTATTCGCATAGCCACGTGAGGGCCGTCCCCTTGGTGGCGCCCTCGCCCATGACCTCGATATTCATGGCGTACGAACGCGTGACCTCAATGCCTCCGAGCGTGTCGAGCGCCGTCGCGATGGCGTCGCGATCGGCCGGGTTGTGCCAGTACATGGCGATACGTTCGAGCGTCTCGACCTCGTCGATCTTGCTGTCGATATCCATGTCGATCGGCGTTCGTGTGCGCTTGAGTGAAGCCGCGATGTGGGGGTCACCGCCGCAGAACTCATCCAGGCGCCCGTATAGCGAGCGGGGGAGGAAGCACTGTCCATCCGCGAAGATATCGAAGGTCACATCGTGGCCGGCGGCAATGCGATGGATGCGGTGGGCAATGCCGCAATCGAGCGGTCGGCTCAAGATGCGCGTAGCACGTGAGGTGTCGGTGGGCGTATCTTCGTCGAGCCGCCAGACGCTGGCGCCGTTGGCGCAGACCGCGTAGTGCACGGCGGGATGGGCGAGAATGGGCTCAAAGATGCCCGACAGCGGGCGCCCCGTGCAGGGAACAAACTCGATGCCACGACGTGCGAGCTCGTCGAGCATTGCCCAAGTGGCGCCGCTCATCTGCTTATCGCTCGTCAGCAGCGTCCCATCCATATCGGAAAACACAATCATTCGTTGCGATCCTTTCTACTGGCATAAAAAGTGTGGCCAAGGGCTTGGGTCCCTGGCCACGCTCGAGTTCTATAACGGTCCGCGTCCTAGCGGTCAGCGAGCGGCTTGTACTCCAGCGGCTCGATCACCGGACGATAGGCCGGGCGAATAATACGGTGCGCGCAGAAGAGCTCTTCCATGCGGTGCGCAGACCAGCCGGCCATGCGGGCGACGGCGAACAGCGGCGTAAAGAGCGTCTCGGGCACGCCGAGCATCTTGTAGATAAAGCCCGTGTACAGGTCGATGTTGGCACAGATGGGCTTGGTCATGCCGTGATCGCGCATCACTTGCGGGGCCAGGCGCTCGATGCGCTCGATGAGCGCGAACTCCTCGCCCAGGTCCTTCTTGGCTGCCAGCGAGCGCGCGTAACGACGGCACACCTCGGCACGCGGGTCGCTCAGCGTGTAGACGGCGTGGCCCATGCCGTAGATGAGGCCCGTGCCGTCGAAGGCCTGCTTGTCGAGGATCTTGCTCAGGTAGGCTGCGACCTCGTCCTCGTCCTCCCAATTGGAGACATGCGCACGGATGTCCTCGTGCATGGACACGACCTTGGCGTTGGCGCCGCCGTGGCGCGGGCCCTTGAGCGAGCCGATAGCTGCGGCGTAGGCGGAATACGGGTCGGTGGCCGAGGAGGACAGCACGCGGCAGGCGAACGTGGAGTTATTGCCGCCGCCGTGCTCGGCATGCAGCATAAGCATCACGTCGAGCAGCATGGCCTCGTCGCGGGTGAATGCCGTGCCGCCGCGCAACACCTGTAGGATGGTCTCAGCGGTGGAGAGGCCGGGTGTGGGGTGCGGCACATGAACCTCGGAGCCGCGGCGCTTGGCGACCGAGGCCATATGCGCGAAGGCGGCGATGCGGGGGAGACGGGCGAGCATGGAGATGGCGACGTCGATTTCGTGTTCGGGTGTAATGGCGTCGGGCTCGGCGTCGAAGGCGTAGAGCAGCAGCACGGCGCGCTGAAGCACATTCATGATGCTCGACGACACCGTGGTCATGGGGAACTCACGGACGTATTCGTCGCTCAGGTGCCTAAAAGCACCCAGGCGTCCGCAAAAACCGTCGAGTTCCTCTTTGGTGGGCAGCGAGCCCGTGATGAGCAGATAGGCGACCTCTTCGTAGCCGTAGCGGTTCTCGGCCTGGGCGTTGTTGACCAGATCCTCGATGCTGTAGCCACGAAGCGTGAGCTTGCCCTGATCGGGCACGACTTTGCCGTCGACCTTGTTGTAGCCGTGCACGTCCGAGATGCGGGTAAGGCCCGCGACCACGCCCGAGCCGTCGGCATTGCGCAGGCCGCGCTTGACGTTGTGCTCTACGAACAGGTCCTCGTCGTACGGGGCGGTCGGCAGGCCGTGGTAGAGGTTTTCGCTTTCGGGCGAAATCTGACGGCTCGCCTCGTAATCCAGAACCAGGCGGCTCAGGTGATCGTCGAAGCGGTAGTAGATTTTCTTGGCGTCGTAGGCCATGCGCGCTCCTCTCCGGTCCGCTTTGGGGCCGCGCGCTTGGACGATATGACGTCAAGCTGCCCCGAGCGGCTTGTTCGCTACAGGCGGTACATAAAGTTAAAGACGTCCTCGCGCTGGATGGACACGTTGACGCCCGAAAGCTCGCCGGCCTCGGCCAGCGCCTTCTGCAGCTCGGCGAAGTCGAGCTTGGACTCGGCGGTGTCGGCCAGCATGGTCATGGTGAAGATGTCCTCGATAATGGACTGCGTGATGTCGCGGATGTCGACGTTGGCCTCGCCCAAAACGCGGGTGACGCCGGCGACGATGCCGGGGCGGTTCTTGCCAAGGACGGTGATGACGATGCGGGAGGACGAGATCTCGGCCATGGGAAACCCTTTCGCGTGGTTGCGGTGCGCGCGGGGCGCTCCGCTACGGTACAGTGTTCATCATTGTACCTGTCTGGCGCAAAAAAGGCGCGCTCGCTGCGGCATTACATGCCTGCAACATGAGCGTAAGGGGGAAGGCCGTACGGGGAAGAGCCGTCTGGCGCGTGTCCGGCTCGTGTTGGGTTGATTTCCGATCTCAGCCGAACACATTGAGCGGACAGGCCGTTCCCGCAGTCAGCCGAACGCCTCCGACGGCTGATTCCGAACTGGAAGCGGAGGGCATCCCCGCCCTTCGGTAGGGGATACCGCTCCGCGGCGCATGCCGCGGGCGGCGCCCCTATCGGACCACCGTGACCTCAGTTGTGATGGGGCCAGCACTGCCGCGTACTCGGTGAGCTAGAGCCAACTGTTCGTCTTCACGTCGCGTATGGCGATATTTCGGTCGTCCAGCTCGGTGATGCCGTAGCCGAACGCCTGGAGCGTCTCGATGGACTCCTGGATCCTCTGTTGGAACATGGGACCCGGATCGACCCTCGGCCCGAGGTGCCCGCGCCAAAGGCACGGCGTGGCGCGCAGCATGTTATGGATTTTGGAGATGGGCTCGATGTCGGCGTAGACGTTGAGCGTCGCCATGGCGTCCTTGTGGCCGAGGATCGATTGGAGCGCCTTGATATCGCCGCCTTGGCGGATCCACTGCGTTGCGAACGTGTGGCGAAGGCCGTGGAACGTGATCAGCTCGTCGTTGGTGCCCATGAGGCCGTTGGTCTCCGAGAACGTCTTGAACGCCCTGCGGATATAGCTTGTCGTCGCGAAGGTCGCGCCCGGCTCCGACAGGATGTAGCAGTCCCCGATCTCGACCGCCCCGGTAAGGCCGCGCAAGCGCAGCTTTCCGCAGTCGATCTCGTGGGTCTCCTTCAGGAAGGGGAGTAGGCCGACCGGGTCGATGGGGATACCCCTGGCGTCATGGGTCTTGGTGTCCTTGATAAACGAACCCATTCCCTTCGCGTACGCCACCGAGTGTCTGATCGAGATCAGGCCCGTCTCGAAATCCACATCGCACCACCGAAGGCCGCAGACTCGCCGATTCGCATCCCCGTGTGCAGGGCGAGTACGACCGCCCTCTAATCCTCGGCGGACCAATCGAGTCCGAACTCCTTTCGGGCATCCTCTTCGCTCATGACTTCGAGAAGGTCTCCGGGTTGGCAACGAAGGGCGAGGCATAGCTGCTCGAGTGTGTTGAAGCGAATGCCGCGAATATGCCCTTTTTTAATACGGGACAGGTTCACGGGCGTGGTTCCAATCCTTTCGGCAAGTTCGTTCGAGGAAATCTTTCGCTCGGCCATGATCTTGTCGAGGCGAACAATTACGGGCATGGCGTTTCCTTACGCAATCTCGTCGGAGTCGAGGTACAGCTCTCGGGCGTACAAGAAGAGCTGGGAAAGCATGAACAGGACGATGCCGAGAACCAGAGAGGTCCAATCGAATGATGAAGCGATCTCTTGGGCGCCGACGGCCCCCTCGCCGCCAAACATCGAAACGGAGGTTTTGAGTGAGCCGGCGTAGAGGCTGGTGGCAGCTTGAACAACGAAGAGAATGCCGAGCACCTTCAAGCATGTCGCAGACCCTTTCTTGAAGGGGTCTCCGCTCTTGATCGTCCACACGAGAACGGCGCTGAGGATGGTCGTAGCGATACCGATGACGGCAGGGACCAATGTCGAGATCGCAAGGGCTGGATACGCGGGGGAGTCTGCAATTACAGGGTTGTCGAGCATTTCGATTGCTGGCTTTAAGGAGAACGCCACTTGTGCGATGGCGGTGGCGCAAAGGGTCGCAGAGGCTATCGCACATGCGATGCGGAAGGAATGAAGCCGGGGAGTGCGATTGTCGGAACTCATAATAACCTCCGAAGAATTTAAAAAACTCAGGTTACTATTTAACAGTTTATGTTAAATTGACTTTGCCGGCATGTAATCACAGCATGCTGCAATCACTAGATGCGAGGCGGGGCCGAGCATTTTGTTCAGCCCCGCTGTTCCAGGTGGATGGGGTTAAGGTTGGCGATGAATATGCTCAAGATCTCGAAGGCAATCTTTAGGTCGCTTCTCTCCTCCAGGTCGCTCTGTGTTGTCGTTGTTGCGTTGATGGTTCTTTGTGCTTTGCCCGTCTTCAGGAGCGCGGCTGGCATCGACGGACGGGTTGAATACCTCGAGTCGGGAATAACCCGTGTTGAGCAGGAATTGTCAGCATCCTATGCGGATGCGCTTGTGAATGCGGGGGAGGAGGGCGTCTATACCTCTTCATCAAGCATGCCCGCGCTTCTGTACCCTCTTGCCGCGGGGCGTCTTGTCTTGGCGCCGCTCTCTCCTCTGCTTCCGTTTCTGCAGGTGTCGGATGGAGCGTACTCCTTTTATGACGGATCGAAGGAGTACTTGCTATGGGCCGCAACGGCCGTTGCCGTCTCGTTCCTTGCCGCGCGTCTTAACAAACGCGAAAAGCTCATCATCCAGGCACCGATGGGTGAGCTGGGCAGGCTTGTTGCATCGAGCGTATGGGCGAGTGTTTTTGCGATGCTTGCCGTCTTCGCCGTCAATCTTCCAGGGATAATCGCCGCACTTGTGAAGAATGGCCCGGGCTCGCTGTTCTATCCGATAGGCTACGTTCAATATGCGACTCCGGTTATCAAACCGGCTTGGCTGGTGTTCGCACAGACGGCCATCTTGCAATTCTTGGTGGCGGCGTTCATCTCGCTCGTCGTTCACCTTGCCGTGAAGATTGCCAATAACCCTACGCTTGGAATCGTGTTCGTATGTGCCCTGATGGGGGTGACGATGGTTCCCGGGTATTACGGAAGATCCATCGCTTTACGTGAGTTCGCCCTGTTGAATCCCCTTACGTATGCGAACACTGAGTTGACCGTCGGCGCCTATAGCCCGTACCCGACAACGCAGATAGTGAATCTGCCTGGACTTTGCTTCGAGCGTGGCGCGATTACCCTCGTATGCGCAATCGGGATCGAGGTGCTGGCAATTAGCCTGCTTTGCGTTGCTGGAAAGAGCGGCTGCGCGCGCCCGATGTCCCCGATTTGTCTTGAGAGAGGTTCCTTCACCGCATCGAGAACGACAGCCCGTTCGAGCGCTTGTGCCTCCGCCGTTGCATACGTAAGAACGATGGGGAAGCTGCTCCTGCATTCTCCTGCCCTCGCCGTATGCGCGATTGCAATGTCGACGGCGATGCTGGCCCCGGCTCTGGTCGAGGTGTTTCCTGACGCTGGTGACGTTTCCGCTGTTCGGTATAGGGATGGGGAGCTCCGTTCAATAGATCGGTATCTAGAGCAGGACGCTGCGAATATGGACGTCGAGGGCAAAGCGGCCCTGGAAGGCATGCGAGATGCTCTTTCGGGTTTCGTGTACGCGCCCACGCCTGCGGAGGGGTTTCGAAGCCTTGCGACGTACGAGCGCGCTCGAGGCGAGCTGGGCGCGGCAGATGCGACCCTCCTGCAATCGATCGGAATCGAGCCGGAGACTCCTTCTCGTGTGGAGGCGCGCGCCCTTCTGCTCGAGTCGATCGCGAGCTTGCCGGACCCCAAGGTTTACGAGTTAAGTACGAAGATGCCCCCATTAATCCTCCTTTCCTATCTCCAGGCAGCGCTTCCTTCCTTGTTTTGGCTGTTGCCCGTGGTTGTCACATCGCTTGCGTGCACCCACCTGCGGTGCCGTTCCCTTCTGGTTTTCCAAGTCCCCGCAACAGCGCATGTGCGTTTTCTGACGGCTGTTGCGCTGTCTCTCCTGCTTGGCTTGGCGCTGCTTTTGGTGTCGATGGTTCCCGCTGCGGTTGTGTCCTTGATTAAGAACGGTGCGGGTGGTTCGGAGTATCCCGTCGCTCTCATTCGGGCGGGAGCTTCGACAACGTCCATGGTGGGGGAGGCGGTGTTGTGCAGTATTCCGTTGCTGGTCATGGCATACGGCGTGATTTCCGTCGTCGCTGCGTTGACAGCAGCGATTAGCCGCAACCCCGTTGTCACCGGAATGGTTTGCGCGGTTCTCTTGGTGTTGGGTTCGTTGAGCGCTCATGTTGAAAGCGTGGGCATGGGCGTCGCGCTGCTGGCTCCATTCGCCTCGTTTGATCCCGCTTCCCAGGTGGGGACGATTGGGTTCCTTGGGCGAGGGACGAACGCGATGCCTTTTGGAGAGGTCGTCGGCGCATCGGGCGCTCTGCTGGTGGTCTTGGGCGCCGTATCTCCGTTGATGGTGCGCCTGAGTGTTCCAAAGATCGAAAGGGGATGATCTCGATGATTGACCTTCAAACGCTGACGATCTCTTATGGAAAGAAGGTGCTCGTAGATTCGGTGAACGCTGAGTTTGCCCCGGGTACGGTCTACGGTCTCGTCGCTCCGAACGGGCATGGAAAGACGACGTTGCTGCGTGCGATGGCAGGTTTGCCGGGTCCTCGCGTGGACGGGAGCATCGTTCTGGATGAGGTACAGGGTACGGGTGCGAGAGAGGTCCGTTCTATGATCTTCTATGCACCTGGTGAGGGGACGCTGCTGTATCCCGGATTGCGTGCGGAAGATCACCTCAAGATGGTTTGCGATATGTGGCCGCATGCTCGCGATATCGAAGAGATAGTGGAACAAACGCAGATAGGCGAGTTCGCGAAGATGAGGATCCGCGCTCTGAGCCAGGGCATGAAGCAGCAGCTTACCCTGACGATTGCGTATGCGACGGGCGCGCGGTACCTTCTATTAGATGAGCCCATGAACGCGCTCGACCCCAGCAGGGTGGACTTGCATTCCGAGATTCTCAGGAAGCTGGCCGATTCTGGTACGTGCATCATCATGTCATCCCACATCTTGGATTCGGTCGATAGGCTGTGCGATGAGATTCTGTTTTTGAAGGATGGGAGGCTCATTAGAAGCATTCCGCAAGATGATGCTGCGCCGAAGTCTCCTGGATCCCATTTCGCAAAGCCTGCCGGACGCGCCGAGGGTGCGCTAAGCACGTATCGGCGACTCTACGAAAAGGGCGGGTAGAAATGCAAGTTAATAATCTATGTGGTCGATATGCCGTTGAGCCCGCATATCGATACCGCTCAGCCATTCGCCTCGCCCCCGTCGCACGTATCTTCATCCGGTCTGTTACTTTTAATCTAACGATTCTTTGAGGAACGTAGGTGCTTCCAAATGTACTGTCGACTTCTTCTCAAACTGATCCTAAGAGACAAGGCCGCATGGATTTGTACGCTCGTTCTCGCTGCAGCCTTTTCCGTCCCCATTGCGTTCAATTCACCCATCTACGGCCCCTTCTTTATGAAGCAGGGCATGCAGGGCTTTGTCGACGCATTCAATACGCGCGCGCCCCAGGCCAGCGGCACAGACCTATCGCCAGAGCAGCAAGATGACGCTGAGCTTGCAAGATACGCGAACGCCGCCCTCGCCGCTCAAACCGACGCCGCCTTTCTCGACTCTGCCGAGAGCTACTACGCGCTCATGGACGAGGGCTTCCAATCCGGGTCCATCGTGGGGGACCAGGAGACCAATGACGCAGAGCTCGCATATTGCCGCGCTCTGAGCAGCTCCGGCATCGCGGATATCCCGGCCTCCGCAAACGACCTGCCGTTCCTCTCCTTCCTGCCCTACGCCATTGCCCAGGCGCCGTCCTTCCTTCCCTTCATCCCCTTCCTTCTCTCGTCGATACTCGTGCTCGGCGCCACAAGGCCCGGGACCCTGGCGGCAAAGGCGCCCGTGCCCAAATTCCGGCGCCTTATCCAAACCGTGTTTTCGATAATTGGCGCGGGGACCGCGATGCTCCTCGCCGGCCTTGCGCCCGGGGGCATTTACGCCTTGGCCCTAAACGGCTTCGGGCAGATCGGGTACCCGATCGCCTTCTTCCATAACGGCGCGCTCACTACCACGACCGCGGGAAACGTCTTCACGACCATACTTCTCGCGCTGCTCGCGGGTGGAACCTTGATATCCGTTTGTTCCGTCGTCCTATCGACCGCAACGAGGCGCGTCCTCGCGGGCCCCCTTACCTCCGCGCTGCTTGTCGCGGCCCCGGCATTCCCGTTACTGTCCGATTCGGCACTGGGGCATAACGCCGCGCTCGAGCTCCTGCCGCTGGCCGTGTTCTCGCCTATCGAGGCAACGGGTTACGTAGGATGCTTCCCGACAGAATTCATTGGCTCCGGTTCGGGCGGCGCATCGATGCTTGCCGTGGCCCTGGTATACGTCGCGGTCCTTTTCGCGGTCGGCGCCGTTGTGACGCGTTCGCCCAAACAGGCTGGACCCGCTAAAAAGCACCATGGGCTCGAGCTTCTGGACGCGAGCGTGGGATACGGGAGCACGACGATACTTTCGATCGGATCGCTTTCCTTGGGCCCGGGAACGGCGGCGGGGCTCGTCGCTCCCAACGGCTCGGGGAAAACCACCCTTCTTGAAGCGCTGTCGGGCCAATTTCCCACCCGCATCCGCTCGGGAAGCCTGTTGGCAGACGGAATCTACCAACGTCGATCAGCCGAATTCGCAGAACTCGTCTACCTGAGCTCTTCGGGCGGCGCGGATCTCTACCCCACGCTATCGGCCCGCGAGCACCTCTCTTTCGTTAGGGAGGCGTGGAAATCGGCCGCCGACATCGACTCGCTCTGCAACTCCCTCGGAATCTCCCCATATCTCGACAAGCCGACCCGTAAACTCTCGACAGGAATGAAGCAGCAGGTAAAGCTTGCCATGGCGATAGCGACCGATTGCCCGTACCTCATCCTCGATGAACCGCTGAACGGCCTCGATCCGGGAAAACGGAAAACCTCCTGCGACGCGATGCGCAGCGAGGTGGAGCGGGGACGCAGCGTGCTCATCTCAAGCCATCTGCTCGACGACCTGGCAGACCTCACCGACTCGTTCTACTTCATCGAGGCCGGCACGCTCGTGGAAAAGACCGAGTCGTCCTCGCAGACGCTCAAGCAGGAATACCTCGATACATACGAGGGAGGTGAATGACATGAAACTATTTGAACAGCTGAAGTCCAATGCGTCGCGCATGGCTGTCTACGCCATCCTCGTGGCAACCGCTTTATGCGGAATCGCGGCACCCGTCTATGCGCTCAACGGAGAGAAAGGCGATGTCGAACCCGCGTACATGGCTTCGACGGTTAAAGACCGGTACAAAGCCTTCTCTGGAGACACGTTTTACGTAGCAGAGTACGACACGACCTACCGTCAGCTTCGCTACAACAAGAGATACGAATATCTAGGCCCAGAAGTAATCAGCTATACATCGGGTTGGTACCGCTCCAGCTATGGACACATAACCCAGTTCAAGTGTAACTACCGTGTGTACAACTAAAGCAACCCGGCCGGGACGAGGGGTGACGCAAAAGCGTCGCCCCTCGTTTTTAACCATGTCAACTGAACCTGGTTCAGTTTGGTTGATTTCCGATCTCAGCCGAACACATTGAGCGGAAAGGCCGTTCCCGCAGTCAGTCGAACGTCCCCGGGGCCCTTCTCAGGCCCCGGGGACGGCATTTTCCCAGTTGAAGGAACGGTGGAGATGTGTTTCGATGGGTCAGATTCGTGTCGTTCCGAAAAGACCGTGAACCTTTTGTGGGACACGCGGCGCCGTGGTACCATAGCCGAGTTTGTTGTCTTGGTCGGAAACCAAGACGCCTTATGCGCTGATCGGTAACCAGCGCCTGACCAATAAGGAGTCCTACCATGAAGCAGGGTATCCATCCCCAGTATGTCGAGTGCACGGTGACGTGCTCCTGCGGCAACACCTTCAAGACGCACGCTACCGTGTCCGAGATGAAGGTCGAGCTTTGCAACGAGTGCCACCCGTTCTACACCGGCCAGCAGAAGTTCGTCGACACCGGTGGACGCGTCCAGCGCTTCGCCGACAAGTTCGGTGGCGCCGCTGCCGCCCAGCTCAAGAAGGCCGAGGAGGCCAAGGCTGCCAAGGCCGCCAAGGCTGCTGAGGCCGAGGCCGCTCGCAAGGCCGCCGCTGAGGCTAAGGCTGCCGAGAAGGCTAAGCGTGCCGCTAAGTTCGCCGAGGAGGCTGCCAAGCAGGCCGCCGAGGCTCCCGCAGAGGCTCCCGTCGAGGAGGCCGCTGCCGAGGCCGAGACCACCGAGGCCGCTGAGTAAATAGCTCGCCGCGGAATCGCTCGCATTCATGGCATAAGGGCCGTGCATCCGTTTGGGTGCGCGGCCCTTTTTCTTTTTAAATTAGTGCAAACTAACCTGTCCCCATGGCACCACATGGCAGAGAGGCGGCGTTTGCCCAGATAGACCTGCCAAAATTAACCTGTCCCATTGTGGCAGGTTGGTCGTAGTTATTACGTGGCGGTCGAGCTCGACCGTATAGGCCGCGCCTTGTTTGGCTAAAGTACAATCATCTGTGTTTAACTCGCCCGCAGCTGCACGGCGTGGGCGATGGCCAAAAAGGAAAACCACATGGGATTCATGTCAAAGCTGCTGTCCTTTGGATCCGATAAGGACCTTAAGCGCTACTACAAGATCGTCGACCAGATCAACGGTCTTGAGCCCCAGTTTGAGAAGATGACCGAGGAGGAACTCCGCGGCCAGACCGATAAGTTCCGCGAGCGTTACGCCAACGGCGAGTCGCTCGACGACATGCTCCCCGAGGCCTTTGCCACCGTGCGTGAGGCTTCCAAGCGCACCATGGGTATGCGCCACTTTGACGTGCAGCTCATTGGCGCCATGGCGCTGCACGAGGGCCACATCGCCGAGATGAAGACCGGCGAAGGTAAGACCCTCGTCTCCACGTTGGCCGGCTATCTCAACGCTATTGCCGGCAAGGGCGTGCACGTCGTTACTGTCAACGATTACCTTGCCAAGCGCGACTCCGAGTGGATGGGCCGCATCTATAAGTACCTGGGCATGACCGTCGGTCTGCTCCAGAACAACATGCCGCTCGAGCTCAAGCGCCCGGCCTACCAGGCCGACGTCACCTACGGCACCAACTCCGAGTTCGGCTTTGATTACCTGCGCGACAACATGGTTACCCGTCCCGAGCAGCGCGTGCAGCGCGGTCACAACTACGCCATCGTCGACGAGGTTGACTCCATCCTGATCGACGAGGCACGTACCCCGCTCATCATCTCGGGCGCTGGCACCAAGTCCGCCAGTACCTACAAGGACTTCGCGCGTGCCGTGCGTGGCCTTGAGCGCGGCGAGGACGTGTCGCACGACATGCTCACCGCCACCGAGGACGTCGAGCCCACGGGCGACTACGTCATGGACGAGGCCAAGCACACCATCGCCGCCACCGAGCGCGGCCTTAAGAAGATCGAGCGCCGCCTGGGTATCGATGACATCTATGCCGATCTCTCCGGCCAGCTTGTCAACCACCTGCAGCAGGCGCTGAAGGCCCAGTACATGTTCCACCGCGACAAGCAGTACGTGGTCACCAACGGCGAGGTCAAGATCGTCGACGAGTTCACCGGCCGCATTATGGAAGGCCGCCGTTACTCCGAGGGCCTGCACCAGGCCATCGAGGCCAAAGAGGGCGTGCTCGTGCGCGAGGAGAACCAGACGCTGGCCACCATCACCCTGCAGAACTACTTCCGTCTGTATGACAAGCTTTCTGGCATGACCGGTACGGCACTTACCGAGGATGCTGAGTTCCGCGAGATCTACAAGCTGCCCGTCGAGGTCATCCCCTCCAACAAGCCCGTGCAGCGCGTGGACCACGAGGACCTGGTGTACCGCACCATTCAGGCTAAATACAACGCCGTTGCCGACGACGTTGAGCGTCGTCACGCCAAGGGCCAACCGGTCCTGGTGGGCACCGTCTCCATCGAGAGCTCCGAGAAGCTGTCCGCCGCCCTTACCAAGCGCGGCATCGCACACGAGGTCCTCAACGCCAAGCACCATGAACGCGAGGCCCACATCGTTGCCCAGGCCGGACGCTACGGCGCCGTGACCATCGCCACCAACATGGCCGGTCGTGGTACCGACATCCTGCTGGGCGGCAACCCCGACGAGCTGGTGCGCGAGCGCCTTGAGTACGAGGGCCTGACCATGGAGGACGTGACGCCCGAGCAGCTCGAGCAGTTTAACGCCGAGGCCAAGGAGACTTGCAAGGCCGAGCGCGAGCGCGTGCTTGCCGCCGGCGGCCTGACCGTCATCGGCACCGAGCGCCATGAGTCCCGCCGTATCGACAACCAGCTGCGCGGCCGTTCCGGCCGTCAGGGCGATCCAGGCGAGACCCAGTTCTACCTGTCGCTCGAGGACGACCTCATGCGCCTGTTCGGCGGCGACAAGATGGACCGCGTCTCCAAGATGATGGTCACGGCCGACATGGGCGACGACATGCCCATCCAGCACAAGATCATCTCCAAGGCCGTCGAGAGCGCCCAGCACAAGGTCGAGAGCATCAACTTCTCCATGCGTAAGAGCGTCCTTGAGTACGACGACGTCATGAACAAGCAGCGCCAGGTCATCTACGCCGAGCGCAATAAGATTCTGGACGGCAAGGACCTGACCGACCACATCACCGAGGTCATGCACGACACCGTGTACCGCTGCGTGCAGGAGTTCTGCACCAAGGACAGTCACGATGGCGAGCGCGACCTGGAGGGCCTGCGCAAGTGGGTTGTGGAGCTCACCGGCCACATCGATACGCCGAAGTTCCCCGACGAGGATTATGAGGCCCTGGCTGCCGATGTTCTGGCTTACGTAGAGAAGTGCTACAACATGAAGGCCGAGCGCTTGGGCGAGGACCTGATGCGCGAGCTCAACACCCAGGTCATGCTGCGCGTCATCGATACCCGCTGGATGAACTACCTGCAGGAGATGGACTACCTCAAGACCGGCATCGGCCTGCGCGGCTTTGGCCAGCGCGACCCGCTGGTCGAGTACAAGACCGAGGCCTACGGCGCGTTCCAGATACTCGTCGATACCATGTATGAGGATTACCTGCGCACGGTTCTGCGCATCGAGATCAAGGCTGCCCCGCGTGCCGTGGAGCACAAGGAGGAGCCCGCGCTCGAGGGCGCGCGCTTCTCCGGTCCTGCCGAGGTCGATGGTGACAACGGCGACTCGGTGCTGCGCAAGCAGGCGCAGGTGCAGGCCCGCACGGCTGTCCAGGGTGGTCCGGCTGCCGTCAACAACGGTGGCAAGGTGACCACCTATCGCAAGTCCGAGAGCGACGATCCGTACGTCAACGTGGGCCGCAACGACCCGTGCCCCTGCGGTAGCGGCAAGAAGTTTAAGTACTGCCACGGCAGGAATCGTTAATGGCTGAGGCTTTAGAGGTAACGCCCGCCGAGCTGGACGCGTTTGCGGACCGGCTCGGCGAGGTCGAGTCGTATCTCCATTTGGACGAAAAGCGCACGCGCGTGACCGAGCTCGAGGCTAAAAGCGTGGCCCCCGGCTTTTGGGATGACGCCGACGCCGCCCGTGCCACCATGGAGGAGATCGCGCGCACCAAGGAAGATATCGCTGCCGTGGATACCGCGCGCGGCGAGCTTTCCGATGCCCGCGCCGCGCTGGAGCTTGCCGAGGAGATGGGGGATGACCCCGACGCCGCCGCATTGCGCGAGGAGGCTGCCGCTACGGCAGAACGCCTGGCCCGCGCTATCGACGAGCTTGAGCTTTCGAGCTGGTTTACCGGTGAGTTCGATCACGGCGATGCCATTGTGACCATCAAGCCCGGACAGGGTGGTCTGGAGGCCCAGGACTGGACCTTCATGCTCTTTAAGATGTACATGAAGTACTGCCAGCGTCGCGGCTGGAAGGTCACCATCAACGACTGTCCCGCGGCCGAGGTCATCGGCATTGACCGTGCGACCTTTACCGTCGAGGGCAAGGACGCATTTGGCATGCTGCGCGCCGAGGCCGGCGTTCACCGCTTGGTTCGCATTAGCCCCACCGACGACAAGAAGCGCCGCCAGACCACGTTTGCCGGCGTCGAGGTCATCCCCGTGCTACCCGATGATATCGACATCGAAATCAGTCCCGACGACATCCGCGTGGACGTGTACCACGCGAGCGGCCCGGGCGGTCAGGGCGTCAACACCACCGACTCCGCCGTGCGCGTGACGCATTTCCCCAGCGGCATTGTGGTTACCTGCCAAAACGAGCGCAGCCAGATCCAGAACAAGGCCGCGTGCATGCAGATCCTCAAGGCTCGCCTGTACGAGATTGAGCTCGAGAAGCGCGCCGAGGCCCTGGATGAGATTCGCGGACCCAAAACCACGATTGGTTTTGGCAACCAGATCCGCAGCTACGTGCTCTACCCGTACCAGATGGTCAAGGATCTGCGCTCGGGCGTTGAGACCAGCAACGTCGAGGCAGTTCTTGACGATGGCGACCTGGACCCGTTTGTTATTGGCTACCATCGCTGGGCCACCGGCAACGCCGACGCGGAGACCCCGTCTGCATAAACCGCCCGGTTTATGTGGAAATGGATTAAAACCCTCCGAGCAGGGTGGTTTTGTATCCAGAGCAAACCCTGCGCAGGGGTGGTTTTTGCTCGGCGAATCGGTAGAATCGAATACAGCAAGAAGTTCGAAGCGCATCCGATGGGGTGCGCTTTTTTGAGGGAGGCAGCATGGCATATCGTCTGGACATCAAGCGCATTCTTTCGATGAACTTCTTTCACGACCTGCCCCAGATTATGTTGGGGTGCGCTCTGGCCGCTATTGCGACTGACCTGTTTTTGATTCCCAACGGCCTTGCTGCCGGTGGCGTTACGGGCCTTGCCACCATTATCCAGGCGGTCGGCGCATCGCGCGGCCTATCGCTTCCCGTTGGTATTCAGACGATCGTGATGAACGCCTTGCTGTTGTTGGTCGTTATGCGCGAGGGCGGCATGTTCTACGTGGTGCAGACCGCGACGGGCTTTGTGCTGCTGGGCTTCTTTACCGATCTGTTCGCCCCGTTTGTAGCACCTCTGGCGGATGCGGACCTGATGCTCCCTGCCATGTGGGGCGGCATTATTACGGGCATCGGTTACGGCATGGTGCTGCGCGCCGGCGCCAACACCGGCGGTTCGGACACGATTGGCCAAATCATCTCGCGTAATACCTCACTGCCCGTGGGCTCGACCGTCATGGCGATCGATGTTGCCGTATGCGCGCTGTCGGCTCCGGTCTTTTCAATCGAAAACGCACTATATGCAGGCCTTTCGATGGTCATTAGCGGCTACGTGATCGATGCCGTGGTCGATGGTGGCAACAAACGCCGTATGGTACTCATTATCTCGGACAAGTTCCCTGATATCGCTGCCGATATCATGTATGGCTTGGGTCGCGGCTGCACCAAGTTTAAGGCGACCGGTATGTACTCGGGCGCCGAGAAGCCGGTGATTATGGTCATCGTGAGCCGTCGAGAGCTCAATACCCTCAAGACGATCGTGCGCGAGCGCGATCCTCACGCCATTGTGACGGTCGCTGACGTTACGGAAGCCTTCGGCGAGGGATTCAAGGACATTAGCGCGTAGGGTCGACCGCGTTCCATCCAAAAGACGTTCACATTGATAAACCGTTTCATCAGCGGTTCTGCCTGCTAAATTGTTCAAATAATGATAAAAACTCTGGTAAAGCCATCAGTTTCCAGCATAATGAATGACGTACGTGCATTGCGGCTGTGTTGGGATTACCTTCGGTGCCGTGCGCATTTTGTCTAATGAGGATGAAAGGAAGGCACAATGAGCGACGAAGAGCTCAAAAAGGTTGCCAACGAGGTAAGGAAGGGCATCGTCACCGGCGTGCACGCTGCCAAGTCCGGCCATCCGGGCGGTTCGCTCGGCGCTGCCGACATCATGACCTATCTGTACTTTGAGGAAATGAACGTCGACCCGGCCGATCCCCGCAAGGCCGACCGCGATCGTTTTGTGCTTTCCAAGGGCCACTGCGCTCCGGGCCTGTACGCCGTGCTTGCCGAGCGCGGGTTCTTCCCCAAGGAGGACCTCGAGACGCTGCGCCATATCGGTAGCCACCTGCAGGGTCATCCCAACATGAACGACACCCCGGGCGTCGACATGTCCACCGGCTCGCTCGGCCAGGGCATCTCCGCCGCCGTGGGTATGGCCGTTGCTGCCAAGCACTGGGGCGATACTTACCGCACCTACGCCCTGTTGGGCGATGGCGAGAGCGAGGAGGGCCAGGTCTGGGAGGCCGCCATGTTTGCCGGCAACCAGCAGCTCGACAACCTCTGCGTGATCGTCGACCACAACGGCCTGCAGATCGACGGCCCCGTCGAGGAGGTCAACGACCCCATGCCGCTCGCCGACAAGTTCCGCGCCTTTAAGTTCCACGTGGTGGAGCTTGCCGACGGCAACGACTTCGATCAGATTCGCGCCGCCTTTGCCGAGGCTCGCGCTACCAAGGGTCAGCCGACCGCCATCATCGCCGAGACCATGAAGGGCAAGGGCGTGTCCTTTATGGAGAACCAGGTGGGCTGGCACGGCAAGGCCCCCAACGATGAACAGTTTGAGCAGGCCATGGCAGAGCTCACGGCCGCCGGAGAGGAGCTCTAGGATGGCAGACGTCAAGAAAATCGCCACGCGCGTAAGCTACGGCGAGGCCCTCGTCGAGCTCGCCAACGAGCACGATGACTTTGTGGTCCTCGACGCCGACCTGGCCGCCGCCACGCAGACCGGCAAGTTCAAGGCGGCCTGCCCCGACCGCTTCTTCGATGTGGGCATCGCCGAGAGCAACCTGATGGGTGTTGCCGCCGGTATCGCAACCACCGGTCGCGTTGCCTTCGCGAGCACCTTTGCCATGTTCGCCGCCGGCCGCGCCTTTGAGCAGGTCCGCAACTCCATCGGCTATCCGCACCTTAACGTTAAGATCGGTGCCACGCACGCCGGCATCTCGGTGGGCGAGGACGGCGCCACGCACCAGTGCTGCGAAGATATCGCCCTCATGCGCGTCATCCCCGGCATGACCGTGATTGTTCCCGCCGACGACGTCGAGGCCCGCGCCGTGACGCGCGCCGCCTACGAGTGCGACGGCCCCGTGTACATGCGCTTTGCCCGTCTGGCCTCGCCGGTTATCAACGATCCCGAGACCTACAAGTTCGAGGTGGGCAAGGGCATCGTCATGCGCGAGGGTGCTGACGTGACCATCATCGCCTGCGGCCTGATGGTCGGCGAGGCACTCGAGGCCGCTGAGCAGCTTGTTGCCGAGGGCATCGATGCCGAGGTCATCAACATGCACACCATCAAGCCCATCGATGCCGACCTGATCGTCAAGAGCGCCACTAAGACCGGCCACGTCGTGACCGTCGAGGAGCACTCCGTGATCGGTGGCCTGGGCAGCGCCGTTGCCGATGTCCTGTGCGAGCAGTGCCCGACGCCGCTTAAGAAGATTGGCGTCAACGACACCTTCGGCGAGTCCGGCCCGGGTGCCGAGCTCCTGCACAAGTACGGCCTGGACGCCGCCAACATCGTGGCGACCACCAAGGAGTTCTTGGCATAAGGCAAGGCGGATCTCAAGGACTGCTTCGCCAGAACTATAAAACTGCTTCGCCAGTACTATGGAAACCCGGCAGGGGCGCTCTCTTGGAGAGCGCCCCTGTTTCAGTTGCGGTGAAATAAGGACTGTTTTGCCAGCTTAAAGGCTCAACAGTCCCTATTTCACCGCAACTTATGAAGACGCCCCTCAAGTACGGTCCCATCAGGGAAAAGGGCATATATCGGCAAAGTGCAATTCAGACCCTTCCAGCTTTGTATATGCAGCACCCCAAGATAAACGCAGCGACCCCTTAGTTATCGCAGGCCGGGCACAGGGTTACTCTCCAAATTTTTCCGCAGGACGGAGGAGCCCCCGCAGCGCGAAGCG
>NZ_JAQLEM010000034.1 GCF_028209885.1 Collinsella aerofaciens | reverse complement strand
CGGCCCGTTCTGGGCGCGCCTCAATCGTAGCCCGAGACGGTCCCGGGCTGACAATTTCGACTGTAATGGACGTTCTTAAATGACTACTTTACAGCTCCAGCGCCTCGGCGACTTCGGCTGCGCAGGCCAGGGCGTCGGCCATAGCGTTCACCACGAGCGAGCTGCCGTTACGAGCGTCACCGGCAACATACACCGGCGCGGCATCCGCGGCGACGCCGTCGACACGCGCCGCAAGATGCGAGCCCTCGGCGGCCATCACAGGCAGCGGACGACCAGCAGTGGCAACGGGCACGCCAACGGCGTCGAACACACCGTGCTCTGGGCCCGTAAAGCCGCAGGCGATGAGCACCAGCTGGGCCGGCACCTCGTGCTCGGAGCCCGCAATGCGTTCAGGCTTGCCGGCCGACCAATCCAGGTCGACCACGCGCAGGCCCGCGGCAGCGCCCTTCTTGTCCAGCAGCACCTCGAGCGTATCCACGCCCCAAGCGCGCATCTCGCCGCCCATGGCAGCGATGGCCTCCTGCTGGCCGTAATCGGTCTTCTTCACGTTGGGCCACTGCGGCCAGGGGTTGCTCGCCGCGCGCGCATCAGGCGCCGCCGGCAAGAACTCAAACTGGCGCACGCTGCGCGCACCCTGACGTACCGCGGTGCCCACGCAGTCGTTACCGGTATCGCCGCCGCCAATGACCACGACGTCCAGGCCGCATGCATCGACGACAGGCTCGCCGCCATCGAGCACCGAGACGGTCGAGGCCGTCAGGTAGTCCACGGCATACACCACGCCGGGCGCGTCAATATTCTCAGCAGCCAGTCCACGCGGGGCGCGAGCACCGGCAGCCACCACGACAGCGTCAAAGCCATTGAGCTTGGCCGCCACCGCAGGGTTCGTAACGTCAGCACCCAGCTCGAACACAATGCCCAGCTCGCGCATAAGTGTCACGCGACGCTCGACCACGGACTTCTCGAGCTTCATGTTGGGAATGCCGTACATGAGCAGGCCGCCCGGGCGGTCGTCACGCTCAAACACCGTCACGCGGGCACCGCGACGCGCAAGTTCCCATGCAGCCACCAGGCCAGCCGGGCCAGAGCCAATCACAGCGACCGTGGGAGCATCCTCCCCTGCCGGCTCAAAGCGGCGCGGACCGCCATTTGCCCACTCATGGTCGCTGATCGCGCGCTCGTTGTCGTGAATCGTCGTGGGCTGGCCGTCGACCGAGCCCAGGTTGCACGCGGCCTCGCACAGCGCCGGGCACACGCGGCTCGAGAACTCGGGCATAGGCGAGGTGAGTGACAGACGCTCGGCAGCCTCGTCCCAGCAGCCGCGATACACTAGCTCGTTCCACTCGGGAATCAGATTGTGCAGCGGGCAGCCACTCGGACGCGCCTTGCCAAAGCTCGCACCCATCTGACAAAACGCCACACCGCACATCATGCAGCGGCTCGCCTGGGCACGGCGCGCATCATCGTCGAGCTCCACGTACAGCGGATCGAAATCGCGGCTGCGCTCCTCCACGGGGCGCAGCCCGTGGGTCACGCGATCGATATCAAGAAAAGCACCGGGCTTACCCATGGCACTTACGCCTCCTTCTTGGTTGAAGCAACAGAGCTGGCGGCGGGCACAGCGCCAGCGACACCACCCGCCACATCAAAGCGAGCGACATCGGCGGCGTCGGCGCGACCGGTCACGATGTCAAACGCCAGCTCCTCGGCCTGCTCATGCGTCTTGCCGACGGCCTCGGCGGCGGCGACAATCGCCAGCACGCGCTCGTACTCGGTCGGAATGACCTTCACAAAGTGCTTGCTCATCGTCTCAAAGCTGTAGAGCAGCTTAATGCCGCGCGGGCTCTGCGTCGCGTCCACGTGCTCCTGGATGAGCGCACGAATCTGCGCCAGCTCGCCGGCCGTCGGGGCCTTGAGCTCAACGCTCTCGTGGTTCACACGGGCATCGAGCGTGCCGTACTGGTCAAAGACGTAAGCCACGCCGCCCGTCATGCCGGCGGCGAAGTTCTGCCCGACCTCGCCCAGGATGAGCGCCAGACCTCCCGTCATGTACTCGCAGCCATGGTTGCCGCAGCCCTCGACCACCACCGTGGCACCGGAGTTGCGTACGCCAAAGCGCTGGCCGGCCAGGCCGTTAATGAAGCCGCGGCCACTCGTAGCGCCAAAGAACGCAACGTTGCCCACGATGATGTTCTCGTCGAACTTGTAGGTCGCATGCGGGTTGGGGCGCACCGACACCTCGCCGCCCGAAAGGCCCTTGCCAAAGTAGTCGTTGGCGTCGCCGCACACGTTGAGCGTAATGCCGCGCGGCAGAAAGGCGCCAAAGCTCTGACCGGCCGAACCATCGCAATCGATGGTGATGGAGCCGGCGGGCAGGCCCTCGGGATGCGCCTTGGTCACCGCGTTGCCCAAGATGGTGCCCACGCAGCGGTTGACGTTGGCGATATCGGCGCGGAAGCGAATCGGACGCAGGTGCGCACGGGCATCGGCCGTATAGGGCACAAACAACGTGGAGTCGAGCGTCTTGTCGAGCTCACTGTCCGCAGCCATCTGCGGCAGGAAGTGGCGACCGTCGGCACCCGGGATATGAGCGCCGAACTCGCAGGTCGCACTCGCCAGCACGGGTGACAGATCGAGCAGATTGGCCTTGCGGTTGCCCGGGACCTCGATCTGACGCAAGCACTCGGGATGGCCGACCATCTCATCGATGGTGCGGAAGCCCAGGCTCGCCATGACCTCGCGCAACTGCTCGGCAACAAAGAGCATAAAGCGCTCGACGTGCTCGGGCTTGCCGCGAAAGCCACGACGCAGGCGGCAGTTTTGCGTGGCGATGCCGGCCGGGCAGGTATCCTGCTGGCAGTCGCGCTGCATGAGGCAGCCCATGGAGATGAGCGGCATGGTCGCAAAGCCAAACTCCTCGGCGCCCAACAGGCAGGCGACGGCAACATCGGTGCCGTCCATGAGCTTGCCGTCGGCCTCGAGTACCACGCGCGAGCGCAGGCCGTTTTGCAGCAGCGTCTGCTGGGCCTCGGCAAGGCCAAGCTCCAGCGGCAGGCCGGCGTGCCAAATGGAATCGCGCGCCGCGGCACCTGAGCCGCCATTGTGGCCGCTGATCAAGATCTTGTCGGCAGCGCCCTTGGCCACACCGGTGGCGATGGTGCCGACGCCGGCCTCACTGACCAGCTTGACCGACACGCGCGCACCGGGGTTGGCGTTCTTAAGATCGAAGATCAGCTCCGCCAGGTCCTCGATGGAGTAAATGTCGTGGTGCGGCGGAGGCGAGATCAGGCCGATGCCGGGCGTGGACTGACGGACCTCGGCGATCCAGGGATAGACCTTCTTGCCGGGCAGGTGTCCGCCCTCGCCGGGCTTGGCGCCCTGGGCCATCTTGATCTGAATCTCGAAGGCGCTGCACAGGTAGCGGCTCGTCACGCCAAAGCGCGCGCTTGCCACCTGCTTGATGGCGGAATTCTTGGAGTCACCGTTGGCCAGCGGGGTCTCGCGACGCGGATCCTCGCCGCCCTCGCCCGAGTTGGAACGACCGTGCAGGCGGTTCATGGCGATGGCCATGCACTCGTGTGCCTCTTTGCTGATGGAACCGTACGACATGGCGCCGGTGTTAAAGCGGCGGACGATGTTGAGCGCGGGCTCCACCTCGTCGAGCGAAACCGGCGTGCGGCCGCTGGCATCAAAGTCCAGCAGGTCGCGCAGGCGCACGGCACGGCCGGTGCGGTACAGGCGGGCGCTGTACTCCTTAAAGGTGTCGTAGCTGTCCTCGCGGCAGGCGGTCTGCAGCAGGTAGACAGTCTGAGGATCGATGAGGTGATCCTCGCCGCCAAGCGGGCGCCACTTGGTCAGGCCCAGCGTGGGCAGTTGATCGGGAGCCGGGCTCTTAAGGATAGCGAGCGCGGCGTCGTAGCGCTCGTTTTGCTCGCGCTCGACGTCCTCGACACCCATACCGCCCACACGGCTCACCGTGCCGGCGAAGTACGCGTTGACGAACTCCGGAGTGAAACCCACGGCCTCGAAGATCTGCGCGGAGTGGTAGCTCTGCACCGTGGAGATGCCCATCTTGGACATGATGGAGACGATGCCGGCGGTCGCAGCCTTGTTGTAGTTGGCGATGCCCTGCTCGGCTGTCACGTCCAGATCGCCGTGCACCGCCAAGTCGCGGATGCACGCATGTGCGTTGTACGGATAGATGCCGCTCGCGGAGTAGCCCACCAGTGCCGCAAAGTCGTGCGGAGACACGGCGTCGCCGCACTCCACCACGATGTCGGCAAAGGTGCGCACGCCGGCGCGGATCAGGTGGTTGTGCACGCAGCCCACGGCGAGCAGCGACGGCACGGGCACCTCGCCCGCCCCGGCGCGATCGCTCAGCACCACGATGTTCACGCCGTCGCGGACCGCAGTCTCGACGTCCTCGGCAAGCTGCTTGAGCGCAGCCTGCAGCGCGCCCTCGCCGGCATCGCGACGGTAGACGGCACGGAAGCGACGGGTCTTAAAGCCCACACGGTCGATGGCACAGATACGCTCGAACTCCTCCTCGCTCAGCAGTGGGCGCTCCAAGCGCACCAGCTGGCAGGCCGTACGAGAGTCCTCGAGCAGGTTGCCGTGGTTGCCCAGGTAGAGCGTGGTCGAGGTGACCATATGCTCGCGAAGGGCGTCGATGGGCGGGTTCGTGACCTGGGCGAACAGCTGATAGAAGTAGTCAAAGAACGAGCGCGTCTTCTTGGACAGGCAGGCCAGCGGCGCATCGATACCCATCGAGGCGAGCGGCACCTTGCCCTGCTGGGCCATGGGACGCACGACTTCGTCAACATCATCCCAGTGATACCCGAGCTTGGCCATGCGCACGGCGGCGGGCACCTCGGTATCCTCGGCGGGCGTTGCCGCGGCAGGCCTATCGAGCGCGTCGACGGTCAGCGTCTCCTCGGCAATCCAGTCGCGGTAAGGCTTTTCCTTGGCATAGCGGGCGCGCAGCTCGTCGTTGTAGATGACGCGGCCGCGGGCAAAGTCGACCTCGAGCATCTGGCCCGGCCCCAGGCAGCCGCTCGTCAGGATGTTCTCGGGGCTTACCTCGATGGTGCCCACCTCGCTTGCCAGCATAAAGCGACCGTCGCGCGTCACGTAGTAGCGAGCCGGACGCAGGCCGTTGCGGTCGAGAGCGGCACCCAGCGTGCGACCGTCGGTAAAGGCGATGGCCGCCGGGCCATCCCACGGCTCCATGAGCATGGACTGGTAGGCGTCGTAGGCGCGGCGCTCCTCACTCAGACTGTCGTTGTGGTCCCACGGCTCGGGCAGCAACATGGACGCGGCACGCGTGAGCGGGCGACCGTTCATGACCAGGAACTCAAGCACATTGTCCAGAATCGCGGAATCGGAGCCCTCGCGGTTGATGATGGGCATCACGCGCTCAAGATCGTGCTGCAGCACGGGGCTGTACAGGTTGGGCTCGCGGGCGCGGATCCAGTTGACGTTGCCCTTGAGGGTGTTGATCTCGCCGTTGTGGATGATAAAACGGTTGGGGTGCGCACGCTCCCAGCTGGGCGTGGTGTTGGTGGAGTAGCGCGAGTGAACGAGCGCCACGGCCGTTTTGACGGCGGCGTCGTTGAGGTCGATGAAGAAGCGGCGCATCTGCGTGGCGACCAGCATGCCCTTGTACACGATGGTGCGCGAGCTCATGGAGCACACATAGAAGATCTTGTCGCGCAGGGCAAACTCAGCGTCGGCCTTCTTCTCGATGGTGCGGCGGCACACGTATAGGCGGCGCTCAAAGGCATCACCGGCGGGTGTGTCGTCCGGACGGCCCAGGAAGGCCTGCAGGATGGTAGGCATGCAGGCGCGGGCTGTCTCGCCCAGATCGTGCGGGTCGACCGGCACCTCACGCCAAAAGAGCAGCGGAACGCCGGCTTCGGCGCAGCCCTCCTCAAACACGCGGCGGGCATCCTCTACGCCCTTGCCGTCCTGCGGGAAGAACAGCATGGCCACGCCATAGTCGCCCTCTGCCGGCAGAATCTGGCCGCACTTTTGGGCCTCTTTACGGAAAAAGTGATGCGGAACCTGGAACAGGATGCCGGCGCCGTCGCCGGTGTTCTTCTCGAGTCCCGTACCGCCGCGGTGCTCCAAGTTGACCAGAATGGACAGTGCATCGTCCAGAATCTGGTGATGGCGCTCACCGTTGATATCGGCGAGCGCGCCGATGCCACACGCATCGTGGTCGAATTCGGGGCGATAAAGGCCCTGCTGCTGAGCGGAATCTGCCTGCATCGCGATCCTCCCCTAGATATTTAGACAGTCAGTTGACTAGGCATACTAGGAGCATCGCCGGCCCGTTGTGTTTCCCGCCCGTTTCGAAACAATCGCGTAACGCGCGCCCTGCGAGTGGGTGCCGCCGAGCTCAAGGGCGACAGCAAGGGCCCCAAGTTCGGCCTTCAAGCTCACCGCTTCAAACATCTCAATCTGTAACAGGAAGACCCAATTTTGGCGCCTAGATGTTACAGATTGAGACGTTTTTGAGAAACGGCTCCGAATGTCTCGATCTGTAACACGAAGGGCCGGTTTTTGCAGCTAACTGTTACAGATCGAGATTTTCCATAGGACCATTTCTTCCTGTCTCGATCTGTAACACCTAGGTCCAATTTCCATCCCTAGTTGTTACAGATCAAGACATTTCGGCAATCCCCTTTCACCGTCCCATTCAAATACAACAATTTTGTTAGTCACGGTTAACTTTCTGGCCTAAAACGGGTATCCTTTGCGGCGTCAAGCAAACGGCACGCGCGCCGTGCCAGATCAAGGAGGCCCCCATGGCATGCCAGACAGACCAACAGACGATGCAACTTGTCCTTATCCGTCACGGAGAATCCGAGTGGAACAAACTCAACCTGTTCACCGGCTGGACCGATGTTGAGCTCACCGACACGGGCCGCGAAGAAGCCGCCGCAGGCGGTCGAGCCCTCAAAGAAGCCGGTTTCGACTTTGACGTCTGCTACACTTCGCGCCTCAAGCGCGCGATCCACACCCTCAACATCGTGCTCGGCCAGATGGATCGCGAGTGGCTGCCCGTCATCAAATCCTGGAAGCTCAACGAGCGCCACTACGGCGCGCTGCAGGGTCTCAACAAGGCCGATGCCGCGGCGGAGCACGGCGACGAGCAGGTGCTCATCTGGCGCCGCTCCTTCGACGTCTGCCCGCCGGCGCTCGAGCCGGGCGACGAGCGCGACCCCCACACCCAGGAGCAATACCGCGACGTCGCGCCCGATCAACTGCCCTATACCGAGTGCCTCAAGGATACGATCGCCCGCGCCTGACCTTATTTCGAAGACGAGATTCGCCCCCAAATGCTCACCGGCAAGCGCGTACTCATCGCCGCACACGGCAACTCACTGCGCTCTCTCGTCATGAAGTTCGAGCACCTCACGCCCGAGGAAATCCTCAAGGTCAACATCCCCACCGGCGTGCCGCTCGTTTACACCTTCGACACCGATTTCAACGTCCTCGACAAGCGCTACATCGGCGACCCGGCAACCATCGCCGCCAAGATCGATGCCGTTGCCAATCAGGGCAAAGCGCACAAGTAGCCCCAACCTAAATCCGACGCGTGGCGCCGCACGACCCAGATGCGACGTCACGCCGCCCATACGCAGGAGCTCACCATGCTCAACCATCTCAAACAACACTTTGGCTCGCACCGCACCGGAGGCCACGGAGGTCTGGATATCGCCCGGCACATCGGCCCCGGGCTGCTCGTGACCGTCGGCTTTATCGACCCGGGCAACTGGGCCTCCAATATGGCCGCGGGCTCGCAGTTTGGCTACGCGCTGCTGTGGATCGTCACGCTGTCCACAATTATGCTCATTGTGCTGCAGCACAACGCGGCGCACCTGGGCATCGCCACGGGCACCTGTCTTGCCGAGGCCACGACACACTACCTCCCCCGCATCGTGGGACACATGGTGCTCGCCAGCGCCTATCTCGCGACCATCGCCACCGCCATGGCCGAAGTCCTGGGTGGCGCGATTGCCCTTCAAATGCTCTTTGGGCTGCCCGTGCGCGCGGTCTGCGTCATCGTGGCGGCAGTATCGATGGCGATGCTCATGACGAGCTCCTACAAGCGCGCCGAGCGATGGATCATCGCCTTCGTAGGCGTGGTAGGACTCTCGTTTTTGGCTGAGCTTACGCTGGTCAAGGTCGACTGGCCGCAGGCCGCCGCAAGCTGGATCACACCCAGTATGCCCACCGGCTCGGCCGCGATTATCGTAAGTGTCCTAGGCGCGGTTGTTATGCCTCACAACCTCTTCCTGCACTCCGAGGTCATCCAATCCATGCACTTCGAAGGCCAAGGCGAGCAGGTTATCGAGGAACGTCTGCGCTACGAGCTCTTCGACACGCTCTTTTCGATGGGCGTGGGCTGGGCGATCAACTCGGCCATGGTCATCCTGGCCGCAACGACCTTCTTTGCGCACGGCATTGTCGTAGACGACCTCGCCGTCGCAGCGGACACGCTCTCCCCCATTCTGGGCCCGGCAAGCTCGACCATCTTTGCGGTGGCACTGCTGTTTGCGGGCATATCGAGTAGTGTGACGGCGGGCATGGCGGCGGGCACCATCACCGCGGGCATGTTCGACGAGGAATACGACATCCACGACCGACATTCCTCGATCGGGGTGGCGGCTTGTTTCGTCGGCGCAGTGGCGGCGTGCTTGGTCGTCCCAAATCCTTTTGAGGGTCTCATCTGGAGTCAGGCGCTGCTGTCGCTTCAGTTGCCGATTACGGTCTTTGTGCTCATACGGCTCACCAGCTCACGCCGTGTCATGGGCAAATACGTCAACTCGCGCCCGCTCAACGCGCTGCTCGTAGGGATCGGTGCCATCGTGACGATTCTCGACATCGTGCTGCTAACGGGAATGTAATTGGGATGGCGTGGCTGTCCAGATATAACGTCTTAATCTGTAACACGTGAGACCGTTTTAAACCGTCAGATAAATCAAAAGGGTCCCGGCCGAGAATTCGACCGGGACCCTTGGACAGAGCTATGTTCGGCTTTCGCCGTGTGCCTGCGAGTTACTCCTCGACGAGCTCAAACTGATCGGGACCGACGCCGCACACCGGGCACACGTAATCCTCGGGCAGCTCGGGCGTGTCGACCTCAACCTCGTAACCGCAAACGGTGCACACAAACTTATACGTCTTCTTTTCCTCAGCCATGATGTTCTCCTCTCGAACGTGACTGCTGGTGTACTTACTTATTAGTATATATTCTCAATAGTATAATGCAAGTATTTTTAGAACATTTCTAGCCTTGATACGACGAGGCTTTGGGCGGCGTCTTGCCCTTTAGCACCTTGTGATAGTAGTCGTACGTCAGCGGCGTCTCGTCGCTCAGGCGCTCGGCATCCTCGACCTCGCCAATAAACAGCAGATGCGTGCCCACATCCACAGTGTCGATCAAACGGCAGCTAAACAGGGCCGCCGCGTGCTCGGGCACATAGGGCATGCCCAGAGCCGTCTCGCGGGTCTCGTATTTGGCAAACTTGTCATAATCGCTGCTGGTGCGGAACCCAAAGTTACCGATGTAGAGCATGTCGGCGGTCTGATCGATCACGGTCAGCGCGAACGCTTTGGCCGATGCGATGACGCCCGAGGTGACATTGTCCTTGTTCACGGCAACCGAAATACGCGGCGGCATGGACGTCACTTGCACCGCAGTGTTGATGACGCAGCCGGCGCGCAGCCCATCTGCCGCAGCGCTCACCACGTACAGACCGCTCGGCATGGTAAAGAACGCAGTTTTGTCCATCACGATCACTCCCCTAACTCGGGTTGGAACCTCATGAATGTATGTACCCACAAAAAAAGGCGGCACCCATAACGGACGCCGCCTTTGAGACATATGTGTCAGAACAGTAAGAAAGATGAGACGCCCGCAGTTGCGGTGAAATAGGGACTGAATAGCCCCTCAAACAGGCAAAACAGTCCGTATTCCACCACAACTTATGCAGAGTGCCTAACGGTTGCGTTCCTTAAGGGCGCGGTCGATCTCGCGTTGGACATCACGCTTGGCCATGTCCTCGCGCTTGTCGTAGAGCTTCTTGCCGCGACCCAGACCCAGCAGCAGCTTTACGCGGCCGTCGATATTAAAGTAGAGCTCCAACGGAACCAGCGCATAGCCGCGGTTGCGAAGTTTGTCGTCAAGAAAGTCAATCTCCTTGCGGTGCAGCAGCAGACGACGCCGACGGTCGGGATCGCGATTCCACACGCCACCATGGCTATAAGGGTGAATATGCAGTCCGACGAGCCAGCACTCGCCGCCACGAATCAGCGCAAAAGTGTCAGTGATCTGACAGGCGCGCTCGCGAATCGACTTGACCTCGGTGCCGCTCAGCTCAATACCGCACTCAAACGTCTCATCGATAAAGTACTCGTGATGTGCCGAGCGATTCTTGGAAATGAGTTTGCGCTCGCGCTTACTGGGCATCGCCGGCCTCCTTGGCGCCATCGGTTCCCTTGTCGGCACCTGCGCGCTTTGCCTTGCGCTCGGCATTGAGCTCGGCATCGCTCTCGCGCACCAGTTTGATAATCGCCGCGCAGGCCTCCTCGCCCACCAAGTCGCGAGCACGCACCGTCAGGCGCGTCGCCTCCTGCTTGTCGCCGTCGCTTGCAGCATCGGTCGCACACATGATCAGGCAGATGGCGATCTCGGCCGAAGGTGAGGTCGGCACGCCCTGCAGGGCGAGCTCACCCATCACGTGGTCGTCGCTCTCATCGGCGGCATCCGGATAGGTGGTATGGATCTTGTTGAGCAGGCGCGTCGTATGCGCATCGTTGGGCGCCAGGCGCAGCGCCAGACGCGCGCAGCCCACGGCAGCCGAAACGTTCTCGGTCTCGGGCTCCAAGAAGTACTGACCTAGATTGGCGTAAGCGCGGGCGGCGCACTTGCCATCGCTTGCACGCTCCAGCACCGAGAACGAGAGCGATGCCCATTCCTGCTTGTCCTCGAGAGCGCGGAACAGCTCGGCCAGATCCAGGCGGTAGTTGCAGTTCATGGGGTCCCAGCGCACGGCCTGCATCAAGGCGTTGCGAGCACTCACATAATCCTGCTGGCGAATGTAGGCAAACGCCATGTCAGAGTACAGGCGGTCAAACGGCACCTCGACCTGCACGAGCTCGCGCGGATCCTTCTCCACGCGGCGATAGGCCAAGCGCTCAAACTTGCTATCGAAGCTAAAGTATTGACGCTTCTCCTCCGTCTTGCACTCAGCGTCGATATACTCCTCGGCGAGCTCCACCAGACGCTCCAGCAGCGGCGTCGCCGTAGCCAGGTCGCCCTGCGCCAGATAGTTCTCGGCATACGTGATGTCTTGCAAGCTGATGGGCAGATCCATGGCTACTCCTCAATCCGGGCGGCAGACTCAACGCGCGCCTTAAGCATCGGTCAATACACAAAACCCGGGTCTCTTACGAGGCCCGGGCATTCAATTTTGGTAGCCCGTACCAGATTCGAACTGGTGATCTCCGCCTTGAGAGGGCGGCGTCCTAAACCGCTAGACGAACGGGCCATATGTAGCAAATGCAATGGCTGGGATGGAGGGAGTCGAACCCCCATTGACGGAACCAGAATCCGCTGTCCTGCCATTAGACGACATCCCAATGACTGCATCGCTGCGCTCGGCTGTGCCTTTGCGCAAGAAAGAAATATACGGGAAGTCTCGCCGTGACGCAAGCCCCAATTTTGACTTTTTTGAAATTCAGTCAAATTGGCCTAATTTAGTCCAACCCGTGAAGGACCTGTGAAGCCGACCGCTGTACACGAAGGGCAAAACACCGCGAGCGGTAGCCGTCAACCGTTGGCAGATTCTACCGCGAAAACGATAGCACCAGGCAACACAATCGAAGTATCAATGATCGCGTAGATATCGAGGTACCATGGACGAAGAGCTTGATTACCTATGGGAGACCCTGGGCCTCGAGATCACTGCCGACCTTTGGCCCGAACGGGACAAAATCCATCCCACACTGCGCCCCGCCATTACTGTGGTGCAGGCAAAATACCGCCGTGCATCCTTTTTGATCATGCGGATGTCATGGCACGCGGGACTCCCCGACCTTAAGCGAATCCAGGCAAGCCTCGTCGAGTTGTCCGGTATGCCGACCGTCATATCCGAGGCGCACCTGGAGCAGCGCCAGCGCGAGCGACTGCAACAGCAGCGGATTCCCTTTATCTGCCCCGGCGTTCAGGCATATCTGCCCTTTATGGACGAGGAGTACTGGAGCGGCAAGCCCAACAAGCACGTAAAGGTCTACGATCCGCACGAATGGGCACAGCTCGAGGATTGAGCCGAGCGAGCCCGTCGATGGAAAACACATCCCACGCCGATCACCCAAAACGGGTCGCACTTTCCGCAGCCGCTACAGCAACGCCTCGGCCCAAGCCGATTCCCTAAAGCCTGGAATCACAAAGTCGTCGCCCACCAGCAGCGGACGCTTGACCAGCATGCCGTCGGTCGCCAGCAGCTCGTAGCACTCCCGATCCGTCATGCCCGCATCCAGACGCGCCTTCAGGCCCAGCTCTCGATATTTCATGCCCGACGAATTAAAGAAGCGCCGCACCGGCAGCCCCGAACGAGCAATCCAGGTCGCAAGCTCATCAGCCGTGGGATTGTCCAAAACGATATCGCGATCGATATACTCTGCCCCATGTTCGTCCAGCCATGTCTTGGCCTTCTTACAGGTCGAGCACTTGGGATATTCAACAAACAGTAAGGTCATGGGAATCCTCCGAATATAGATCGGCCAACGCAGGCACACGCCACACGAGGCGCCTTCGTATGATGGGCCAATTGTAGCCCACGGGTCACACGCTAAACGAACCGTACCCCGAATCCGCGTTTGATGAACGGCAGCAGCTCCATTGCCTCGGGCGTGATATGGCCCGCAACGTTCATGCGCTCGTCACCGGGAAGATCGACCCGCGCAATCTCAAGCTCGCCTTCGTAGCGCCCATATCCGCTATTGCTCACAGCGATCGACCCCGCCTTTCGCGGCAGGCCGGCTCCGGCATCCGTCGGCACGGAATCCGGCTTATGCGTCGTACGTGACTCCTGAGACCTAAAGATGAGGACGCTCGAGTCGGGCCGGTCGTGATGAATCTGCCCGCGCACATAGGCATAACCGGGCTCAAGCTCGCATTGCAAATCCACGTATCCGGCGGAAACTTGAGCAAACTGCGCCCAGCCCGCATCGGATAGATCGGGGTCGCCGACCAACACAATGTCGCAATCGGCGCCATGTGCAAGCTCAAGCATATTGAGAGCAACCTTTGACGCGCGACCGCGCTGCGCCTCGACCGTCGGCAGTCCCTCGAATACCGGCCCGCGAACGTTAGCATCACCCGGCACAAAAGCCATGATTTCGAATCCAAGCGCCGCAAGACGAAGATTCGTCCGAGCAATGTCCTCCAGAGCTAAACCGGTATAAGGCTTGGGGTAAAAATTGTGGCAGGCGGCAAAACGAGTCACATCGGCGCCGGCTTCACGCCACGATGCGATTTCATCAGAACTCACCGTCGATGCATTGACCACAATGCGAAATACACCGGACAGCTCCGCGACCCGCTGGGCGCTAAAGCCATAGTCCAAACGAAGGTATTCCAATCCCAGATCGCGCAGGTCCTCGATGCGCTCAAGCCCGAGCAAATCGCACGTGCGAGGCCCCACATCGGCAATGAGCGCAATGCCGCGGGCGGAAAGCAGCGACAGCACATGACGGACCTTATCGGCATACGCCGCTCCCCCATCCTCGGGAATATGCAGCGAGGTGAACGCATAGCGCGCACCCGCCGCGGCACCACGCTCAATCGTCCGCTCAATATCCTGCAATGGGCTGGAAAGATAAATCGAAATACCCGTTTTCACGCTTCAACGCTCCTTTAAAAAAGGCCGGCGGAGCAGTTAGCCCCGCCGGCACAACCATAGCATCAAGAAATCTGCCGCGCGCCGCGAACCCTGAGCAACACGGCTCGCAATATCAAACTACTCGCCAAAGAACTCGTTGATCTTCTGCTCGTCGACGCCAAAGAACCACGTCAGGACAAAGCCGGCGGCATAGGCAAGCAGCATAGCGGCAACGTAGCCGAGCTGCTGGCCAGGAACAACGATCAGCAGGCCAAACAGACCGGAAACGCCCTGAGAAACCGTGCCGATGTGAAGCAGCGCCGCGAGCGCGCCGCCAAATCCGGCACCCAGGCAGGCCGTCACAAACGGACGAACGAGCGGCAGCGTAACAGCATACATCAGAGGCTCGCCCACACCCAGGATTCCAACGGGAATGGACTCTGCGACGTACTTCTTGAGCTTGGCGTTCTTGGTCTTAAAGTACAGCGCCAAACCGGCACCGACCTGGCCGCCGCCAGCCATCATAAGGATGGGAAGCAGGTAATTGATACCCTTGGTAGCGCCGTCGGGATCGTTGAGCATAGCGTGGATCGGCGTGAGCGCCTGATGCAGGCCGACGGACACCAGCGGCAAGAAGCCTGCCGACAGGATATAGCCGCCCAGGACGCCCAGCTTCTCGAAGATAAAGGTCAAAACGCTAAAGATGGCAGTCGTCAGCCATGCGCCAACCGGCTGGATGACGAGCATCAGAGCAAAGGCGCCGATGATGAGCACCAGCAGCGGGGACAAGAACGTGTCGAGTGCGTTGGGCATAACCTTGCGAATCTGACGCTCCATCCAGGCAAAAAATGCGCCAGCGATGAGAGCCGCGATCATGCCGCCCGCTGCAGGGTTGTACTGCGCACTGGTGAGCGGCAGCAGAATGGCAGTGGCAGGATCAGCCGCGCCAGGCGCAAGCAGGGGCATGGCCCTGTTGGCGATGCACATCATGCCGGCGATGCCGCCCAGCGCAGCGGAGCCACCAAACTCACGTGCCGCGTTATAACCCACCAAGATGGGCAGATAGGCGAACAGGGCCCAGCCCATGGAACGAATGCCCTGGTACCACCACTCGCCTGCAAGCGCGCCTGCCGTCGAGACGTTAATGACGTTGCAGATACCGTTGATGAGGCCAGCCGCAATGATGCCGGGAAGCAGGGCGACGAAGACATTGGAAATCTTCTTGAGGAAGGCCTGAACCGGCTTGGACTCGTACTTGGCCTTCTGCGCGGCCTTGTTTGTGGCCGCAGCGTCAACCACGCTCTCGTCAGCAACGCCTTTCGCAAGGCCGGTGAGCTTGGAGAACTCCTCGAGCACCTTATTCACCTTGCCCGGACCCAGCACGATCTGCATCGTGTCGTCCTCGACCAGGCCCATCACGCCGTCGAGTGCCTTAATGCCCTCCGTGTCGACGTTGCCCGTGTCTTTGACGGTCACGCGCAGGCGCGTCATGCACGCCGCGTTTGCGAGCACGTTGTCTTTACCGCCCAAAAGGTCCAGCAGCTTTTGAGCCAGCTCTTTGTTCGTCATAACTCCTCCTTGTATTGGGTATCTCGTCTGGATGTCATATCAGCTCACGCCGCGCACCTATTGGGCATCGGCATTGCTCTTCTCATGGCCACTCACCGCAGCACGGACATGGCCTCGCGCCCGCTCAAGAGCCACCGCAGCCTGCTCGGCATCGCAGTCCAGCAGTACCGAGACAATAGCGGTTTTTACGTGGCCGCCGGCATCTGCAAGCGCCTGAACGGCGCGCTCGCGCGTGCAGCCGGTCGCCTCCATCACGATGTTCTGGCCGCGCACCACCAACTTCTCGTTCGTCTGCTGCACATCGACCATCAGGTTTTGGTATACCTTGCCAATCTTGACCATGGCACCGGTCGAAATCATGTTGAGAATGAGCTTTTGAACCGTTCCCGCCTTGAGCCTCGTTGAGCCGGTCAGCACCTCGGGACCGGGCACGGGCTCAATGGCAAGATCTGCGCTCTCCCCGATCTTCGACCCTTGGTTGCAGGCAATTGCAATGGTCTTGCACCCAGTTGCCTTGGCGTACACAAGGCCGCCCACCACATAAGGAGTACGACCGCTTGCCGCCAGGCCAACGACAAGATCCTTGTCCGAGAGTCCACGCTCTCGCAGGTCGTTCGCGCCAAGCTCATCGCTGTCTTCGGCACCTTCGACAGCCTTGATAAACGCCGTCTCGCCTCCGGCAATGAGCCCGACAATCAGATCGGGTGACACACCAAACGTGGGCGGACACTCCGAAGCGTCGAGTACGCCCAGACGACCGCTGGTGCCTGCGCCCATGTAAAAGACGCGCCCGCCGCGCTCGAGTGCCTCAGCAGCCCAGTCGATTGCTGTGGCAACCTGGGGCAACACTTTCGTGACCGACTGGACGGCACGAAGATCCTCATCGTTCATCGTCGTGACGATTTGCAGCGATGTCATCGTATCGAGGTCCATTGACCTTTGATTACGCTGTTCGGTCGTGAATTTTGTTAAATCGAGCATTTCATTCACCTCATCTTTCCTGTTTCTCGATGTAGTTTTGCTTAATGACATGCGTCGCCCGTTCGTAGTCGCTGGCAACGTAAGCAGCGTACAGGGCATCGACAACCATAAGCTGGGCCATACGCGAAGCCATGGCACCGCTGCGGACCAAGGGTTCACTCGCAGCAACGCCGAGCACGGCATCGGCCATGGTGGCAAGCTTGGATGATCCATCTACTTTGGTAACGGCCACAACGGGACAGTTGTGACGTTGAGCCTCGACGGTGCAGTCCAGCACCTCTTGCGTCAAGCCCGAGTAGCTAAAGGCGATTGCCATATCGCCCTCATGCATGTTCTTGGCACATAAGAGCTGATCATGCCAGTCGTCGTACAGATGGCACTCTTTGTCGACACGCATGAGCTTTTGCGCCAGGTCGTGCGCGACCAAACGAGAGGCACCAATACCGAACAGATTGACCGCGCGTGCCCGCTTAAGACGGGCCGCGCATCGCTCCAAGACGGTGTAATCGAGCGTTCGCGCCGTCGCCTCGATCGTGCGCACGTTGCTTTTCATCACCTTCCCCACGATACGTTCGACGCTGTCATCCATGGAGATGTCCTCGAGGGCTACGTCTTTCTTGTCACCTAAGAGCGCCAGCTCGGCAATCAGTTCGCGCTGGAACTCCTTGTAGCCCGCAAAACCCAAACGCTTGCAAAAGCGCAAAATGCTCGAGGGCGAGGAGAACGTGACATCGGCAAGACCGCGGACGGACAGCCCGACCACCTCGTGCGGATGAGCGCTTACATATGCGATGACATTGCGTTCCGCCGGGCACGCGCTGAGCTCACGCTCGCGAAGCCGCAAAAGCAATCCGTTTGCCATCTCAAACACCTCCGTTGAGAAGAATTAAAGACCAACGAACGATTCGTACCGGATACAAACAGCTTTTGCGGTACATTGTGCCGCATCGTGGCGCACAAAGGGCGAGCGTTCTACCGCTCGCCCCTCAAATCCGACCGCTCGGAAATACGCGCGACACAAAATAATTCAACAAGGTCGCATTATCAGAAACGGGTTTGTTACCGGCTAGCGCCTCGCATGGGCGCCGATCGGCCGAGTCGCATGGCGCACCAACGCCGCTGCCAGCAATACCAACAGCATGGCGGTGACATAGCCCGCAGCATCGAATCCTAAATCGATAACGTCGAAATGCCTGCCGGGAACAAAGATCTTATGTACCTGATCGCCAACGGAGCAGGCGGCGCAAAAGAGCAATACGGGCACGCAACGAGAGCATACGCTCCACGGACGCCTGGAAAGGCAACCCACGACCACGGAGGCGAACAATCCGACGAAGAAAAACTCTACGGTATGGGCAACGCGACGGACGTTCGTGCCCACCCACATGCGAATGGAAGCAAGTCGGCCAGACCGGACATTCGAGGCAGCCGAATCGGTGCCCCCGGTCATTCCGTTCTCTGTCTGGGCTTCACCCGTGGCATCAGCAGCCTGAACGCCCGTAGCCTGACCCTCCACCACACGCGCGGTGGACTCGCTCAGCAACGACGTCTCCACCGCATTTTGCTCCGTCAGCACCCAGATGCCCGCCAGCGTTGCAACGAACAGAACAATTGCGGTCCATCCGATTATTTGTTTTACGCGCGCCAAGGGCCAACCTCCTTTTTTGAATATCAGCGAGTGTAGCCCCAAATGGCATCGTCACCGTATCAAAATTTGAATCGCAACAGGAAGCGACAAAGCGACGCAAACCCCTACCCCGCCTCGCGCATCCAGCGATCGAACGTCCCCACGCACACGCCCAGGCACTTTGCTGCCTGGCTGCGGGTAATATCGCCTGCCTCATAGCTATCGCGCACCAGCTCAAACTGAGGAGGGCACGGCTTGCGAGGTCGACCGAAACGAACCCCTCGCGCCCGCGCCGCTGCAATTCCCTCCGCCTGGCGCCGATGGATATTCTCGCGCTCCACCTGCGCCACGTAGCTCAGTAGTTGCAGCACAATATCGGCAATCAGGGTGTTGGTCACATCCGGCGCGCCGCTGGCCCTAGCGCGCGTGTCAAGCAATGGCATGTCCAACACCACAATGGCAACCCCGAGCTCCTTGGTAATGCGTCGCCATTCCTCAAGAATCTCGGAGTAATTACGACCAAGTCGGTCGATAGAAAGCACCACCAGCACGTCCCCGTCTCCCAGGACGTGCAACAGCTCGCGATAATGCGGTCGATCGAAGTCCTTGCCGCTCGCATGGTCGGCATAAATATTCGCCGAGCCCACGCCATAGGCGCCCAGCGCATCCAGCTGCCGATTAAGGCTCTGATCGCGCGAACTCACCCGCGCATAACCGTACACCGTCGCCATCTCATCCCCGCTTTCTTGTAAACCTGCCAAAAAGGGACAGGTTTATTTTGGTAGGTTTTACCTCTCAAATAGCAGGTAAGCGGGCGGCCGAGCAGACGGCAAGGTAGCCACGATTCAAATGCGAAGGGCGGTCCCGAAAGGCCGCCCTCCGCTCCCCCACCATGAGTCGGGATTTGGCTAATGGATAAGCTTAAAGTCCAGGTGCCCACGCGTGGTATTGACGCGCGAGACCTCGATAATCACGCGCTGCCCCAGCTCGTAACGGGTGCCCGTGTCGGCACCCGTGAGCGTTAGCGCGTCCTCGTCGAACTCGAACCACTCGTTGCCCAGGCTCTTGATCGAAACCAAGCCTTCGACCTGCGTTAGATCCAAGCGCACAAAGAGGCCCATGCTGCTAACCCACGAGACGGTTCCGGCATAGCGCTCGCCTAGACGGTCCTCATAGTACTGGGCAATCTTGATCTTTTGCGTCGCATGGCTGGCGGCATCTGCCGCGCGCTCGGCATCGCTGCATGCGCGGCAGATCTGCGGCAGAATGCGCGGCAGCGACTCGCGTCCCTTGCCGATCAGCCGCGACGTACGGACCAAGGCGTCCTTGCCGCCGAGCTGCTCATAGGCCAACTGCAGCTTGAGTACGCGGTGCACCACCAGATCGGGGTAGCGACGGATGGGACTCGTAAAGTGGCAGTAGCACGGCGCGGCGAGCGCAAAGTGGCCCTCGTTGCGCGGCTTGTACAGCGCGCGCTGCATGCTGCGCAGAAGCAGCGTGTTAACGAGCGGTGCGTTGGCCGTACCGGCGGCAGCATCGACTGCAGCCTGCAGCTCATCGGGGCTCCCCAGGGCAATACCGGCAGCACGGCGATCGTCGATGATGCCTAGCTGCGCCAGCGCAACGGCGGCACCGTGCAGGCTATCGGGGCTCGGATCCTCATGCACGCGATAGCAGGCCTCGATATCACGGTCTGCCAGCCACTCTGCAACGCACTCGTTGGCGAGCAGCATAGCTTCCTCGATAAGCGACGTGGCACACGAACGCTCACGCGCCACAATCTGCACGGGCACTCCGTCCTCATCCAACAGAGCACGAATCTCGGCCGTGTCAAAATCGACCGAGCCGCGGGCGCGACGGATACGACGGCGGAGTTCGGCGAGTTCGTTAGCGGCGACAAGGAAATCGCCGAGGTCGACGTTGTAGCCGCGGGCGGCCTCCTCGCACGCAAGACCGCGCTCAAGCGCTTCCTCGCGCGAGGTCTCGGCAGCCGCAACATCCTCGGCTGCACCCTCCAGCACCGAATACTCAACCGCGCCGGCACGCACCAGCAGCGCCTCGGCGCCGTCATAGTCCATACGCACACGCGAGCGAATCACGCTGGGGTACGGATCGTAATGCCGCACGCGACCCTGTGCATCGAGCTCAATGTCAACGGTAAACGCAAGACGGTCCTCGTCAGGGCGAAGCGAGCACAGGTCATTGGACAGGCGTTCGGGCAGCATGGGAAGCACGCGATCGACCAGATACACCGATGTCGTACGATGGCGAGCCTCAAGATCGATATGCCCGTCCCAAGCCACATAGTGTGAAACGTCGGCGATATGCACACCCAGCTTGTAGCCACCCTCGGGCGTGCGCTCCAGCGAAATGGCGTCGTCAAAGTCGCGCGCGTCGACTGGGTCGATCGTGATGACAAAGCGGTCGCGCAGATCGCGGCGGAGCGGGTCCTTAAGCGCCGCGGACACATCGAGCGAAAGCCCCTCGGCCTCGTCCAGCGCGGCCTCGGGATAGCTATCGGTATAGCCGTAACGCGCCATCACATATTGAACGCCCAAATCGGGCGCGTCATCTCCGCCAATGCGGCGTTCGATCGTCACGGTACCCGATTCCAGGCGCGTCGGGTAGGTCAAAATGCGCGCGACAACAGCATCACCCGGGTGGACACCCAGACGATCCGCCGAGGTATCCTCGGGCAGAATGAAGAAGTCGGCCTTCAGACGCGAATCGAGCGGCTCGATCACACCGAGCGGACCGGCGGTCTGGTACGTGCCCACCACGCTTATGGCTGCACGCTCAACCACGCTTTCGATCACGGCGCGCCGCTCACCGTGCGGGCTGTTCTTAATGCTCACGGCAACGGTATCGCCATCCATGATCTCGCGCTTACCGCGGCCCATGACCTTGTAGTCGCCGTTTTCGGTTACAACGTAGGCGCTATGCTCATGGAGCTGCACGCGCCCGGTCAGGCTCGGACGGCGTTCGCTGCGCACCGGCCCGCGCTGATTGCGAGCTCCACGCTTATGCTTGTTATTGCGCCCCATGGCGCCTCCTAACTATCGATTGCGAACTCCAAAGAGTCTACCCAAATGATTCGCTTTCCTGCCGTCCCCTAGGGATCAAAAAACGGGCCGCCCCATAAGAGACGACCCGTTGGAAGGGATGAATTCCAAGCATGCCTACACGCGCAGGTAGCGGCGCATGGCGATGGCAGAACCAAAGAGACCGATAATCACGCCGACCAGAATCAGCGCAGCATAGGTCACCAGGTAGTACTGCATCGGCAGGGCAAACGACATCCAGCCGATGCTCTCCTGCAGACGCGGGATCATCAGATTGCGCAGCAGCTCCAGAACGCCGATGGAAAGCAGCGAGCCCAAAATGGCCTGCAGCACGCCCTCGGTGATAAACGGGCCACGAATGAAGCCGTTGCTGGCGCCGACCAGACGCATAATCGCAATCTCACGACGACGCGCCGTAATGGACAGGCGAATCGTGTTGTTGATAAAGATGAACGCGATAAAAGTCAGCAGGCCAACGAGCACCACGGCGGCGATGCGGATGTAGTTGGTCACCTGGAACAGGCGGCTCACTTCCTCCTGGCCGTACAGCACGCTCGCGTTGACGTCGCCGTCATCCGCGATCTTCTGGAAATCGGCATCCTTCTTGAGCTTCTTTGCCGTGCTCTCGACCTTGGACGGATCGTCCATCTCAATAGCGAAGGAAGCCGGCAGCGGGTTCTGGCCATCGAGCGCGCTCATGGTGGCGTCGGCGTTGCCCGACATCTTGCTCGTATACTCGGCCAGCGCGTCGTCCTTGTCCTTATAGGTCACGGACTTGACGTTATTCCACGTCTTAAGCTCGGCCTCAAAAGCCTGAACATCGGCCTGATCGGCGTCATCGCTAATGAACGCGTTGATGACAACCTGATCCTCGACGGTGCCGATCACGGAGTTCAGCATCGCGGAGCCCATGATGAACAGGCCGATGATAAACAGCGAAAGGAAGATCGTGATGACGGCGCCGAGCGAGGTAGTCCAGTTACGGAAGAAGTGGCTGATTGCCTCTTTGAAGGAGTAGCCCACGTTAGTTGGTGCCATAGTTGCCGTAACCTCCCCTCTCCTGGTCGCGGATAACGTGGCCGCCCTCGAGGGCGATCACGCGACGGTGCATGCTATCGACCATCTCGCGGTCGTGCGTGGCGACGATCACGGTGGTGCCAGTGCGGTTAATACGCTCGAGCAGCTTCATGATGCCCAGCGAGATCGCCGGGTCGAGGTTGCCCGTCGGCTCGTCGCAGATCAGCAGCGGCGGACGGTTGACCATAGCGCGGGCGACGGCAACGCGCTGCTGCTCGCCACCGGAAAGCTGGTCGGGCAGCGAGTCCATCTGATCGGCCAGGCCGACCAGACGCAGCACCTCGGGCACCTGGCTGCGAATGACGCCCTTGGGCTTGCCGATGCACTGCAGGGCAAACGCCACGTTTTCGTAGGCGGTCTTTTGCGGCAGAAGCTTAAAGTCCTGGAACACGGCGCCAATCTGGCGGCGCAGGAACGGAACCTTGCGGTTCTTGATCTTCATGAGGTCCTGACCGGCAACCAGGATGCGGCCGCTCGTCGGCTTGACGTCGCGGTTGAGCGTCGACAGCAGCGTGGTCTTACCCGAACCGGAGTGACCGACCAGGAAGACGAACTCGCCCGGATAGATCTCGATGTTGATGTCGTCGAGTGCAGGCTTGTTGGGCTGTGCCGGATAGATCTTGGTGACATGCTCCATAAGGATGACGGGCTCGACACCGGCCTGCTTGGCCATCTTCTTGCGGCTGGCCTGCGGATCGATGGGCGCAAACACCGACGTAAAATCGGGGTTGTTGAGCGCGTTTTCGAGGCTTGCGACCTCGGCGGCCTGATCGCTCTCGACCACCGGGGCAGCAGGCTGCGTGGGGTCGGGAATAGCGGCAAAGAGACCGGACTGCGCAGGCTGAGGAGCCGGCGTCGCAGGGGCCATGGGGTCGGGAATGCCGGCCATGGTAGGCTGCGGCGTGGCGGCGCCAGCCTGAGGCTGCTCCACGCGAGCGGTCACGGCCTGAACGGGCTCAAAACCCGCCGTGCCGGAAAGCGCGACATCGCTGGTTGGATTGTAGGCAAAGGGATCGGATGCCGGCTGTGCCTGATCTGCCGGCTGAGCGGGGGCCTGAGCAACAGGCTGGCCCTCTGAATCCGGAGTGGCGAAACGACTGCCCTGGACGCCTGCCTGCGTCTTGGGGGCATCATCGCCCGCACCGGAGGTACGGAAGTGGTTACCCACTGGTGCTCCTTATCGTCGTGCGTTTAAACTACATGAGCGCTTTGTATTTTAGCAGTATTAGCTTTGCTGCACATAAGAAGCATGGCGTGCTTAGGGATCCCGTCGGCCGGGCACAGGGTTACTCTCCAAATCGTCCTCGGACATGTCGGAGCCCCCGCTGCGA
>NZ_JAQLEM010000033.1 GCF_028209885.1 Collinsella aerofaciens | reverse complement strand
GCCGCGGATGGAGTTCCGCGGCGCCAAAGCCACACGCTAACAGCTTTAAGGAGTCAAAGCTGGTTTAGCCAAAGAAGCGCTTGATCTCAATCTCGGCGTTCTCCAAGCAGTCGGAGCCGTGAATCACGTTAGCGTTGACATCGACAGCGAAGTCGCCGCGGATGGTGCCGGGGGCAGCATCAAGCGGGTTGGTAGCGCCCATAAGGGTGCGCATCTTGGAGACAGCGGAAAGACCGAAAACGACCATCTTGACGACCGGACCGCTCGTCATAAAGTCGCAGAGACCGCCAAAGAAGGGCTTGTCGGCCAGATGGGCGTAGTGTTCCTCGACGGTAGCGCGCTCGAGCGTGGTCATCTCCATGCGCTCGATGACAAGACCGCTGCGCTCAATGCGAGCAACGATCTCGCCGATCTTGCGGTCGCGCACGGCGTCGGGCTTAATCATGATGAAGGTCTTCTCGATAGCCATAAGGTAGCCTTTCAAGTAGGTTCGCGCGTGCCCAAGTCCCATTCCGGCACCCGCCTGGAGTGCATCGTAACAGAGTTTTAGCTGCAGTTAAACAAAAAGCTGTTTATTGAAACGCTGCAATTTATTAAAGCGCTCCATATGTGTCACTTCTGTTTCGAAGCCCGATTAGAGTACCATCCGACCGCCCATCAACCGCATCAAACAGAGCAGGCGGTCGGTTGCCGCCCGCGAACGTAACCCCTTCACAACCTGCCCAAAGGTCCTACAGAAGTTCTCGACAAGCCCCTCCCCCATAGCAACAAAATACGGGCGCCCACATCAGCAGGCGCCCGTAAAGTGAAAACGATTTATCAATACATGGCCAAAACGGCTTCAGCCAAATCCCTACTTTACCCCGTGGCCCATCTCGACGACCTTAGTCAGCGATCCAAACACGCCCTCGTCGGCCACGAGCTGCGCCTCGGCACGCTGCAGCTGCACGGCAACGGCGGCAGGGGCGGTGCCGCCCTCGGTCGTGCGCGCGGCGACAATCGACGGGATGTCGAGCGCCTCGGTAATGTCGTGCTCGAAGAGCGGGCTTGCCTCCTGGAACACCTCAAACGGCAGGTCCTCAAGATTGCAGCCGCGCTTCTCACACATCAGTACCAGATGCCCCACCACGGCATGTGCCTCGCGGAACGGCAGACCACGCTTAGCCAGGTAATCGGCAACATCGGTTGCGGCAAGGTGACCCACGCCGCACTCGCGCGCCATGGCATCCTCGTTGACGGTCCAAGTCGAAATCATACCGGCCATAACCGACAGGCACTGCATGAGCGTATGAGCGGTATCGAGCGCGCCCTCCTTGTCCTCCTGCAAGTCCTTGTTATAAGCAAGCGGCAGGCCCTTCATGGTCACGAGCAGCTGCACCAGGTTGCCATACACACGGCCGCTCTTGCCGCGAATAAGCTCGGCAAAGTCGGGGTTCTTCTTCTGCGGCATGATGGACGAGCCGGTGGAGTACGAGTCGGAAAGCGTGATAAAGCCAAATTCGGAGCTCGACCACAGCACAATCTCCTCGGAAAGACGCGACAGGTGCATGGCCATGACGGAACCGGCGTAATGCAGATCGAGCAGGAAATCACGGTCGGAAACCGCATCGAGCGAGTTGGGAATCACACCCGCAAAGCCAAGTTCGGCAGCCGTCATCTGACGATCGAGCGGATAGCTCGTACCGGCAAGCGCGGCAGCACCCAGCGGGCAGCTGTCGGCGGCATCAAAGGCGGCCTTCAGGCGTGTAAAGTCGCGCGCGAACATCCAGGAATACGCCAGCAGATGATGCGACAGAAGCACGGGCTGAGCATGCTGCATGTGCGTGTAGCCCGGCAGAATCACCTTGTCGTACTTCTTGGCCGCATCCACCAGCACATGGCGCAGCTCAAGATTGGCCTCCATGAGCTCCTTGGCCAGCGCCTTGACGCCCAGGCGCGTATCGGTCGCCACCTGGTCGTTGCGCGAACGTCCGGTATGCAAGCGCTTGCCAGCCTCGCCGATGCGACGCGTCAGCTCGCTCTCGATGGACATATGAATGTCCTCGTCGTTGATGTCGAAGGTGAAGTTGCCGGCATCGATATCCTGTTCGATTCCGGTCAGGCCCTCGGCTATCGCTTGCTCGTCCTCGGCACTGATGATGCCCTGGGCCGCCAGCATCTTGGCATGCGCCTTAGAGCCGGCGATATCCTGCTTATAGAGATGTTTGTCGACCGGCAGCGACGCGCCAAACTCCTGCGTGACCTCGGCCACGCCTGCCTCAAAACGACCGCCCCAAAGAGCCATGGAACCGTCCCCTTTCTCCAAATACCAAAACAAGCGCCCAAAGCAATGCGCCATAACGCTAAAGCGATTTTTCAACCGCTAGTTTTACACATTCCCCACCGTGTGCGGAGCCATGTAGCTAATTTGCAAAGAAGTGACGCGCCATGCACTTGGCGCCCAACGTCTCCCTCCGGATGTTGCCCTGCGAACCATCGATCCAGGCCTTCAGGCTCATAGGGACGTCCTCGACCCTTGCAGCATCGAACTCGGGCGCGAGGGCAAGTAAAGCATGCGCGATAGCATTGAACATAATGGATACTCCTCATATATATAGGCGCAGAGCCGCCAAATTGATAGAAGGAGCCCCGCCGGACAACCCCGGCGGGGCTCGGACTCAGCCGCAGACGCGGCATCATATATGCGGGCGGAACGTAGGGGCCACCGATGTTAAGAAGTGTCAGCAAGCATAACGAAAGGTAGGGACCCCGTGCGCCCGTTATGTATCACGCGGATGGGCCGCGCGGATACCAAGGGAAGGAGGCGCTAGGCCTGGGCGGCAGCAGAGCTGGGGCCCTGGACCTTTGCCCACGTCTTGAGCGACAGCGTATCGATCTCGATAAAGCCGGCACTGGCCTTCTCGTCAAACGTGGTGTCGCGGTCGTAGGTAGCCAGACCGTAGTCGTAGAGGCTGAAGGGGCTCTTGCGGCCGACGACATGGCAGTTGCCCTTAAAGAACTTCAGACGGACAGTGCCGGTCACGAACTTCTGGGTATCGGCCATAAAGGCATCGAGCGCGTTTTTGAGCGGGCTGTACCACTGGCCGTTGTACACGGCGGTGGCCCAATCCTGCTCGAGCTTGATCTTGGTCTTGAGCAGGTCGCCCTCGACGCAGATGTCCTCGAGCGCCTTGTGGGCGGTGATGAGCGTCAGGGCGCCGGGAACCTCATAGCACTCGCGGCTCTTGAGGCCCACCAGGCGATCCTCGACCAGATCGAGACGGCCAAAGCCATTGTCGCCGGAGATCTTGTTGAGGGCGATGACGATCTCGGAGAGCTTCATCTTCTTGCCGTCGACGGCGACGGGCTTGCCGGCCTCAAACTCGATCTCGGTATAGGTCGGGGTGTCGGGCGTGTCCTCGGGGTTCTTGGTCATAACCCAGGCGTCGTCGAGCGGCTCGTTCCAGGGATCCTCCAGGTGGCCGCACTCAATGGCACGACCCCACAGGTTGTCGTCGATGGAATAGGGGTTGTCGTTGGCACCCTCGGGAACCGGCACGTTGTGGGCGTGTGCGTAGGCGACCTCGTCCGGACGGCACTTCAGATCCCACTCGCGAACCGGGGCGATAACCTTAAGCTCGGGGTCGAGGGCCTTGACGGCGGCCTCAAAACGAACCTGGTCGTTACCCTTGCCGGTGCAGCCGTGGGCGACGTAGGTCGCGCCAAACTCGTGGGCGACCTCAACAAGCTTCTTGGCAAGCAGCGGGCGAGACAGGGCGGAGAGCAGCGGATACTTGTTCTCGTACATGGAGTTTGCTGCAATGGCTTTGGTCAGGAACTCATCGGAGAACTCGTCGCGCAGGTCGAGCACCTGGCAATCGAGAACGCCCAGGTCGAGCGCCTTCTGCTTTTTGGCATCCAGGCCGGTCTCCTCCTGGCCCACGTTGCCGCAGACGCAAACGACGTCGAGATTCTTCTCGTCCTGGAGCCACTTGACACATACGGATGTATCAAGACCACCGGAATATGCGAGAACGACTTTTTCCTTGCTCATGGCTGTTTCCTTTCGCCCTTGGTAGCTAGTTAGAACATCGGTCAGTTGCAAGTCACCTTGAGGTCAAAAACCGTGCAATATCAGGTTATTCAGCAGAATGCATCACAGGCATGCCCTAGAAACATGCGACTATGTCGTGCTTAAACCCAACGACCTCAAAATGACTCTGTTGAGGCAATTCGCCCCATGTGGACAGAGACGATTGTTATCGTCGTCGGGAAATTGCGCGCTGGCGTCGGAGAGCATTGTCTGCAGTGGTGATGATCTGTACGAACTGCATCTGCCTCTCCTTTCACGTATCGCCGGGCGCAATTCAAATATCGCAAACGGTACCTTTTCCTCGGTAAGCGGCTCTTTTGCCGTCTCCGTTTTCGATGTTCGCTATATTACGATAAAGTGCACGCTGCGCAAGCGACAAATTCAAATTTCTGAAAAGTTTTTTCATTAGTTTGTGAATTGCAGTGCAAATACGCACCATTCCTGCGAAAATACGCTCGACTACTAGTTGATGGTTATAACGTCTGAAACAATCTCGAAACGAAAGGCGCATTTTTATGCAAACTTACGAATCGGACGCCAACATCGGCAACATTAAGATTCTCGCCGTCGATATGGACAAGACGCTGCTGACCGACGAGCGTGTGCTGCCCCAGGGTCTTGATGAGCGCCTGGACAAGCTCGCCGACGCCGGCATCGTATTCTGCCCCGCCAGCGGACGTCCCGCCCCCAAGCTCGAGGAGATGTTCGAGGGTATCAAGAACCGCCTCGCCTTTTGTCCCGACAACGGAGCTTGCGTGATCTATCGCGGCAGCTATATCTATAAGAGCAATATTGACGTGGAGCTGTATCAGCAGGTCTTGAACCGTGCCTCGGAGGATCCTCGCGCTGTCCCCGTCCTGTGCTGCTTCGACGAGTTCTACGTGCTTGCCCGCGACCATCAATACCACGACGAGATCAGCGTCTACTACAACACAATCAACTACGTCGACAGCTTTGAGGACATTGATTTCGAGTCCAACAAGATTTCGGTCTTCTTCCCCGGCTACGACGCCGAGCCCGCTTTCCGCGAGACCTATAGCCCCGAGTTCTCGGACAAGCTCTACGTCACCAACGCCGGGCGCGAGTGGATCGACTTTATGAACCTGGGCGTCGACAAGGGCGCCGGCGTCGCGCACCTGTGCGAGCACCTGGGCATCGATATCGCCGACGCCGCCGCCGTGGGCGATACGTACAACGACATCCCCATGCTGGAGCGCGTCGGTCACAGCTTTATCGTGGACAATGCCGAGGAGCACATGAACGCGCACGCCAAGTGGCGCATTCCGAGCAACAACGACGGGGGCGTACTGACGCTCATCGACGCCATCTTGGCGGCTCGTTAACGTTGCTCGTCGGACCTGGCCGGGCGAGGCGGGTAAGTTTTTCGCTCGGTCAGGTCCTGGGCTCGCTCGGAAAGCACATTAAGTGCTTTCCGGCTCGTGCGGAATCTACGAAAAACTTACCCGCCTCGCCCGGCCAGGTCCTGCGGTGACTTGCTTGCCGTCTGGATGGCGTCTTGGCGCCTAGATACTTTGGCTGATGTTTATTGAACGAAGGACGCTCCTTGTTGATGAGGGGCGTCCTTCTGGTTTTGTATTACTTTGGAATTGTGGTCATGCCCTTACTTGGCGTCTGCCCAGGTCACTCCAGTCGAAGCTTCGGCGATTAGGGGGACGTGGAGGTCTACTACGTGTTCCATGACGTCGCGGACCATGGTGGTTAGGCGCTCGACTTCGTCGATGGGGCACTCAAAGTCCAGTTCGTCGTGTACCTGCAGGATCATGTGGGCGGCAAAGCCTTCCTCTTCCAGGCGGCGGCTTACGCGGGCCATGGCGATCTTGATGATGTCGGCCGCGGTGCCCTGCATGGGGTGGTTCATGGCCGTGCGCTCACCAAAGCCGCGGAGTTGTGGGTTTTTGGCCTTGAGCTCCGGAATATGACGGCGGCGGCCGTACATGGTCTCGGCGTAGCCCGTCTGCTTGGCGCGTGCCACCACGTTGTCGAGGAACGTACGCACACCCGGGTAGGCCTCGTAGTAGCGGTCGATCATGTCGCGCGCCTCGGTCATCGAGATATGCAGCGACTGCGACAGGCCGTAGGCCTGCTGACCATACACGATGCCAAAGTTCACGGCCTTGGCGCGACTGCGCAGGTCGGGCGTTACCTCGGACACCGGCACTCCAAACACGCGCGCCGCCGTCTCGGCATGAAAGTCCTCGCCCTCGTTGAAGGCGCGCACCAAGTGCTCGTCGCCCGAAAGATGCGCGAGCAGGCGCAGCTCAATCTGCGAGTAGTCCACCGCCAAAAAGACGCTTCCCTCGCCTGCCGAAAACGCCGTCTTGACGGTACGGCCCAGCTCAGAGCGCGTCGGGATGTTCTGCAGGTTCGGGTCGCTCGAGGACAGACGCCCCGTTGCCGTGATGGTCTGGTTGTACGTAGTATGTACGCGACCGTCACCACGGCGCAGCGGGCCCAGCGTGTCCAGATAGGTGGACTTGATTTTGGACTTTTCACGCCAATCCAAGATCAGACGCACGATTTCGTGGTCGCGGGCAAGGTCGCTCAACACCTTGGCGTTGGTCGAATAGTAGCCGCGCTTAGTCTTCTTGAGGCCCTTGGTCGGAAGCCCCATCACATCAAAGAGCACGTGCGACAGCTGCATGGGACTGCCAATATTAAAGGTCTCGTCACCCGCCAGGTCGCGAATACTGCGCTCGACCTCGGTGATCTGGGTCGCCAGACCCTCGGACAGACTGCGCAGGCGATCGGGGTCCACGAGCATGCCCGCGCGCTCCATCTTGGCAAGTACCGGAACGAGCGGCATCTCGATGCCATCGAACACGTTGGCGGCATTCTCACGGGCCATGCACTCGCGCAACGGCGCCACGAGCGCCAGCGTCAGAGCCGCAGTACGGGCGGCAGGCGCCGGAGCGTCCTCACCAGCACCCCCTGCGCCGCGCGCCGCAGGCAGCGCCATCTGCAGATACGTATCGGCAAGATATGCCTCATCGAACTCGGAGCGATCGGAATCCAGCAGATAGGCAGCGACCACGGTATCGAAGATACGCGTGGAATCGGCAGCGAGCGGATCCATGAGCTCGGGCTCAGAAGAATCGATGGGCGAAAGCTCGTGCAGCAGCGCCTTCGTATCCGGGCTCGCCACGCGGCCCTCCATAAACAGGCGCGCAAGCACGCCGGCGATCACACCGTGAGCGAAGTTGAAGCCATCGACTACGGCAGTGGAGGCGCCGTCGCCCTCCTCGAGCGCGAACAGGCCCTTGGACGTCGCCAACCACAGCGTGCGCGTCAGTCCAAAGAGCGCGCCCTCTTCCTTGTCGTCGTCCACCACGGCGGCGACCCACTCGCCGGCATCAATCGCGCGGGAGACCTCAGCCGCAACGGCACCAAGCGCGTCAGCATCGCCGGCGGCTGCGCGAACCATCGCAGGTATCTCAAACACACTGGAGGCAGCAGCAGCCCCGCCCTCGCCGCCAATCAGCGCCAAGAAACGGTTCTGCATGGCCGTAATGCCGAGTGTGCCCAGCGCCGCGGAGACTTCGTCGGCGGAAAACGCCGGGAAGGACGTTTCGTCAAAGTCGAGCTCGACGGGCGCATCGGTGCGAATGGTTGCGACCTTGCGGCTCAGCAGCGCATCGTCGATGTGCGCACGCAGGTTCTCGCCCATCTTGCCCTTGACCTCGTCGGCATGCGCGATGACCTCGTCCAAGCTGCCGTACTGTGCGATGAGCGCGCTCGCCTTTTTGGGGCCGATGCCCGGTACGCCGGGAATGTTGTCCGACGTATCGCCCTTTAGACCGTAAAAATCGGGCACGAGCGCCGGCGTAATGCCGTGATACAGGTCGTCCACGCTCTCGGGCGTCATGATCGCCACGTCGGACAGGCCCTTGCGGGTCGAGACCACGTTGACGTGCTCGGTCACGAGTTGATACATGTCGCGGTCGCCGGTCACCAATAGCATGTCGCAGCCGGCCTCTTCACCCAGGCGCGCCATGGTTCCCAGGATGTCATCGCCTTCCCAGCCCACGGACTGCAGAATCGGCACGTTGAGCGCGGCGAGCAGCTCCTTAATCATAGGGAACTGCGCATGCAGATCGGGGTCCATGGGCGGGCGCTGCGCCTTATACTGCGGCAGCATCTCCATGCGCACGCGCGGTTTGCCCTTGTCAAACGCCACGACCACACCGTCGGGGTTAAAGGCGTCGATCATCTTAAGAAACATGTTCAGAAAGCCAAAGATCGCGTTGGTGGGGCGACCGTCCGGCGCGTTCATGGTCGGCGGCACGGCGTGGAAGGCGCGATGCATGAGCGAGTTGCCGTCGATAACGGCAAAGGTGCGGCGCTTGTCAGACATATTGAATACCTCGCTTTAGGCTGGGCACGGTTTGCTCACTCCAGTTTACACGCTCCCCGCCCCGCGGCCACCGCACATCAAGCTCCCCCGCCAACGTGAGCCCGCGCGTGATACGATGGCTCACGGTACATCAACCAGCACGATCGATCCGAAAGGAGCCTGCGTCATGAAGCGTCCCTGCGCATGGAAAAAGTACACGCCACAGCAAGTCGAGGAGCTCGAGGAGCTTTGCCGCGGCTATAAGCAGTTTTTGAGCGAGAACAAGACCGAGCGCCTGTGCGTCAAGACCGGTATCAAGATGGCCGAGGAGGCGGGCTACGTCGACCTGGAGACCGTGATCGCCGAAGGCCGCGAGCTCAAGGCAGGCGACAAGGTGTACGCCGCCAACCACGGCAAGGATCTTATGCTCGTCAACTTGGGCACCGCCCCGCTCGAGCAGGGCTTTAACATCTTGGGCGCCCACGTGGACTCGCCGCGCCTGGACCTCAAGCAGAATCCCGCCTTCGAGGCCGGCGACATGGCCTACCTCGACACGCACTACTACGGCGGCGTCAAGAGCTACCACTGGGTGGCCTCCCCGCTCGCACTCGTGGGCGTCATCTGCAAAAAGGACGGCACCACCGTCGACATCAATATCGGCGACAAGGCAGACGACCCGGTCTTTACCATCTCCGACCTGCTGATCCACCTCTCGAGCGAGCAGATGTCCAAGCCCGCCAAGGACGCCGTCGATGCCGAGATCCTCGACGTAATCGTGGGCGGTCGCCCCGTCAAGTTCGATGAGGACGACAAGGACGCTTCCAAGGAGCCCGTCAAGCAGATGTTCCTGGACATCCTCAAGGAGCAGTACGGCGTCGAGGAGGAGGACTTCCTCTCCGCCGAGATCGAGGTCGTGCCCGCCGGCCCCGCCCGCGACATGGGCCTCGACCGCTCCATGATTTTGGGCTATGGCCACGACGACCGCGTCTGCGCCTACCCCTCCATGCTCGCCCAGATCAATGTGGCCAATGTCGAGCGCACGAGCATCACGCTCATCGTCGACAAGGAGGAGATTGGCTCCGTGGGTGCCACCGGCATGACGAGCCGCTTCTTCGAGAACACCGTCGCCGAGATCATGACGCTCGCCGGCGAGGATAGCCCGCTGGCCCTGCGCCGCGCGCTCGCCCGCAGCCGTATGCTCTCCTCCGACGTGTCCGCCGGCTTCGACCCGGGCTACGCCGGCAAGTTCGAGACCAAGAACGCCGCCTTCATGGGTCGCGGCCTGTGCTTCAACAAGTACACGGGCAGCCGCGGCAAGGGTGGCTCCAACGACGCCGACGCCGAGTACGTGGCCCTCGTCCGCGACATCATGGACGAGGCCGGCGTGGACTTCCAGACCTGCGAGCTCGGCCGCGTCAACGCGGGCGGCGGCGGCACCATCGCCTACATCATGGCCAAGTACGGCATGAACGTCATCGACTCCGGCGTTGCCGTCCTGTCCATGCACGCCCTGTGGGAGGTCGCCAACAAGGCCGATATCTACGAGGCCTACCGCGGTTACAAAGCCTTCCTCGAGCGCGCCTAACCAACCCTCGTAAGGCGCACCAAACCAGCCCTTTATAACTTGCGGTGGAATACGGACTAACCTGGCCTTCAACCGGCCCGCGCAGACCGCATTCCACCGCAACTTCTTTTTGGCAGAGGAGAGTTCATGTTCCAGGTCATCGTTTCGCCTGCCAAGCAAATGCGCGCGGCACAAGATGCTTTTGAAGTTCAGGGGATTCCGCCCTTTGCGCGCGAGACAGCTCGCCTCCACCGCGCACTGCTAGATATCGAGCGGAATGAAGGCAGCGGCGGCCTGCAGGCCCTTTGGAACGTGAGCGACAGGCTGCTTACAGCGTGCCTGGATACGCTTCACGAATTTATGCCCGTCCTGAGCGATGCCGACCTCGCCGATCCCGATATCGCGCGTCGAATCTCCCCCGCCGTCATGTCCTATCACGGCATTCAGTACCAGAGCATGGCACCCGAGGTAATGGATGCCGAACAGCTCGCCTGGCTGCAAAGCCACCTGTGGATCCTCTCCGGCCTCTACGGGTGCGTTCGTCCCTTTCATGCCGTCGAACCGTATCGGCTGGAGATGGGCGCGAAGCTCGCCGTCGACGATGCCCGAGACCTCTACGCGTTTTGGGGCGACAAGCTCGCACGGGCTACCGCCCCGGCAGGCTCAAACACCACGATCGTCAACCTCGCCAGCGTAGAGTATGCCAAAGCCGTTCTGCCCCACCTCGCGGACGACGCCACGGCCGTCACATGCCTCTTTGGCGAGGGTATCCGCAACGGGAAGCCCATCCAACGGTCGACCGCCAGCAAAAAGGCGCGCGGCTCCATGGTGCGGTGGATGGCAGAAAACAAGCTCGAGGATGCAAGCGAACTTACCACATTCAACATCGGCTATCGGCACATCCCCGAGCTTTCAGACAAAAACACCCTGGTTTTCATGAACGCGCAGGCACAATAGGCCCGCCGTTTCCAAACACCCCATTACTCCGCCAAGCCATCGGCCTTTGCAATCCCGTTTGTCGAACCGTCCTGATAGACAATCTTGACGTGCTCAACCTCGGACACCGCAACACCCGTCGGAGGCTCCAGACGCCATTCCGTCAGGGCGATATCCATGGTCGTGGGCACATCTCCTTGATCTTTGAGCTTCACCGTCAGCGTTTTGAGCGCCGCGTCAAACGTCACGCGTTCGATTTCTTCGCCTGGAATGGACCCACCACTCAGCTGCAACTGCACAAACTCATCGCGCGGGTACCAATAATCGCCCGGAATGGCGAGCGTATTGGCATTACCGCCAGTACTCCTCACCGTCATAATCGGTAGGCTATCATCGGCCTCAAACTCCCAGGCAGTGCCGCCGCGACCACCAAACGTCCAGATACAAACGGCAATCACAAGCACGGCAAGCACCGCAAAACCAATCGCGACAAGGCCATGGTGCGCACGGCTTTCCTCGGCCGATACATCCCATTGCGTCTCTCGATATAGATGCTTGTCTTCCATGTTCGCCTCCTCACAGGCACGCTCGTTAGGCCAATCGTACCCATTCAGGCTATACTTGAGCCCACCACATAAACGGGGAGCTTGCAGGACAAGACGGCAGGCTGAGACTGGGCGCGCCCGCCCTGACCCGCAAACCTGATATGGGTAATGCCAACGAAGGGAGCCGTGCCAATGAGCACACAGACCGAGCCCGAGCTCGTCACGCAAATCGACTTCGCCCGCGCCGGGCAGATCACACCGCAGATGAAGGAGGTCGCCGAGCGCGAGCATCGCGACCCCGAGTACATCCGCGAACGCGTGGCCGACGGCCGCATCGCCATCCCCGCCAACATCGTGCACATCAAAAAGGGCATGCGCGCCTTTGGCGTCGGCGAGGGCCTGTCCACCAAGGTCAACGTGAACTTGGGCATCTCGGGCGACAAGGCCGACGCCGCTGAGGAATGGAAGAAGGTCAAGATCGCCGAGGACTTTGGCGCCGACGCCATCATGGACCTCTCCAACTCGGGCAAGACGCGCCAGTTCCGCCAGCAGCTCATCGACGAGACGCCGCTCATGGTAGGCACCGTCCCCATGTACGATGCCATCGGCTACATGGAAAAGCCGCTGGTCAAGCTGACCAAGGACGATCTGCTCGAGGTCGTGCGTGCACACGCCGAAGACGGCGTGGACTTTATGACCATCCACTGTGGCATCAACAAGTCGGTCATCAAGACCTTTAAGGAGACCGGACGCCTGATGAACATCGTCAGCCGCGGCGGCTCGCTGCTGTTTGGCTGGATGGAAGTCACCGGCAACGAAAACCCGTTCTACGAGTTCTACGACGAGGTGCTCGATATTTGTCACGAGTACGACGTAACGATCTCGCTCGGCGACTCCTGCCGCCCGGGCTGTCTCTACGACTCCAACGACGCCACCGAGACCGCCGAGATGATTGAGCTCGGCAAGTTGTGCAAGCGCGCCTGGGCCGCCGGCGTCCAGGTTATGGTCGAGGGGCCGGGCCACATGGCGCTCGACGAGATCGCCGCCAACATGAAACTGCAGAAGCGCCTGTGCCACAATGCCCCGTTCTATGTGCTCGGGCCGCTGGTGACCGATATCGGCGTGGGTTACGACCACATCACTGCCGCCATCGGTGGCGCTATCTCCGCCAGCTCCGGCGCAGACTTCCTGTGCTACGTGACGCCGGCCGAGCACCTGTGCCTGCCCAACGCCCAGGACGTGCTCGACGGCCTCATGGCCACCAAGATCGCCGCACACGCCGCCGACATCGCCAAGAAGGTGCCCCACGCCCGCGACATGGACGACAAGATGGGCCAGGCACGCCGCAAGCTCGACTGGGACGCCATGTGGAAGTGCGCGCTCGACCCGGTCACCGGCAAGAAGCGCTACGAGGAATCCCCCGCCGCCACCGAGGGCACCTGCACCATGTGCGGCAAGATGTGCGCCGTCCGCACCGTTAACAAGGTGGTCGAAGGCACGACGATCGATCTTGGCATGGAGGACTAACTCGTCACCGGAGCCACAAACGGCCACAAGGTGTTCGTCAATTGTTGACATGTGAACATTTTCTTACATTTACGTAAAGATTGCACCGCCCGCCCGGGATCGGCATACAGCCGGCCCGGGCAACTTTATAATGCAGGCAGGAGACCCATTTGAATCCGACCGAACAAGGGAGCGAACATGGATCGCAGTAAGGTACCCGCCGTTCTATCCATCGCAGGATCAGATTCCAGCGGTGGTGCCGGCATTCAGGCCGACATCAAGACCATCACGGCGCACCGTCTGTATGCCGAGACGGCCATCACAGCCATCACCGCACAAAACACGCTCGGTGTCACCGCCGTGCAGAACATCTCCCCGGATATTGTCGCGGCGCAAATCGATGCCGTTTTTGACGATATCCGCCCCAGTGCCGTCAAGATCGGCATGGTTTCCTCTGCTGAGATTATCGAGGTTATCGCCGACCGCCTGAGTACTTGGAACGCACAAAATATCGTCGTCGACCCCGTTATGGTCGCCACTTCGGGCGCTCGCCTCATTGCCGAGGATGCCGCCGAGGCGCTCACACGTCGCCTGTTCCCACTGGCGACCGTCATCACGCCCAACATTCCCGAGGCCATGGCGCTGCTCGACTACGAGGTCGATTCCGAGCGCACGCAGCAAAACGCTGCCATGCTCCTCACCCGCCGCTTTGGCTGCGCGTCCCTCGTTAAGGGCGGTCATTTTGTCAACGAGGCCAACGATGTGCTAGCAGAGCCCGCACCGCTCGATGGCGAGGGCAACCACCTGGGCGATCCGCTCACCACGTGGTTCCGCCACAAGCGCATCGAGACCAGCAACACGCATGGCACCGGCTGCACGCTCTCGTCCGCCATCGCCTGCGCGCTGGCCCAAGGCATGGATCTTGCCGACGCCGTCAACGCCGGCAAGGCCTACCTAACCGGCGCTCTCGCCGCCGGCTTTGACATGGGCAAAGGTTCCGGCCCCGTTAATCACATGTGGCAGTACTGACTTGTAGGAACGACAAAAACGAACACGCCGTTTACCTGCTGGTTTAAGTACGACAACAACGGCAGAAGCGCGTAAAAACGGGTTAGCACGCGCACTTAGGATTATTTGGGGATATGAAAGCCGCGCGGGCGTGCACCCGGAATATCCCCATTTATTAACACAAAGAGGCCCTCCCCGGAAATACCGGGGAGGGGCCTCTGTTGTCTATGGGCGATTAACGCTCACGATGCAGAATGCGACGGTCGCGACGGCGCCGCCGAACAAAGCTCCGAGCACGAACGTCAACGCGATCATCGGCGCGTGCCGTCCGAGACGTAACACTGCAGACGGTCGAGCGCGCAACCGTAGATACCCGCATAGTCATCGCCGCCGTAGGTCGTGCCGTCATCGCAGACCTCATCGTGGTAGTCGGGATGAGCGACATCCTGGCTGCGGTAGTAGACCTGCTTGTACTCGCCAGACGGAGTGATGTAGTACATCTTCACACCGTCGATCGTCTGGCCCCAAAGGCCCGCCATGCCATTGACGGAGTCGCCGTAATTGGCGGTCTGGACGTAGTCGAGCCAGCCGCTCTCCTTGGTGTGGACACTGTACATGAGGGTGCCAGAATCCACCCAGGCGATGAGCATGTCATGCGATCCATAGGGTACGCCGGCGAAGCCCTCGCTGGTGCTGTCGTCGAAGTTGGTGACGACTTCATTCCAGCCGCCTCCGCGATTGTGCAAGGCGTAGTGGATGTTGACGGACGCGCCGGTAGACTTTGGGAACTTGGTGCGGCTGGCGGACGTCGCCGGGGCGTACGTGCCGCCGTTGCCGTTGGTCGGTGCGATGGGCGCGACATACCCGCTGCCCAAATAAGATGCGACAGCCTGTTTGAACTCCCACCACGACTTACCGTAGGACCGGAAGTATCCGTTCGGGTCGGTGTGGTCAGACCCTCCCCAACGCTGGGCCGCCTCGTAGTGGCTCAAGAGTCGAGACGTGTCCCAACCGTGGGCACGCAGCTCGTCGCCAGCCCACTTGACCGCCTCGCCCCACTGCTTGGAGAAGTCGGAAGCATTGGTGGCGTGCGCCAGCTCGATGCCGATCGTGTAGCCGTTGCCGTTTCCGACGTGCCAGCACAAGCGGCCCTCGGGCACCGTGTTATACACGGTTGACCCGTCAAGCTCCATCACGTGGTGGACGGCATAGGTATCATCGCGCGACCACAACAAAGTGTGGTTGTAGGCAGAAGCGCCGGGGTTGGCCGTCTCATGGATGACCAGGTAGCTTGCATTGAGATACCCGTGGCCGTTGCTAACGTACTTGTCGACACTCTGATACGCCTCGGCTCCGCACGGGGCGGCGAGGGCCGCGACGAGCGCGAGGACGATGGCGAAAACGCTGCGCACCGGCAGCTTGCGCTTAGCCTCGGCGTTAGTCTCCGTCATGGTCGCCACCCGTCTTAAGGCGCGCGGAGTCCACGGCCTGCTCTGCAGCGGCATAGATGGCAGCGCTCGCGACCCCGCAAACGGTGCCGACGGCCACGACCGCCTGGTTGTCGGTCGCAAGTCCGGCAACGCTCGCCGCGACGGACCCGAGGAAGGCCGCAGTGCACAGCCAGAACTTTCTACTGGTCAGCTTGCGGACGATCTCGTCTTTGGTCATTGATTCCTCCTCTAATCCAATACGGGCTGCTTCATCGCGTCCTCGTAGAGACGCGTTCCCGTGCCGTTGCCGCCCAGCCCGTGGTAGGCGGCGTAGACACTCTCGAGATGCCGGCGCTCCTCGACGGTCAGGCCGCCCTGCGCCATGGCTCTCTCATGGATGCGCTGCAACTCAGCCCAGAGCAGCGCCCGCATCCCCGCCTTGAGTGCCTCGCTGGCCTCACGGTCGCGCTCCGCCCGCTCCGAAGCCTTGCGCCCCTGGGCCCTGACGGTCGCGACGCCCGCCGCGACCATTGCCGATACCAGACAGGACACGGCCGTCGTCACGACGATCTGCGCCAGTGATGCCACGCTTGACCTCCTTTCTTCCGCTATTTGCCGCTGATTTCAGGGTTCGAGCCTTGTCGAATCCCCTGAAAATCCCAGACGCCTCGGCACGGCGTACCATGCAATGCGTCTGGGATTTTCAGGAGATTGGAAGATCGAAATGCTGTTCAAAGATGCCGCCGCCGAGTACATGGCCGACAAGCGAAAGCGCCTGCGCGCCACCACCCTCGAGGGCTATGAGAGCGCGATACGTTGCCACCTCATCTCCCAATGGGGCGAGCGCGAGATAGATTCGATTACTTTCGAGCAGGTCCAGAAATGGATCGATGAGTTCGACCGTGCAGGCGCGGCGGAAAAGGCGTACAAGACGTTCCGCCAGATCTACCGCTGGATACTGAGGCGCCACCAGCTCCGCATTTGGGATGTGACCCAGGGGGTCGAGTTGCCGACGAAGCCGGCGGTGCGCCGTCCGACGCTCAGTGCCGATCAGGAACGGACGACCCTGAGGGCGATAGTCGGGCAGTCCTTCGAGCCGGCGGTGCTCCTGGGCGCAACGCTCGGCCTGCGGCGCTGCGAGGCGTGTGCCGTCCGCATCGAGGATATCGATTGGAGGAGCGGCTGGGTGCACATCCGGCGCGGGCTACATGTCGTAAAGGGCGAGGTCATCGAGACCGGGTGCAAAACCAAACTCTCAGACAGGCGACTCAAGCTGCCGCGCTTTGCCCTCGAGAGGCTCCGCGCCATCAGGGGCGCGCGCAGGTCCGGCAGGCTTTGCCAGCTGGATCCGAACGCCGTGGCCAGGAGGTTCGCCGCATTTTGCAAGCGGCACGAACTCCCCCACGTCCCCATGACGTGCCTGAGGCACAGCTGGGCAACGATATCGCTGGAAAGCGGCGCGGCAATCGAAGATATCGCCGTCGCCCTAGGCCACACTACCGTCAACACGGCGATGAGCCACTACCTGCAGTCATTCCGAACAGTAGTGGCTAGAGCGAGCGATATGTACGCAATAGCCATGGAACGGTGATTCCGTATCCCGATTTACCGTGGTCGATGGCGCGGGATCGTTCTTCATCGGTTGGGACGCTAACGGTCCGTACGTCGCCGTAAGAAACCAAGACAGCTCGCAACAAGTTTCACTTCGTCTCAGTGACGCCAGCAATGGCAATAGGCCTTCGACAACTCATATTGACCTTAATAGCGACAAGGCAGATAGTATCTGGGCGGCTCAATAGCATTCCGTATCCCCCGTTTACGCATTGGACGTTAACGATTTGGACAACCCACCCGCGGCGCTCATTCTTAATGCGTCAGCCGACCCGAAAGGGTTCCCGTCTCAACTTGGAGGAAACGGCTGCATTGTCATCCAGCACAATTTCGGTGCCACCGCCTACACGGCGCAGCTCGCGTTTGGATTCGGCTCCGACAAGATAGCGATCAGACGCAAATACGGCAGCGCTCAATGGACTGACTGGAAGTACGGAACGTTAAGTTAGTTTTCCGTATCCCATTGCGTAACCGCCGTCGGAAACACCGCCGCGACGGTTTCAACTGATCTAGAGGGCGGCCAGTATGTCCAAATCAATGTCACAGCGCCGAATGGAAACACTTACGTGCTCACGGCCAAACAAGATAGCATCGGCCTATGGGACTCCAACCAAAGCAAGTTTATTTGGCAAATGGTAACAACTGGGTGATTCCGTATCCCTGCAATGGTGGGGCACATCGGTGTCGTTCAATCTTGAGACGGCAAAGACGTTTGCAATCGTCGCGATCGGCGCAACTGATGTTCCGCTGAAAGGCCCATTCATGGTTTGGTTCAGTTCGACAAAACCAAGCAGTACGGCTCTACCGGACGGTGTGGCCATCTCCAATGACGGCAGAAAGGTCACCGTGTCTTACCGCAGCGAAGTGACATTCGTAGTGCAGAAATACGTCTGCTAGTTTTCCGTATGCCAGACTTCCGACGGCATTACGGCGAATGTGGAACTTAATAGCCAAAATTTGCCAACCCTCGGTTTTCGATGCGGAGCAACCAGGATTACGGTGAACTTCTTAAATGACAGGATTCTCGTCTTTAACGAGACCGAGAGTAAACATGTCGCCGTATTTAAAAAGGACGAATAGTTTTCCGTATCCCGCATTACAGTTGACGGAGCAGGTGAGTTTTTCTCCGGATGGGATGCTAACGGCCCATACATCTCCGTTGTATCAAGTAATGGGAAGGATCGCGTCTCATTCCGACTCATGGACACCTCGAACGACAACAAGCCATCGGCTTCATACGTAAACATTCAAGAGAGCACGTCCAAAGGCGTATGGTCGGCGTAATAGCATTCCGTATCCCAGCTGGTGAAAAGCAAGACGCGCACCTATACGACAACTGAAAACGGCAACTTCTACCTCGAACTGCCGCACGGGACGGTGTTCCTCTATGCGGAGACCGATACAAAAATTGACGGCAAGTACCTCGTATGTTCGCCCTACTACTACGCGCCAGTCGGTATAGGGCTTTCCATTGCCGATGACACGCCTGCGCACAACAAAGCTTGCAATGCCGAAGTAACGGTCACCGCGTACTACATCGAGCCTTAGAGCTGCGCCCAATCGCTCCACGCGCCTGAAAGGTAGCCTCGCGTATAGAGCTTCTTGGTGTTGATGTCCATCGCCAGCTGCGTGATGTATCCGTTCTCGAAAGAGTCGGAGCCGAACTGGATAAGGGTTCCGTATGAGAAAGGCATATTCTTGGAATTGCCGATGTGATAAACGCCATTTTTAAGATTGTTTGCGTCATCGGCAAACGTGTACGTTAACACCAGTTGGGATACGGAATGCTATTTGGTTATTCGCCAGACCTCAACAGAGTCGGTAAAGCAATATAGTCGGATTCCGTTTCTGAGCAGAGAAAAGCCATAGGATTTTCCATCGCTTGCGGTGAACCTAATCTGCATCACATTATCGTTGCCGACGCTTGAAATGACTGCGGTAATGACGTTTCCAGAAAATGGGGATACGGAATGCTATAGGTGCACTTTTCTTGCTATATCGCGGGAGCGCAGAATCTAGCCAAAGTCGTAGCGGTAGACAACGAAAGATGCCCCCTGTGGGCGCGACACTGTAATGGTGTCCCCCTCCCTTTTCACAGAATACCCGCCGGGAAGATTCGTATGCGATACAGAGTCGCCAGAGCGCCACACGAAAAACGGGACCAATTGCTCGTTGCTGTTGGCCGATAATACAAGCGCGAAGATCGAGTCTCTTTTAAGGTCAAATGAGACGGATGCACCCCACGAGCATATGTGGGATACGGAAAACTATCCCAGCTTCCAAACACCGTTGTATAGCACATGTCTCTGGACTTCGCTGTCATAACCAAAAGTCAGAGCCGCTCCGTATTTATCGCTCGTCAGGTAGACAATCGCCAAAGACGACGAACCATACGCCCCACCGGTGACTGAGACGAAAACGACATTGTTGATTGGAATATCGTCGCTAATTCGAGTCAACAGAACGTCGGTATCCACCTCGCTGGCATCAAGAAGATTTGCCCTAATGAACCGTAACCCATCGCGTAGGGATACGGAATCACCTATGAGACCGTTGCGGTAAAATCCATGGGCGAGATAATCAGCACTGTGGCACCTGCATTTTTGAAAGTCACGTCAATACTGTTTTCCGTACTCCCACGCTTGGCGGTCACGTCTACGCCGGAAAGCGTGTTAACGGTGGGGTCTGAAGAGCCACGCGCGGTGATGGTACTTACGCCGTGGATGCTCATCATGAGATACGGTTGATATCCATCCCCAGTTAAATGCAAGACCGACGCACTTCTAAGGTATGCCTTGTGAAGGCTGACACCGTCGTCAATATGGGATACGGAATCCCCGAGGGTCTTGATGCTGTCCGCGGCGTCGGAGATGCCCTGCTCGATGTGGTTGAGTCGCGCGGCGGTGATCGCCGTGACGCCGTCCTGCCAGAGCGTCTTGGCGTAGCTGAAGATACCTGCCATGTTCTATTCCTCTCTAAGCGATTCTGTGGTCGTCAAAAAGCGTCCATGCGCCGGGGATGTCGACCACGGTCTTGTTTCCCGGGACGGTCTGCTCGCCGGGGAAGATCGCCTTACCCGTCTTGCCGGCGTCCCAACGCGCAAACGCGTCGACCGACTTCTTCGACTCGTTGACCTTCACCCAGAGCATCCCGTCGACGCGCTTCGTGCGCTCGGGCTCCGCCTGCTGGATGTAGTACGGCTTCGCTGCCACAGCGGCGGCGTTGGCGCGCGCGGCGGCCTCGTCGGCGGCGGCCTTGGACTGGCGCGCCTGGTCGGTCGCCGATTTCGCGAGCGCCGTCTGCTCGTCGCACGCCTTCTTTGATGCCGAGAAACTCGACTGCCTCTGCGTCTCTTTCGCGGCACGCGTCTCCTCTGCATCCTTGCGCGCCTTCTCGTTGGCCTCGATGGCGGCCTTGGCGGCGTTCGCGGACTCGGCGGCCGCACCGGCGGCAATTCGGCTCGCCTCGAGCTCGGCCTCGTTCTCATAGCGGAAGGCGTAGTCAGTGGACGTTCCGTCGTCCCCGGTGACGGTGAGGCCGTCGATATAGCCGCCGTCGGCCACCTTGATCTCGTATGTCGTGTCCCCCGTGCTGCTGTCAGACATTGGCGGGAGCTCCTTTCTCGAATTGGGGCTGTGCCATATATCGGCGTGCCTACGCGATGATCCCGATCGCCGTCCAGAGCGGCGGCGACCCGATGAGGATGGCGCGCTGTCCGGGCGCTGCGCCCCGGCAGCACGTCGTCATGCAGATGCCGGCCACGACCGAGCCCCCGATGCGCACATCGACGGTCCTGGAGTCCGCCGCGACGACGGTGCCGTAGGCGATCGAGACGCCGGGCGCCGTCGGCGCGGCGACGATATCCGCGAGGTCGGCTGCCAGAGACGGCATTGCGCTCACGAGGCATCACCCCTCAGGTACATGCGGAGCTCGATCCTCATGGGGCATCCCATCGAGAGCTCGAGGTCCATCTTCCGGATACAGGCGCGGGCGAGCTCGATCCCGACGGACGGCAGCCTGATGGCGCATGCCGAGTAGACGTCCGCCGACGGGTTGAAGATCGCCGTGATCGTCGGGCGCCGGATGACCGAGCACTCGGTGGCGAGCAGGCTCGCCGCCTTGTCGTTCGCCGCCTCGACGGCGAACTGCGTCGCCGAGGCGCCCTCCTCGACCTTGACCTGCGCCACGTCGATATACGACCCGGCCGGCGCGGCGTCCGACAGATAGACGTATCCCGCGCTGTATTCCTCGGACTTGCCCGGGGTCGCCGTGAGCGAGAGTCTCGTCCAGCCACGCTCCACATCGAGCGTCCTGCTCTCTCCCCCGTCGTCCTCGCGCCAGATGGGCTGGATCCTCACCTGCGTGCGCTGCGACGCGTAGAGGTAGACGGACGCGGTGTACGGCTGGCCCTTCTTGAGGGATATCTTGTCCTGGGCGATGCCGATCTCGCCGGAGCCGGACCCCTTCGTGATGCGGATCGCCTGGTTGACGCCGCCGACGGGGCACCCGGAAACGCCGACGGTCTCGATGGTCCCCGCGCCGCCGCTGGACCTGAAGGTCGCGCTGTCGTGGGTGCCGGCGCCGGCGAGCGGGTAGGAGCCGCCGGCGATGACGCTCTCGCCTGCCGGCAGGTCGCTGTACTGGTACCGCTTCACGATGCGGCGGCCCGTGGAGACGGTAGACCACTCGCTCTGCGGGCTGTCGTCGGAGGCAGTGCCCCTGACGCTCTCGCCCTGGGTCGTGAAGTCGACGTGCACCACGTTCACGGCGTCGAAGTCGTCCTGCTCGTCGGTGAGGTCGGGAAGCACCCGGCAGTCCTCGCCCTCGGAGAAGGCGTGGTCGATCGGCCTAGCCGCCGGCTCCAGGTAGCGCCTGAACAGCACGCGCCCGTAGGCGTCGGTCGAGGCGCTCCTGAAGCCGGCGGCCGAGAGCAGCCTGTTGACCGCGCCCAGCTTGTTGTCCGGCGTGTCCGCCGTGGCGGCTATGCCGAAGACCCATGACGTCGACAGCGTGTAGTCGCTGGGCTCCGCGACGACCTCGAGCCCGCACCCCTCCGCGATCGCCTTGGCCGCGGAGACCGCATTGGCGCCCGCCGGCACGGTGTACGGCTCGTCGAAGTCGTCCTTCGCGAGGTCGTGGAGTCTGCCGTAGAGCGTCGCGATGCCGGTCGCCACCTCGCCGCTGACCGTGCGGGACGGCGTGGAGCACTCGAAGGTCCCCAGGCACACGGTGCGCGACGCGCCCGAGATCGGGTCCTCCGCGTCGAGGTAGATGCGCACGAAGTCGTTGCCCATGTCGAGCCTGCCGACGTAGTCCAGCGATGCGGACTCGTAGGTGTCCGTGTCCTGGTTTCGGCTGATGCTCCCGCCGGTGAAGCACTCGATGGCGCCGGTCTCCAGGCCGGTCGACCGCGACACGCGGGCGTACCGGTAGGAGGCCCTGAACGACGCGAGCCAGATATCATCCGACACCGTTGGGCTCCCTCCATCGCTCCCTCTTCGTCGATACGGACACCCTGTAGTCCTCGGGTGCGCACCTGGTGAGCGTCCCCGTGACGGCGGCGAAGCCGCGGTCGCCCAGATGGGGTCGCACCCAAGCGCTTCCGTAGCGGCCGAACAGGCCGCGGACGCGCAGGTAGTCGTCCTCCTCGATCGTGAACTCCATCGACTCCTTCATCGAGAGGTTGCCGCTCTCGAACCCCATGGGCAGGCCGCCGCCGACGAAGTGGAACTGGTCGCGCTCGCGCTCGGGGCTCGCCGAGTACCGCGGCGGGCCTCCCATGTTCCTGTCGCCGACGACGACCTCGGAGGCGTCCGGCCCGAAGTTGAGGGCGAACCCGTCGCAGGGGCACACGGTCCCCACCTCGATCGTCGAGGTGGTTCCGGAGGCCGCGTAGCCGCGCGCGACGTAGGAGAACCCGACGTTGAGCGGCGGCAGGCGGTCGATGACGCTCTGCCCGGACTTGAGGCCGCTCGCGAGCAGGAGCATCGAGCCGTCCGCGAGCACGCGCTCGATATCGAACGAGGCGCACGTCGGCAGGCTGTGGACGGTTGCGCGCGTCCCCTTTATGGACATGCCGCCCCTGATGCGGATGTTGCCCTCGGGCGTCATGGCCATGGGGCCGTGCAGCTTGTGGTCCCTGACGGAGAACTCCGAGATGCCGTCGCGCACCGTGACGACGGCCGCGAGCGCATCGCTGTAGGAGACGTTGACGATGGGCGTGGCGGGCACGAGCCAGTCGGTCGAGAACGAGCGGATGACGGTCGTGGACAGGCTCGAGCCGCCGCGGACGGTGAGCACGAGGAGGTACGCGGACCTGTTCTCCAGGCCGGGGGCGATCTTGTGCGACCGCGCGCCCGCGCCGACCAACGTGTCGATGACCGCAGAGCCTCCGTGCAGCAACCTCAGGCGCTGGAAGGTGATGCCGGTCTCGTCGACGGCGGTCCAAGCGACGCGCAGCGGGAGCTCGACGACGGCCTCGCCGTCCTCCGCGGGAGTCGTGAAGAACGCCTGCGGCGGGTCGGCGACCCTGAACACCGCGTACTCCGACCACGCTCCCCATGAAGGGTCGGCGCCCTTGGTGCGGACGCGCAGCCGGTAGGTGCCCTTCGCGGACAGGCTCAGGGACGTCGTCGATGTGGGCCCGCTGATGAGGTGCGGGACGGTCTTGCCGTCCGGCTGGATCAGCTCGATCTGGGCCGCCGTCTGGATTGGCAACATCTATTTGGACGATTCCGGGAGGGACAGCCCCGCTTCCCTGAACTCGACCGGCGACATGTAGCC
>NZ_JAQLEM010000032.1 GCF_028209885.1 Collinsella aerofaciens | reverse complement strand
CCCGCTCTTTTATAACGGCAGTTACATCAACCGGCTACGAGATATTGCCCAAGAACGCCTTGGTGCGCTCGCTCTTGGGGTGGTCGAAGACCTCGCTCGGCGTACCCTCTTCCACAATGACGCCGCCGTCCATAAAGACGACGCGGTCGGCGACGTCGCGGGCAAAGCCCATCTCGTGCGTCACGACGATCATGGTCATGCCATCGCGTGCCAGGTCGCGCATGACACCCAGAACGTCGCGAACCAGCTCGGGATCGAGCGCCGACGTGGCCTCGTCAAAGAGCATAACGTGCGGATTCATCGACAGGGCGCGGGCAATGGCCACGCGCTGCTGCTGACCGCCCGAGAGCTGGCTCGGCATAAAGTCGATACGCTCGGCAAGACCGACCTTGGTCAGTTCCTCGATGGCGATCTTCTCGGCCTCTTCCTTACTGCGCTTGAGCACCTTTTGCTGCGCAAGCATGACGTTCTTTTTGACCGACAGGTGCGGGAACAGGTTGAACTGCTGAAACACCATGCCCAAGTGTGTACGTACCTTATTGAGGTCGACGCCCTTGGCACACACATCCACGCCCTCAACGACAATCGAGCCGCTCGTGGGATGCTCCAGGCGATTGATGCAGCGAAGCATCGTCGACTTGCCCGAGCCCGAGGGGCCCAGGACCACAACGACCTCACCCTTGTGCACGTCCAGATCGATATCACGCAGAACCACGTTATCGCCAAAAGCCTTTTGGAGGTTCTTGATGCTGACAACGACCTCGTTGGAATTCGTTTCACTCATGACAGGACCTCCTTACAGACCGGCGATATGATCGGCGGGCGTCGCGACAACCTGTCCGGCGCTCTTGGTGGGACGCTTCTTTTTGGTTTCGGCCGTCCCCAGAAGTCTCGCCTCAAGACCGCTCACCAAGCGCGCAAGCGGCAGGGTAATGACCAGATAGAACAGAGCGGCAACCACATACGGCGCGATGGAGCCCGTCGTGGCCACGATGGTGCGGGCGTTCATGACGATCTCGACGACACCCACGGCGGCAAGCAGCGACGTGTCCTTGTAGAGCAGGATAAACTCGCTGGTCAGCGTAGGCAGGACATTGCGGAACGTCTGCGGAATCATGACATAGAGCAGCGTCTGGAAGGCATTCATGCCCAGCGAGCGAGCAGCCTCGTTTTGGCCCTTGGGGATCGACTGAATACCGGCACGGAAGATCTCGCACAGGTACGCAGACGAGTTCATGGCCATGACGATAACACCCAGCACATAGTCGTCCACTTTGACACCGGCCAGCGGCAAGCCAAAGAACGCAATGTAGATCTGCAAGAACGCCGGCGTGCCGCGGATGATATTCACATAGATGCCGGCAAGGCAGCGAAGGATGCGCGACTTGGAAATGCGCATGAGCGACAGGGCGAAACCGAAGGGAATTGCCAGCGGAAACGCCACAAGCACGATCGAAAGCGACATGAGGAAGCCCTTGAAGACGATCGGCAGGCTCTGGACCAAAATGACCGGGTTCAGGAACAGGCGCAGGAACATATTGGAGTTCCAGGCCTCGACCCACGGCTGCTCCTTAAGATCGGCCAGGAAGTTATCGAATGCCGTCACGCCCTTGATCTCCACCGACGGAATCTTGGAAATCTTCTTGGTCGAACCGTCGGCGAGCGTATAGGTGCCGCTAAAGGCCTCTTCGCCGCCCTCGACGGGAAACGTCACGCCGTAAACCTCGACACGGAAAAAGCCGCCGGCAGGCGCCGTCTCGCCAAAGTCAATCTTGAGCGTCTGGCCGTCAGCCTTGCACGTGGGCTTCATGGGCGTACGATCCATGAGGTCCTCGCCCGAGAGCATCGTCAATCGCGTGTCATCGGTACCAAACGTCGTGCCGTCGACAAACGTCAGCGAAAGACCGCTCAGCTCCTCATCGGCATCGGCCTGGACCTCCCAGGTAATGCGCGTCTCGGTGCCACCGACCACGTCGCTGCCCGAACCGGTATTGGGACGCGCGGTGATCTTTGCGGTCTCGAGCGCCTGAGCGGTCGAAGGCGCGGCTGTCCCCGCGCACAGCAAAGCGAGCGCCACAGTCAGGGCGCAGGCTAGTTTTTGGAGCATCGAGGGCAGCGGGAAGCGCCGACCCATGGCCCCTTCGTTCAATCGAGACAAGGTGGCTCCTATCGTAGAAGTTGCCGGCAAAACGAGACGGAAATGCTCTCCGTCAAGAGAAGCGCAAAGGCCCTCTCCGCCAAAACGGAAAGGGCCTGCGCACAATCAAGTAGCTATTTTACTTGATGTTGTACTTAGCCATGAGGGCGTCGACGGTACCGTCGTCGGTCAGGTCCTTGATGGCCTGGTTGATGTCGTCCTTGAGCTTGGTGTTGCCCTGGTTGATGGCGATGGCGTACTCCTCGCCGGTGCTGATCTGCTTGATGGTCTGGCAGGTGTTGAACTGCTCGGCGGTCAGCTGGCTGGCAACGGAGCGGTTGGTGACTACGGCGTCGCCCTTATCGGACTGCAGGGCGCTGAAGCACTCGGTGGCGTCCTTGTAGGGGACGATCTTGGCCTTGGGGAAGTTCTCCTGGGCAAAGGCCTCGGCGGTCGAACCGGACTGGACGATGATGGTAGCGTCGGCGTTGTTGAGCTTCTCGCTGTAGTTGTCGGCCGTGATGTCGGTGTTATCGACCTTGGTCACGATAGCCTGATCGTCCATGTAGTAGGAATCGGAGAAAGTAACTTCCTTCTCACGCTCGGGCGTGTCGGTGATAGCCGCGATGGCGACGTCGTACTTAGCGCCCGAAGCGACACCGGGGACGAGCGTGTCGAAGTCATTGTTGACGTACTCGACATCCAGACCCAGCTTGTCGCCGATAGCCTTGATGAGCTCAAGGTCAAAGCCCTGATAATCGCCGTTGTCATCCTTGTACTCAAACGGAGCGTACTCGGCAGAGGTGCCGACGGTCAGCGTACCGTCCTTGACGAGCGCGTACTCCTTGGAGCCGTCGACCTTCTCGACCTTAGCGTCGTCAGAGCTGCTGGAACCGGCATCAGAACCAGAGGTGGCGTTGGACGAGCCGCAGCCCGTCAGTGCGAGGGCGAGCGCCATGGCGCCCGTGGCGGCAAATGCGCCAAGCTTCTTGAGCTTCATAATCAGTCTCCTTCCGATGACCCCGTTTGATTCAGAGGTCTGCAAAAACTGTTGGATATTATGCACCCGTAAGTGCGAATCTGCAATTAGAAAACTGATTGAAACAAACCCATAACGTGAATGGGACACTCCACTTTGTGACAGTCGTTACTGCTGTAACGACCTTAACAGTTTGATTTCAACCGCATAACCTGCAAGTTCGTTCGGTGTCTCCAAAATAAATGGAAGTTCACACAAGCGGCTATTCGATACAATATTCTGCATAACCTGCATACCGCCGCCAAACTCTTCACTACCCAGATAGCCCTTACCGATGCATTCGTGGCGGTCCTTATGGGCGCCGCAGGGATTCTTGGAGTCATTGATGTGCACGGCGCGCAGGCGCTCGATACCCACCACACGATCGAACTCGTCGAGCACACCGTCAAGATCGTGGACGATGTCATAGCCGGCGTCATTCACATGGCAGGTGTCCAGACACACGCCCAGCTTGTCCGATAGCTCTGGACGCCTGGCAGCAACGCCCTCGATAATGCACGCCAGCTCCTCAAAGCTGCGGCCCACCTCGGTACCCTTGCCGGCCATGGTCTCGAGCAGCACCGTCGTCTGCTGGCCCTCAAACATCACCTGGCACAGGGTGTCGACAATCATCTGAATGCCGGCGTCGGAGCCCTGCCCCACATGCGCACCGGGATGGAAGTTGTAGTAGTTGCCGGGCAGCGCCTCCATGCGCCGCAGGTCCTCTGCCATGGCCTCCAGGGCAAACTCGCGCGCCCGCTCTTTGGCTGAGCAGGGGTTATAGGTATACGGGGCATGCGCCACCAGCGGGCCAAAGTCGTTTTGCTCCATAAGCTCGCGCAGGGCCGCCACGTCATCCATGTCAAGGTCTTTCGCCTTGCCGCCGCGCGGGTTGCGCGTAAAGAATGCAAAGGTATTGGCGCCAATGGACAACGCTGTCTCCCCCATTGCCCGATAGCCCTTCGTCGTCGAAAGATGGCACCCGATCGTCAGCATCTCCAGCTCCCTCCTCATCAGTTGCGGTGGAATAGTTCCTGTTTGGCCCCTATTCTGCCGCAAACAGGAACTATTCCACCGCAACTTACAAAAGGGGCATCAGGGATGCGGGCCGCCAAACACTACGGCTACGGGTGCCAGCATCATAATCCCCTATGCGTCAGCGCCAAGCCTAGAGGGCTAGACGGATTGCATCGATAATGCGCGCGCAGCACTGTGTGGCGGCAAGGGGCATGACGGGACTCTCGAGTTTCCCCGCCCGGATGAGCTGGGTCGCATGCTGGATTTCGCCGTAGAAATCATCGACCTCAAACGGGGCATTTATTTCGAGCGTTCGCCCGTCGGAATACTTCACATGGGCGAGCTCGGGGCGATGGAGACGGTCGATTTCCAACGAGCCCCGCTCGCAGGCAATCGTTAAGCGGCTTTCATATGCTGCTTTGCCGTCGCACACCATATGAATGGGTATACCGCCGACACTCATATGGATCTCGTCGGCCCAATCGACGCGGCCGCCCGATCCGTCACGCCAGCGAACTTCACGGGACGAAACCTCGCACGCGCCCGCGAGCAAATCCTCAAACCAACCGACCGCATAGCAGCCCATGTCATATAGACAGCCACCCTGCAACGGGTCGAGCAGATAACTCGAAGGGGGCTCACCATAATCGAGTTTTTGCACGCTTTCAATCGAGACGATACGGCCGAGCTCGCCCGACGCAAGCAAGCCCTTCACGCGAGTACGCATCGGACAAAACCGATTTTTCATCGCCTCCATAAACAGCACGCCGCGCTCACGGGAAACGGAGGCGATCGCATGGGCCTCTTCTTCATTCAAAACGGCCGGCTTTTCGCACAGCACGGCCTTTCCGGCGCGCAGCGCGCGACAGGCCCAACGCGCATGCATGCCATGCGGAAGAGCCAAGTAGATTACGTCGACATCGGGGTCGACAATCAACGCATCATAAGCCGCATCGCCGTTATCGTCAGCTGTGGCATAACTGTGCGCGGCATCAATCGAAAACGCCCTGCAAAACTCCTCAACATGCGAAGGAGTGCGACCGGCGGCAGCCACAAGCCGTGCCCCGTCCACCTCCTTGAGCGACGATGCAAATCGATGCGAAATGCGCCCAGCGCCCAAAACGCCCCAACGAACCTCACGCAAATCATCACATGAATCCCGATGGCCCACGACAGCCCCCTTCAGTTGCGGTGGAATAGTTCCTGCTTTGCCCCTATTCTGCCGCAAACAGGAACTATTCCACCGCAACTTATAAAAGGGGCATCAGGAGCGCGTTTTGCAAAAGGCTTTAAGCGCGGCCGTTACGGGGCCAGGCTGGAAACGTCGGCGCACATCGTCGAGACGCTCGGGAATATCGATGTGCTGCGGGCAGTGACGTGCGCATTTACCGCACTTGACACAATTGCTCACCAGCTTGGGCTCGTTCGTCCGCACCGCGCTCGCCGTAAAGTATTGAGACAGCCCCGTAAACCAACTATGTGCGTAGCTCGCGTTGTAGGCGCCAAAGCAACCGGGAATATTAATGCCCTTGGGGCACGGCATGCAGTAGCCGCATCCCGTGCAGGGCACGCGATTCGATTTTTCAAACTCTCCCAGCACACGCGCGATGGTATCGAGCTGCTCTGTCGTCATCGAATCCGGCAGCGCGCGATCCGCCAATGCCGCGTTCTCGTCCACCTGCGCGGTATCGGTCATGCCCGAAAGCAGCATCGTGACTTGAGGATGGTTCCACACCCACGAAAGGCCCCAAGCAGCCGGCGTCTTCAGGTACGGATCGCGTACGTCATCGAGCACGGCGCGGGCCCGCGGAGGCAGTTTGCCCGCCAGGCGTCCACCCAAAAGCGGTTCCATCACAAACACCGCGAGCCCGCGCTCGGCGGCTGCCATGAGTCCCGCCGTTCCCGCTTGGTATCGCTCTCCAGCATAGTTGTACTGGATCTGGCAAAAGTCCCAGTCATACGCGTCAAGCATCGTGAGGAAGTCCGCCGCACTGCCGTGGTACGAAAAACCTATCTGGCGAATACGCCCCGCAGCCTTTTGGTGCGCAATCCAGTCCTCGATACCCAACGCTACCACGCGCTCCCACTGCGCGGGCGAGGTGATGTTGTGCATAAGGTAATAGTCGATATGGTCAGTCCGCAAACGGCGCAGCTGCTCGTCAAAAAAGCGGTCGAAATCCTCCGCACATTTGCACGAAGCGTGCGGCAACTTGGTCGCGAGCAAAATCTGGTCGCGCAGACCCAGGCGCTCAAGCGAGGCTCCCACACAAGCTTCGTTACCGGGGTAGAGATAGGCCGTGTCCAGATAGGTTATCCCTTGCTCCACCGCACGGGAGATGATGGCATCGGCCGTCTTCGCATCGGGGTGTCCCGGCGCACCGGGAAACCTCATGCAGCCCAGACCCAGAGCGGATATTCGGTTACCACTTTTGGGGTCAACACGGTATTGCACGGCCCCTCCCTTCGCCATCAGCGCCCCGGCAAGGCGAAACACAATGGTCACGCAGCCGAAACATCGTGGAATCGCAATCGAGAATGTATCGTAACGTAGCAGAAATCGAGCCGTCACGACACCGCTTTAACATCAGCAAAAAGCCCGATGAAAGGAGACGACCGTGACCACGCGCGAGGACGCCTACCCCTACCCCGGCGAGCAGTACATCCTCTCGGTCGACCGCTATCAGATCGAGGTCATGGACCATCTGGACGAGCTTCCCGCCACAGGCGCCGTCATCTTCTGCACCTTCCCCAAGGTGCGCGATGGCGTCGTACACCCTGCGCGCGTTTTTGTGATCTGTCCCGCGGCATAAGCGCACAGTGCAATAGTTTCTTTTTCATAACAGCAGCCCCGCGCGCTTACCAAACGCCCCGGCGGCATACAATCCATCAGGCGCCCCCACGCGGGCGCCTTTTATATGGGGAGATGATTCATATGCAGATCAACAAGGTTGCCTTTATCGGCAAGGGCGGCGTCGGCCTACTCTATGGCAGCATGATTGCCAAGTCCCTCGGCAATGACGCCGTCGAATACGTCATGGATGACGCCCGTTTTGAGCGTCACGCGAACGACGCACTCACCGTCAACGGCGAACCCTGCGATCTCACGTCCGTCCGCGCCAGCGAGGCAACGCCCGCCGATCTGGTCATTCTCACGGTCAAGACGACTGGACTCAACCAAGCACTCAAGACTATGGAGCGCGTCGTGGGACCCAATACGCTCATCGCCTCGCTGTGTAACGGCATTACGAGCGAGCAGAAGATTGCCGAGCGCTTTGGCTGGGAGCATACCGTCCTGGGTATCTGCCAGGGCATGGACGCCGTATTCCTCGACGGCGCGCTCACCTTTACCAACACTGGCGAAATCCGCTTTGGCGCGGCGGCCGGCACCGAGCTCGCAACCGTCACCGCCATCGACGAGCTCTACACGCGCTGCGGCATCGCCCATACCGTCGAGAGCGACGTTGCGCACCGCATGTGGGCCAAACTCATGCTCAACGACGGCATCAACCAGACGTGCATGGCCTACGGCGGGACCTACGGAAGCGCCACGGAGCCGGACTCCGAGCAGCGTCGCTGCTTTGTTTCTGCCATGCGCGAAACGCTTGCGGTCGCCAACGCCGAGGGCATTGAGCTGACCGAGGCAGACCTGACGCAGATGGTGCACCTCATCGAGGGAATCGACCCCACCGGTATGCCCTCGATGGCGCAGGACCGCATCGCGCAACGAAAAACCGAAGTCGAGGAGTTCGCGGGCACCATTTGCCGCCTGGCCGTCAAACACGATATCCAAGTGCCGCAAAACGATTGGCTCTATCAGCGCATCCGCGATATCGAGAAAAGCTGGTAGCGCCCGGCTCACCACGTCAACAGGCTCAACAGCAAAGCCGCCACAAGGAGCACTCCCCTTACGGCGGCTTTCATCTTCATCTATAACCAGTAGTCGATGTCCCGACGGTTAGAGCTGCGACTCCGACGCCTGGTCCTCATCGTCGCGACAAAGGACTACACCCGCACTTCCCAGCAGTGCGGCCGCGACCAACGCACTGACCACGATAGAGGCAGCCCCACAAGACCCCTGCATGCCCGCAACGAGCGCGGCCGTAGGACCAAGGCAGCCAAGCACCAATGCGACGGCGGCAATGGCAATATCTCGAGCGTTCACAAGACCACTTCCTCCACGAGAAAGACCTTATTTCTCATGAACTAGTGTGCCCCGCGCCCATATGCGCGACGTACTGCCACGGTAAGCGCTCTGTTAACTCAAGCACGCACAAAAAACGGGCGCCCTTACGTTGCCCAAAGGCTCGGTAAAGACGCCCGCCCGTCATGTCCTATCGGCTTATGGCAGATTACCAACCGGTATAGTAGTCGGTGGTTCCGGCTGCGCAGCCGGAGTCATAGACCTTGCACTCGCCCTTGGAACCGGTAAACGTGGAGCCCTGAGCCTTATCGCCCGCGGCCACGACGTAGTAGCCATCGGAATCGCGCCAAAAGCCCTCGGAATCCTGCGTCCATTCGCCCGTGCGGTGGTGATACAACACGTTGCTGCTGTAATAAGTCTCGCGGCGGCCGTTATAGTTATTGACGCCGCTCGAGCGCGTCAGGCCCGAGCCGTTCGCGTAATACGCAGCAGACGCGTAAGACGAGCCGGAGCCGGCGTTGTAATACGAAGCCTGAACGGCCTCAGCGGCCTCGGCTTCGGCTGCGGCAGCCTCGAGCGCCTCGCGCTTGGCATCCTCAAGCGTGGAGCGAAGCTCGTCGAGCTCGGTCGACTTGGCGTCGACCTCCCCCATCGTCAACAGGCTACCCGCACCGTCGATGCAGCTCTGCAGCACAGCGCGCTCGTCATCGGTAACATAGTCGCCATACATATTCATAATAATCTGAGCGCGCATCTCCAGGGAATCGCGCTTTGCCCCCATCGAGGCGTTCCACTCCTGCATAGAGCCATAACCGTCGCCGCGGTAGTCGACGGGCTGCACCAGCGTCGCCTCGGACGGCGTAGATCCAACCGTATCGGATAGTGTTGCCGCGTGGGCATCAGTTGCGCCGGCGCCCGCCAAAAGTGCCACGGTCAGAGCGGCGGAAAGGGCGGCGGCTTTCGGTTTTCGTGAATCGATCCTCATGTAGCTGGAAACCTCCGTAGTGCGTTTTTTGCTGCGTTTGAGCTGCGTGTGATTCGATCGCGCTGCATAGTACCCCGAGCAAATCGCGACCTGCGGTTTTACTCAAAAGGCGCACGTCAATTGCGTAAAACTCACATCCTCTCAACAGGAGTTTTCCACATCTCGATTGCATAAAGCATGCCAAAAACCCTGTAACAGCGCCCTTCCTATGCAAAAAAGGCGCCTGTGCAACCATTGTTCGCACAGGCGCCTTGAGCAGGCATTTTATGCAGTTATACCTATCGAGTCGCAAGGGGTCCTTGCACAAGTCGCCTTACTCGTCCAGCGCGGCGAAGGCCTGCTTCAGATCCCAAATGATGTCCTCGGCGTTCTCGGTACCGATGGAAAGACGAATCGTGGAGGGCGTGATGTTCTGCTCAGCGAGCTCCTCGGCAGAGAGCTGGGAGTGCGTGGTGGTAGCCGGGTGCACGACGAGCGACTTGACGTCGGCCACGTTGGCGAGCAGCGAGAACACCTGCAGATGATCGATGAACTTCCAAGCTGCCTCCTGGCCACCCTTAATCTCAAAGGTAAAGATCGAGGCACCGCCGTTGGGGAAATACTGCTTGTAAAGCTCATGGTCGGGGTGCTCAGGCAGGCTCGGGTGGTTCACCTTGGCGACGTGGCTGTCACCAGCCAGGAACTCAACGACCTTCTTGGTGTTCTCGACATGACGGTCAACGCGCAGCGACAGGGTCTCGGTGCCCTGGAGCAAGACCCAGGCGTTGAACGGGCTGATGCAGGCGCCCTCGTCACGCAGCAGGATAGCGCGGACAAAGGTCGCGAAGGCGGCGGGACCGGCAGCCTCGGCAAACGAAACACCGTGGTAGGAGGGGTTGGGCTCAGCGATCTGGGCGTACTTTCCGCTCGCCTTCCAATCGAAGTTACCGCCGTCGACGATCACACCGCCCAGCGAGGTGCCGTGGCCGCCGATGAACTTGGTTGCGGAGTGGACGACGATGTTGGCACCATGCTCCAGCGGACGGAACAGATACGGGGTGCCGAAGGTGTTGTCGACGACAACCGGCAGACCGTGCTTCTTGGCGATCTCGGAGATGGCGTCGATGTTGGGGATGTCGGAGTTGGGGTTGCCGAGCGTCTCGAGATAGATGACCGTGGTGTTGTCCTTGATGGCACCCTCGACCTCTTCCAGGTTATGGGCATCGACAAACGTGGTCTCGACGCCAAACTGGGAGAGCGTATGCTCCAGCAGGTTGTAGGAGCCACCGTAAATTGTCTTCTGAGCCACCACGTGGTCACCGGCCTGGGCAAGAGCCTGCAGGGTATAGGTGATGGCAGCAGCGCCAGAGGCGACGGCAAGACCTGCCACGCCACCCTCGAGTGCGGCGATACGGTCCTCGAAGACGCCCTGGGTGGAGTTGGTCAGACGGCCATAGATGTTACCGGCGTCGGCAAGACCAAAGCGGTCGGCGGCGTGCTGGGAATTGCGGAACACATAGCTCGTGGTCTGGTAGATAGGCACGGCGCGGGAGTCGGATGCAGGATCGGCGCTCTCCTGGCCAACGTGCAGCTGCAGGGTATCGAAACCAAAGGTGTGCTCGGGGTTGTTGATAAACTGGCTCATGATGATCTCCTTGATCGAACAAAAGTAATAAGAGTAAGAGAAGTGAGTCGCTGTCTCCTGATCACGCCGACGGGCGCAAACAGGAGCCCGGCATTCGTCTTGGTAAGCAATTCATATGCGGGCCTCCTTTCGCATCCCGGTTCCGTAGTTGGCTTAATTACCTACCGTCTTTGTGTGTTTTGAATAGTACGAGCATTGTTTTCCTCGGTCAATCACTTTAAAGCGCTAACCTGTTATCGGTTTTATAGATAACACTCGAAAGGACGGGCGCCGATGACCCTCCAACAGCTTCGCTTTTTGATCGCCGTGGCAGAGTCCGGTTCGATCAACGCCGCAGCCCAGCGCCTCTATACGGCACAGTCCAATATCTCCAATGCCGTCAAAAGCCTGGAGCAGGAACTTCATATCGAAATCTTTACGCGCTCCAGCCGCGGTGTTGCACTCACCAACGACGGCACCGAGCTTTTGGGTTATGCACGCCAGGTCGTAGAGCAGGCCGACATGCTCGAGGCCCGCTACGAGGACGGCGGTACCCCGCAAGCCCGCCTCGCCATTTCCGCCCAACACTACGCCTTTTCGGTCGAGGCCTTTGTCAACGTAGTCGAGCGCTGCCGCGACAGCAAGTTCGAGTTCATCATGCGCGAGACCACCACAGCGCAGATTATCGACGACGTGCGCGCGTTTCGCAGCGATATCGGCATTCTGTATCTGGATGACTTTAACGCCCGCGTTCTGCAGAGGGCCTTCGCCGATGCCCGCGCAAGCTTCCATCCCCTCTTCGACGCGACGGTCCACGTCTTCGTTAGCGAGCGCCACCCGCTCGCACGCCGCCCTCAGCTGTCCCTTGCCGACCTCACGCCCTATACGCGCTACAGCTTTGAGCAAGGCACCTCGAACTCCTTCTATTACGCCGAGGAACCGTTTAGCTATATTCCCTGCAACCGCAATATCCGCGTATCCGACCGCGGGACGCTCACCAACCTGCTTATCACCTCGAACGGCTATGCGCTGTCGACCGGCGTACTCTCCAGCGAAATGCAGTGGGGCATGGCCTCGATCCCCCTGGCAGACGCCCCGACGATGCATGTGGGCTACATCATGCATGACGACCGCAAGCCCTCTCCCCTCTTGCAGCAATACCTCGACGAGCTCAACCGCATCATCCATGCCAACCAACTGTCGGAAGACGGGGTAGAAATCGTAGATTGCTAGCCCCCGGCGGGCATGGCGCTACAATGGTCACTCACGCGAAACGTACCCAACGAAAGGAACCATGTGAAGGTCATCATCTATACCGACGGCTCGGCCCGATCAAATCCGGGACGCGGCGGCTACGGCGCCGTGCTCAAATACACCAACCCCGCCGGCAAGACCTTCACCTCTGAGCTTTCGCGCGGCTACGCCAAGACCACCAACAACCGCATGGAGCTCATGGCCGTTATCGTGGCACTCGAGGCGCTCAACCGCCCCTGCGACGTCGAAGTCCATTCCGATTCGCAGTACGTCGTTAACGCCTTCAACAAGCACTGGATTGACGGATGGAAAAAACGCGGCTGGAAGACCGCCAACAAGCAGCCCGTCAAGAACCGCGATCTGTGGGAGCGCCTACTCACCGCAAAGAGCAAGCACAAGGTTGAGTTCATCTGGGTTAAGGGTCACGCCGGCCATGAGCTCAACGAGCGCTGCGACGAGCTCGCCACCACGGCGGCCGACGGCAGCAACCTCGATATCGACACCGGCTTTAACGAGAGCGACCTGTAACGGCGTTTTCGTACGCTATTTCCTGCCCCTTCGCGCTACACTCATCCTGTAAACCGAACGGCACGAGGGGGATACATGCTGCGTATAGCGACCATCGGCACATCCATGATTACCGACGACTTTATCCAGGTCGTCAACGCCAACGACCAAGCCGCGTTTGTGGGCACGCTCTCGCGCGATTCAGATCGCGGTGCTGCCTTTACCGCCGAGCGCGGTGGCGAGCGAAACTTTACTTCACTCGATGAGCTCGCGGCAGCCGCCGACGTCGACGCCGTCTATATCGGCAGCCCCAACGCACTTCACTACGAGCAGGCCCTTGCCTGCATCGCCGGTGGCAAGCACGTCATCGTCGAGAAGCCCTTCTGCGCCACCGAGGCGCAAGCGCTGGAAGTCTTCCGCGCTGCCGAGGCAGCAGGTGTCGTGGCCCTCGAGGCCATGCGTCCCCTCCACGATCCCGCCTTCCACGCCATCGAGGACGCCCTGGGTGAGATCGCCCCCATCCGCCGCGCCTCATTGCGCTTTGGAAAATATTCCTCGCGCTACAACGAGATTCTCGCGGGACGCGCCACCAATATCTTCGACTGCAATATGGCCTCGGGTTCCCTCATGGATATTGGCGTCTACACCGTCGAGCCCATGGTCGAGATTTTCGGCATGCCCTCCGGCCTTACGAGCATGACCGCCCTGCTCGATCCCACCACGCGACAGCTCACGCACGGCCCCATCGACGGCTGCGGTTCCATCCTCGCCAGCTACGGCGGTGGCCGTATCTCCGTCGAGCTCGCGCACTCCAAAATTACGAATGACCTGCTGCCCTCGCAGATCGAAGGCGAGCGTGGCACTATCCAGATCGACCATCTGTCCACGCCCCGCAACGTCCGCATCGACTATCGCGGCGACGTCGTACGCGGCTCGGCGACCGAGGCGCCGCGCGAACAGGGCGACAACGGCCGCGTGCTCGACCTGCCCAAATCGAGCAACACTATGGAATACGAACTCACAGACTTCATCACCGCCATCGGCGGCATCGATAACGTCAAGGAAGAGATTTGGGAGACCCCGGCGGGACGCCACGAGCTTGGCCACTACCGCGATGTCACGCTCGTCTCACTACGCATCATGGATGCCGTGCGCCAGCAGGCCGGCATTACCTTCCCGGCCGACGCAGGCAAGCAGGCATAGCGATGGGCCTCTTCGATACGTTCTTCTCCAGCGTCACCGGCGGCAGTCGAGAGCCTCAAAAACCATCAAACGTCGAGCTCGAGCTGCGCCGCAGGCTTACTGTGCTCGCAAGCGACGAGGCCACTCAAGACACTCCCCTGCGCTATTTCCTGCGCTGGGAGGGGCAAGTCCAAGGCGTTGGTTTTCGCTTTACCAACACCAACCTCGCGCAGGCACGCTCCCTCACCGGCTGGGTGCGTAACATGGAAGACGGCTCAGTCGAGATGGAGATACAGGGAGCTCCGGCAAATATCCTATCTCATCTCGAGGCGCTTCATGCCTCCTACGAGCGCATGGGAACGCGTTTTCGCCTCATAGACGCTCAGGCCCGAGCCCCACTTGCCAATGAAGACGGTTTCAGTCCTCATTATTAGTATTGTGTGCTAAATACGGTATCATTTACCTACGACCGTTGATAGAAAAGAGGCGAGGCGCATGGCGGTGCAAAGAAGGAATACCAGGCAGCGAAAGCTGGTTCTTGACGCCGTGCGCCAAAGCTATAACCATCCCACCGCCGACGAAATCTACAACGTCGTGCGCGCGCAGGATGACAAAATCAGCCGCGGTACGGTCTACCGCAATCTCAATCTCTTGGCCGACGCAGGCGAAATCCTCTCCATCAAGACGCCGGGCGGTAGCCGCTTCGATCGCACGATCGAGCCGCATGCGCATATCATCTGCACCTCGTGCAGCCGCGTCATCGACGTACCGCTCCCCTTCGATGCCCAGCTCGACGCCAAGGCGTCCGAGCAAATCGGCTGGCACGTCACGTCGCACTACACCATCTTCGAGGGTCTCTGCCCCGACTGCCGGTAGATGTTCGGGACATGCCTTAAAATCCACCTTTCCTCGCTTTGCAGCAAACAGTACATTTCTAGGCATGTCCCGAAAACCTACTCGGCGAGCAGGCGGCGCAGTTCTTCTTCGACCGTGTGCACGTAACGGACGCGATCGTTGATACCGCGCATGGTGGGGTTGCAGCTCTCCATCAGATAGGGATGGCCCACGACGTTGAGCATGTCGCGATCGTTCTCATTGTCGCCAAATGCCATCATCTCATCGGGCGAAATCCCCAGGACACGACCGTAATCGACAAGCGCGGAGCCCTTGCCCGAACCGAAACCGATAAGGTCCGTCCATGCGGTTCCTGACGTCATCACATCGACACGGTCGCCAAAGAGGCGCTCGAAATACTCCCGGGCCGCCGGATAATCCACCTCGGGCGTCTGGAAGCCAATCTTAATGACATCCTCGTCGATGTCCTCGGGACGGTCGACCACCGCCACATCGCAGTGGACCACATAGCGCAAATGGTCGACGAACGCATCGTTGCCGCTCATGGTGTAGATGTGCCCCTCACACGAAAGGGTCATGTCGGTATGGGGATACGCAACCACGGTATTCGCGATAACCATAGCAAGGCTACGCTCCATGGAACGCTTGACGACGGCACGCCCCTCGCTCATCACCAGGGTTCCGTTTTCGCATACATAGGCGAGCTCATCGGCCACCGGGGCAAACAGGTAGCGCAAGCTCGCATATTGACGGCCACTCGCCGGCATAAACACGATACCGCGACGATGCAGCTCATCGATAAGCTCAAAGGCCTCGGAACGCAGCTCGCGCTCCCCCGGATGCAGCAACGTGCCGTCCAAATCGCATGCAATCAGTTTGATTCCCTCAAGACCCATATGCTTCCCCCAAAGCCTCATATCAACAGCAAGACGGACCTTGATCGGTCGCCCCTCAAAGCCCGTCTTGCGCATACGCGCGCTTAGCCGCGCGCCTTTTTTACGATGGTAAAGTCGGGAGCCATGCTCACGACGACCTCCGCCGCACTCGACGCAAAGCGCCGGTCCGCATCGAGTTCACGGGTAACCAGCGAGAGCCGAACACCCTCGACACCCCGGAGCATGCGGCCCAAAACAGGCTGCACCGGCGTATACATGCGCACAGTATGCTCGTCCGAGTCGCCCCGGAAGAGCGGCGCATGCATGTTGCCGATCTCCCAGCACGAATGCGCGAGCGCAATCGGGTCCATGCGGTCAACTTCGACCAAATAAACCTCGGCGCTGCGCAGGCGCACGACAACCGCCACGGGTACCGCACCCGTGTGGTCGACGGCGAGCACGTCGCCGTCGACAAGACGACCGCCGTCGGCAGTATCCAGCCGAACATCGACCGTGCGCCCCAGCTCCGTCACGCCCACAAACGCGCATACATCAGCCTGGTCCCAATCGAGCAGCAGATCGTCAGCTTCAAAGACGCCGCCCAGCTTCCGGCGAAGCAGAAGTTCATAGGACGGATCGTTGAGATTTCCCAAGCATGTCGTCGAAACCAAGCGTTCAGGCATACTCTAACCCTCGACCTCGACGAGCTCGATATCAAAGCTGAGGTCCTTGCCGGCCAGCTCGTGGTTGGCGTCGAGCGTCACAGCCTCGGGCGTTACGTCGATGACCACGGCGGGAACGGGCATACCGCTCGGCGTGGACAGGAAAAGCTTCATGCCCTTCTCGATCTGCTCGATGTTGGGAACCTGTTCGGCCGGGAAGGTAATAACCATCTCGGGATTGTGCTCGCCGTAGGCATCGGCAGCAGGAATGTGCACGGTCTTCTTCTCGCCCACCTGCATGTCGACAACAGCGGCGTCGAAGCCCTTGATCATCTGACCGGCGCCGCACGTGAACTCCAGCGGCTCGCCGCGATCGTAGGAGCTATCGAACTGCGTGCCGTCATCGAGCGTGCCGCGATAATGGGTCTTGACCTTCTTGCCCTGGTTGGACATGGTAACCTCCGTGATAAGGGCGGCGCACAACGCGGGCCGCCGTGAACATATGGCGCTAACTATACCCTAGTCATACAATTCAATGACAGTTTGCAAAGAAACGCTGCAACCGGAGGAACCATGGCATATCCCGTATTTGACCTACACTGCGACACCGCCGACCGAATCGGCTGGGCCACGCTCGATCTCGACCTGCGCTTTACCGCCGGCACCGACGGTTATTTCCCCGGCGACGAAACGCATCCGCAAGATTTCGACCTCATCGAGGGTAACGCCTGTGCCATCTCGCTCGCAAAGATCGGCAACACGCCGTGGGCACAGTGCTTCGCCACGTTTGTCCCCGACGAGATTCCCACCGCCCACGCCGCGCGCTTCCAGGCGCAGATCATGGCGCATATGAGCGGCCAGGCAATGCTCAACCACGACCGTATGGTCAACGTGCGCAGCGCCGCAGACATTCGCCCCGCGCTCAAGGACGGCAAGGTCGCCTGCATCCACACCATCGAAAACGCCACGTTCTTTGCCGAGGACCCCGCGCTGATCGAAGTGCTCAAGAGCCTGGGCGTACTCATGTCATCACTCAGCTGGAACGCGCAGGGACCGCTCGCGAGCGGACACGATACCCACGCCGGCCTCACCGGCGCCGGCATCGAGGCACTTACGCAGATGGAGCACGCCGGCATGGTACTCGACGTCTCCCACCTCAACGATGAGTGCTTTGACGAGGTTCTCGCCCACGCCACGCGTCCCTTCGTCGCCAGCCACTCCAACTCCCGTGCGGTTTGCGGCGTCAAACGCAACCTTACCGACGACCAGTTCCGCACCATTCGCGACATGGGCGGTATCGTCGGCCTCAACTACTGCAGCGAGTTCCTTTCCAACGACGCAACCGACAAGACCGCCGCAGACGTCACCTTCGACCAGCTAGCGGCACATATCGAGCACTGGCTCGACCTGGGCGGCGAGGACGTCATCGCGCTCGGCGGCGACTGGGACGGTGCCGCGGTGCCCGCCTTCCTCTCCGATGCCAGCAAGATGCCCGAGTTCCAGAACATGCTCTCCAAGCACTTTGGCAAGACCGTGATGCAGAAGCTCTGCAGCGATAATGCCCTTGCCTTCTTCGAGCGTTATTAATTTCACATCCCCTGAGCGGGCCGGCATGCCGAACGGTCGACATGCGGCCCGTCCCCAATCTGAAGGACCGCTTTTGACGCAGCAATTTACGATTACCGTATCCCGACCGGATGGCACATCCATCCCCGTCGTCGTTACCAAAAAGCGCGTCAAGAACTTCAACCTACGCGTCACATCGAGCGGTGAGGTCCACGCCAGTGCACCGCTCGACGCCAGCCGCGAGCGTATCGAAGCGTTTGTGAAGCGCAACAGCGCCTGGATTATCAGTCGACTTGCCCAGCGCGAGCAACGTCAGGCGACGGCACGAGAGCCGCTCAGCCCCTCGTCCATCATTGCACTTTGGGGCAAGCCCATCACGGTACAAGATGCGCTCGATCGCAACTTTGCATCACCCGCACCGCGGCCCAAGCAGGCCACCTTCGCAAGTTTTATGGGTGCCGACAAATCGAACGAACGCCCACAGGCCAAGCGGCGCGCAACCCTCGACGGCCTGACGTCCGATGAGCTCCAGACCCGCATCGACCAGCTCTATGCATCCGAGGTCACCACGGCGCTGCGCGATATGGCGCGCGCGTACGAAATCGCAATGGGTGTCGCCGTTTCCCGCGTTTCCGTACGTAGCATGAAAACGCGTTGGGGCTCATGCACGCCCAAATCCGGTGCCGTTCGCATCGCACGCGAACTTGCCGCCTATCCCATCGAGTGTCTCGACATGGTTGTCGCCCACGAGCTCGTCCACCTGCTCGAGCCAAGCCACAATCAGCGGTTTCACGCGCTGCTCGACACGTACTGTCCCAACAATAGAGCTCTGTCGCAGCGGCTCAAGCAGCCGCCCCTCAACAAGCTCTAGCGTCGACTAGCGCACGCGCTCGATCTCGACGCCGCAGCTTGCCAGGGGAAGACCGACGGGAGCCCAAGGCTTATCGAGCTTAACACGCACGCCAAGCAGCAAGGGGTAACGACGTAGCAGCATCTGGGCCACACCCTCGGCTGCCGCCTCGATGAGTTTAAACGTATGCTCGCGCAGATAGCCATCGACATCGTGGCACACCGAGCCGTAGTCAATCGAAGCGTCCAGGCTATCGTGCTCCCCCGCTGCACGCAGGTCGACATAGAGCACCAAGGACACGATGAACTTCTGGCCCAGCACGTTCTCTTCGGGATACACGCCATGGTTAGCAAAAACCTCAAGACCTTCAACGGTGATGCGGTCGGCATGGCGCAGATCGTCATAGCTCACGTGGGGTACCGCCGTTGCGGTGGATATTTCGCCCCTTCCACGGCGGGCGAGCTCGGCGCCTTCAGTCTTGGTTGCATTCTCGGGCAGTTTCTTGTTGCTCATCGCGATCGTCTCCTTCGTTTAGAACCCCGACCGCGTAAACTAACTACACGCGAATCGACAGGTTCTTTTTATCATCGCTCCAGTTGCAAGCATTGCGCGCGGGGCATGCAAAGCAGGCGCGCGACGCTTTGTCGGCTGCATAGAGCAGGCGCTCGAGCGGTTGGCTGTTCACGCGCAGCTTTCGATGGCCCAGAATGGCCGTCTTAATGGCTGCGGCATCGGCCGGCTCAAACGCTACGTCATCGGGCATACCGCCGAGAATCGCATCAGCGACGCGTTCGCTTGCAACATCATGGGATATACCCGATTCATACTGTTCATCTTTGCCGATATCGTGAAGAAGTGCCGTGGCGTAGATGACCTCGCGGTCAAATTCGAGCTGTTCCTCGAGATTCTTGATCCACATAATGCGAGCGACATCGAGCAGGTGGTCAATACCGTGGCGGCAGAAGATGCGCCCCGATTCCAACTGTGCAATGTTGCCCAGGTGCCGCCGAAACAGACCGTTGGCACAGATGTAATCAATGCGAGGCATGGCACCAAAAGGCGCCAGGCCCGAAGCCATAAAACCGCGACGCGGCGTCCCCTCATCGGTCTTCGATGTAAAGTCGTTGACGACCCTCATGCTAACGGCCCAGCATCCTAAAGAACCGCTCCTCGAGCGCGGGATCGGTCTCAAAGACGCCGCGGCGAGCGAGCGTCACGGTCTTGGTGCCAGGCTTTTGCACGCCGCGCATGGTCATGCACATATGCTCAGCCTCCATGAGCACAATCGCTCCCTGGGGAGCGAGATAATCCATGAGGGCGTCGGCAACCTGTGCACACAGCTGCTCCTGCAGCTGCAGACGACGGGCATAGACTTCAACCGTGCGAGCGAGCTTAGACAGACCCGCCACGCGACCGTTAGGGATATAGCCGATCGCAGCCTTGCCATAAAACGGCAGCAAATGATGCTCGCACAGCGAGTAAAACGTGATGTCGCGCTCGATAACCAAGTCGTTCGAAGCGACGGCAAAGGTTTTGGACAGGTGCTCCTCGGCACTCTGGTCCATACCGCCGGCAATCTCGCCATACATACGGGCGACGCGCGCCGGGGTCTCCAGCAGGCCCTCACGAGTTGGGTCCTCGCCTATGCCCTCAAGCAACAGCTTAATGGCGGCCTCAACTTTTTCCTGATCGACCATCTGGGCCTCACTTTTCCGATTTCACGTTCGCGCTATGGTACCACGCCCTTTGGCATCGGCCACAAGCTACATAGTATGGGTCGAATAGACCGGATCATCACGCCAAAGCTCCACAGCGTCGCAAAGCGCAACGCCCTCGCGCACAGCACGGGCGCGCGTGGCGTTCATATCAATCACGCGCTGATTGCTCGAGCCCCTAAAGCGCAATGAGATATCGTACAGATCCTGAACAAACGGGCCGTCCACCAACATGTCGAGGCAGGCCAGGATACGGTCCGTCACCTCGGTATGATGACGGCCACCCGGCATAAGCTCCTCGAGCACGTCGCCGGTAAAGCACCAAATGGTCTTGCCCGACCCCTCGGGATAGGCCGCACGCACGCGTTCGATAAAGTCAACAAGTCCCGCCTGATTCTCGGGCTCCATAGGCTCGCCGCCCAGAATCGTCAGGCCATCGATAAAGGGATGGTCGAGGCTCTCGATAATCTTGTCCTCGACGGCACGATCGAACGGCTCACCCGCGGCAAAGTCCCACGCGACGGAGTTAAAGCAATTCTTGCACCCGCGACGGCACCCGCTCACAAACAGAGAAGTACGAACGCCTTCCCCATCAGCAATGTCGAAATATTTAATGTTCGCGTAGTTCATAGGTAACTCTCCCGGGAGGCCGGGACATATCATCCCGTCCTCAAACATTCTCGGCCTTCGGCCTGCGAAACTGCGGGCGGGACGATATGTCCCGGCCTCATGCAAAGGGTAACTCAATGAACGAAGCGAACATCGAGTATAGGGTTCGAGGTCCAATAAAAACTTTGTTGCAGCTCAACCGCCATCGCAAGCAAAGCGTTGTTGCAAGTCAACTCATTTCCGCTAAGAACTTCGAGGAGTGAGCAGGCCGCATGCTGCATCTCAGCTACATCAACTTGGCTGCCCCGTAGCGAGGCCCCGGGCCTTTGCTCGATATGAGTTCCGCACGAACAGGAGGCGCCAGTGGCGCCTCCGTCGTGAGCCAGGACTGTCCGAAATAGCGAGTAAAGGCCCGGGGCCTCGCTACGGAGCGGCCTGGGATGGTTATTAGAGATGCAGCACGCGGTCGCGGATCTCCTCGGTTCGACCCTGGTTCCAGAACTGGGTACCGATGTAACCGCACGTGCGACGGGCGACATTCATCTTCTCCTGGTCACGATTGCCGCAATTGGGGCACTCCCACACCAGCTTGCCGTCATCCTCGACAATCTTGATCTCACCGTCGTAGCCGCACACCTGGCAGTAGTCGCTCTTGGTGTTGAGCTCGGCGTACATGATGTTGTCGTAGATGTACTGCATCACGCGAATGACAGCCTTGAGGTTGTCCTGCATGTTGGGAACCTCGACGTAGGAGATGGCACCGCCCGGCGAAAGCTGCTGGAACATACCCTCGAACTTGAGCTTGTCGAATGCGTCGATCTCCTCGGACACGTGGACGTGGTAGCTGTTGGTGATGTAGCCCTTGTCCGTCACGCCCGGGATGATGCCAAAACGACGTTGCAGGCACTTGGCGAACTTGTAGGTCGTCGACTCAAGCGGGGTACCGTACAGCGAGAAGTCGATATCGCTTTCGGCCTTCCACTCGGCGCACTTGTCGTTCATGCGCTGCATGACGGCCATGGCAAAGGGCGTGCCCTCCTTCTCGGTGTGGCTGTGGCCCGTCATGTACTTAACGCACTCATACAGGCCGGCATAACCCAGACTAATGGTGGAGTAACCGCCCACGAGCAGCTTGTCGATCGTCTCGCCCTTCTTCAGACGGGCGAGAGCACCGTACTGCCAAAGAATCGGTGCGGCGTCAGAAAGCGTGCCCATCAGACGCTCATGGCGGCACAGCAGGGCGCGGTGGCACAGCTCAAGGCGCTCGTCGAAGATCTTCCAGAACTTGTCCATGTCCTGATGCGAGCTCAGGGCGACATCGGGCAGGTTGATGGTCACAACGCCCTGGTTAAAGCGACCGTAGTACTTGGGCTTGTTTGGGTCATAGTTCAGCGCGTTGGCCACGTTGTTAAATCCGTTACCGGAGCGGTCGGGCGTCAGGAAGCTGCGACAACCCATGCAGGTATAGCAGTCGCCGTTGCCCGCGGTCTCGCCCTTCGACAGCTTGAGCTCGCGCATCTTCTTCTCGGAGATGTAGTCGGGAACCATGCGCTTGGCGGTGCACTTGGCAGCCAGCTGGGTCAGGTAGAAGTACGGGGAATCCTCGTGAACGTTATCGTCCTCGAGTACATAGATAAGCTTGGGGAATGCCGGGGTAATCCAAACGCCGGCCTCGTTCTTAACGCCCTCGTAGCGCTGGCGAAGCGTCTCCTCCACGATCATGGCAAGGTCGTGCTTCTCCTGAGGCGTACGGGCCTCGTTAAGATACATAAAGACCGTCACGAACGGCGCCTGGCCGTTGGTGGTCATAAGGGTCACGACCTGATACTGAATCGTCTGAACGCCGCGACGGATCTCGTCACGCAGGCGGTCCTCAACAACCTCGCGGACCTTTTCGGGAGATGCGGAAACGCCGAGCTCCTCGAGCTCGCGGGCGACCTCGCCGCGAATCTTTTGACGGCTCACCTCGACAAACGGGGCAAGATGGGTCAGCGAAATCGACTGGCCACCGTACTGGGAGGAAGCAACCTGGGCGATGATCTGCGTCGCGATGTTGCAGGCGGTCGAGAAGCTGTGCGGCTTCTCAATCAGCGTACCCGAGATAACAGTACCGTTCTGGAGCATATCCTCCAGGTTCACCAGGTCGCAGTTATGCATGTGCTGGGCAAAGTAGTCCGAATCATGGAAGTGAATCAGACCCTCATTGTGGGCATCCACAATCTCCTGGGGCAGCAACACACGCTGAGTCAGGTCCTTGGAGATCTCGCCGGCCATGTAGTCACGCTGAACGGAATTGACGGTCGGGTTCTTGTTGGAGTTCTCCTGCTTGACCTCTTCGTTGTTGCACTCAATCAGCGACAGAATCTTGTCGTCGGTCGTGTTCTTCTGGCGCTTCAGGCTCTGAACATAGCGATAGATGATGTAATGGCGAGCGACCTCGTAGCAGTCGAGACGCATAATCTCGTCCTCGACCAGATCCTGAATCTCCTCGACCGACACGGTGTGGCCCGCGTTCTCGCATGCCTCGGCGACGTTTTGTGCCGCGTAAACCACCTGGCGGTCGGTAAGACGAGAGCTCTCCTCGACCTCCAAGTTTGCGGCGCGGATGGCATTGACGATCTTATCGATGTCAAAGACAACCTCGGTGCCGCTGCGCTTGATGATCTTCATCCTCTTGCCTCTTTCGCATCGTAGCCTCATCGCGCTTCAGAGCCAAACGATACCCGGCAGGGCTTGCCCCTGTCTTGCGGCGCCGTCGCGCAATCTGTGTTCTCGATAAACCATAGGTCCTCATGCGGACAATCCTCGCGGCCGATCAAGCGGCTCAAAGACGTGTCCAAATGGGGCGAATAAGGTTCTCGTTCTCTGTCCGCCATCTATCATACGACAAAGAGGCATCTATATCCTGTATTCTTTTTTTAGGTCAAACACAACATATAGTGTTTCAGCAGGTCAAAGCAATTAGTCATTTTGCAGACGCATTAAAAATGAGGGGTTCTTGGGAAGTCGGTAAAACGTTACCAACACGGCTACCTGCATGGCAGTTATAAAACCCCCTTAGTCAAGCCGCTGACAAATCCTACCAAAACCAAGCCGCTCACGCCAAAAGAATCCAAAAGATTATGCTTGACCAACATGTTGCGGTCACGGTCGGCCAGGACGTATGCAATCTGCCGGCACCTCTACGGGATGCGAAGACCATCGCGTACAAACCTTGGATCAATATTTGGTGGCTTATTTGCCGGCATGTTTGGCGGCATAAAACAAAACAGCCCAGAGACATAGCCTCTGGGCTGCAAACATTTGGTGGGCGTTAGAAGATTTGAACTTCTGACCTCTTCCGTGTCAGGGAAGCGCTCTCCCCCTGAGCTAAAC
>NZ_JAQLEM010000031.1 GCF_028209885.1 Collinsella aerofaciens | reverse complement strand
GCACTGGGCCTGCCTGATCGACCGCGACGGGGAGGTGCTGGCCAGCGCCCCCGTCCGCAACAGGGAGGCCGAGCTCGTCCACCGCGAGACGTTCGGCACGACGCGCGAGCTACGGGCCAAGCTCTCGGACTACGTGCACTGGTACAACAACTTCAGGATCCACTCGACGCTGGGCTACATGTCGCCGGTCGAGTTCAGGGAAGCGGGGCTGTCCCTCCCGGAATCGTCCAAATAGATGTTGCCAATCCAAGCACAGCCCCACCGCACGGCCCAGTCGCTTCCGGTCCTGCGTGGCCCCGTGAAGGCGGAAGGGCGTGGTTGTCGTCATCGCGTTCCTTTCTCCTCGTACCTATTTGGGCATGCGTCACGGGCCCCCGCGCGGCGCTGAGAGCGAATCGGCGCAGGCTTGGGGCCAGTTGCGTAGGGGTTGAGGTTCGGGTTTCGCCGGCTTACGCAGCTTGGCGGGCAGAGCGCCCGGGCTCGCTGCGCCTAGGGCGCGGCGGGATCCGCGACGCCGGAGGTGTCGATCTCGCCCAGATTGGCGAGCTGGCTGATGAACGGGATACTCTCGTGTTCGTCCACCTCGACGCCGCCGAGCACGATGGTGCTGTCGCGCGTGTCGATTTGGGTTGTGAACACGGCCGGGTCGAAGCCCGAAGCGATAAAGCCAATGCCCGCGAGGACAACACCCGCGGCAACGAGCCCGCCCGCCACGGCGAGGTAGATCTTCTTCGCGCTGGTCATGGTACTCACTCCTTTCTACGCCGCGAGATGCGCGGCAGCGCCGCCCTTCTCGCCCTTACCCTTCCAGAAGGGCGAGGCGGCCTTCCTCGCCCAGAGCGCCGAGAGGCGCGCAATTTGTTTTGAGGCGGCCCAAGCGACAGCACCAACGAAGAGCGCCACGCCGACGAGGCCGAGCCCCACGCCCGCCGAGGCGGAGGCGTACGGGAAGTGGCCGATGGTGACGCCGCTTACGGCAAACAGGAGCTCAACTACGCCCACGCCCCCGAGTGCCGCCGCGACGATCCACACGCAGAGCGCCAGCACCCAGATGCAGATATAGACCGTGACGACCACGGCGGCGAAGGCGGCGAGCAGCGGCACCCACACCGGGGAGCCCACGATGGCCAGCACCCACAGCAGCGCGGTGCTGCGCTGGCGCGTCCTCGCGATCGCGCGCGGCACGGCGGGCAGGTCGTCGAGCGTGGCCTCCGCCACCTCGCCGGGCGTGCCCATGGCGGCCACGGCCTCCTCCTCGCTCATACCGTCCTCCATGCGATCGGCGATGGCCTCCGCATAGAACGCCTTGGTCTCCTCCACCTGCTCGGCCGGCAGGCAGGCGAGCAGCTCGCCCAACCGGCCCAGAAACTCATCACGCGTCATGGTGCGCCCCCTCAACGTATGCGTAAATCTCCCGTACGGACGGCCACTCGGCCAGGAACTCCTCGATGCGCGCTCGCCCGTCGTCCGTGATGCGGTAGTACCGGCGCAGCCGCCCATTGTGCTCGGCGGAGCGCGCCGTGATGCACCCGGCCTTCTCCAGGCGCTTGAGCAGCGGGTAGAGCGTCGACTCCGTGAGCCCCATGCTCGCCGGTACGTCCTTCACGATCTGGTAGCCGTAGGACTCCTCGCCGGAGACGGCCGCGAGCACGCAGGCCTCCAGGAAGCCGCGCTTCATCTGTGCCTCCATCCGCACACCTCCTCTCGTCATATACTGTGCTATACACACTATACGATGCAAGGTATTAAACGTCAACTCTCATCGCGAAGGTTCTCCGGCCCCTGCGCGCTGCGAACGTGATGTCGCGGGACGGTTGGCATTATGCATGAAACGTCAAGTAACGCTCTTTTGATCCACTTCCACTCGGCCCCATATGCCTTGCACAACGCCCCCTTCGACCTCGGAATCAAGAGAGCCGCTAGGCTGGACATGCCGGACGGTAAGGTCCTGGACGCCATGGTGGACTTCTCCGATGCCATGGGGGTCATGGGTCTACGCCGATGGAGGCCCACACACGCGGCAGGGCTCGCCCGTCACCGCTGGTCGCCGGACGGTCCCCACGCCTCGCTCGCCAACGCGCAGGCGACAGCAGCAGTCCAGCGCTGGCTGGAGACGCCGGAATGCCCAGAAGATGCGTTTCCCATCGCTGCGGCAGAGCTTTTTGTAGGGGCGGCAATTTTTCCTAATGTCGAGGCCAGCTAGGCTTCAGTAGCCACCTTGGGAGCATCGCCAATAGACTCTTCCTTTATACGTTCGGCATAATCGTAGGCGATACCCACAAATTCCGGTCCCGAGCAACAGGAGTACAATTGCTGCATTGTTGCCAGCTGTTGGGAGATGGAAGATGGACTGCGATGGCTACCCATGCGTTCCCATGCCGTTGATGTGCACCGCCTTTGTGCCGGGGCAGATTGACGCTGCGGTTGCAGGCATTTCCGACCCCGATTCACGCACCATCGCCACGGCAGAAGCGCTGTACTTTCGCGGACAGGCCACCCTCGCTGCCAAGACAGCACGCCCCTATCTTGACGCCACCGACCCCGCACTGCGCTATTCCGCATGCTTTATCTGCGGATATGCCAGTCTGTCGCTCAACCGTATCGCCGACGCCCGCCGGTGCCTTGCGGGCATCCTCGATACGCCGGCCGACGAGGAATCATCCGCTATCCACGCCACGCATATCCTGTTCGCCTCGGCCGCAAGCGTCCTGCTGCACTTGCCTTCCCCGTATTCTGCCGAAGAGTTTTATCCACTTGCGGCGCATCTGCCCGAAGGCCTGCGCCTGTTCGCCAGCTACGTGATGGCGCACGCCTTGTATCTGCGCGGCGAATACGGCCGCAGCCTGGGCATGGCGGAAAACGCCCTGATTATGAAACAGGGAAGTTATCCGATCTCGGAACTGTTCCTGCACCTGGCAGCCTCCATGGCATGCATGAGCCTCAAGGACATCGACGCCGCAAAGGCACACTTCGGAGCCGCTTGGGGCATTGCGCGCCCCGACGGCCTTATCGAGCTCATTGGCGAGCACCACGGCCTTTTACAGGGGCTCATCGAGGCGTGCCTAAAAACGCAATACCCAGACGACTTCGCGCGCATCATCGAGATCACGTACCGCTTCAGCTACGGCTGGCGGCGCATCCACAACCCTGATTCGGGCGAGGACGTGGCCGACGATCTAACGACCACGGAATTCACCGTGGCCATGCTCGCCTGCCGCGGATGGACCAACGCCGAAATCGCACGCCACATGGAAGTATCGCCGGGCACTGTTAAAAACCGCCTATCAGGAGTGTATGCCAAGCTTGGTATCGGAACTCGCGCCGAGCTGGTTGCCCACATGTTGCGCTAGCGGCCAGACTGCCCGGCGTATCGAAAGCGCTCCGGGGGGCCTGACGCTTTCGCGCGCTCAAATTGGACATTTTGGCCATCGAACGGCACTACCGTGACAGGATGCCTTCTCGCAAAATTGGATTATTTCCACCGATGCCTGCGGGATGGGAGCCAAAGATGCTTGATCGCCGTTCGTTACTTGTTGCCGGAGCGTCCTCGCTGGCGAGCATTATGTTGCCGCGCGTGCCAGGAAGCGCAAACGCCTTCATATTGCCGTTCGCGCCCACCGAAGCCTATGCCGACGAAAAAGACCCCTTCAGGGTGCTCGTTCTCTCGCGCACCATGTTTGGTGTGGTCGTGGTCGATGTCGCCAACAAGAATACGCCCATCGCGGGTGCCCAGGTCACGCTCACATCGCGCTATGCCGCAGGCAAGCAGCTCACCGCCACTACCGATGACGAAGGCACGGCCATTTTTGAGGTCGCGCCGCTTTCGGAAGGCTACGTGGACGAGGCAACACTCCTTGACGCGTACGACTTTAACGGCGGTATCTCCATCAGCATGAAAGGCTACCGCGATGTCGAGATTCCCCTCGCGCGTGTCCAAGGCGGCACCGCCATTACCGCACCCACACGTCCGCTCTCCGATGGCGAGCCGTACTTTCGCCAGCTCACATTCGACGAATGGGACATCCAGTACGCTGAAGCCACGTTCATGGCATTGCCGAAGGACGACACGGCAAACGAACAGCCCGATACGCACTCCTTTACCGTGCAGGCACATCTGCCACAGGGTGGACAGGCAACGCTGTGCATCAACAAGGTATTGCCCGCCACGGGCAGCTCGCCCGAAACCGTCACGCAAATTGGCCAAGTCAAGGCCGGTGCATCGGGTTCGGATAATCTGGCGACATTCACGCTCGAAGACAAGTTCCTCGATGCGGCATCGGGCCTTCTGGAGGAAGGATGCAAGCTGCGCTTTGTGCTCGACTATCAGGGCAAAACCTACACGCTCTCCTCTCCCATGGCCGTTGTCACCGCGCCGGCCGCAAAGGCAGAATCGGGCTCGACCACCATCATTCCTACTACCATGGACCAAGAGATCACTCCGTTTGATTTTCCGGCGGCGTTTCCCGGCATCGGCGGCAATAAGTTCACGTGCTGGATGCCCTCATTCCCCATTTTGTTCGATTTCTCTTTTGCCGGGTACGTGCTGTTTGGCGGAGGATACAAACCAGCCAGCTATATGAACGATTCGGGCAACCCTGATCCGGAATACTGGAAGAAATCGCCGCGCGAGTCGGGCGCCAAGCAGGCAAACCGCTACCTCGACGAGATGGAAGGGAAGTGGAATCAGTACAAGAGCATGAGTGCCGGTTCGGGCACTGATCCAAGAAACACCAAGCTCCTTCGTCACCATTGCACGCTGCTGTTCACGATGGATATCGCCACACAGGTGTACGGATCGCTCGCCTACGATTGGGTAGGCAAAACCTGGGGCAGCAACAACGACCCCGCATACGGCAATATTAAGGCCCTCTTCCAGGTAAGAACCGACCTCAATTGGACCGAGCAGTTTACCCTAGGACCGGTGCCCTTTTTCCTAAACGTCAACCCCTGGGTGCTGGCGAAGCTGGCGCTCGCCGTGGGTGCCCACACGCACGGCAGCGGCGCGGCGTTTTTCAAGAACATTTCGCTCGACTATTCCAACACGTCGGGCTCATTCACCATCCAGATCGGGCTTGCCGTTACCTTTGGCGCCGGCGTTGCAGGCGTCGCCTCGTCTGCCGTGCGTGGCGCCGCATCCCTCACCCTGTTCATTGGGTACGAGAAGGCGGACGGGCACCAGCTTCCGCGGCTGCGCGTGGGTGCAGACGTCGATGTCGATGTGATACTCCAGTTCGTAATGTTCAAGTGGACCACCAAGGCTTGGTCGGGATCGTGGCCCACGCTCATCGATTCGTGGAATATGTCGGTGAACAATGGCGACCAGTATGTGCTCCAGCGCTCTGAGCTCGCATTGGGTGGAGATACGCCTTATACGCTGGATGCCTGCTTCGGCTCGGCCGGCAACATTGAGGCGGGCGGCGTGCCGCAATTTATCGCATCGGCCACCATCGTCACCAACGCCGAACTGCTCGCACGCGCCGAGGTTAAGGCCGCTGCCGTAAACGCCGCGCCTGTCGTGCGCGATTGGGATCGGGCGGTCACGCGCATTGAGCTCGAGGCGGATGCAGAAAGCGACGACACGGGACAGATCGAGCATTTCGTCCATGCACTGATAGAGAACGACGAAAACGCCGCGCCGATGTATGAGTACACCTACATCGGTCAGGCAACGAACACCGTTGCCGACCCGAACGCCGATTCTGCCGGCGTGTCGGAGGACGAGCGTGGCGGCATCAAGCCCTCGAGCGACAACGTGCTGTTTGCTGGCGTGCTCAGCGAAGCCCACATGAAGCTGGCAATGATTGCCGGCGTAGAATGCCTGTTCCGTATCGCCTCGGTGCGCTACGGCGACAATGGTCGCTCGCGCCTGGTGGTACACACAAAGGCAAACGGGACGTGGTCCGCTCCCACGCCTGTGGACTTTCCCCTTGGGTTTGGCGAGGGCGACGTGGAGCGCGACAGCATATACGATTACGACTTCGACGTAGTGGAATATACGGACGGAAGAGGAAACCAGGACGCCTACGTGCTGCTGGTCTCGGGCGAGCGCCCCGCCGGCGACAACACCCTTTTCGATACGGCGAGCACATCCGGCATACTGTCCGTTGTGCGCCTGCGCATAAGCAACGACGGAGTTCGCGTGATATCGCACACGTCGTGGCGCAGCATCTCGCGCGGCCGCCTTCAGGAGGATGGCTACCATTGCCTGCAGTGCCCACGCATCACGGTGGGCAAGACACTTGTCGACGGGCGCCTGTCGGGCGCCTACCTCCACCGCCGCGGAACCACCGCAGAAAAGACGCTCGGCAGCGAGGCCGAGGTTGCGCTGGAGTGCTTTACCCTGTGGTCGGACGTTTCGGGCGACAGTCTCACGTTCCGTCAGGTCCTCCGCTTTCCGCAGGCACCGTCGAGCATCGAGCTCGGCGCGCCCGAGAATATCAACGGCAAAATGGTGGTGCCCATTGCATACGAGACCGCAGGCGGTTGTGGCTGTGCATCGTACGCCGTGATCGGCCAGTCCATTGCGAGCTGGGGCGTTATGTCGCCAGATGCCACAGTACCCCACGCGGTGCCGTGGCCGCAGCACACGGGCTTTTTGGCTACCGTCAACGAGCAACTGCAGCATGTTACGTGGACGCGAGGCGCATCGGCATTTGCAACGCAGCCCGTGGGTGCCGCAGGCTGTGGCCCGGCATCGTTTAGCGTAAGCAACAACGGCAGGTGCGTGCTCTATGTAGAGAACACCGATGGCAAGGTGGGGCAAACCTACGACGAAGAAGGCAACCCGGTAGCAGTGATGGGCAAGCACTTCCGCATCTTCGCCAGCACCTTGGCAGGCGATCTGTTTACGGAGCCGTTCGTGATGTGCGAGCTGGACCATCCCGTCGATCAGATAACGACATTTTTGACGTCGGGGAGCATGCTCTCCGCGCTCGCCACGCACATTGTGAGCGCGGAGAAGAGCGAGGCAGAACTACACGGCATCGAAGTGCCCTTGGTGGCGTGTGCCACTCCGACGGGCGCAGTCGCTACCTCGGGCGCGGTGGTGCCCGGAGCAGCAGGCGAATCCTTCATGGTCACGGTGCGAAACGACGGCAACACCTTGCTGACCGCCGGCACAATCGATCTGTACCGAGAGGGCTCCAGCCAGCCGTTCTCCAGCGCATCCATCGGGTTCGGAGCGAACACACGCATGGCATCGATCTACGATCCAGAGCTTGCCGAGGACGCTTCGGTCAACGACATGGCACACGTGAAGTACGCGCTCGAAACGCTGGGCACACCTTTTGCAACGCACCCGCTGGTAGCCGACAGTGGCAACGCCGTGCTGGCACCGGGTTGCACGGCACAGTTCCGCATGAGCTTCGCTATCCCCGAGAGTTGGAGCGACGAAGTGGGCAAACGCGTAACGCTGTATGCGAAGGCGCGTAATCTGGTGGCGCTCGATCCCGTAACGCTCGAGGAAATTCGACCGGGCGCAAACTCGGCGCTGGGTGCCGTACTGCACGAGCTTCATGTGCCCGACGCGGCATGCGAACGCTCAGAAGTTCAGGTCGGCGTATGCGACAGCGCGGATACGACAGAACTTCACGACGCCCCGATGACAGCAGACGACGATGGCGGCTCGAGTGGCGGCGGTACCGACGAGGGCGGCGGCTCCGGCGGAAGGAGCTCCGGCAGTGGCAAGGACCACAGCAATAACAAGCGCTCCGGAAAAGCGGGCGCGCTCGCTGGCACGGGCGATGTCAATGCTCCCCTTACGGCAGCCGCTACAGCACTCGCCGCGGCAGGCGCCGGCCTCATCGCCTACAGCGCCCGCCGCACGGCGCTCGAAAAAGACACCGCCAATGAGGTCAATTCGGATAGGTCTCGCTAGCTCCTAGTTACTTTTGTGAGAGACGCCGACTCGGCTCATCGGACACCAAAAGGGGCTGGCCCCGATAACTCGGAGCCAGCCCTGAGTCGCCTGACATGGGAATCGCAACCCGCTACTTGAGCTTCAATGCCTCCATCATGGGCGCGGCGGCGTCCCAATCGATCTTCCAGCCAATCGACACGCGGACGGTCTCGCCCGTCGCGGGAGCCGTCGCAAACAGCGTATGGCCGTTGTCGGGACCGGTAAAGCGCAGCCACGTTATGCCGTTGTACTCGACCTGGTCGGTTGTTGTCTCCTTGCCTTCGTAGACCTGCTCTAGGCTTGCAACCTCTTCCTCCGGCGAGCGCGGGAAGATGCTGATGTTCAGGCGTCCTCCAGTCTCGTCGTGGAAGAAGTTTGCCTTTTCGCGCTCTTCGTCGGACGAATCCAGCGTGTACCCATCGGCGGCCTCGATGCTGTACGATGCGCAGTCGATGCCCGTTAAATCTGCCTTCTCGCCAGAATCGGCCACGCCGCCGGCCGCCTTGAACTCCTTGGTCTCGCATCCCGTGGTGTCAAAGTGCATGGCCTCATGATTCTTGGCGGGGGCATAAGCGTCTACGAACTCGACAGTGATGGGCCCGTAGTACGCCGTCTTGGGCGCCCAGAAATACACGTACTCAACGGTCTCGCCCGGGCCGATATCTGGCCTCTCGGAAAGGTCGATGCCCTCGTGCAACTCATCGGGAGCCTCGCTTGCAACGTAGTCGAGCACGGCCGCCTTGCCGGAAGTAAACAACGGGTCGCCTGCCTCAAGATCGCCCTGGGCAGCATGCACGTTAAAGGAACTGAACGTCCTGTTCTTTGTGTTGTTGTTGGTGATCTTGATGTGCAGGTAAAAGCCGTCCTGCAGCTTGGCATCGCCGCGATAGAACGTACCGTGAGCCACCGACTCATAGGTAATGCCTGCCACCTCGACCGTCTGCGAATCATAGGCCCTGGGCTTTTCCTGCACAGGCGCGCTGCCGCCCGAACCGCCAGGCGAGCCGCTCGGAGCACTACCGCCACAGCCGGCCACTGTACACGCCAGCACGGCCGAAAGCGTCACGGTGGGAATTCCTAACAGCAGTTTCTTTGTCATGGGCCTCATCATTCTCACCGCTCCTTTCGGCTTGCAGCTCATCCATTGCCCGAGTCCCAAGTCGACCCCGTGGCATCGGCTTCCACTATGAGCGTATGACGAAACACGGCGCCGGCGAAGTGACCCGTGGCCCAAATAACGACCCACCAGCGTTCCTTATGGGCCAAAAGAACTCGCACATGCACGCCCCCGGCCCATAAAACGAGACGTCTGTCCCAATGTTCGATTCGATCCAACAATCCGCACGACACGTTTTCGACAACGTATCCAACCGCAAACGCAGCAAGACGCATTCGGCCGCCTTCAAATTTACTCGGGCAGAACCGACTCGGTTTTGTCCGAGTAAACTCGAGCATAAACTGATCCATGCGATTACAATTAACTCGGACAAAACCGAGTCGGAAGGAACCGAGTAAGTGGAATTTATTGGCAGGGAGCGTGAGCTCGCCCGTATTAAGAAAACGCTCAAAGCACCCGAGCAGCGCAATGTTCTCATTTACGGCAGGCGTCGCGTCGGAAAAAGTGAGCTCATCAAGCAGGCGCTAACCGATTTGTCGGACGTCGCAACGGTCTATTACGAGTGCCGCCAAACCTCCGAGGCAGACAACCTCGAGAGTCTGTCCGTCCTTGTTGCTGAAGCGCTGAGCTTTCCTCCGCTCGCCTTCACAGGCATCCGCGAGCTCATCGAATTTCTGTTTGCCCAAGCTAAAGACAAGAACATTACCCTCGTTCTCGACGAATACCCCTACTTGAGAGATGCGGTTAAAGGCTTAGACAGCATTCTTCAGACCTCAATCGACGCCCACAGGGAAGACTCACGTTTAAACATTGTCCTGTGCGGCTCCTACGTTGAGATTATGAAATCCCTCATCGAGCATGAAAGCCCCCTCTACGGGCGAATTGATCTCGCGCTTGAGCTTAAGCCCATGGATTACTTTGACGCTGCGAAGTTCTATCCCGCGTTCTCGCCCGAGGACAAGGTGCGGCTCTATAGCGTTTTTGGCGGTATCCCCTTTTACAATCGCCTCATCGATCAATCCCAAAGCGTACGCGACAACATCATCGAGCTCGTCACGGAACCTGGCGCCCGCTTAGAAAGCGAGGTGCCGTCCTATCTCAACGCCGAGATCTCGAAGATGACCAACGCCAACGAAGTTTTCGGGGCTCTCGCACAAGGCTACTCCCGTTGGGGGGACGTGCTGGCACAGTCGCACGTCTCGAGCGGTCCGGCCATGGCAGACGTGCTCGACAAGCTCATGTCACTCGAAATCGTCCAAAAGCGTGCACCCATCAACGACCCTACGAACAAGCGCAAGTCTGGCTACTTTGTAGTGGATTCGCTTTCGCTCTTTTACTATCGCTATGTTTTCCGCAATGCCTCAGCGCGTCAGCTGCTCGACCCGGAAGTCTTCTATGATCGTCACGTCTTCCAAGACTTCGAGGAAAACTACGTTCCTCATATGTTCGAGGAGATCTGCCGTCAATACCTCGTGCGGCAGAACAGGACCGGCAAGATCGAACCGGCTTTCGACGCCATAGGCAAGTACTGGTACGACGACCCCGCAAACAAAACGAGCGGCGAATTCGATGTGGTAACGCAAGACCCCGAGGGCTACGCATTCTACGAAGCAAAGTTCCGCAAATCCCCCATCACGCAAAAAATGGTCGACGAGGAAATCGCCCAAGTCGAGGCAACGGGACTCAAGTGCCATCGCTATGGATTCTTCTCCCGTTCGGGCTTCGAAGCTGGCGAAAGCGATCGAACCGTCTTCATCGACCTGCCGCAGATGTTTGGATAGGACAGGACAGGTCCCTCCCGCATTCCAAGCATTCATTATCTAATCGAACGGTTGTTCGATGGATTTCGTGTTGGTTGGAATCGTCTGTGGGCTGGGCTATGCTACCTTGACTATCTATATGACTTAAACGCAGCAAAGGAGCACCGAGAGAGCGAGTATGGCAAAAAACACCGCAAACTATGGTAACGACAGTATCCGCCAGCTCAAGGACGAGGAGCGCGTACGCCTGCGCCCCGCCGTCATCTTTGGCTCGGACGGACTCGACGGCTGCGCGCATGCCGCCTTCGAGATCCTGTCCAACGCCGTTGACGAGGCGCGCCAGGGCTACGGCAAGCTCATCACCCTTACCGCCTTTCGCGATGGTTCCATTCAGGTAGAGGACAACGGCCGCGGCTGCCCGCTCGACTGGAACCCCTCCGAGAAGCGCTTTAACTGGGAGCTCGTCTTTTGCGAGCTCTACGCAGGTGGCAAATACAACAACAACCAGGGCGGCGACTACGACTTCTCGCTCGGTACCAACGGCCTGGGCTCGTGCGCGACCCAGTACGCCTCCGAATACATGGACGTCACGGTTTGGCGCGACGGCAACAAGTACTCCCTGCACTTTAAGAAGGGCAAGGTCGTCGGTGCCAAAAAGAAGGCACTCGAGATTGAGCCCAGCGGCGAGGATCGCACCGGCACCACCATTAAGTGGCGTCCCGATCTTGAGGTCTTTACCTCCATCAGCATCCCCCACGATTGGTATCGCGAGACAATGCGCCGCCAGGCCGTGGTCAACGCCAACGTGACCTTCCGCCTGCGTATCGAGGGCGACGATGGCGAGTTTTCCGAAGAGGATTTTTGCTATCCCAAGGGCATCGAGGACTACGTGCTCGAGAAGGTCGGTACCGACTACCTCACCGAGCCCTTCTTTATCGAGGCCGACCGTCGCGGTCGCGATCGCGAGGACCTGCCCGACTACAATGTAAAGATCACCGCGTGCATGTGCTTCTCGCGCACCTTCATGATGCAGGAGTACTACCACAACTCATCGTGGCTCGAGAACGGAGGCTCACCCGAGAAGGCCGCCCGCAGCGCTCTGACCAGTGCCATCGATGCTTACATTAAGCAACAGGGCAAGTACAACAAAAACGAGAGCGGCATTAAGTGGCAGGACGTCCAGGACTGTCTGGTGCTGGTGACCAACTGCTTCTCCACCCAGACGTCCTATGAAAACCAGACTAAGAAGGCCATCAACAACCGCTTTATCCAGCAAGCTATGACGGCCTTCTTTAAGGAGCGGCTCTCGACCTACCTAATCGAGAACAAAGACGCTGCCAACAAGATCATGGAGCAGGTGCTCATCAACAAGCGTTCGCGCGAGAACGCCGAGAAGACGCGTCAGAGCATCAAGACCAACCTACAGCAGAAGACCGACATGGCCAACCGCGTGCAGAAGTTCATCGACTGCCGCTCCAAGGACAAGAGCCGCCGCGAGATCTACATCGTAGAGGGCGACTCGGCAGCAGGCGCCATTCGCACCTCGCGCGATGCCGAGTTCCAAGGCGTTATGCCCGTCCGCGGTAAGATCCTCAACTGCCTGAAGGAAGACTATCCGCGCATCTTTAAGTCCGACATCATCATGGACCTCATGCGCGTGCTGGGCTGCGGCGTGGAGATCAAGGACAAGCGCATCAAGAACCTCGGTGCCTTCGACCTGGACAACCTCAACTGGAACAAGGTCATTATCTGTACGGACGCCGACGTCGACGGTTATCACATCCGCACGCTCGTGCTCACCATGCTCTACCGCCTGGTGCCCACGCTTATCGACGAGGGCTACGTGTATATCGCCGAATCGCCGCTCTACGAGATCAACTGCAAAGAGAAGACCTACTTTGCCTACACCGAGCTCGAGAAGAACGGCATCCTCAAGGAAATCGGCGACCAAAAGTGCTCCATCAACCGCTCTAAGGGTCTTGGTGAGAACGACCCGGACATGATGTGGCTCACCACCATGAACCCCGAGACGCGTCGCCTGATCAAGGTTGAGCCCGAGGACGTCACCAAGATGGAAACCATGTTCAACCTGTTGCTCGGCAACGACGAGGCGGGCCGCAAGCGCCATATCTCCGAGCACGGCAAGGAATACCTGGACCAGCTGGACCTGCAATAGCAGTAAATCGATAACGACGGCCCATAAGAAGTTCAAGAGGAAATCGTGGCAAAGAAGAAGACGAAGAACCAGCCAAAGAAAAAGCAGGTCAACGCCGAGAACGTCATCGGCCTGCACTCCGAGGTCACCGACCAGCCGATCACGCAGACGCTCGAGGTCAACTACATGCCCTACGCCATGAGCGTCAACGTCTCGCGTGCGTTCCCCGAGATCGACGGCTTTAAGCCCTCGCACCGCAAGCTGCTCTACACCATGTACAAGATGGGCCTGCTCAAGGGCGAGCGCCAGAAGAGCGCCAACATCGTGGGTCAGACCATGAAACTCAACCCGCACGGCGACGCCGCGATCTACGAGACGATGGTGCGCCTGGCCACCGGCAACGAGGCGCTTCTTGCACCCTTCGTGGAGTCGAAGGGCAACTTTGGCAAGTACTATTCGGGCGACCTGAGCTACGCCGCCTCGCGTTATACCGAGGCCAAGCTCTCCCCCATCAGCGCCGAAATCTTCAAGGACATCGACAAGGACCCGGTCGACTTCGTCGACAGCTACGACGGCGCCATGAAGGAGCCGCGCCTGCTGCCCACCACGTTCCCGAACATCCTCGTCTCAGCCAATAAGGGCATCGGCGTCGCCATGGCGTCCGACATCTGCGGTTTCAACCTCAACGAGGTCTGCACCGCCACCATGCACTACCTGCAGGATCCCGACTGCGACCTGCTTGAGTATATGCCCATGCCCGACTTCTCGACCGGCGGCGAGATCATCTACCGCCGCGAGGAGATGGAAAAGATTGTCGAGACCGGACTGGGTAGCTTCCAGATTCGCTCCCGCTGGCGTTGGATTCCCGAAGAGCGCATCATCGAGGTCTACGAGATTCCCTACACCACTAAGACCGATGTCATCATCGAGCGCATCGTCAAGCTCTCCAAAGAGGGCAAGGTCAAGGAGATCGCAGACATCCGCGACGAAACCGACCTCTCGGGCTTGCGCATCGCTATCGACCTTAAGCGCGGCGTCGACCCCGACAAGCTCATGGCCAAGCTCTATCGCTCGACCACGCTGCAGGATTCGTTCTCGTGCAACTTCAACGTGCTGGTCGATGGTTACCCTCGCGTTATGGGCGTGCGCCAGATCCTGCACGAGTGGGTCAAGTGGCGTATTGAGTCCACACGTCGCCGCATTAACTTTGACCTGGGCAAAAAGTCCGAGCGCCTGCACCTGCTGCACGGCCTTGAGGCAATCTTGCTCGACATCGACAAGGCCATCGCCATCATCCGCGGCACCAAGCTCGAAGCCGAGGTCGTGCCCAACCTTATGAAGGGTTTCGACATCGACGAGACCCAGGCCGAGTTTGTTGCCGAACTTAAGCTCCGCAACATCAACGAGGAGTACATCCTCAACCGCACCAAGGACATCGCCAAGCTTGAGGGCGAGATTGCCGAGCTTGAGGAAATCCTCTCCAGCGAGGAGAACATCAAGAAGGTCATCAGCGACGAGCTGGCCGCGGTCAACAAGAAGTATGTGATGCCGCGCCGCACGGGCAGGATCGAGCCCCATGAGGTTATCGAGGTAAGCTTGGAGCCCGAGGTCGAGGAATATCCGGTTACCATCATGCTTTCGCGCGATGGCTACCTTAAGAAGATGACGGACCGCGTACTCAAGAAGGCGACCACGCTCAAGTACAAGGACGGCGACAAACCCTTTATCGAGCTCCCGTCCTCCAACACCCACGAGCTGCTGGTCTTTACCAACAAGAGCCAGGTGTACAAGTGCAAGGTTGCGGCGTTTGAGGACACCAAGTCGGCCCAGCTGGGCTCGTACCTGCCCACCGATCTTGAGATGGAACCCGACGAGAGCGTCATCTGGGTCATCGACCCCGAGGACTATAAGGCCGACGTGCTGTTTGTCTTTGAAAACGGCCGCGTGGTGCGCGTCGCGCTTTCTGGATACGTCACCAAGACCAACCGCAAACGCCTCAAGAACGCCATCTACGGCGGCAGCAAGCTGCTGTATGCCCAGGTGCTCAAGGAGGACCGCGACATCGCGCTGGTCTCGAGCGACTACCGCCTGATGAACTTCAACACGTCGCTGCTCAAGACCAAGACGACTACCAACACGCAGGGTGTCCAGGCCTTTACGGCCAAGAAGGGCCGCTCGGTCACCACCGTCGGCACAACCGAAGAGATCCTTGGCGCCGGCGTCTCGGCCGAGAAGTTCACCGCGCAGAGCCTCCCCTCCGCCGGTGCCCTTATGAAAGAAAACGACATGCCAAGTTTGTTTGATTAGGACGACGGCAGAACCGCCATAGTTTTACAAAGCAGCGGGGCCCGGAGCGCAGCAATATCGCGCCCCGGGCCCCGCTCGTTGCGGAGGTCATCCTCGGAAATGTCGACGATACGGGGGCTTCCCGCACCGTCCTAAGCCGTTAGCAAAAATCGCAAAAGTTAGCAAAAGTTGCAAAAATTAGCAAAACTTGCAAAGGAGCCACCATGGAGTACAGCAAATGGCTCCGCCATGCCAGGCATGCTCGAAGATATTATCGAGCGAACCAAAGAAGCGGCAGATAGCTACCTTTCACAGTCTCACGCGCGCATGAACGGCGTTCAAATTGGTCCAGTGGGCATCGATTGGACATATGTTCAAGAAGCCCAGGGCAACTGGCGCACGTGCATGAATGGCATCTTCAGGCAACTCGAGAAGCATGGCATCGGGCTTCTCTCGAAACGACCTATCGAGAGCTTTCCGATAAAGACATTGAGTTTTTGCTCGCGATGCTGCCCGATTCTGGCCCCAGCAGGGTCTCGGAGATAGCCAAACGCATGGGCGTCGCCAGCAACTACACAAGCCAATACAAACGCCGCCTCCTGGAGGACGGCGTCATTGGAGAGCGCGGGCGTGGTCTCGTTGGCTTTGACATTCCCGCGTTCAGGGAATTCTTGAACGAGAAGGCGTTTTAGCACGCCGGAATTGTCCGCGGAAGCATCAACGCATGGCAATCAGCATTCCTCTTGGTAAGGATAGCAAGCATTTTCCACCAACACCGATTGCCATGCGTTCTTCTTGTCCTTAGGCGAGCTTGCGAGCGAGCTCTCGCACCTCTTCCAACTTGGGCGAGGAGGCCATGCTGTCGCGCTCGGTCATGCCGCTAATGGTGACAATGCCCTGGTCCTCCCACTTGCAGTACGCGCATGTGGCCCTATACATAGCAATCGCCGCATCATAGACGCCCTCGCTGTGGCTATCGAGCAAAAGGGCCGTCTTGGCGAACGGGAAGCCTGTAGCACCGAAGGCGTACAGGCGGTCGATGGCGGCCTTCTCCTGCGCAGTGATATCAAACCAGTAGATAGGCGAAGCGAAGACAACCATATCGGCGCCTTTCAGCGACTCGATCACGTCGGCCATGTCATCCTTCTGCACGCAAGTGCCCTCATGGGCGAAGCAATACTGACACCCCAGGCAACCAGCGATTTTCTTGCTGGCAACACGGACGTCCTCGACCGTATTGCCGCCCTCACGCGCGGTCTCGGCAAACGCCTCGACCATGGTGTCGGTATTGGCGCCCTTGCGCGGGCTACCACTCAATACAACGATATTCATAAGAATCTCCCTCCTTCATGCCGCAGGCGCGCGTTGATTCGGGACAGGTCTTCGTTAGCACCCTCGTAGCGGTTTTCCGCCCCCTAAGCAGAGCGTCCGCTACGAAACGACCGTCTTGTAATAAGCGCCGAAGTCTGCGAGCGAGTCCATGATGGGCATCATCTGGCGGCCGAGCTCGGTAAGGCCATACTCAACGCGGGGAGGATTCTCGCCATAGTCATGGCGAAAGACCAGCCCATCATCCTCCATCTGCCGCAGGCTATCGGTAAGCACCTTCTGAGAGATCCCCTCAAGGCTGCGGCGCAACTCGTTGAAACGCCAGGGGCGTACGCGCAAGTTACGGATAATGAGCAGCTTCCACTTGCCGCCAATGAGCGTTACCGCCGTTGCGACCGGACACTCCGGAAGCTCCTCTTTCGCCATCACGGGAGACCCAACCTCCTTGACCATACCGGTTTCACAAAAAAGTACGCAGTTACAAATATGTGCGTACTCGTATTTGCATGCGCCTTCGCGTTGAATATATCTCACGCAGGAGATGCCTGCAAGGTAAATCAACCCCAAGAGAGGAACCATTATGGCTAATTATGCAAAGACCCACATCGGTAATGAGAGCCGTGTCGAGCTGCACGAGGTGCTCGGGCTTACCGGGACAGAGGTGAGTGTCAACAATCTTCCCGCCGGCGCTGGCGTTCCGTTCGTCCATGCACACAAGGAAAACGAGGAAATCTATGGCGTGCTCGAAGGCGCGGGCTCGGTCACGATCGACGGTGAGGAAATCGAGCTTGCAGCCGGCGACTGGCTGCGCATTTCCCCCGCCGCACACCGCCAGCTCCGCGCCGCGTCCGACTCGGGCATCACATACGTCTGCATCCAGGTCAAGCAGGGGTCCCTTAATGCCTTCACAGCCGACGACGCTATCATGTTCTAATTCGCAATCGATGCGCAAGGGGCCAATGAAGCCCCGTCCGTTGGCCCCTTGCACTAATCTGCTGACGCAAAACTACCTCACATCCCGGCCGGCTTCACGCAAAAGAGGCGGAGGCACGCTTTGTCGGTTCCGGGAATAAAAGCCAAGACAGTTACAATATAATCACTTCGAACTCAGGGCGTTGAGCTTTCGTTTTGCCCCAAATCCTTGCCAGCTCTGTGGCGGATGCCGAAAGCTGTAGATCGATTATCTGCAGATTGTATCAATCCATGCCTGAATATCTTTCTCAGAAGTACGGAGCATGGATTCATCGAACTGCACATCGAGGCCCGGTTTCACGATTGCGCCCTTGCAGGCTTCCTCAAAGTCCTTCAGCGCGTGTCCCAGCCAGCCGCCATTGGTGGCAAACGGATACACGATCTTCCCGGTCAGGTCAGCCCGCTCCAGGAAACTGCGCATGGCGGGCGCAAAGGTGTACCACCAGACAGGAGAACCCAGGATGATGGTGTCGTAATCTCTCCAGCCAATGTGCAGCGGCTTCAGTTCCGGGCAATAACCCTCGGCAATCTCACGCTGCCCCTGATTGACGACTTCATCATAATCGCCATCGTAGGGAACAACCGTATCCATACGAGCAATATCCCCGCCGATTTCCCTCTGGATCATCTCGGCGATGCGCTTCGTGTTGCCTCCGTAGGAGTAGTACAGAATCAAGGTTTTCATTTCACGCTTGCTCCTCATGCAAGAGGCTTCCCGCTGAACACGGGAAATGCGCTGAAGTCACCATAGTTGGCGATGCGCTCCATGTTCTTGAGAGTTTCCATATCTTCCTCGGAGATCACGAAATCCACGTCCGCGTTGCTTTCCATGTGGGCGGGATCTGCCGTCTTGGGAAGCGCAACGGCTCCAAGCTGAAGGACATAGCGGATGCAGAGCTGGGCGGCAGATACGCCGTACTTCTCTGCCATCTTAACGATCGCCGGATTCTTCAGCGCCTCGCCGTGGGCGATGGGAGAGTATGCCTCCACCTAAATGCCCTGCGCCTTGCAGAAGTCCACCAATGCCGAATCGGTGTTGGTGATGTGCAGGAGGATCTGATTGACCATGGGCATCACGCGGCAAGAGCTCAGGAGGTTCTCAAGGTCATCTTGCAGGAAGTTGGACACGCCGATTACCTTGACCTTGCCCGCCGCCCGCGCATCCTCCAACGCACGCCAGACCTCCTTGTTCTCCTCGAAATAGCGCTTCTCCACACGGAACTCGCTCCACGGCTGGGGAGAGTGGATGATCATCTGGTCGAGGTAGCCGAGCCCCATCCTCTCCAGCGTCTCATCGATGGACTTCGCCGCATCCTCGTAGGTCTTCAGCTCTGCCGCGATCTTGCTGGCGACGAAAAGCTCTTCCCGGCGAACGCCGCAGGTGCGCACGCCCTCGCCGACGCCGCGTTCGTTTCCGTAGGCCTGCGCGGTGTCGATCAGGCGATAGCCCAGCTTTACCGCCTCGCGAACGGCTTCCGCCGCCTCGGCATCGTCGATGAACCAGGTGCCCAGTCCCAGCTTGGGAACCTGAACTCCGTTTGTCAACGGGTAGGTTTCATTCAAGATCATCGTTCTACTCCTCGCCCCAGATATCCTTTGCCATGCGGAAAACCGCCCACGCCTTGGGCCAGCCGCAGTAGAAGGCTGCATGGGTCACGACCTCCGCGATTTCTTCTTTTGTAATACCGTTCTTCTTTGCCTCCGTCAGGTGATAGCGGAAACTCTCATCGGTAAGCCCCTGAGCCATCAGCGCGACGACGGTCACGAGGGAGCGGTCACGGAGGCTGAGCTGCCCCTCTCGGCTCCAGACCTCTCCGAAGAGCACGTCATCGTTCAGTTCCGCGAATTTCGGGGCGAATTCGCCCAGGGCATCTCTGCCTGCCGTCTGCTTGACTGCCATGTTTCGTTCCTCCCTACAGCTTTGCGTACTCTTCATGGGATACCGGCTCGCACCACTCGTTCTCGCAATTCTCGCCGGGAACCTCCACGGCGATATGGCTGAACCAGCTGTCCTTCTTCGCTCCGTGCCAGTGCTTGACGTTGGCGGGGATCATCACGACGGAGCCCTCGTGCAGGCTGACGGCGGCCTTGCCTTCCTCCTGGTACCAGCCCTCGCCAGCCGTGCAGAGCAGGAGCTGACCGCCTCCTTTGTCCGCGTGGTGGATATGCCAGTTGTTGCGGCATCCCGGCTCGAAGGTCACGTTGGCGGCGAATAGGCCGCCTTCCGGATCGGTCAGCGGATTCAGGAACGAATCACCGGTGAAGTACTGGGCATAGGCGGTGTTCGCCGTTCCCGTACCGAATGCGTTGACCTTCTCGAACTGCTCTTTTCGTTCATACCTCATAATTGAAACCTCCTACTAAGGATCATCCATTCACGCCATAGCGCAGCCAGACCGCCCCGCCGTCCATGGCCTTCGCCTCTTTCAGCGTGAAGCCAAGGGCCTTGCTCTCCGAAATGCCTTCCACGGCTCGGAAAACCGGCGGCGTATCCGGGCTTCCGTCTGCCGCCGCCAACACGATGCTGATCTCATCGCACATCCCCGCTTGCAGGAACGACCAGTTCAGCACGCCGCCACCGCCCAGCATCAGGGTCTCGATGTTGAATTCTTCTTTCAGCTTGGAAAGGGCCAGGCCGTGATCCAGCTCCGTTTCTCCCGCGATGATGTACGAGATTCCCAGCTTTCTCAAAAATGCCCTGTAGGCGTTGCCGACCTGCTCTGTCAGCACCTCGACGACATGGGCGGTGGTGTCCACATAGCGCAGGGCGCTGCTTTCCCATCCCAGTTTGCCGTGGGGGTCCACGGAGACATAGAACATTCCGAAGTCCGGCTGCGCGATGAAATCACCTGCCGGAACGGCCGGCGCATCTTCGTCCAGGTCCGGCTTCCTGTAGAAGGTGAAGTTGTCGTCCGTCGTCACCCTGCCGGACAGCCAGCCCTGGTGATGGTAAAAGGGCTCTTTCCCGAAGGCGATGTCGTAGAACGCATCGCCCGCCGCTTTGCCCTGCGGCGTTCCCATGTAACCGCCCATGATCTTTCCGTCCAAAGCGCACATCATGTGGCAGAAAACATACGGCCTGTTCACGTTCGATTCCCCTCCTTATGATTGACAAACATTCTGTTTGGAAGCATGCTTCCTTTGAACTTCATGTGCATCCTAGAACTTAAAGTTAACTTTAGGTCAAGGGGATTCTGGAATAATTCGGAGGGGTTTTCAGATGGTCTATACGGTGGGGGAAATGGCGAAACTGCTGGGGGTTGCGGCGTCCACCTTGCGCTACTACGACAAGGAGGGGCTGCTGCCCTTCGTGGAGCGCTCCTCCGGTGGCATTCGCATGTTCCGGGAATCGGATATCGAATGGCTGCAGGTGATCGGCTGCATGAAGAAAGCCGGGATGTCCATCAAGGACATCCGGCAGTACATCGAGATGGCGCTGCAAGGAGACGACACCATCGATTTGCGCCTTGCCATGTTCCGGCGCCAACAAGAAGTTCTGAAACAGCAGATGGAGGAATTGCAGCACACCATGGAGATGGTGGATTACAAGTGCTGGTATTACGAAACGGCGAAGGAAGCGGGTACGGTCGATGCCCCGCAGAAGATGGAGCTTGCCAAAGTCCCGAAACGCTTTCGGAAGATTCGGCAGGAGCTGCGCACTGCGCCGGGGACTGTGGCAACGATATAACAAGACTGCTTAGGCAACGGCAGTCAACCGCTTGATTATCACGGTAACTTTATCGTTCAAAAAAGTACTACTAACAAACGACCACCCCGGCTATCCGCTGTTCGCGGAAGAGCAGGGGAGCTCTTGTCACCGGGATGGAACCTTTTCAACTCGCAGGATAGCAGAATCGCCTCGCAAGCCAAAATCAGCACGGGACGACAGCGGGCAGAACCGCCACCCCTAGATTGCCCTCACGCTGCCACTGGCAGCCCTGATTAAATATGCTAGGTATCTCGGGATAATGCTTTCGGTCGCATACGCGCAAGAGTGTCCGCTGATTGCAACTGGCTGTTCCCCTTCCTACGCCAATGGCGTGCAGACATCTTCGATATTCTTGCTCGTTATGGCGAAAATCGCGTCTCCAGGGTTTGCCTTTTTCGGTTTAGCGTATTGCTCTTCAGATCATCGTGGTGTGCTCGTAGCCGCGCTCCACGAGGAGCCGCTCGGCAACGTCGAGAATCTTCTCGACCGTCTCCTCCGGGTACTTATTGCGTGCCACGGGCACCTCCGTCCTTGTTATCGCGATAAACATACCATGAGTGGCGTACGGGTCGAGAAGGGCTGGCGCCAAAAGAGCCCAACGGCCGTTACAGCTTCGTTAGAAACGCGCCCCACCATGGATGGTGAACCCGAAAGGTAAGGCGCGCGGGCACGGCGACTCGGCCCGCGCGCCCGGAAGAGAAAGGACGAACCCATGGGTTACATGCTCGAGACGCGCGGGCTCACCAAGCGCTTCGGCAGCGGCGACCAGGCGCAGGACGCCGTAGCCGACGTGAGCCTTCATATCCGCGAGGGCGAGGTGTACGGGCTGCTCGGCCCCAACGGCGCCGGCAAGTCGACAACGCTCAAGATGATCTGCGGGATGCTGCGGCCGACGGCCGGGGAGATCCTCTTTGCCGGGCACGCCTGGCGCCGCGAGGACCTCTACGCAATCGGCAGCCTCATCGAGGAGGCGCCGCTCTACCCCAACCTCACCGCGCGCGAGAACCTGCGCGTGCGCACCACGCTGCTGGGCCTTCCCGAGAGCCGCGTAGATGAGGTGCTCGCCGCCGTGGACCTCGCGGACACCGGGAAGAAGCGCGCCGGGCGCTTCTCGATGGGCATGCGGCAGCGCCTGGGGCTCGCGCTGGCGCTGATCGCCCGGCCACGCCTGCTCGTGCTCGACGAGCCCACCAACGGCCTCGACCCCATCGGCATCGAGGAGCTGCGCGACCAGATCCGCGGCTTCGCGGCGGCGGGCACGACGGTGATCGTCTCGAGCCACATCCTCTCCGAGGTGCAGCAGATGGCGGACACCATCGGCATCATCTACGGGGGGCGCCTCGCCTACGAGGATGCGCTTCGACCCGGGCAGGACCTCGAGGAACTCTTCATGAGCGTCTGCCGGGAAGGGCGACGAGCGCGCGGGGAGGTGGCGGCATGACGGGCGAGAAAGGCGGCCCGCTCGCGGGCCTGCGCGCCGAGGCCCTGAAGTCGCGCCACGCGGCACCGGTTCGCCTGGCCGTGCTCATGGCGCTGCCGATGCCGCTGCTCGGCGCGATGCCCTACCGGGGCGTGCAGATCTTCAGCGCGTGGAACTACTGGTACGCGCTCTTCCTGCCCGTGTCTCTCTCGCTCGTGGTGGCGTGCGTCGCGCGGGCGGACGCTCGCACGCGGATGCGGGGGCTTCTGGGCCTGGGCTTCCCGCTCGGGCGCGCCTGGTGGGCCAAGGCGCTCTGGTGCCTCGCGCTCTGCACGCTCTCGAACCTCGTGGTCTTCGGCATCTACCTCGCGGGATCGGCGTTCTCCTCGCAGTGCCTCACGGCCGCGGGCACCCTCACGATGCTCCTCTGCGCGCTCGTCAACACGGTGACCGCGGCGTGGATGATCCCCGCAGGGCTCTTTCTCACGGCGCGGCTCGGCATGCTCGCGGGCATCTTCTGCCCGCTCGCCGCGCAGCTCGTGGGTGGGTTCGCCTGGTCGCTGATGCCGCTGCCGCAGCTCTTTCCGCCGTCGGCGAGCATGGTCATCCCCACGAGCTTCATCCCCGTGCTGCCGAGCGGCGAGCCACTCGCGGCGGACATGGCGCTCGGCGGGGCGCTCGCGGCGGACGGCATGCTCACACTGGCGGGCCTTGCGGTCTGCGCGCTCGCGTTCGCCGCGCTCACGGCGGCGGGCGCGGCCTGGTTCGCGCGCTCCGAGGAGAGGTGATGGCCATGACACGACTCCCCGACCCGACGCCGCGCATGACTCTCCCGCGGGCCCTGCTCTCCGAGGCCCTGCGCCTGGCGCGCTCCCCGCTCACGGCGGTGCACCTCGTCTGCGGCCTGGCAGCCGGTCTTGCCTGCGGCGAGTACTTCTCCATAACCCGATGGGACCCGGCGCTGGGCGCGGACGCCTACGCCCAGTTCCTCGGCGCCCTCATGCCGCTCATGTCCGCCATCGTCTGCGGGCTCGCCGTGGACGAGGAGCGCGCTGCCGGGCGCCTCGCCAACCTCACGGCGGTCCCCTCGCGCGGGCGCGCCGTCGCGGCGAAGCTACTCGCCCTTGCGGCGCTCGGCGCGGGCGCGCTGGTCGTGGCGCTCGGCGTGTTCGGGGCCGTGCTCGCCGTCGCCGGGCGCCTGCCGCTCGGGCCCGCTCCGCTTGCGGCCGCCTGGGTGGGCATCGTGCTGGGCAGCCTGCCCCTCTACGCGCTGGGGCTCGGCGTGGCCCTGCGCCTCGGCCGCAACGCCGCCATCGGCGCCGGCGCGGCGGGGATGCTCCTCGCGTTCTTCTCAGTGGGCGGACTTGCGCACGGCCTCATGACCGGCGAGCTCACCGGTGCCCTGGCGACGCCCCTGAGCTGGGTGCCGCTCGCCTGGCCCGCGCGCCTGGGGTCGCTCGGGGTAGAGGCCTTCATCGACGCCGCACGCGCGGCGGGCCCTCTCCTCACGACTGCGCTCGCTGGCCTCGTGCTCACCCTGGCAACCGCCGCCGTCCTTATCGCCTGGTTCTGCCGCTTCGAGGACGGGAGGGCAGATGCGTAGGAAGCCGCTCGCCGCCGCGCTCGTCCTCCTCTCCGCAGCGCTCGTCCTGGGCGGGAATGCCCTGCTCGACGCCGGCTGGGGGTCGGCGCTGCGCTCGATCGCCGACCGTGTGCTGCCCAACCCCGAGATTGCCATGTGGGCGCCCGCGCCCGCGGCTGCGCGCGGGGCTCTGGACCGCTGAGCGCGGCGCAAGTACAATGCCGACGGGAGTTTCAGGAGGTCGAACATGGCAAGGATACTGGCAGTGGATGATGAGCGGGCGATCCTCGACGCGCTCGCGCGCGTCCTCGGCCGCGACGGCCATGAGGTCGTCAAGGCAGCGGACCCGACGGCGGTCCCGGGGACGAACCTCTCGCGCTTCGACCTCGTGCTCTGCGACGTCATGATGCCGGGGCTCGACGGCTTCGAGCTCGTGCGACAGATCCGCCCGGACTTCGACGGGCCCATCATCTTCCTGACCGCGCGCGTGGCCGAGGAGGACGCCGTGGCCGGCTACGGCCTGGGCGCCGACGACTACGTCCGCAAGCCCTTCGGGGCCGCGGAGCTGCGCGCCAAGGTCGCGGCCCATCTTGGATTGGCAACATCTATTTGGACGATTCCGGGAGGGACAGCCCCGCTTCCCTGAACTCGACCGGCGACATGTAGCC
>NZ_JAQLEM010000030.1 GCF_028209885.1 Collinsella aerofaciens | reverse complement strand
ACCCCGGAGGAGTTCCGGAGACAGTCCCTTGCGGCGTAGTTCTTATTTAAGCCGTCCAAGTTTTGGGGTGCAGTTCATATTAAACTGCTCGGGGGCCTTTTTAGTTTAAAGCGACCTGATGGGCGGTCTTTATACCGGCAGACAAAAAAGGGGGCACCGACCAACGTCGATACCCCTTACAAGCCACTATGTCAGCGCGCACGGTGCCGAGCGCACGACCCGCACGCCTACTTGCGAGAATTGCTCAGCTTAGTGATCAGCGCCTCAAGACGCTCGCCGTCCTCGGCCGTCTGGGCAATAACCAAAATCGTATCGTTGCCGGCAAGCGAGCCAAGCACATCGGGCAGCTCTGCCGCATCAACGGCGGCGGCGATGCCGGAAGCCGTGCCAGGCTGAGCCTTAATCATAACCAGATTATCGGTGCGCAGAACGCCCGTTACGAGCTCGGAAACCATACGCTGCAGGTGCAGGTCCTCTGCCAGAACATAGATGCCCTCAGGGAGCTTACGCAGCCCCATATCGGCAATATCGCGAGAGACAGTCGCCTGCGTGCAATCAAAGCCCATAGCGCGGAGCTCATCGACCAGCACGCGCTGCGTGCGGACGTCCTTATTGCGCACAATATCTCTAATGGCATCCTGGCGCCCATTGCGTTTTTTAGCCATACAAACCCTCTCTCCAAAAGATAGCGGAGACAATCAATTAGTGATTGAATAGTTTAACGCTATTTGAAGGCTTTTGTGTATAAGAACGCATTTCGAAACAATTCTATGCAAATTTGTTTCGAAATGAGCCGTTTAGGCGGTTTTTGTGCCCGTCCGGTTAAGAAAAGCTGCCAGATGCGTACACATCACGCAGCGCGCGGGCTTGGCGCTGGCGATCGGCCCAAACAACAGACCGAGTCCCCGATGGTTATCCTTGAGCGCGGCGACCATCTGACGAGTTCGAGGCGCCTCGAGCATATCACGCATGCGGGCGGAACGCTCGATTGACGACACTCCATGCGGGCTCAGACACAAATTCTCGATGCAGGCGACCAGTCCGGCAAAGTAGAACTTTTGGCTTGCCAGCTTGAGCCGACCACCGCTATCTGCTTCCGAGAGTGAGTCCGCAAGCTCGTCGAGCGCTCGAGTGTCATCGGATATCCTGGCATACATGGTGGGATCAAAGGCATCTGTAAGCTTAGGTGCCACCGCGTGGAAACAAGCGTCGCCGCAGCCGGACACGAATCGTGCCTGCGAGAGCGCATAAGCCATAAACTCAACCGTACGGTACGCCTTGCCGCGCGACAGGCATGCCTCAAACAGCGAGCGGCTGTACATCACGCCAGAGGTCTGAACGACAAGGCCGCCTAAAATCAACTGGGGCAGCCCGGTCACCATCGAGGATTTGCTATCAATGGAAATATGAGCAGCATCCAAGACGCGCGAATGGCGCTCTCGATGTGCATCATAGCGGTCGAGCGACACCGTGGGGAGCACTATGTCTGCCGTAGTATCGCACGCGATATCGACCATCTTGGAAAGGGACTGCGGAGCAAACCACTCATCGGCGTTCATAGCGATGATTTGAGAGCCACGCGAGGCAGCAAAACCGGCACGAAGGCAAGCACCGCGCTTCGCGTCCTCGACGTCAATCAAATCAATATGGATGTCCCTGTCGGCAGCAACCTGAAGCGAATGGCGCACACCGGGCGCAGCATCGCGGCAGACAACGACAATCTGCAAATCGTAGAGGTCTTGGTTCTGGATACTCTCGAGCGCACGCATCGCATAGCTGGGCGAACCTTCTACCACAAGGATCACCGAAAGTCGCGGATGCGAGCCACGTCGAACCAAGTTATCCGTCCTCTCGACAGCAATGAATCAAACCGTGGTTCATGGTACACCCCATAAATAAAAGCAATGAGACACCGGTTGCACTGCACGCCAAGAACAGATGTTGCACACGCGCAGCCCACAGATGACAGATGCCGACGAACGGCGCGTCAAGCCCTCCCCTAGTCGAGCACGACAAGCTCGGCGGGATCGTAATCCACGCCCATAAACGTAAGGCCGCAGGCAGGAGCCGTGGGGCCCGCAGCGGTACGATCGCAAGCATCGATGACCTCGCGCATCCACTCGGGTTTACGGCAATGCATGCCAATCTCGACAAGCGTGCCAACGATCGTACGGACCATCGAATGCAGAAACGCATTGCCCTCGATGGTAAACGTCAGGATGTCCTCGCCAAACGCAACCTCATGGCCAAACTCGGCCCGCATCACGCAGCGGTGCGTGGGCTTGCCCACGGCAGACGCCACCTTGCAAAAGCTCTTGAAGTCCTGCTCGCCCAGCAGCGCGGGACAGGCCGCAGACATCGCCTCAACATCCAATGGGTAGCGATGCCACCACACCGCACCGCGCGAAAGCACAGGGCGCGCGTCGCGATCGGCAATACGGTACGTATACGTACGGGAACGCGCGTCAAAGCGTGCAGAAAAGCCCTTACGGGCCCTGTAGACCTCGTTTATGGCGATATCTTTAGGCAGCAGGGCATCCATAGCCCGCAGCCACCTACGGCGCGTAAGGGCGAGCTCAGCGTCCGTTACGGGCACGCTGATGTACTGAGCCACGGCATGCACGCCGGCATCGGTACGACCTGCGCACGTCAGATCGATCGGACGGCGAAGCAGCGTCTCGATGGCTCGACGCAGCTCACCCGCAACCGTCGTCTGTCCCGGCTGCTCGGCAAATCCGCTATACGACGAGCCATCATAGGCCACGCGAAATACGAGCGTGGCGTCAAGCTCGGGGGTCAAATTGAAATCAGACGGCGCAGTCATGGGCGCTCCCAACAAACAAGTAACGGTATCGCGACAAAAAAAGAGGGGTACGCGAACGTACCCCTCGAATATAGCCTATGCAGACGGATTGTCTACTCAGCGGTCTCCTCGGCAGCGGCCTCCTCGGCAGCCTCGACCTTCTTGGGAGCAGCGGCCTTCTTGGGGGCCGGAGCAGCCTTCTTGGCCTTAGGCGTGCAAGGCTCGGTGACGAGCTCCATGATAACGATAGGAGCGTTGTCGCCCTTACGGTTACCGAGCTTCATGATGCGGGTGTAACCGCCGTTGCGGTCCTGCCACATGCCCTGGGCAGCCTTGTCGAAGATCTCGGCAACGAGCTGCTTATCGCCGAGCTTGGCGATGGCCAGACGACGAGAGTGCAGGTCGCCCTTCTTGGCCCAGGTGATGATCGGATCGACGACCGAACGCAGCGCCTTAGCGCGGGTCTCGGTGGTCTTGATGCGGTCGTTCTCGAAGAGGGCCTTGGCCAGGCTCTTCTTCATGGCCTTGGTGTGGCTCGCATCGGTGCCGAGCTTCAGGCCCTTCTTAACGTTGTGACGCATGGTCTAGTTTCTCCTCAAATATGCGAAGCATTAAGCCTTCAGGCTCAGGCCCATGGACTCAAGCTTGTCCTTCACTTCCTCGATCGACTTAACACCGAAGTTACGGATGTTGAGCAGATCGTTCTCCGAGAACTCAACGAGCTGACGGACCGAGTGAATGCTGGCGCGCTTAAGGCAGTTGTAGGAACGGACAGAAAGGTCCAGATCCTCGATCTGCTTGTCCAGCTCGGCGTTGTCGTTGGTGACCTCGGGAGCGAAGATCGAAGCCTCCTCCTCGACCTCGGGGGTCTCGGCAAGGTTCATAAAGGCGGCCATATGCTGGTTGATGATATTGGCAGCCTGGACCACGGCGTCGCGCGGGGCGATGGAGCCGTTGGTCTCGATCTCGAGGACAAGGCGGTCGTAGTCGGTGTGCTGACCGACACGGCAAGCCTCAACGAGCTTGGCGCAACGGGAAACCGGCGAGTACAGCGAGTCGACGTGGATCACACCGATGGGATCGTTGTCGCGCTTGTTGGCCTCGCCAGAAACATAGCCGCGGCCATAGCCGATGCGCATGCTCATGGTGAGATGGCCACCCTCGGTGAGCGTAGCGATGTGCTGCTCGGGGTTGACCAGCTCAAACTCGGACGGAATAAAGAAGTCCGCACCGGTGACCTCGCAGGGGCCGTCAACCGAGATGGTGGCGGTCGCCTCGTCGGTCGTGCCGAGAGCCCTGAAGACAAGACCCTTGACATTCAGGACGATGTCGGTGACATCCTCGACCATGTTAGGGATGGTCATGAACTCGTGCTGCGCACCATCGATCTGAATAGCCTCGACGGCGGCACCCTCGAGCGAGGACAGAAGAACGCGACGAAGGGAGTTACCCAGCGTATCGCCGTAGCCACGCTCGAGCGGCTCGACGGAGACACGAGCAGACGTCTCGTTGATCTCTTCGACCTGAACCTGAGGCCTAATGAATTCTGACATGTATTACCTCCAGCCTCAGCAGCCCGGATGGACTACTTAGAGTAGAGCTCGACGATGAGCTGCTCGTTGATATCACCGCTGATCTGCTCACGCGTCGGCAGAGCGAGCACGTTACCAGACAGCTTCTCGATATCGACCTCGAGCCAGCCAGGGACCTCAAAGCGCTCGGAGGAAATCAGGGCCTCCTTGATGGGGAGGAGGTCACGGAACTTCTCGCCGACAGCGACGACGTCGCCGGCCTTGACGCGGTAGGACGGGATGTCCACGCGCTTGCCGTTCACGGTGAAGTGACCGTGACGGACGGACTGACGAGCCTCTTTGCGGGTGCGGGCGAAGCCAAGACGGAAGACGACGTTGTCGAGGCGAGACTCAAGGATGATCATGAGGTTCTCACCGGTGACGCCGTTCATCTTGCGGGCCTTGTTGAAGTAGCCGTGGAACTGCTTCTCCAGAACGCCATAGATGAACTTGACCTTCTGCTTCTCGCGCAGCTGCATGCCGTACTCAGATTCCTTGCGACGGCGCTTGGGCTGACGGATAGATTCCTTCTTGCTGCTGTAACCGAGCTCAGCGGGATCGATCCCGAGCTGACGGCAGCGCTTAAGAACAGGAGTCCTGTCGATTGCCATATTGATACGATCCTTTCAGTTACACGCGGCGACGCTTCTTGGGGCGGCAGCCGTTGTGCGGAATGGGGGTCTTGTCCTGGATGCTCGAGACCTCGAGGCCAGCAGCCTGGAGGGAGCGGATGGCGGTCTCACGACCGGAGCCGGGGCCCTTGACGAAGACGGAAACCTTCTTCATACCGTGCTCCATGGCCTGCTTGGCAGCAGCCTCGGCAGCCATCTGGGCAGCGAACGGCGTGGACTTACGGGAGCCCTTGAAGCCCACCTGGCCAGCCGACTTCCAGGAAATGACGTTGCCCTGGGGATCGGTGATCGAAACGATCGTGTTGTTGAACGTAGAACGAATGTGAGCCTGGCCCACGGAAATGTTCTTACGGTCCGCGCGCTTCAGACGGGCAGCGCGAACGTTCTTCTTAGCAGTAGCCATCTATCTAGCGCTCCTTATTTCTTCTTCTTAGCACCGATCTGACGCTTCGGGCCCTTGCGGGTACGAGCGTTAGTGTGGGTGCGCTGGCCGCGGACCGGGAGGCCCTTGCGGTGACGAAGGCCGCGGTTGCAGCCGATGTCCATAAGGCGCTTGACGTTCTGGTTGCGCTCACGGCGGAGGTCGCCCTCAACCATGATCTGGTTCTTATCGATATAATCGCGGATGGCGTTAACCTCATCCTCGGTGAGGTCCTTAACGCGCGTATCCACGTTAACGTTGCACTCGACGCAAATCTTCGTCGCAGTGGTGCGGCCGATGCCGTAAATGTAGGTCAGACCGATCTCAACGCGCTTCTCACGCGGGAGGTCGACACCATTAATACGGGCCAACGTAGTCTCCTCTCTTAACCCTGACGCTGCTTATGACGGGGGTTCTCGCAAATGACGAGGACCTTGCCATGGCGCCTAATGATTTTGCACTTATCGCACATCTTCTTGACCGAAGGACGTACCTTCATCGTTCTTCCTTTCGGTAGCGCTCAAACTACTTCCCTACTATCTACTCGCCCAGCCGCAGGCGTTTAAAACTATGGCTGGTCTTCACACACAATCCGACCGTAGGTTGAGCTAAGCCTGCAGTCGGAAATGGAGTGCGTGTATGCGTGCCGCTATTTGTAGCGATAGGTGATGCGGCCGCGGGTCAGGTCGTACGGGGAAAGCTCCACGACAACCCTGTCACCGGGGAGAATACGGATGTAATTCATTCGGATCTTGCCAGAAATGTTGCACAGAACCGAATGACCGTTCTCGAGCTCGACCTTAAACATGGCATTGGGCAGCGGTTCCTTTACCGTACCCTCGAGCTCAATTGCGTCTTCCTTCTTCACAAGCAATCATCTTTCTCTAGAAAAGGACAGCGATTGAGTATTCTACAACACGTATCCACGCATCGTAATAACTTCGTAATGGCTCCACAACTAAGTGGAACTTGTTACATTTCTCCGCCTTGGAGCGAACACCAAGCACCTTGGGCATCCGTGGTCAGAATCACCGGACCGTCATTGGTAATGGCGACGGTGTTCTCGTAGTGCGCGGCGGGCAGGTGGTCGTTGGTCGTAACAATCCAACCGTCGGAGCCCGTGCTCACATGGTTGGAACCCATCGTAACCATCGGCTCGATGGCAATGACCATGCCGGCCTGGAGGCGAACGCCCCTCCCCTTCTTTCCATAGTTAGGAACGTTGGGGTCCTCGTGCATCACGCGGCCAATGCCATGGCCCACATAATCACGAAGCACGCCGTAACCGTGAGACTCGGCGAGGGACTGAACGGCATAACCGACGTCCCCGATATGGTTACCGGGAACAGCCTGCTCGATGGCAGCCTTAAGGCAATCACGCGTGACCTCGCACAAAGCCTTGGCTTCGGGCGTGGGGGTGCCGACGAAAAACGTCCAAGCGTTATCGCCGACCCAACCGTCGACAACAGCTCCCGTATCGATGGAGATGATATCGCCATCGCGCAGGATCATGTCGGGGTTGGGAATACCATGCACCACGGCATCGTTAATCGATGCACAGATGGTACCGGGGAACCCGCCGTAACCTTTAAAGGCCGGGGTGCCACCATGCATGCGGATAATCTGTTCCGCAAGCTGATCAAGCTCAAAGGTCGAAACACCAGGGCGAACCATGGCTCCAACGTGGCGGAGCGCCATCTTAGATAGCGCTCCTGCCTTCTTCATCTGCTCGATTTGCGTCGCAGACTTAATCTTGATCATAGACCGAGAGCCTCTTTGACATCCCCGTACACGGTCTCGCGAGCCTGGTCACCGTTGACCGACTTGAGCAGACCCTGGCCACGATAGTAGTCGACGAGCGGGCTCGTGGACTTCTCGTAGACGTCGAGACGGTTCTTAATGGTCTCGGGCTTGTCGTCGTCGCGCTGATACATCTCGCCGCCACACTTGGGGCAGGTAGCATCGGCAGCGGTGCCGGTGTAACCGCAGGCACGGCAGGTGCGACGCGAAGACAGACGATCGATAATGACCTCGGGGGCCACATCGACCAGAAGGGCACAGTCGATCTCGCGACCCATGGCGGAGAGCTCGGAATCGAGCGTCACGGCCTGGGCGGTGTTGCGCGGGAAGCCGTCGAGGATGAAGCCCTGCTGGGCGTCATCGGCGGCAAGGCGCTCCTTGACAAGGTCGATCACGAGCTGATCGGGAACAAGCTCGCCAGCGTCCATGTACTTCTTAGCCTGAATACCAAGCTCGGTGCCACCCTTGACGGCAGCACGCAGCAGGTCGCCCGTGGAAATGTGAGCGACGCCAAACTCGGCGACGAGCTCCTGTGCGACGGTGCCCTTACCGGCACCCGGAGCTCCGAGCAATACGAGGTTCATGAGCAATCCTCCTCTAGCCTATTTAAAGAATCCATCGTAATCATACATCTTGATCTGGCCTTCGAGCTTATCGACCGTGTCGAGCACGACGCCGACCATGATGAGGATGGACGTGCCGCCAAAAGCCTGGATCAGATGGTTACCCGTGAAGGAGAAGATGATCGAAGGCACGATGGCGATGAGCGCCAAAAAGACAGCGCTGGGAAGCGTGATCTTGTTGAGCGCGTTCTTGATGTAGGCCGCGGTAGCCCTACCCGGACGGACGCCCGGAATAAAGCCGCCCTGCTTCTTAAGGTTGTCGGCCGTGTCATCGGGGTTGAACACCATGGAGGTGTAGAAGTACGCGAAGAACACGATGAGGACAACGTTAAGCACCCAGTTGAGCCAACCGGTCGAAAGCGCAGAGGCAACTGCCTGAATCCAGCCGATGCCGGGGAAGAACACGGCAATCTGAGCCGGGAAGTACAGCAGCGCCGAAGCGAAGATGATCGGCACGACACCCGCGGTGTTGACCTTGATGGGCAGGTAGGTGGTCTGGCCACCCATCATGCGACGGCCCACGACGCGCTTAGCGTAGGAGACCGGGATGCGGCGCTGGCCGCGCTCAAGGAAAACAATCAGCGGGATAACCAGCAGGATGATGGCGCAGATGATCACCATGGTGATGATGCCACCGGCATTGCCCTCAGTGCTGGAGAAGATAGCCTGCGGCAGACCGGCCATGATATTCGCGAAGATGATCAGCGACATGCCATTGCCGATACCGCGCTGGGTGATGAGCTCACCAATCCACATGATCAGCATGGCGCCCGCGGTGAGCGTACCGACGATCATGAGGTCGAAGATGATCTCGGGAGCGCCGGCGCCATTAAAGCTGATGCCGAAGCTCTTAAAGAGGAAGAGGTAACCCACGGAGTTGAGGATTGCCAGAGCCAGGGTGAGGTAACGCGAATACTGCGTAATCTTGGTCTGACCGACCTCGCCCTCGCGGGCAAGCTCATGCAGGGAAGGCACGACGGCCTGGAGCATCTGGAGGATGATCGAGCTGGTGATGTAAGGCATGATGCCCAGCGAAAACACCGACACATAGCTCAAAGCGCCGCCAGAGAAAAGATTCAGGAGGGCCATAGCACCTGCGGCGACCGAATTGTTATCGGTCGAGAAAAGACCCAGCATCCCCTGGAAGGGAATGCCGGGCACAGGAACGTGCGCACCAATGCGGTACACGACGAGCATAGCTATGGTAAAAAGAATCTTTTCGCGCAATTCTTTGATGCGGAAAGCATTCTTAAGACCATTTAGCACGGCAGCTCGACCTTTCCGCCGGCGGCCTCGATCTTGGCCTGCGCAGAAGCGCTGACCTTGTCGACCTTGACCGTGAACTTCTTGGTGAGCTCACCATTGCCGAGCACCTTGACGGGCTCGAACTCGCTCTTGGTGATGCGAGCGGCCTTAAGAGCGGCACCGTCGATCACAGCGCCGTCCTCGAACTTACGCTCGAGACGCTCAACGTTAACAGCGGTGTACTCGATACGACGGGGGTTACGGAAGCCCGGAAGCTTGGGCAGGCGCATAGCCAGCGGAGTCTGGCCACCCTCGAAGCCGGCACCCTTGGTGCCGCCAGAGCGGGAACCCTGGCCCTTCTGACCGCGGCCAGAAGTGGTGCCGTGACCCGAAGAATTGCCACGGCCGACGCGCTTGCGGTTCTTGGTGGAACCGGGCGCGGGAGTAAGATCGTGAAGCTGCATTTGCTACTCCTCTACAATCTCGACAAGGTGCTTGACCTTGAAGATCATGCCGCGGACGGACTCGTTGTCAGCAATCTCGCGAACCTCGCGGATCCTGTGGAGACCGAGGGCACGGACAGTACGGACCTGGTCCTGCTTGCAACCGTTGGTGCTGCGGACCTGCTTGATCTTGATGGTGTCAGCCATGCTTAGTTCTCCTTACCGACGAACATCTCGGAGACCGTCAGGCCACGGCGAGCCGCGACGTCCTCAGGGCTGGAGAGCTCCTTGAGGCCCTCGACGGCAGCCTTGATGATGTTGAGGCCGTTGTCGGTACCGAGAGACTTGGACAGGACGTTCTTGATGCCAGCAAGCTCAAAGAGGGGACGCACAGCGCCGCCGGCGATAACGCCGGTACCCTCGACAGCGGGCTTGATGATGATGCGGCCGGCACCAAAGTGACCGAGAACCTCGTGCGGAATGGTGCCCTGATCGGTCACCGGCACGTGGAACATGTTCTTCTTTGCATCGAGAGACGCCTTGGAGATGGCCATGGGCACCTCAGCGGACTTGCCCATGCCAACGCCGACGTTGCCCTTGCCGTCGCCAACGACGACGAGAGCGACGAGGCTCATGCGACGACCACCCTTGACGGTCTTCGACACGCGGTTGATGTAAACGACGCGCTCCTCGAACTCGGAGGCCTCGCGCTGCTGCTTCTGATTACGAGCCATGTGCTACATACCTCCTAGAACTCGAGACCGGCGGCACGAGCACCGTCGGCGAGGGCCTTAACGCGGCCATGGTAGATACGGCCACCGCGATCGAAGGCGACCTTGGTGATGCCGGCCTCGATGGCGCGCTTGCCAACGAGCTGACCGACCTTCTCCGCAGCCTCCTTGTTCGAGGTGTGGGTGCCCTTGAACTCGGCCTCGAGGGTCGAGGCGGAGACGAGCGTCAGGCTGGAGCCCTTGCTGTCGTCGATGATCTGGGCATAGATGTTGGCGTTAGTACGGGTCACGCGAAGACGCGGACGCTCGGCGGTACCCGAGACCTTGCCGCGAACACGACGCTGACGACGCTTGAGGCCTTCCAGCTTCGCCTTATGCTTGTTCATACGTAAACTCCTAAAAAGGTTGATCTTGCCAGCACCTAACGGGGTGCTGGTCTTATGCGAGTGAGTCGGTTACGACTACTTGGCGGCCTTACCCAGCTTGCGGCGGATGTGCTCGCCAACATAGTGGATACCCTTGCCCTTGTAAGGCTCGGGAGGACGATGGCCGCGGATCTCAGCGGCGATCTGACCGACCTGCTGCTTGTTGATACCCTTGACGTTCACGTGGGTGTTGTCGGGAACCTCGAAGGTGATGCCCTCGGGAGCCTCGACGATCACGGGGTGCGAGAAGCCCAGGGAGAACTCGAGGTTCTTGCCCTTCTGCTGCACGCGGTAACCGACGCCGGCGAGCTCGAGCTTCTTCTCGAAGCCCTCGGAAACGCCAACAACCATGTTGTGGATGAGGGCGCGGGTGAGGCCGTGGCGGGCACGGGTCTCACGCTCGTCGTCGGGACGGGAAACGGTGAGGACGTTGTCCTCGACGTTGATGGTGAGCTTCTCAAAAACATCGAGCTCGAGCTGGCCCTTGGGGCCCTTGACGACAACGTTGTTGCCGTTGACTGCCACTTCGACTCCGGCGGGAATCTGGACAGGCTTATTACCGATACGAGACACGGTGATCTCCTTTCCTTCTACCTACCGAGCGAATTACCAGACGTAAGCGATGATCTCGCCGCCGACGTTGTGCTTGCGAGCATCGCGGTCGGTCATGACGCCATGGCTGGTGGAAATAATGGCGGTACCAAGGCCACCGCGGACGCGGGGCATGTCGGCAACGCCGGTGTACTTACGCAGGCCCGGCTTGGAAATGCGGCGGATGCCGTTGATGACCTTAGCCTTCTTGGGACCATACTTAAGCGTGATGTGCAGAGTCTTCTGGGGAACGGTGTCCTCGACATCGTAGCCCTCGATGTAGCCCTCCTCGTGCAGAACACGAGCGATCTCGACGAGCTTCTTGCTGCTCGGCATGGAGACCGTGGCCTTGTTCACAGAGTTAGCGTTACGGATGCGCGTAAGCATATCTGCGATCGGGTCTGTAAGGTTCATACAGATTCTCCTTCGTTCTTGATGAACACGTGCTCTTGGTTCTTCGCCGCCCTTAACGGCAAAGCCTATTTAGCGCGTTTTCCCTGTTCCAAACTGATGCTTGAAACGCTGGTAGTGACTTACCAGCTGGCCTTCTTAACGCCGGGAAGCTCGCCCTTGAGTGCAAGCTCGCGGAAGCAGACACGGCACAGGCCGAACTTGCGGTACACAGAGTGCGGACGGCCGCAGCGCTGGCAGCGCGTGTACTCACGAGTAGAGAACTTCTGCTTGCGATTGCACTTGACGATCATCGATGTCTTAGCCACTTATATCCTCCTCACATAGAGTATTGTTCGCCCCAAGCGCCGCCCCCTTGTGGGAACGGCGCTTATAGGGCAGGTGAACCTATTTCTTGAACGGGAAACCGAAGGCGTCCAGAAGGGCCTTGGCCTCCTCATCGGTGTTGGCGGTGGTCACGAAAGTGATGTCCATACCACGCTGGTGATCGACGGAGTCGAAGTCGATCTCGGGGAAGATGAGCTGCTCGGTGACGCCCATGGAGAAGTTACCACGGCCGTCGAAGCTCTTGGCGGAGATGCCGCGGAAGTCGCGGATACGGGGGATTGCGACGGAGGTCAGACGATCGAAGAACTCCCACATACGGTCGCCACGCAGGGTAACCTTGCAGCCGATCGGCATACCAGCGCGCAGGCGGAAGGTAGCGATAGACTTGCGGGCACGGGTGATCATCGGCTGCTGGCCGGTGATGGCGCGCAGGTCGCGCACGGCACCGTCGATGGCCTTGGAATCGGTAGCGGCCTCGCCGACACCCATGTTCACGACGATCTTCTCAAACTTGGGGATCATCATGACGTTCTCGTACTGGAACTTGTCCTGAAGCTGCTGCTTGACCTCGTTGTTGTACTTGGTCTTCAGACGCGGCACATACTTCTCTTCTGCCATTGTTCACTCCTTCTTGGGGTTTTAAGCACGGGGCGTGGCCACGATGGGTTGTCCTCGTGCCTCCTGGCTGCATCCGCGCCGCTCATGGCATTTCGCGGTTTGGACTCGACGCAGCAGGAGCCGACAAAACAATCGGTACTATACGCGCATTGGGTGTGTATTTCCAGAAAAACCTCGTCTGCCTGCACAACTCCACAACTCCCCCGCACAAATGGGTCCCAAAAAGCAGTTGCGGTGAAATAGGGACTGTTTGGCAACCTAACAGGCTTAAACAATCCGTATTTCACCGCAACTTATTGATGAGGATGCGACTAGCGCTTGCGGGGGACGAGTTTGGTGCGGCGCAGGTGGATCATCTCGGCGGCGATGGAGATGGCAATCTCCTCGGGGTCCTCGGCCTGAATGGCAACGCCGATCGGCAGGTGCAGCTCGTCGATCTGCTCCTGCGTAAAGCCCTCCTGCTCCAGGCGGGCGCGCACAAAGGCCGTCTTGCGACGCGATCCCAGGCAGCCTAGGTAGGCAGGCTTGGCGCGCATGGCCTGAATCACCACGTCGATATCGGACTTGTGACCCGCCGTGGCGACGACCACCAAGTCGCGCGGACCGATGGGACACAGCTCGCTCAGGCTCTTGTAGTCGACCAGACGACGGTCGTAGACACCGGGCACCCAATCGGGGGTCAGCGTGCCGGGGCGGTCGTCGCACGCCACGACGGCAAAGCCCGCCGCCGTAAGCACCCGCGCCGTCGCGGCGCCCACGTGGCCGCAGCCAAAGATATAGGTCAGGCCCTCGGGGCAGAGCGTCTCGATGTGCGCCGCGGGAATCTCAGAGGCCGCGTTGGTGTAGGTGACCTTACTCCCCTCCTCCACCAGCGAAAGCCCGGGGCAGCCCGCAATGGTGCGGCGCGATTCCTCGCCATGGTACTCGGCCACATCGCCCTCGAGCGCGCTCGCGATAAACGGTTCAAAGTCGATGACGAAGTCGCCGATACGTCGATACGTCAAGACGTCGGCAATTTCCTGGAACAACGGTGCCTGGATCGCATCCAGATGCAGATAGCACAGGCAGATGGCTCCGCCGCAGATCATACCGGTATCGGAGTTCTCGCCGCCCATGGTGTAGCGGACCAGACGCGATTGCCCCGCGGCCAGCAGCTCTCGCGCCTCGTCCAGCGCAAAAAGCTCGATCTTGCCGCCGCCGATGGTGCCCGCCTGGCTACCGTCGGCAAAGACGGCCATCCAGGCGCCCACGCCGCGCGGCGACGACCCCGCCGTGCCGGCCACGACCACGAGCTCGCACGTCTCGCCAGCACGCAGGGCGACAAGCGCCGCATTCACAGCATCGAGCTTTTCCATTGCCGCCTTCTATCCTCTAAAGATATCGGTAAGCATAGCGAGTGCCTCGAGCACGCCGCCGCCGACCGACGTCGCCTTGTCCGAAATGTAGTTGATATAGCTGGCATCGCCGCGCGGATCGACATCGGCGCATTTAAAGCCCTCAGTCACCTGCACGCCGTTCGCCAAAAGCCCGCGCAGACAGCCATCGATCTGCGTGCACATGGGCGAATCGCCCGCGTAGCCAATCACGTCTCCGGCGCTCACGATGTCGCCGATCGCGCGGTCGGACCGAAACACGCCGGCGGCGGGGCTGTGGATAACGCGCTCTCTGCCATAGCCAGCGATAATGCCCGGCACGCCCGTGTTGGGTTGGGGCGAACCCTGGGTAATGACACGGCCCAGGAAATGCCCGCGCATGGTCTCGACCACGGCGTCGCAATCGACCGGCGCGGTAAAGCCCGGCCCCACGGCGATGACGGTAGGCGCCATGTCGCGCGTGGTGCCCAGGTTGCGCTTGGCCAGAATCGCGTCGACCACAGCCGCGGGTTTAAGCTCATCGAGCATCTTGGCCTGAGGGTCCACCACGACGGCAACATCCCCCGCTTGGGTAATCTCGAGCGCCTCTGCCGGCGTCTGCGCCAAGCGAGCGCGAATGCCCTCGACCTGGACCTCGCCCAGGCGAATAGCCTCGCAAAAACTGATTGTGCGGCGGATGCACGTGGGAACCGCGATATCGGCCATAACGACCGACACGCCGGCGCGCACCAAGCGAGCGGCGACACCCGTGGCGATATCGCCGGCGCCGCGAACATAAACGAGCATTCCCGGGGCACCTCCCTATGCTACGGTTTGAGCAGAGCAAAAGCGGTTCGACCGCTACTCTGATGATTATTTATTATCACAGTATTATACGGCGGTGAACAGATGGAAACGGTTAGCGGCAATCTTGCCTCGGCGCTCAGGATCGAGCCGGGCATTACCGCGATTATCGGCAGCGGCGGCAAGTCGACGTTGCTCAAAACGCTGGGTCTTGAGCTCATGCGCGCTGGCGGCCGCGTGCTCCTCTGCACCACCACGCATATGCTTCCCGTTGCCGGCGTGCCATGGGACGGGTCGAATCGTCGCCTGGACGCCGCGCCTTGGAAGCCAGGTGCCCCACACGCCCCAGGCTGCACCTGCGAGGCCTGCGCGGGGCTTGCACGCGGAGGCATCTGCCAGGCAGGCATCTTGGACCCGGAGACAGGCAAGCTCTCCGCCCCCGCCGAGCCACTCGGCGAGCTGGCACAGCGCTTTGACTATGTGTTGGCCGAGGCAGACGGTAGCAAGCGACTCCCGCTCAAGGCGCATGCCGCCTGGGAGCCGGTAATTCCCGTCGCCACGGCAAACGTTGTCTGGGTCGTCGGCGCCTCGGGACTGGGCAAACCCGTCGCCGAGGTTGTCCACCGCCCCGAGCTCTTTTGCGAGCGTTGCGGCTGCGAGCTCACCGACACTGCCACCCCAGAGCGCGTCGCCCAGGTGCTCAATGCCGAGCTGCGGATGCTGAACCTCAACAATGCCCGCATCATGCTCAACCAAGTCGACACGCTCAGCGACCCCACGATGGCCGACCGCTTCGAGGCAGCTCTCGACCACCCCGTCGTCGCCAGCAGCCTCAAGTAGCCGGCCCCATCTCCTCAGTTGCGGTGAAATACGGACTGTTTGGCCGCCAAACGGCCGCAAACAGTCCGTATTTCACCGCAACTGCGGAGGGGAATCCGGTGATCTTCCTGTTAGCGGGGGACGTAGCGGCCGGGTTGGGCTCCGGTGGGCTCGCCATCGCGCGCCACCAGCACGCCGTTCACAAACACAGCCTTGGCGCGGCCATGTGCCTCAAAACCCTCGAGCGGCGTGTAGTCCACAGCCTGATGCTGCGTCGCGGCACTGATCGTCCAGCGCGCCTTGGGATCCCACACGCACACGTCGGCATCGGCACCCTCGGCAAGACAGCCCTTGCGCGGGTACATGCCAAACACGCGCGCCGGGTTCTCGCTCATCAAGCGGCAGAGGTCCTCGGGCCCCAGCTGTCCCTCAAAGCTCGTGGCAATCGCGACGGGACGATGCTCCACGCCGGGCCCGCCGTTGGGAATCGCGCGGAAATCGTCGCGCCCGCGGTCCTTTTGCCCGTGCAGGTTAAAGCTGCAATGATCGGTCGCAATCGTATCGATCTCGCCGGCCACAAGCGCCTCGCGCAGTGCCGCACGGTCACCGGCATGGCGCAGCGGCGGGCTCATCACGTACTTGGCGCCCGCAAAGCCGTCCTCGCCCTGCTCCAGATAGCAGGTGTCGTCAAGCATCAGATATTGGGGGCAGGTCTCGACATAGATATTCTTCTGCCCGCGCGCTTTGGCAGCACGAATGGCCCCGAGCCCCAACTTGGTCGAAAGGTGCACCACGTTGACTGGGGCGTCGCCGGCCAGGTGCGCCAGATACAGCAGGCGGCTCACGGCTTCGGCCTCACACACGTCCGGGCGGCTGAGCGCATGCCCCTCGGGCCCATGAATCCCCTGCTCGTACACGCGCTTCTGCAGCTCATTCACCAGCGTACCGTTCTCGCAATGCACGCACAGTATGCCGCCAATACGCTTGAGCTCCTCGAGCACCTCGAGCGTCTCGGCATCGTCCAGGCGCAAATGATCGTAGGCAAAGTAGGTCTTAAACGACGATACGCCCGCCTCGCGCATAGCCGAAAGATCGGCGCGGTTGCGTTCATTCCACTCGGCGAGTGCCATATGAAAGGCGTAGTTGGCCGTGCAGGTTCCGTCGGCACGGCGATGCCACTCGGCCAAGGCATCGGGCATGGTCACGCCGCGATCAGCCGTCGCGTAGTCCACGATGGTCGTCGTACCGCCGCAGGCAGCCGCACGCGTGCCGGTTTCAAAGCTATCGGCTGTCCAATCCATGCCAGTCCAGCACTGCATGTGCGTGTGGCCGTCGATAAAGCCGGGAAACACCCAGCAGCCCGCGGCGTCCTCGACGGTATCGCCCTCGGCCGGCTCAATCGCCGCGGCAATCCGCACAATCTTGTCGCCCTCCATGGCAAGATCGGCGCGGCGAAGCCCCTGGGGCGTCACGAGCGCGCCGTTTTTGATGATGATCATGTTGCTCCTTATTGATTAATACAGTTGGCCACGCGATCAAAATACGAGCAGGCCGCGATATGCTCCGTTATGCGTCGCTGTCCCTCTGCGGTATCGACATCCCACAGCTCGTAGGCACGCGCCTCGACCAGCACCACGTCGGTACGGTCCTTGAGAATCGAGCCCCCGCCGTCCTTGCCCTCAAGACGCATGAGTGCATCGAATAGTTCCGCCGGAAAGAGCACCGGGCTCGAAGGCTCACCGTTGCACGCCAAGCGCACCGGATGTTTGCGGCCACGCTCGTCAAACGCGCGAACCATGGCCTCAAAAGAGTCCGTGCTCACAAGCGGCTGGTCGCCCGGCAAAAAGAGGCAACCTTTCCAGTTGCGTTCGACTCCCCACGAAAGGCCCGCACGGACGCTTTCGCTGCGCAGCTCGCCATCGTGCAGAACGCACGGGCAATGCTTGTCCTCGCAAATCTGAGCGACCTCGGGCCAACGCGTCGAAACCACGACGTCAAAGCCCCGGGGAACCGAATCGATGGCCCGGGCAATCAGCGGCTCGCCATAGATATCGGCAAGCATCTTGTTAGAGCCAAACCGCTTGCCCTCGCCCGAAGCCATAATGACGCATCCAAGTCTCATGGTGATACCTCCCCCGAAACCATCGTACCCATAACTCGCGCCGCGGGCATCCACATCGAAAGCGCTTATCCCGCACGCCCGCGATGCAAAAAAGGGCACCCCGCCGGTTGGCAGAGCGCCCCCTTTACATGGCTTACCTCAACCCGGCTTTAGGCCTGGAGCCAACGGGCGGTGTTGCGCTCGTCGAGGGCCTTGAGGGTAGCGGCGGGATCGGCAACCTTCTGCAGGAACATCATGGCAGCGATGGCGTACGGCTTGTAGCTGGCCTCCTTGTACATGCCCACGCGGTGCATGTCGAAGACGTCGGCGTTAACCTCGCCGTGCTCACAGGAAACACCGGAGATGTCGGCGGGCAGCGGGTGCATAAAGATGGTGTCTTGGCCGTTGGCAGTCTTCTCCATGAGCTCGGTCGTGGAGCACCAGTCCTGATGGGTGGCGTTCTGGGCGAGCAGCTCCTTCTCGAGCGCTGCGATGCCGGCGTCGTCGCCCTCGACGTACAGGTTGGTGCGCTTCTCCATGGCGGCAAACGGAGCCCAGCTCTTGGGGATCACGATGTCGGCGCCCTCGAAGGCCTCGGCCATGGTGTTGACCTGCTTAAAGGTGGTGCCGGACTCGGCGGCGTAGCCCTTGGCGCGCTCGACGACCTCGGGCATGAGGTCATAGCCCTCGGGGTGAGCCAGGGTGACGTCCATGCCAAAGCGGGGCAGCAGGCTGATCAGCGACTGCGGGCAGGACAGCGGCTTGCCGTAAGAGGGCGAATAGGCCCAGGTGACGGCAACCTTCTTGCCCTTGAGGTTCTCGAGGCCGCCAAACTCGTTGATGAGGTAGAGCATGTCGGCAGAGGACTGCGTGGGGTGGTCGGAATCGGACTGCAGGGAGATGAGCGTGGGACGGTGATCCAGAACGCCGTCCTCGTAGGCCTGCTGCACGGACTCAGAGACCTCGGCCATGTAGGCGTCGCCCTTGCCGATGTACATGTCATCGCGGATGCCGATGACGTCGGCCATGAAGGAGATCATGGTAGCGGTCTCGCGGACGGTCTCGCCGTGAGCGATCTGGGACTTCTTCTCGTCCAGGTCCTGCAGCTCAAGGCCGAGCAGGTTGGCGGCCTTAGAGAAGGAGAAGCGCGTACGGGTGGAGTTGTCGCGGAACAGGGAGACGGCCAGACCCGAGTCGAAGATCTTGGACGAGACGTTGTTCTCGCGCAGCTCGCGCAGGGCGTCGGCGACGATGTAGAGAGCCTTGAGCTCATCGGTAGTCTTGTCCCAGGTGTGCAGGAAGTCGCTGCCGTACATACCCTTAAAATCGAGGCCGTTCAGCTGCTCGACGAGCTCGGTAAACTTAGCGTCCATGGAAATGTCCTTTCTAAAGATGAAACGATCGCAATGAGTAGATGTGCTCCGGCATGCGCGTGTGGCTAGAACATGCAGAGCACCATGACGAGGACCCGCCACCGTTGAGGAAGCATGGGAGATAACGACCGCGGGCCCCAAGTCAACAGGGGGTGCCGGGGACACGAGCAGCCCCCGGCTCAACAAAATCGAGGAATGGGACTAATCAATCTTGTTGTTGGTCAGACCGGCGCGGAACACGGTGGCGTCGCCATCGGCCTTGCTCGGATCGTAGAGGTTCAGGGCAGCCACGTACATGGCAGCAGCGGTGACCAGGTCGTCCTTGTAGGTGACCTCGTTGGGAGCGTGAGCCTGAGACTCGGCACCCGGGCCAAAGCCCACGCAGGGGATGCCGTAGCGGCCCTGGATGGAGACGCAGTTCGTGGAGAAGGTCCACTTGTCGCACAGCGGACGACCGGTGCGCTTGTCCATGCTGGGCTCGCAGCCGATGCGCTCGTCACCAAACATAGCCTTGTGGGCGTCGACGAGGGCCTTGACGTGCGGAGCGGTCTCCTTGTTGATCCACGTGGGGAAGTAAGCCTCGGTCTCGTAGACCTCGCCGGTCCAGGACGGACGGTCGTACATGTACATGGAGACCTTCACGTCGTCGCCGTACTTCTTGGCAGCCGGCAGGTTGCGGATCTCGTCCAGGCAGGACTCCCAGGTCTCACCGGCGGTCATGCGACGGTCGATGGAGATGGCGCAGGAGTCGGCCACGGCGCAACGGCTGGGGCTGGTGTAGAAGATCTGGCTGACGGTGCAGGTGCCGCGGCCCAGGAAGCGGGCGTCCTCGAAGTGCTCGGGGTTGTATTTGGGGTCGAGCATCTTGACGAGACCCTTGATGTCGGTCGACTCGTCGCAGCCGTTGTTGTTGAGGGCGCGGACGTCGGCGATGATGTCGGCCATCTTGTAGATGGCGTTGTCGCCGCGGTCGGGAGCAGAGCCGTGGCAGGAGGTGCCGTGAACGTCGACGCGGATCTCCATGCGGCCGCGGTGACCGCGATAGATGCCGCCGTCGGTGGGCTCGGTGGAAATGACGAACTCGGGCTTAATGCCGTCCTTGTTGTAGATGTACTGCCAGCACATGCCGTCGCAGTCCTCTTCCTGGACGGTGCCGACGACCATGATCTTGTAGCCCTCGGGGATGAGGCCCATGTCCTTCATCATCTTGGCAGCGTAGGTAGCAGAAGCCATGCCGCCCTCCTGGTCGGAGCCGCCGCGGCCGTAGATGATCTCGTCGGTCTCGTAGCCCTCATAGGGATCGGCGTCCCAGTTCTCGATGTTGCCGATGCCGACGGTGTCGATATGGGAGTCGATGGCGATGATCTTGTCGCCCTCGCCCATAAAGCCCATGACGTTGCCCAGGCCGTCGACCTTGACCTCGTCATAGCCAAGGCTCTCCATCTCGGCCTTGATGCAAGCGACAACCTCACCCTCCTCGCAGGACTCAGAGGGATGGGAGATCATAGCGCGCAGAAAGCGAGTCATATCAGCACGATGGGACTCAGCAGCAGCCTTGATTGCGTCGAAATCGAGTTCTTTAGCCATTGTTCATAACCTTTCAAACGAAGGAATCTACCTGTGAGGTGGCGGAGCGATACCTATTTACTCCGCCCCAACGATTAGCAAGTGGGATATTCGCCTTCCCAAACAATGCGGCGATACTGGTCGGGATCCGTATCGCCCTCGGTGGAGAAGCAGAGCACAGAGCTCGTCTTGTCCAGGCCGATGAGTTCCTTGAGCTCGGCGTACTCGGGATCGAGCATGAGGGTCTCGACCAGGCCGGTGGTCACAGCGCCGGACTCGCCGGAGATGACGCGCGGGTCGCCCTTCTCGGGAGCGCCCAGGGTGCGCATGCCGCGAGCGGTGACCCAGTCGGGGCAGGACATGAAGGCGGTGGCGTGGTTGCGCAGGATATCCCAGCCCAGAATGTTGGGCTCGCCGCAGCACAGGCCGGCCATGATGGAGGGCATGTCGCCGTCCACGATGCGCGGGTCGCCGTCGCCGGCGGCAGCGCCCTTGTACAGGCAGGCGGCCGGAGCGCACTCGACCACGACAAAGGTGGGCGGGTTATCGGGATACAGGTTGGTGAAGTAGCCCACCACGGCGCCGGCCAGCGAGCCTACACCGGCCTGGACAAAGACGTGCGTCGGGCGATTGATGGCCATCTCGCGCAGCTGCTCGGCAGCCTCGGAAGCCATGGTGCCGTAGCCCTCCATGATCCAGGACGGGATCTTCTCGTAGCCCTCCCAGGCGGTGTCCTGAACGATGACGCCGCGCTCGCAGGCGTCGGCCTCGGCGGCGGCCATGCGCACGCACTCGTCGTAGTTGACCTCTTCGATGGTCACCGTGGCGCCCTCGGCGGCGATGTTATCGAAGCGGGGCTTGGTGGAACCCTTGGGCATGTGCACGACGGCCTTCTGGCCCAGCTTGTTGGCAGCCCATGCCACGCCGCGGCCATGGTTGCCGTCGGTGGCGGTAAAGAAGGTAGCCTGGCCAAAGTCCTTGGCAAGCTGATCGGAGGTCAGGTAATCGAAGGTGCAGTCGGCAACGTCCTTGCCGGTCTCGTCGGCAATGTAGTTGGCCATGGCAAACGAGCCGCCCAGGACCTTAAAGGCGTTGAGGCCAAAGCGATAGCTCTCGTCCTTAACGCACAGGTTGGAAAGGCCCAGGCGTGCAGCCTGACCATCCAGGCGGGCAAGCGGAGTGACGGTGTACTGGGGGAACGACTGGTGGAAGGCACGGGCCTTCTTCACGTGGTCGAGGCTCATGATTCCCAAGTGCTTGTCATCGCTCTTGGGCATCGTGTTGCCCGCCCACTGGATCTTATCGGCCATACGGTGAACTCCTTAAGTCCTCTCTTGCCGGCCCCCGCATACGCGTTTCAGCCCATTCCCATTCATGCGACTGAACTTTTATGTGGATGCCAAACAAAAAGTTTGTTAGCACTGTTCTATCACACTTTTTGATTGGCATACCTAACGAATTGTTTGTTGCCGTAATCGGTACTTTTTCGCCGCCGAACGGTCATGAATTGCCTTGTTGATGGATTTGTTTGCGGTCAAGTGTGGTTTATGGCAAAGTGTGCCCAAACTAATTTTTAGGAAGGCACCCATGACCCCCGCACAGATTGAGTTTTACAAGCGCCTCGCACACGGTCTGGCGCTCCAATTTGGCCCCAACTGCGAAGTCGTCGTCCACGATCTGGAGACCGAGGACGTGGACCACTCCATCGTAGTGATCGAAAACGGCCACGTCAGCGGGCGCAAACTGGGTGACGGCCCCAGCCATATTGTGTTTGAGTCCATGCACGAGGGCACCACCGACGTGCACGACCGCGAGCCATACCTCACCAAAACCACCGATGGCAAGCTGCTCAAGTCCTCGACCATCTTTATCCGCAACGACGAGGGCAAGCCCGTCGGCATTTTGGGCATCAACTTTGACATTACGCTTATGAAGGCTTTTGAGCGTTCGCTCGACGCCTTTACCGGCACCGGCGGCACGGGCTATACCGAGCCCGAGCCCATTACCAAGAACATCGGCGATCTGCTCGAGGACCTGCTGCACGAGTGCGAGCAGTTTGTGGGCAAGCCCGCGGCACTCATGACCAAAGACGAGCGCATTCGTGCCATTGGCTACCTCGACCGTCGCGGTGCCTTCCTCATTTCCAAGTCGAGCGAGCGCGCCTGCGAGTTCTTTGGCATCTCCAAGTACAGCTTCTATAGCTACCTCAATGAGGCCAAGGCGGCGGCCGGCGACAAGTAGGCACTCGCCTGGATTGCCCCTCCCCTTTTGGGCGCGAGTTCTGGAAAGCACGAATCCAAGACCGAGCCGCTTGGGAAGTTCCATATAATCGATGTCATTAGTATTTCGAAAGGATGGGACAGAATGGCGTTGAGCAAGGCATCATGCACCGGTCGCGGATTGATTCCGGCAATTGGTGGACATGTGCACCGCATGTTCGATGAGGGTGAAGACGACCTGTTTTCGCTGAGCCTTGACGATGTGATGGATGATCGCCCGTGGACCGCCGACGAACTCATGGGCGGCGGGGCTCGCCCGTCAAACCCCAATCCCGCACTTGTGCCTAAGTCCGCACCTGCGCCGACTCCTGCGCAGTCGCCTGTTTCGACGCCCGTGCCTACGCCCGCACCCACTTCGGCGCCCACACCCGCTCCCCGCCCCGCAAGCGACCCGTCCGAGACGGCGGCATTTCTCGCTGCAGCGACGAAGGGCAAATCGGCCGACAGCACCGTTATATACAGCGCCCAGCAGTTGCCTGTTCCTGCGGCACGCAAGCCTCCGGTTGCAAGGCTCGATGAGCCCGTCGCCCATCAGGTTGCCTACGATTCCTGGACTGCAGCCGATCTGGATGAGACCTCCACCGGCATGCCGGCGCTCGACGTTCCAGTTAACCCGCTTTTTGCCGCCAACACGAGCGCCGCGGACTATGAGGGCGGTGCGGCATATTCCGATTATTCCGATGACTATGCTGGCACCAGTCGCATCGAGACCGAGGATTATGGCACCGCATCGAGCGATTATCTCAACGATCCGTACACTGCCACGCCTGCACCGGAATATGACCCGGAGGCCGCGTCCGCACCGGCGTATACCAAAAGCACGGGCGAAGAGCGCTTCGCCGATTATTACGCCGAGGAAAAGGCGTTGCGTTTCTCGGAATTTCCGCAGGCAGTCAAGGTTGCCTTTATCGCCATTGTCATTGCCCTGTTCGGCGTCATTGCGTTTGAGGGATTCCAGCTGTTCCGTGGCCCCACCCAAGCGGAGTCGGAGACCCAGCAAAAAGAGGACGATAACCAGTACCTGGACATCAACACCCTCAAGGGCGACCCCAACGACGGGGACGACGAGTAGCGAGGGCTGAAGGCGGCCGCAGGATCCCGCATCCAGCACCGGCTTCTAAGTGCTGTTTTGTCATCCAGCTACACTTTTCCGAAGTTTTAAGGTGCCTATTTCGACTCTTTTCCGTACTTTTACACGGCTGATTTCGACACTTTTCCGGATGGAAGCCGAATAATCACTTGGGAAACCAACGCCATCCGCGCGTCATTTCGCGGATGGCGCTTGATTTCTGTCCGTACACGTTGATAGACCCCATCGTGCCCGCAAGGAGCGGGCGCGTTTTATCCAGAGTCGGGGTAGAGAGTTGGCTCCACGATCCCGACGCCAACCGGCCAAGAGGCACGGTGGCCCTGCCAATATCGATGAAAGGAGTCCGTATGGACAATTTCTCCGTGCGCAGTGAGCGCAACTTCCACAACCTGGCAGCCAAGCCAAAACGAATGCATCTTCTGGACAAGCCGAACGGCTATGCCTCGGCCATGGTCAAGAGCAGTCTCCCCCACCAGATGCGCTTTACCGTGCAGGCGCTCGAGAAAGAGCTCTACACCGCCGGCGACCCGCACGTACTGCAGATCAAGCTGCTTGGAGACGACTCGCGCGAGCTGTCTAGCTGGAAGCTGTTTGCCGACGGCACGTGCGTCGCAAGCGGTTCGGGTGACTTTGCCCGCGAGTGCTTCTGCGAGGGAGCTGAGGTGTTTCTGGACCTGTGTCGCGACGCCGTCGAGACTGCCGAGCTGTGCCAGTGGAGCGAGAGGGAGTACGAGCTGTTGGGTGCCGCGCGCGGGATTGCGGGGGGTGTAGGAACAGAAGCCTCATGACGGTGGCCTCAGCTGGAATGACGTATCGCTCGATAAATGATCTCAACAACGTAGCCGATGCGCCGCATTTCACCTCAAAGGCATTGAGCGATCAGGAGGCGTCCAGCATTTCTTTGATATCCCCAATTGATTGTTCCGAGAAAGTCTCTTCATGTCCTTATAATCGCCCTTACGAGAAACGTGGACGAGACAGGCGTCCATATGCCGTCTCTAAACTAACGAGCCGTTCGCGGAAAGAACATCTGGCTAGCATGGGCCAAAGATATACTGGTATCGCTGCAACAATTATGGAAGATCGGCACCACCAATGACCTCCTTGAAATTCTCCAGGCGCTTCGCGCTTAGCCTGCTCGCCTCGCTGTCCGCCACCGTAGCGCTTGCTTTGCCCTCAACCGCCCTAGCCGCGTCGGACCCGAACCCGCCCAGCATCTCCAACGTGACGATATCCGCGACGACAGTCACGGCCGGCTCCACGCTGCATGTCGGCTATAGCGTCGATGACCCTGACGGGGTACGGTCCGTCACGCCCATAGTCGAAGTCCTTGTCGAAAACGATACCGGAGACCATGGAATCAGTTCCCGTCTCGCCTTCTCGTCGACCGGCAACACGACCGCGGGCTTCGATATCTCCACCTCCCCGAGCGACCGGCCCTGCAGGTACCGGATCATCGGCCTCGGCGTGACCGATAGTCTTGGATGGGTTACCGATGTCTACGACACGACGTATGCCGAGGAGAAGGGGCTCGACTGTCCGACCTTCACCACCGACCCCCTCGAGTATGAGGTGACCGAGGGACCCGAGGACCAAAACCCGCCGACCGTGTCCTTGGATTGGCTACACTGATGTGGACAGTTCCGGGAGGGGCGCGAGAGACGGGAGGGCCGTATATGAGGGACCCCAGGC
>NZ_JAQLEM010000002.1:39958-111468 GCF_028209885.1 Collinsella aerofaciens | reverse complement strand
GCCTGGGGTCCCTCATATACGGCCCTCCCGTCTCTCGCGCCCCTCCCGGAACTGTCCACATCAGTGTAGCCAATCCACCCTGAGGTCGGTCGGGGCCGCGGGTTCGTATGCCGGGACCTTTTTGATTCTGGCGCCCTCGCCGCAGGAGGCCGTCGCGCCGACCCCGCCGTAGCCGCCCACCGACACGGACTCGGTGTACGCCTCGACCCAGACGTCGTAGTCTTTGTCCTTGCGCTCCGCGTCGGTGTACCCGCTGACGGTGACGGCGCGGGCGTAGCTGCTGGTGGTGTAGCCATCGCCCGACGCGCGCCAGACGCCGCCGACCTTGACGTGGAGGCGCACGCCGTAGTAGTACCAGTTGCCAAAATCGACGGTGGCGGTCCAGTGTATGCGGGCCGTGGTGTCGTCGACGTTGGAGACCGATGTGGAGAGGCTGATCGAGTAGTACTTGACTTTGTTCCTGCTCAGCTCCTTGTAGGCCACCTGCTACCCCCTTCCGGTCCTGACGGTCCTCTTGAGTTCGGATACCAGCGCCCTGAGAGCCTCCGCGACGCGCTCGTCGACCTCGAGTGCCGACCCGTCGAGGTAGATGTTGTAGACGTCGCCGCGCTGGCCGCCGAGCCGCGCCATCTGCTCGGCGATAGTCGCCGCGAACGGCTCCGAGTACCTTCGGTTGGTGAGCGGCACGATGGCCTCGGCGCCGTCCTCGCCCACCCAGTCGAGCGGGTAGCCGGTCACCGGCGCGTCGACGATGGCGCCGTGCGCGTGCATTCGGATACCGCCCTCGGCATGCCGTATGCCGCCTGCGGCCTTCTCGTTGCGTGTCCTGTTGACGGTCACGTAGGTCGTGGTGATCGTCGCCGACCTTGAGTGGAACGGCTCGTTCATCACCGCCTGCATGGCGGACTGGCACTTCGGCAGCGTCCCGTAGCTCGCCTTGGCGGTCATCTCCTTGCTCTTGAGCTTGGTGCCGTTGAGCTTGTCCACCGAGGTCTGCGCCCTGTCGACTTCCTTCTTGTCGACCTTTGTCTTCGCGCTCTTGGACTGGAGCGCCGTGCCGTTCCAGGTCACGAGGTTGCCCTGGGCGTCGCGCAGGTCGCCGACACTCACGTCGACGACGCCGTTCTTGTCCATCAGCTGCGAGCCGTTCCAGGTGTACACGTTGCCCTGGGCGTCCATGAGCTGGGTCTGGTCGACGGTCACGTTGCCGTTCTTGTCGACGATGGGCTGCGCGTTGTAGTTCTGGACAGCCCAGACCATCTGGTCGATGTTGCCGTTGAAGTTGCTGGCGAGCGCGGCGAGGTTGGCCGAGCCGATGCTGTTGAGCGTCTCGGTCGACACGCCGGCCGCGGCGCAGGCGTCCGAGAACGCGCCGAAGTCGATGTTCTCCTTCGAGAACGCCTTCTTGAGCTTGCCGCCCATGTCCTCGAGCGCGGCCTGGATCTGGCTCGCCGCGCGGACCGTCGAGGCGGCGCCCTCGTCCATCGAGACGCCCCACCCGTCGAGGTCGTCGACGATGGAGCGGGCGGTGCCGTCGTAGTCCTGCGCCAGCCTGGCGAGCTGGTCGTCGCTGAGGCTCGCCAGCTGCTCGGTGTCGACGCCGAGCTGCGTGAGCGAGCCGGAGACGGCGGACAGGGTCTCGCCGTTGGCCGAGAGCTGCGCCTGGAAGAGCGTGAGCTGCGCCTGGGCGAAGTGCTCGAAGGTGCTGCCGGCCTCCTGCGTGGTCAGGCTCGCGTCGCCGAGCTTGCCGTTGAGCAAATCGATGCTCTCCGAGGTGGAGTCGAACTGCTTCTTCGCCTCGTTGTACTCCCTGCCGACCTTCTCGGTGCAGGCGAGCGCCTCGAGCTCGCCCTTGGTGAGCTCCGGATAGCTCCTCGCCAGCTCCTTGAGGCGGTCCTGGTAGGGCTTCGTCTTGGAGGCGAGCGTGTCGGCCGCCTCGGACTGCGCCTGGTACGCCTCGGTGAGGTTCGCCGTGAGGGCGTTCACCTCGGCGTCCTTCTTCTTGGAGGCGACGAGCTCGTCGATGGACTGCTTGAGGTTCTTGACGTTGCCGTCAGCGTCGATGTACTGCCCGTTCGCCACGTCCTGCGCCGAGATGTTGAGCCCGAGCTGGTCGTTGAGCAGCTGCAGCGCCCACGTGAGCCTGCCCTGGGCGTCGGTGGACAGGTCGGTCTTGCCGGCATAGTTGTCGATGATCTGCTGCGCGGTGTTGAGCTGCGCGATCTGCGACTCGGCGGCCCTCGTGTTCTCGTTCATGGCGTCGACGTGCTTGCCGATCGACTCGGCGAGCTCGTCGACGGACATGGCGGAGAAGCTGGACTTCTTGCCCACGTTCTCGACCCTGCCGGCGTAGGACTCGAGCGCCACGGTGTTTGAGGCCGCGTCGACCAGGCCGGTCGTGGCCTTGTTCAGCGCGTCCGTGCGGGCCTGCCACTCGACTTGCTTCTCGATGAGTATACCGATGCCGGCGGCCGCGACGGTGCAGCCGATCGCGACCGGGTTGAAGCCGATGCCCACCGCATCGAGCGCCTCGGCGAACGTGCCGGCGCCCCCGCGGGCAAGCTTGAACGCCTCGGTTGCCTTGCCCACGCCGCTCGCGACGCCGGAGAGGATGGGCACCGCCTTCTGCCACGCCGCGATGCCCGCCGCGCCCGAGACGATCTCGGGCGCCAGGCTCTTGAACCCGCCGTAGAGCTGCTTGACCACCGGCATCGACGCGGAGACGCCTCCGTTGACGACCTTGAAGAAGCCGTTCACGGCGCCCTTCGCGTCGTCGAGTACCCCGGCGATGTTGTTCTTGCCGACCGCCTCGAGCGTCCCGGTGACGCCCTTCGTGACGGCGTTCGACATGTTCTGGACGCTCGTCTGGACGCCGCCGGCAGCGGTCTCGGCCTGGTCCTTGAAGGACGCGAAGCTCGCGCCGCCCTGCGTGTCGAGCTCGACCATCTTGTCCATGAGCTGGTCGAGCGTGATGGTCGGGTCCTTGCCCCCGCCGCCGAGCGCGGCGTACAGGTCGTTGGCGTTTGCCGTGGGGCCGAGCATGGATTTCGCCAGCTGGTCCATCTGGCCCGGCGCGGCCGTCGTCAGCGAGCGCCAGTCCTCCATCTCGGGCTTGCCCTTGGAGAGGATCTGGCGGAACTGCTCCATCGCCGCCGAGCACAGCTGGGTCGAGCTGCCCGAGGCGATGAGCATGTCGTTGAGCGCGAGTCCGACGTCGGTGGCCCTGTCGAGGTCACCGACCGTGGCGGTGATGCCCTGGACGACCGAGACCATGTCGTCGAGCCTGGTGGGCAGGGTCGACAGGCGGTCGGACATCTTGCCGATGGAAGCGTTGGCGGAATCGGCGGAGTACCCGAGGGACTGCATGACCTTCGGGTAGTTGTTGAGCGTGTCGAAGCGGCTGATCGCCGACCCGACATGGGACGAGATGGAGTCCATGGCCTTCGACGTGAGCGTCGAGAAGGCGCCTATCATCGCGCCGGAGCCGGCCAGCCCCTTCCCGAACCCGGAGCCGGTGCTCTTGCCGAGGCTGGAGCCGGACTTGCTCGCCTGCCCCTCGCACTTGCCGAGCGCGGACTCGACCGACTTGGTGAGGTTGTCGAACCTGGGGACGATCAGCAGGTCCACGCGTCCGATCTCAGCCATCCGTCACCTCCACCCACTCGGTGTTCTCGATGCGGGCGCGGACCGACGCCGCGCGCTCTGCCGCGGCGCCGGCGGCGGCCACGTCCCGCGGGCGGGGCACCCTCGGGGCTTCCGATGCCTTGCCGCCGAGCAGCGCGGTCGCCGCCGCGTAGACGCTGTCCACGATGTCCGCCGCCTGGTGCTGCTCCCGGGTCCAGCTGCGCTCCGGGTGCAGGGCCGCCACGGTGAGCGAGCCGTCGGGCAGCGTCCTCACGAGGTCGTACGCCTCTGCGGCGCCGACCTCGTCGTAGCAGCAGCCGTAGTAGGCCCTGAAGTCGTGCCTGAGCAGGGGCAGGTGGCGTTCCTCGAGGTCGGCGAGCTCTAGAAGTTTTTTAGTTCGGCCGAGTAGAGCAGCTTGTTGTATGCGTAGCCCAGCGCGTCGTCGTCCTGAGTGCCGTCGTCCTCGGTCACGGCCTCCATGAGGCTCGCGTACTGCTCGTCGCCGAGGAGGAAGCGGAACGCCCCGTCGAGCTCCTCGGTCGTGCGGTCCTCCTTGTTTATGGCGTCGATGAAGCGGCGGTCGTGCGCGCGCTTGACGGGGATGCTCATGTCGATGCCGAGCACGGTCAGCTCGGCGCGGCGTCCGCGCTTCTGCTCGATGAGCTTCGTCTTGTCCGCTGCCGTCTGCACGGCGGCGGTCGTGAAGCCGAGGACCTTGGCGTATGCCTCGAGCTCGCCCTCGTCCATCATTGCCAGGTAGTCCTTGTTCATCATTTCCTCCTAGGTAAAGGGCCGCCCCGGCAGTGCCGGGGCGGCGGTCTCGTTATGTCGCCTTCGCCTACGCGGCGGGCTTTGCGCGGTAGATGTCGAACAGCGGCTTGTCGGCGGTCTTGAGGACCGTGAAGGTGAAGCCGTACTGGACCAGGCCGCCGGGCTTGTGCTCGACGTCGTCATAGGAGTCGATGGAGACGCGCGGGATGACGGTGCGACGGAGGTTGCCCGTGTCCTCGAGCTCGTCGATGACGAGCGGGACGCGCACGTCGGAGTTGGCGACGGCCTTGATGTGGCTGAACGTTCCGTCCTCGTTCGTCTCCACGTTGTCGGCGCCGTAGCGCAGCTTGGCGACGGAGGAGCGGACGGACTCGATGAAGACCATCTTGTACTGGTGCTTCTCCTCGGAGACCTTGGTGAGCACGATGGACTGGTGCCAGCCCTTGAACTCGTTGACCGTCACGCCCTTGGAGGCCGTGAAGCCGTCGGGCGACAGGTCGCCCAGCGACACGAGGTCGGTGAGCGTGGAGATCTTGGTCGTGGCGTCGGCCGGGAGCGTCGGCTTGGCCTTGAAGCTCGTGTACACGCAGCCGCCCTCGACGGGTGAGCCGGTGGTTACGAGCGAGGGGTCGATGTCGGCTGCCGGGGTCGCGTCCACGGAGGCGAGGGCGACCTTGGCCTCTTCGTTGTTGGATGCCATTTATCCTTCTTTCGGTTGGTATGTCTTCAGTCGGTACAGCGCGTACCAGCGCGGGGACCGGGCGAGGTAGTCGTAGTCGGTCCGCATCTCGAGCTCCTCGCAGGCGCAGAAGCCCCGCGCGAACGGCAGGCGCGACATGGCGTCGCCCACGCGCTCGGCGATATCCTCGGCCTCGTCCTCGGTGGGCGCCCACATGAGCACCTCAACCTGGGGCGAGTCGACGAGCGCGTCCTGCCGCGCGCCCCCGCACCGGCGGACCACCACGACGGTCCCCGGCCGTTCCCCGGGCAGGTTGACCTGAACGGGCACGCCGTCCAAGGCGGACTCGAGGATCGCCCTGAGCTCGCCCATTACGTTGAGTCTCGGCACGTTCCCTCCTTAGAGCAGGTGGTCGAGCGTGTGGTTGCGGTTCTGGTCGAATGCGCCGGCCGGGGTCGCGGCGCGAACGACGCCGAGGGTGTCGAAGGAGCCCGACTTGACGACGCCCACGTAGGGGGCGCTGTCGAATGTCCCCGGGTATTTCTTCTCGAGAGACCTGCGGTAACCCGACGGCACGTGGTGCGACGCGGCCGCGGCGTTGGCCTTCGCCGCGAGGCGGGCGGTCTCGACCGCCACCAAGGTGCGGACGCCCGCGCCCTTCGTGACGGCGATGACGCCCGCGTCGCTGTGGACGAAGCGCCCGAACTTGATCTTGTCAGCCATGGGCCCTCCCCGCCGTCGCCGTCATGTTCCACGCCGTGGGGCAGGGAGATGTGATGTCGGGGGAACCGACCACCAGCAGCGCGGTGTCGGGGTCTGCGGGCATGCCGCGCCCCGTCAGGGCGATGCGGCAGCGCGCCAGCGGCGGCCCCGCGTACGTCTTGGGGAACGCTATGGAGTAGCTCGCCACGATGCCCTCCGGTCGGACGGCGTCCCCCGCGTCCGAGCCCGCCAGGGGCCTCACGAGGCACCCCGGGACGACGGTGGGGTCCCACTCGACGGTGGGCTCCCCCATGGCGTCCCTGCCCGTCTCCCTGCTCGACAGCACCGTCACTTCCTCGCCCATCACGGCCTGCCCCCGTAGTTCGGGCACACGGTGCCGATGCGCTGGCCGCGCCCGAGGAGCCTCTTGAGCGCGGTGAGCGTCGAGCGGTCGAAGTAGGCCGTCCCGCTCGGGTTCTGGAACGTGAAGCTCCCCTGGAACCCGTTGGCCGTGAAGCTCGACTGCGAGACGCCGGTGAGGTCCTCCACGCCCATGGGCGCGCAGGCCGGCTGCACGAGCTTCTTGCGGGCCGCGTCGGTCACGAGGTCCCGCGCCAGCGCCGCCGCGTCCCCCGTCAGGGCGCGGGTCCTGCCGATGTCGAGCGTCGCGCGGAGCTTCGCGCTCTGCCGCGACAGCTCGGCGGCGACGCGCTCGTCGGGGGTCGCCGCGTCGCCGGTGTCGATTCGGTACTCGTCGACCGTCGCGAACGAGTATTCGTCCACGGTGGCCTCCTTACTTGGCGGAGATGGTTCCCTTCACGATGTAGTCCTTCACCTCGGGGAAGAACGTCGCGCCGGCGAGCACGTTGGTCTCGACGGACACGTGGTCGTACGCCGGGGTGTGCGCGACGCCGATCAGGCCGGAGTCGGAGACCGTGTACGTGAGGCCGGAGGTCGCGAGCTCGCCGAAGTCGACGCCGAAGATGCGGATGTTGTCGGCGGGGGTGGCGATCATGGTTCCCTTGGCGACCTGGTTGGTCAGGAAGACGCCCGAGAGGCCCAGGAAGTTCTCGAGGTAGGTGAGGCCGAACAGGTTCTGGTCGGTGATGGTCGCGGTGCCGAGGTAGTCGGCGGCGTCGTCTCGGTTGATGAAGTGGACGACGCGCTCGGCGGCGTCGCCGTTGGTCTCGAGGGTGTTGCCGAGCTTGGCGTCGACGGCGGCGGCGCAGGCCTGCAGGCCCTTGCCGGTCGCCGTGCCCGTTCCCTTGAGCAGGAAGGAGAAGAACTGCGAGACGATGCTGCGGCGCACGAGCGAGGCCATGTGCTTGTCGGTCCTGAGCACGGCGTTGACGTAGCCGGACTTCTGGATCGCCTTGTGCGTGGTCATGCGGCGGTACGGGAAGGCCTCGGCCTCGCCCACGGGCTCGTAGGTGGCGGTGAACTTGGACAGCGCGACCTCGTCGCCCTCGACGTAGGCGGTGCCGGAGCTGGAGCCCAGCTGGACGGCGGTGTCGCCGGTGGCGGACTCCTTGGAGCCGGCGGTCTTGGAGTTGTTGAGCTCGCCGGTCACCTTGAGCATCTTGAGCGTGGTGCCGGCGGCGATGGTCTCGGCGCCGAAGATGCCGAGGACCTCGAGCAGGCGGTCGAGGTCGCCCTCGAAGTTGCGGATGAACTCCTGGTCCATCGAGGCGTTGATGGCCGTGGAGTCGGAGATGTTTGCGGGTACGGGCATGTTTGCCCCTTTCTTATTTGTAGAGGTCCATGTGCGCGGCGCGGGCCATGATGCGCTTGGCGGGGTCCTTGATGGACTCGATGGACTCCCTGTTCACTTTCTTGCCTCCGCCGGATCCGCCCTTGTCGAGCGGGTAGCCCGGCTGGCGCGACTCGGCGAAGTCGGCGACGGCCTTGGCCGATTCCGTCATCGACTCCTCGTCGTCGCCGTGGATGAGCGCGGCGGGAACGCCGGTGGCCTGCGACACACGAGCCAGCGTGCGCTCGCGCTCGCGCTCGGCCTCGGACGCGGCGAGGCGTCCCTTCAGGTCGTTGAGCTCGTCGTTGAGGGACTCGACGGTGGGCGCCTGCGCGCCCTGCGCGTCCCACAGGTCGGCCTTGCCCTTGTTCTCCTTGGCCCGGGCCTCCCACTTGCGGGACTCCTTCTTGAATCGCTCGGCCTCGGCCTTCCAGTCGATCGCCGGCGGCTCCTGCGGCGCGCCGGGCTCCTGGCCGGCGCCGGGCTGCGCGGGCGCGGCCGGCTGCGGGGGCTCGACGGGGTTGGTCTCGGTGACGGTGTTCTGCTGGGTCGGCATCTTGCACTCCTTCCGCCCCGTGCGGGGCTCGCTTCGTGCCGCCATGCGGCGGCGCTGGCGGTGTTTTGGCATGGGAAAGGCCGCCTCCCGTGCGGGCTGCGGCCTCGTGTTCCTGCCGGCGCGTTGCGTGTCTTCGCCGGCGACGCTTGATGGCGCGTCGCGCCCGCCCTCCCACGGGGCGTCCTCACTTGGCCGAGAGCCTCTTGCTCACGCTCGCCGCGGTCTGCGCGAGCGACTTGGCGTAGGGGCTCCCGGGCTTGAAGCCCATGGCCAGACCCGCCCTGTTCGCGGTGGCCATGCGGGCCTTTAGGTCGTCTGGAGACGACGCCCCCTCCATGTACCTCTGGATGTCGCCGATGCTGTCGAACCTCTTCCCGTCCACGAATGCGGCGACTACCTTGCCGCCGCCGCGGCGGCCGCGCGACCCCGTGCGGCGGGAGCCCCATTCGGGGTGCTTCGCGCGGTACTCGTCGTAGAGCGCCGCCGGGTCGTAGCCGTCGAGCGCGGGGCTGCCGGAGAAGTCGGCGACCGGTATGCACCTGCAGCTCGGGTGGCGCTCGGCGCCGGCGGTCGCCGAGCTCTTGAAGACGAAGCCGCGCGAGCCGATCATCCGGCACCAGTCGCACGCGCCCGCGTGCGGCACCAGCGCCCAGCGCGGGTGCGCGGGGTCGGCCATGGCGTTGCCCTGGATCGTGGCGTCCGCGTAGCCCATGGCGCGCTGCACGGCCCTCGCCGCGAGCGCCACGGCGGGCGCGGAAGCCCGCAGCGCCTCGTCGACGTCGCTCGCTAGGAGCCCGCCGTGGCCGGGGTCGAACTGCCGCGGCTCGTATCCCTGTGCCGGTCCGGCGCCCGAGCGCATGGCGGCGTAGAACTCGACGGCCGCGGCGGCCGCGAACGAGCCGAACTTGGCCACGAGCGCGGCGTAGGTGCGGGACAGCGCCCGGTAGAGCTCCTCCCCGTAGAGGCTCGAGCACTCGTCTATCGCCTGCGCGATGGCTGCCTGCAGCAGGTCGGCGTTGATGCCGAGCGCGCGGGCGTAGCGGTCGAAGTCCTCGCGCGGTATCACTCCGCCTCACCGCCGGCTGGCGGCAGGGCCGCGGCCTTCGCGGCCTCGATGGCCATCGTCTCTGCCATGGCGTTGAGCGACGCGATGGCGCCGCCCTGCTGCTTCTCGCGCTCCAGGCGGTCGATGGTCGGCTGGGACAGGCCCACGCCCTCGTAGTAGACGCGGGTGCCCACCATGCTCTCGTCCGCGGCGCCGAGCTTCGTCCAGGCGTCGGCGCGCGCGGCGATGGTCGGCATCGAGGGGTCCTTGAAGCACGCCTGGACGGCGCACTGCTCGTCGGTGAGCCTTGTTATCGGGACGTCGTCCTTGACCGCCATCATCATCTGCGCGATCGTCTCGAGCGCCTCGGCGTTGTGCTCGTTGATCTGCTCCACCTCGAGGATGAGCGGGTCGTTCGCCGCGCCCAGGGCGTCCGAGGACGTGTACGTGTTCGACAGCACGCCCAGCTGCGCCAGCGGCACGTTGGTCGCGCCGGAGAACCGCTGTGCGTCGTTCTCGAACACGCGCGTGAAGTTGTCGGCGGTCGGGGCGGCGAACTGCCCCACGGTCGGGACGTCGCCGTCCTCGTCCTTGGTGATGGCGAGGAACGACCCGACGTATGCGTTGAACTTGGCTATGGGCGACGGCACGCTGTCGCCGCCCTCGTCCCCGCCTTCGTCCCCGTCCCCGTCCTTCACCGAGAAGAGGTCGTCCTTGGCGCCGAGGATGTATCGCTGCGGGAACGTGAAGAACTCCGCGCCGACCTCCATGCGCAAAACGTCGCGCATGGCCTTGTCGACGATGCCACGGACCTCGGGCGTGAGCATCGAGTGGCCAAGCGGGCGGTCGGGGTCGGGGTCGTAGGTGAGCACCTCCATGAGCGGCCGCCCCATGGGGTTCGGCTCCACCTCGCAGTCCCACTCGTAGGGGCCGCCGCCCGAGCCGATGCGCACCAGCGTGAGCACCGCGTCCCGGAAGTGGCACACGTAGCGGGAGGCGTTGCCCGACCGGTCGACGTCGGCTAGGACGACGCCGCAGCGGATGCGGCCCTCGTCCTTGTCCCACAGGCAGCAGAACTGGTTCGCGCTGAACACGCGCACCATCGCCGCGGGCTGGCCCGGTCTGCCCTTCATGACGGTCATGGCCGACACGCCGTAGGTGAGGGCGCTCGAGCACGCCTGCCGGTAGAGCGACCTCAGGCGGTTCTTGCGCACGAGGCGCTTGAGGTCCTGGTCCTCCGCGCCGTCGAAGACGAAGCCGTCGAAGACGGAGCGCACGGAGTGCGCCTTGACGGCCTTGGCGCACCACCCGGTGACGCAGTCGACCTTCTCGAGCATGGGCGGGATGGAGATGCCGAGGCTCCTCATCTCGTTCTTCATCTCGTAGTAGCGCTTGAGGACGGTGTTTCGCGCCGACACGTCGCCCCAGGTGTCGAACATGTCCTCCACGGCGGATCGGTACGGCTTGGGGACGGCGTCGAGGTTCGGGGTCTCGACGGAGGTCCCGCGCCCAATTCTCTGGATCACAGTGTCCTCTGCTTCCTGCGCGGGTTGCGCTTGGTGGTCCTCGCGCCCCACAGCGCGAGCGAGCATGATTCGAGCGGCTCGGGCGGCACGGTCGTGTCCTCGGGGGAGCCGAAGCCCCACCCGCCCCTGGACCCGATCTTCCTGCGGACGCACTTCCTCGCCGACTCCTCGAGGGTCGGGTCGTAGGTGTGCGCGAGCGTGCCGTCGTTGAGGGCGTCCACGAAGCCGACCGCGGCGGCGACCACGTCGCGCGTCTGCGGCCTCACGACGTAGCCGCGCGGCGGCTTCATCTCCGCGAGGCGGTCGATGAGCGCGTCAGCGCCCGACATGCCGTCGATGACGACGACCGACGCGGTCGTGCGGCGGTCGTAGAGCCACTTGGCGAGCTCGCGTGCGCCGCCCGCCGTCGTTCCGACCCTGATAAGCTCGACGGCGGCCTTGCCTTTAAGCGCGCGCTGGCCGAGCTTGCAGCCCGACAGCGCGTAGGTCGACCCGTCCCTCGAGAACTTCACCCCGAAGGCCTTCTTGCCGCGGTACCGGTCGCCGATGGCGTCGATGAGGGCGGCGCTCCACGATTCCCGCGGGATGGCCCTCGTGAGCATGGCGGCCGGGCTGAACCAGTCCAGGCGCTCGTGGGCGAAGCCGGTGATCGAGCCGCCGGCGAACTCCGTGCGGGTGAAGTCGAGCGACAGGATGATGCCCATGCTCGGGTTCGATTCGTAGATGAGGTCCACCACGTCGTCGAACGTGGCGTCCTGGCGCGGGCACTCGTCCGTGGCCCACGAGCACCACTCGGTGTTCGGGATGTCGCCGGCGAGGATTGCCGCGCGCGTGCGCGCGAACACGGTGCCGGGGCAGTCCTCGTTGGGCGGCGTGCCCGTGTAGATGATCTGGCGCTCTCCGGTCGCGGACGCGGCGAGCGTGTACATGATGGCGTCGTACTGGGAGTCGGTGAGCTCCTGTGCCTCGTCGAACACGACGAGCTGGATGTCATCGAAGCCTCGCGCACTTCCGTTGGTGCGCGCCGAGAACTCGATGGAGCCGCCGTTGGTGAGGTAGATGGCCTCCTCGCCGTTCGTGCGGCGGATCCTCTCGACGAGGCACGAGAGCTCGGGGTGATCCTTGTCCGTGAAGTAGCGGACGAGTCGGTTGAACGCCTTCTTGGCGGTCTTCACGCGGTGCGCGGTATGGAGGATGTGCCAGCCGCAGACCGCCAGGCGGAACACCTCGTATATCTCGATGACGGCGTTCTTGCCGTTCTGGCGGGGCACGTCCAGGCCGCACGTGACGTAGGCGGGGCGGCCCTCGGCATCGCACGCGCACCAGTCGGACAGAACCAGAGACTGCCACTCGATGGGCTCCATGCCCAGGTCCCCGCCCAGCTCGGCGGCGTCCTCTCCCTCGGAGTAGGCGACCTCGCCCACGGCGACCCTATACCGCGGCTCTTGCCTTCCGCGCCTCGTGGCGTTCGGCGATCGAGAAGAGCTTGGTCTGGACGTTCCGGACATCTGGCGCCCCCTCGTGGCCGTCGGTTATGCCGAGTTGCTTGTTGAGCTGCCTGATCTCCGCCGAAGCGGTCTTCAGGGTCGCTATCTGCGGGAATGACTTCAGGTCTCCCATGTCGTTCTGGTAGGCGGTCTGCTCGCCGAAACTGTCGAGCTCGTCCTGGGCGAGCTCGACGATCTTGTACCACTGGCAAAGCAGCGCGAGCGTCGGCGCGTCGGCCTGGGTGAACGAGCGGCCGGCGGTGAGCTCGTCCCACTTGGCGCTCTTCACGGGATCGCCGGCGACCGCGGCGGGCTTCTCGAGGGGCATCCGCCACCTCCAATCGGCATAAAAAAGCCGCCCCTTGGGACGGCTCTTATAAATCCTGAATACCCGCGGCCTATCTGAACTGCGAGAGCATATCAGCGAAGGGGCTCAGTTCGCTCGGTTCGTAGATGATGTTGCCACCGTCTTCGGTGCGGTAATTTCCAGGCGGGAGGTACCTGCCGTTGGGAAGCAGGCAGAGGTTTCCACGCCACTTGACGCCCTTGGGCATCATCGCCGTGCCGAATTCATCCTCGTCAAACTCGAAATCGTAGTCAACGTCATATGCCATCTGGCATCAACCCCCATCACGCATAGGTGCCGGTCTTCTGGGTAACAAGAAGCCCGCTTTTCTTCGGTTGCTTCTCATAGCTGATCTCAATGCCTATTTTAGCAAACTCCGAGGTGTAGGCCTTGTTCACTGCTCTCCACATCGCGATTTCGCTCTGATATTTCCTCCCCCTGACCGTAGCATCGGCTCGCTTTACGGCAGACCTGACGGCCTTGCCACTCACGCTTTTCGTCACGAGCGCGGAATAGGTCCCCTCGTTCGACGTCGCGACGATCCTCTTGACGCGTCCTCCGCTCATGTTGTAGGCCGAGGCGATGTATTCCAGGTCGCCGCCGGAAAGCGGGCCTCCCCATTTGCGGCCGTCCGAGCCGCCATGAGGATGGTTATGGATAATCGTCGAGACGCCCTTTTCATGGGCGACGGAGGACAGCGGCGCGACTCTGGTCGACCCTTCCTTTCCGGTCGACCCCAGCGCATGGACATATCCCGCGTCATCGATATAGGCCGAGTGCTCGTACCTATTGTCCATCAGCTGCTCGCGAAAGCGGTCTATGGCAGACTCCACCGTCGTTCCTCCCGCAGTGCCCTTGTTCAGAGATGCGACCGCGTAGGCCGACAGAATCGATCCGTCCTTGGCCGAACGATTGCCGGAGTAAGAATATGAGCCCCTACCTCCCACGGAAACCGCCTCCCTTGTATTCGACGACCTCGCAGCCGCCGAAATCGAAACCTATGTCGCCGCCGTAGAGCAGCACGCGCGCGGGATCCAGGCGGCTCATGGCCTCCGCCATGCCCTCGCGCCAGACGGCCAGGGCGCCCTCGTCCCCCTTCACGCCGACGGTCGACACGGCGACGGTCGAGCGGCGCGGGACGCCGTCGAACGCGAAGCGAAAGCTCCGGCGCTGCGCCCACGAGATGGTTGGGACTACACGGAGGCCCTGCTCCTGCCACCAGTGGCCGAGCGCCTGGGAGCGGTAGCGGTTCCACCGCTGCATGGCGTCGGGCATGTCGAGGTAGAGCGAGAAGTCGGGAGTGAGGACGCAGTCGAAGCCGCGCAGGCACTCGAGGTAGGCCGCGGGGCGGGCCCACACGCGCTCGAACTGGTAGTCGTCGATGAAGAAGTGGCAGCAGCGGCCCGCCTTGTCGGCCTCGGGCGTGCTCTTGGCGTAGTTGAACCCGATCATGTCCGCCGGCCTGGCCATGCACCGCTTCATGCGAGGCATGCCGTCTCGGCCGCAGTCGGATCGGCTGACGAGGCGCAGGTTGTACGCGTCGTCCGTCCTCAGGCGCTCGTGGCCGTAGTCGAGCCGCTTGCTCTTGAAGTCCAGCCCGAACCTCGACATGTCGAAGTCCTTGAGGCTGCGGACCTCCTCGCGCAGCATCGACTTGTTCCACGTGGCCACCTCGCCGGTCTTGTTGTCGGCGATGCGGAAGGCCTTGATCTGCTCGTCCGTCAGGTCGTCGCAGTACTCGATCTTGGAGTCGGGAATCTCGTCCCACCCCAGGCTCCTGCACGCCTCGACGCGCGTGTGCCCCCATACAATAACCGGGCGCTCGCGGCTCTCCAGGCCGATGGTCCCGCGCAGCCCGAACTCCTTGATGGAGTCGGCGACCACGGGGACGGCGGAGGCGTTGTGGCGCGCGTTTCGCTCATATGGGACGATATCGTGTATCTTCACGTACACACCCGCCTAGTTTTTCTCGGTTTAGCTGCGGTTTTGGCTTGACTTCCGTAAAAAAGCGTATTCGGGGGTATTGCGGCCCTGGCGCGGGTTGGTGGCCTGTCACCATCCAGCAAAAGACCCCCGTGGGGTCGAGCGCCGAGGCACATCCCCTACCACGAGGTCGTTGCCCGAGGCTGTTTGTCGGGCACGGACGGGGGGCCAATAACCGAAGCGCGATCGTCCTTGAGCGCCTTGCACAGCGCGACGAACGTCTCGGGCGAGTTCCAGGCGGCGCGACGCGCGGCGAGCGCGGACCGGACGGCCGAGACCTCGGCGACGCTGCGGGCGCGGCGCCAGTTGTTGCAGCAGCGGTGCGCGGCGGCGACGTTGTCGCGGTCGAAGGGCGATCCGCCGCGGCTGACCGGGACGAGCTCGTCGCACTCGAAGGCCCGGGGGTCGCCCGCAGGCACCCCGTAGTCTATGGGTAGCCCACATATCCAGCAGGGCCTGCCCTGCGATCGCAGCCACCGCACGACATGGCGGCGGCGGGCGCCGTTGGCCTTGCGCGGATTGCCCATCCCCTACCACTCCACCGGGAAGCGCCCTCGGTTGGACATGCACGCTTCGATGCCCCCGTAGCGCAACGCCTCCAGGCGCACGCTCCCGGCACCCCCCGGTCGGCGGCGGGGCGCCGCCGTGACCCCCAGGGCGCGGCGGAACGCCCACGCCATGACCGTGTCGTGGCGGCGGGCGGATCGCACAATGTACTCTCGGCTGACCACGGGCATCATCCCCTATTGAATTGAACGTAATAGAAAGGCCGGAGTCCCTGAACTGCTGAAGGGAACCCCGGCCACTCATCTGTGCTTCCACGCACATCCGACCCGCAAGCCGCGCGGGCGGCGCTGCGAATCGACACCCTAGTTATATCCCAGAAGAAACCTGCAACGGTCTGCAATTGTGTGCAATCGTCTGCAACTATCTGCAATTGTCTGCAGAAGTGTGCAATCGTCTGCAATTGCATGCAGTCCCATAAAGACAGAAGGCCCCGACCGCACATGGCGATCGGGGCCGACATGCTGACGCGAACCAGCCATCCAACTATATTGCCGCACGGCCCACACCAGCCCTTGCGGTGGCGATGCCCACCATATCGACCCAGTCCAGGGCCGATGACATATCTGAATGGACCGACCTCACCGACACCCCCAGCGTCCCCGCGATCTCCTGCAGCGTGCGGTCCTCGCAGTAGCGCAGCTCCAGCACGTCGCCCCAGCGCTTGCCCGGGTTGGCCGAGCGCACGCCCGCGCAGAGCTCGCGGCCCCGCTCCACCTCATGCCGCAGCTCCGACAGCTCCGCGCCGCTGCGGCGCTCATAGTCGATCCTGTCATCCGTCGAGCGCATGAAGTCCGTGCCGTGCGCGCCCTTGCCCACGGCGTCGTAGCGCTGGGCGCGCACCTGCTCGCGCGCCTGCATCGACTGGATGACCGCCAGCCTGCGGTCGATGCCGCGCTGGGCGGCCCGTACAGTCTCCAAATATTCCCGTGCATCCATGTGACCTCCCGCGTGGTACCATGCTCTACGCCACATAGAGGATGCCGGGAGGCGTCTTTGCCAAAGGCCGCCGGCGCTCCAACGCCAGCGGCCTTAATTATATATCTACCTGCGAAAACTCAATATCTCATCGCGACCTCGCGCCGCATGGCCATGATCTCGTCGTGCACCGCGCCCGAGCCTGCCAAATAGCGGTCAACCCTGTCGAGCTTCGGCTTGGCGCCCTTGCGGCGGGCCTCCTTCACGCGGCGCAGGTCGTGCTCGCGCCGGCACGCCTCCGAGCAGTACTTGGCGTGGGGCGCCTTCGGGATGAAGACCCTCCCGCAGACCGCGCAGTTCCTCTCCTGCACGTCCCACATCACGGTCATCTCGTCGACCTCCTGCACCTGCGTGCGCGGCGCGCCTCGATGCTCTTGCGCACGCGGCGGTTCTCGGCGAGCATCCGCCGCAGCTTCTCGAAAACTCTCATCGGTTAGCCTTCCTCGACCTCTTGAGAGCGCGGGCCCGGTCGCGCTCCAGCGCCCGCGCCCTCCGCTCCGTCTCCCCGATCTGCGCCGCCGTCACGTGTGGCGCGTCGGAATGGCCGTGCACGAGCGCCCGGCGGGCGGGACCCGACACCAGATCGGGCACCGTACGCCAGGCGGTCGCGCGGTACAGCTCCACCGCCGAGCGAATCACCGGCTGTTCCAGCTGTACGCAAGCATGGCCACTGCCTGGCGGAACGGCGGCAGGTCCATGCTTCCCCACGCGACGCTGTTCGACATCCCGCAGGCGGGGCACGTCACGCTCATCACGTTGGGCTTTGTCAGGGAACGCTCGCGCACGTCCCCCACCTTGGGCTCGGCCCCGCACCTGGGACACGCCTTGAACTCGACATCGTTAAAAATCATGCCCTCTCACCCTCCAGAAACCAAGGCACCAGCCTACCGACCATGGCGACGGTCTCCAGCGTAGTCATCGCGAATGCGAGGTCATGGCAGAAGCAGAGGACCTCCTCGTCATCGACCTTGTCCGCCTCCTTGCCCTCAATGGCGTTCAGAACGCCGCGCGCGTCCTCGGTGATCTCATTGAGCAGATACGCTTTCAAATCCTTATAGCTCTCGTTCACTTAAAGCTCCTTTCCGCAGAACGGGCAGTACTTGATGTCCTCGATGTAGGCGGTCGCCGTCACGTCGGCGCCGACGGTCTCTCCGCACGAGCCGTTGACTGAGACGTCGAGCTCCACGCTGGTATCCAGCTCGACCCTGACGATTGGCTCGCCGTCGTATCGGCGCGTCAGGGCCATGGAACCCACAGACCAGCTTCGGACGTCTCGGCCAGGCGCAGAGTGGATGGAGGCGATACGTGAGCCACCGCAGAAATAGCAACTCATTCGCCCTCACCTACCAGCCTGCTTAAAAGACGCTCCATGCTCTCATCGCATATTTCGAGCGTGGCCACCTCACCAGCCCAGACCTTTCTGCCTGCGACGTTGACGAATGAGATCTTGTCCATGTCGACGATGTACCTGTAGCCATCGTCGTCGTATAGCTCAATGAAATCTCGGCTCATTAAAGCTCGCCCCCATTCCAGCCGTCGGGCATGTCCTCGATACGGCGTTTCGTCCTATACGTGCGCACGGTGGCAATCTCGAGCTCGAACGTGCGCTTGCACTCAGGGCACTCAACCTCTTCATCGTCCTCGTCGTAATACCACGGGTCATCGATGGAACTCTCGCAGTAGGGACAGATCAGGCGTTCCTCAGCGCACTGTTCGTTCTCCCATTCCCTCTCGATACGGGCCTTCCTTAGGCACTCGTCACATACCGAGTATCCCGACTCGCCGAGAATGCCAGCCATCGGATGCGAGTACTCCCTATAGTTCGGAGTCGGCTTCCCGCACCAAGAGCAGGTGTACATCTTTGGCGCTTCACTCACTTCTCGCTCCTATCCTTCGCACCATCACCCTTACATAGACGTTCAACACGGTTCCAGATGTCGCTAGTCATCGTGAGGGTGCAGGTGTCGGCAAATCCAACGAGCTTGCACTTCCCGTCCTTGTCCTCATGTCCATGACACAGGCCCCTGGCAACGTTGTAAGCACAGTATGGACGCCCGCTGCGCGCGCCTTGCTGAACGGCCTCATAGAGGTCCTTCAGCACCCTCTCGTAGCTGTCGGGACGAAGGAGGTAGTAGCTGTCGACGTACACTTCCATGCCCTGGTCGGCGATATAAACGTCCGCAGTCCACCGCTTAGACCAGGTCGAGAACCTGTACGACTCCACTTTTATGACGTACCCGTCCTCGTCGTATAGAACCTCGGTGTCAAGCGGGACGCGGTTCCCCTCCTTATCGACGGGGCCCAACGGCACCAATTCCCAGTCTGGCGTCATGGAGTTATCGACTATGAAATGTTCCCCCATCACTCGTCACCACCCTTCTCGGCCTTGACCTCCGCCAGCCCGAGCTGCTCGCACACGACGCTCTCCTCGTCCCACATCCACGAGTACATCTCGAAGACCTCTTCCGAGTCGTCGATTACGACCTTCCACGGGTCGACCTCCTGCAGCCGCCCGTCTCTGCGCATGACGACCGCCACCGGCCTGCGGGTCGGCCCCGCGACCTCGTCGCTCGCGGAGATGCGGCGGTCGAGGCACGTGAACGTCCTGTCGAACAGCCCGACCAGCAGGGCCTTCTCGTAGCCCGTCCTCGAGCGCAGGCCGAAGTCCTGTACGAAGCACGGCGTCAGGTCCCTAGTCAGCATCGCCCTCACCCCTCAGCTTGCGGATGCGGGATGCAATGTCCTTGAAAGCGGGTTGATCGCAGCTGGAGTAACGGTCCGCCTCGCATGAGGAGCAATCGCACATGTCCTTCCGGAAGTAGAAGCAGGGCGAGTACTCGGAATGGTTCGCCCCTTCATTCAAATCCTCCAGCAGCTTCCCCCAGCTGTCGGGCGGCGTGAGATACAGCTCGTTTACGGGGAGCATCCCCTCCTCGCCTCTTGCATCCGGACTGAGCACTTTCCAATTCGACCAATGGCCATAGACGCGGCGCCTAAAGGTGAAGCTCGTGATATTCACCTCTTTGCCGTTCGCGTCATACAGCACCTCGGTGTCCAGAGGAATCTCGCGACCCTCATGGTCCTTGGGAAGAGGGACTTCCATCATTTCTCGCTCCCTTCCTCCTTGACCTCCGCCTGCAGGAGGTCCCGCAGGGTGCCGATGCGTTCGATGGCGTCGCCGGGCGTGTGGCCGTCCCACTCGGGCGCGCGGTCGAGCACCTCGCACGGGAACATGTCCCAGTAAGGCTCGACGTCGTAGTGGTAGGTGGCGGGGCCGGCGGGCGTGTCGATGCCCACGATGAACATGCCGTCGTACATCGTCCCGTCATGGTGGTGGAGCGACTTCCACGAGCTCCCGCGGAACATGGCCACGATCACCGAAAACAGGACCGCCCGGTGGTGGTAGAGCTCGTCGAACGTGTGGTACCCGTCCGACGTCGCGCCTGTGACGGGCACGGGCCTGATGAACTCGACAAGCTCACTCACCTCATCCAGGTTGATAACCAACCAGTCGGAGGCACTGATGTGCGGATGCAACCCGAGGCAGCACAGGACATCCTCGGCCTCAACGGCGACGGCGGCATGCGGCGGTGCATAGGGCCTTTCCACGATCTTGAGTTTGCTGTAGGCCCTCTCGACCTCTTCGAACCACTCGTTCCTATCCTTCACTTCGTACTCCATTCCTTCACGATCTCCTTCTCCTCCGCGACCATGATCAGCGCCTTGTTGAGGCATCGCCTCGCTTGGCGCAGCTCCTCGCAGATGTCGCACCCCTGTCGCAGCCTGTCGCACTCCCTGAGCGACCTCTTCGCGTCCTCGAGCCTGCCGACGGCAAGGTCTATCCAGTCGGCGGGGCCGCACCTGTAGCTCATCGGGACTCACCCCTCACGCCGAAGATGTCGGCCAGGATGTCGCCCGGCGTGGCCATGAACGGCTCGGTGCTCACGGGGTCGTACTGCACCTCGAGGTAGTTCGGGTAGCCGATGGTCACGCCCGTGGGCTCGCGCCCCGGCAGGCACTGGTAGCCCCAGGCCACGCTCACCCTGTGCTCGTCGAGGACGGTCTCGGTGCGCTCCACGCGCAGCCTGTAGCCGCCCACCCTCTGCGTGTCGTACGTGTCGTCGGCCCAGGGAATCCGGTGCCGGTCGAGGGCGTCCCGGTAGGCCCTCATCACCGCTGAGATCTCGGTCAAAACCTTCTCACTCTCCTATCTCAAAAGAATTAGGTGTTCTTTGCGCCGGGGACTTCCCCGACGGCGTCGTTTCCGCCCTCTAGCGGCGGGAACCCCATCGCCTGCTGGCCCAGCTGCCCGGCCGCCGTTGGCACACCTTTGGCATACCTCCAGCTCGGTTCCTTGCCGCGCGCGAGCTTGGCGATGTCCTCGTACAGGTCGGCCTTCTGCTTTCGGCTAGCACGCGCCGCGGCGAGCTTCTGTTTCTTGGCCAGCAGAACGGCCTCCCTGCTCGACATGACGTTCGCCATGTAGATGCGCGTTATGTCGAGCGGGCGGCCGTGGGCGGGATCGGCCTTCTCGTTCCTGAGCATCTCCATGAGGGTGATCATGACGCCTCCGCTATCTGGCGCTCGAGCTCGGCTATGAGCTCGTCATCGGTCTTCACGGGCTGCCACACGGCGGCACGCTCCACCTCCTGCGAGGTCTGTCCGCCCCGTGCCTTGCGATCGGCATCGAAGCCGACCTGCTTGCGGCTCCAGTTGCGGGCGAGCGCCCACACGTCGGTCACGGGCAGTCCGCTCGGCAGCGTCCACCCCTGCGCGGCGTAGTGGTCGAAGAACTGGCGGGCGTCGCCCCGGAGGCAGTTAGCGGCGAAGTACGCCTCCACGTCCTCGGCCGACGGGGGCTCGAAGTCATCGGGTGCTTGGCGGGCCGCGCTATAGCCCGCTAGGGCTATCTCCTTCTCCTTCTCTTTCTGTTGGCTACCCCCTCGCCCACTGGGTCGGCTACCCCCTTGGACACCCCCTTGGCTACCCCCTTGGGTAGCAGCAATGCCGCCTGCCTTGGCAGCCCTCGCCTTCCCCCCGAGGCTGCCGTTGACCATGGCGTCGATGCGGCCCCTTGCGAAGGTGAACGCCGCCATGGTCGTCGGCTTCAGCTTGGGCTCGACGCCCTCGTAGCCGTAGCGCAGCATCGCCCACGCGAGCGCCATGCCCTCCCTGTCGCCCAGGGTGCGACAGCCCTCGTAGAAGTCCCTGTTGAAGTTGAAGTTATTCATCCGTATCACCTCCGCAGATCGAATCGGTAAAGGCCGCGGCGGCGGCCTGGTCTCGGCCCGGCATGACCGAGCCGTAGGTGCCGAGCGTCGTCTTGACGTCGGCATGCCCCAGGCGCTCCTGCACCGTGCGCATGTCGAAGCCGTGCATGAGCAGCCAGGTGGCATGGGTGTGCCTCAGGGAGTGGAAGACCGTCTCCTCGGGCAGCCCCAGGTCCCTCGCGAGCGACTTGAAGCGGCTCGTCACGGTGGACGGGCGCGCAAGAGCACCTGCCGGCCCGAAGGTCACCATCAGCGCCGCCGGGCCCTTGTGCGCGAGCCACGTGTCCTGCCACTCCAGGTGGCGCTGCAGCTGGGCCTCCACCGCCGGGGCGAGCGACACGTTGCGCACGTGCCTGCCCTTGGTGTAGGCCTGCCGATGCAGCTCGGGCTTCTCCACCGCCTGCCCCACCACGTGGAGGTCGTGCAGCGCCCGGCGCCAGTCTCGGCGCTGCAGCCCGCAAACCTCCCCGCAGCGCAGCCCCGTGTTGAGGGCGAGGTAGGCCGCCATGGCCTCGGTGCGCCGCGAGATGTTGGCACCCGAGGCGGAGCGCGAGGACATGGCAGACACCAGTGCGCGGGACAGCTCGTCGGTATCGCACTCGGAAAGCGCGAAGGGCTCGACGGGGTCGGGCGAGGGCGCGGGGACGTCGAGCATGATGTCTCGGCCCAGCGCTGGGCGCCACGAGCGGTAGGCGCCCTTCAGCAGCGCGTGCATCTTGAGCAGCGTCTTGGGCGATAGTCCCTTCCCCGTCCTTGGGGCGAGCAGCAGGCGGTAAGCCGCCGACACGTCCCAAGGCTCCAGCTGGTCGTAGGGCAGCCGCCCGATGGTCGGCTCCACCATCGTCCTGACCACACTGCGGTACGTGGCCACGGAGTTGTCGGATAGGCCGTTGACGGGGTCGGAGATGTACGTCTCGAGCATCGAGGACAGGCGCTTGGAGCTGTCCCGGGCCGACGACGGGTCGAACGTAGCCGCCCACCTGTCGCACTCGGCCTGGGCCTGCTCGCGCGTCAGCTCCGCGTCCCACGACCTGTACGGCCTGATCCGCCTGCCGGTCACGCGGTCGGCGCCCATGTAGGGGCGGGCGAACCAGCGCCCGTCCGCCCCGCGCTGCACGACCGCCCGGCGCTCGCTAGAAGTCGGCATCGACGCCCAGCTTCGCCGCCATGTCGCGGATCTCCCTGCGCGCGTCCAGGTCGAGGGTCTGGACGCTGTCGGCGTGCACGTGGGGGTCGGCACCGAGCACGGCGAGGAGCATGAACTTGCGAGCGATATCGTCCGGCGCGCCCGTCTGGCGGAAGGCCTCGTAGAGCGTGTCGGCGCACGCGGAGGTGAGCATAAGTAGGTCGACAAGTCCGCCCGAGCCCACGAAGCACGCGTTGCCGGTGCCGTCGCCGTTGCCGATCGAGACCGTCGCACAGCGGCATTCGAACGAGCGGACCTCGCCGCACGCCTCGACCGTCACCCTGACCTTCTTCTCGCTACTCATCCTTCTCCTCCTCCTTGGCGCTCGCTTGAACCCTCTCCATGAGCCACACGTCCTCCTCGCCGGGCTCGAAGCCCGCGGAGCAGAAGATGTCATAGTGGTCGAGCCACGCCTCCGCGTCGTCGCCGCCCCAGCGGTTGTTGAGCTGGGCCATGTCCTTGGCCGCCGCCATGAGCCAGCAGCCGGCCTCGTACTCGTTGGGCTTGCACGCCTTGAGGTTGCGGGCGAACTCGTCGCGTACGGCACCGAAGCGTCCTTCGTTCTCAACGTTGCTGTCGCCGCCCATCGCCACTAGCAGCGCGGGCGGGTCCTCGCGGCCCACGCGCACCTCCATCATGAGGTCCTTGGACATGGCAAAGGCGCCGGACGCCACGAAGCCGATCAGGCTCCTGTACAGTTCCTCGAGCGCCGCCTTCTCGCGCGCGGCCTCCTGCTCGGCCCGGATCTCCTCCTCGGTCTTCTCGGGCTCGGCGCCCGAGCCGGCATTCGGCCCGTAGAGGTCCCAGTAGCTGCCCTTCCACACGGCAACGGTGCCGGCGGGGAACTCCTGCCCCTCGAGTTTCTGGGCGGCGAGGCCGACATGGACCCAGTCCGTGTAGATGAACCCTTCAGGCTGTTCCTTCACGACCGGGATGCCCGCATCGCCGAAGGCGTCGTAGTCCTCGGCCTTGGCCTCCTCGCGCTCGACGCGGCGGCGGATGCTGTCGGCCTTGCCCGCCCAACCGTCACCGGCGGCCAGCACGGCCTCGACGTCCTTCTCGTCGTCGAAGGCGCTCGCGGCCTCGAGCTGCTCCAGCGTCACCTGCACGCCGGCATCGATGCGACCGCGCAGTTTGCGCGCAGCCCGGATCTGCCCGGCGGTGGCTCGGCTCGCGCGCTCGATGCGCTGCTCGTCGATGCCCAGCACGAGCATCTGCTGCACGCCGCGTGCGCGCTCGGCCTCGGTCAGCTGGCGCTTGTCGTCGGTGGCGAGCATGGCCACGAGCTCGTTGGCCTCGTCCATGCTCTCCGCCACCAGCGCGGAGACCTCGCGGTCCTCCCCGTAGATGGACGACAGCGCTCGGTAGCGGCGCTCGCCGTCGACGATACGGAACACGTTTCCGTCCTCCACGACCACGGGCGGGTTCAGCGGCTCGCCGCCGGTCGCCTCGATGCTGCGGGCCAGGGCGCCGATGTCGCCGAAGTCCTCGCGCGGGTTCTGCCCACTCGGGCGGATGTCGCCCAGGCGCACGGCCCTCTTCTCAAACTGCATGTCATTCCTCCTAGTAGTACATCCCGCTCGGGGCGGTCCTCTCGATGGCGCCGCCGACGGCGATGAGCGCGATGAGCGCCACGGCGCACACAACGCTCTGCGTCCGCTCGGACAACGTTCCCCACCAGGCCGACACCCGGTCGCTAAGCAGCAAAAGAATCTCGCTCATGGGTTCCCTCCTCGATCCACTCGTCGACCCACTCGGGGCGCACCAGGTAGCCGCGGCAGCGGCCGTCGGGCAGGCAGTAGGTGAGCCTGCGCGCGTTGCATTCGTCTCGAAGGGTGTTGTAGGGCACCCCCAGCACGCGCGACACCTCGTCGAGCGTGTACAGCAGCTTGCGCGGCAACTTGAGCTCGGCCGCAAGTGCTCGGAACGTCTGGGGGTTCTTACTGGTATCATCCATGGATGACCTCCTTTCAGGTCGGCCTCCCGCGTACGGTCCTAACGCTGCGGGAGGCTCTTTTTTTGGGTCGGGCCTACGCGGACCCTCCCCCGACACGGCACCGGCTGGAACGCCCGGCGGATGGTTATCGGAGCCCGCCGGGACCGGTGCCGCCTCGGGGAAAGATCTCAGCGGCGCATGAGGCCGAGTCCGACCCCGAACAGGAACGCGAAGAAGAGTGCGAGAATGAAACCCATGGGAACCTCCTTGGAAGGGAATCGAAGATGAACAAGACGCTCAAAGCCGCGAAGGAGAACATCGACCTGCTTGTCACCATCGCCGGAGCGGTCGGGTTCGGCTCGGTCGCCGCGATGGCCGAGGACGTGCGCGTGATGGTCTCCGAGCACCCGGCCTCGTGCCTCCTCCTGACCGGTGCCGCCGCCATGCTCGGGTACGCGACCGCGCGCATCGTCTCCGCGAGGAGCGCCTGGGCAAGGCGCAGGAGGATGGACGACCGCCTCTCCGCCGTATTCCTCGGCATGTCGAGGAGGCGGAAGGAGCTGGTGTCCCGTGCGCTCGACGAGGGCTCCGTCAGCCTCTCCCCGCTCGATGCCGACGCCCTCGCGCTGTGCGAGCTCGGCATCTTCGGCACGCCGCCGGTCGGCTCGATGCTCACCGCGACCGACTTCTCCATCAGGCCCGCGGTGGTCAGGGCGATCGCCGGGCACCGATCCGAGTGGCTCGCCTAGCGCTCGCAGAGCGACCAAAGCGCCCATGCCGCGATGAACGGCACGGCGGCCGAGAAGCAGCCACGCGCCAGGCCGTAGGCGCCCTGTGTGGCGCACATCCAGCCGGCGGCGTCCATCACGACGGCCGAGGCGAGCAGTGCCCGGGTCATTCGCGGTCCCCAGACGAGCTGTCCCCGCTGCGGGACGTCGTATCGGACGCGATAAGGTCGGCCCCGATCTCCACGACGTCCCCGAGCGAATCCAGGATCTCGCGGGCGGCGTCGATGTGGTCGGCGGCCTTGTCGAGCCTCTCCTGCAGCTCGTCCACGCCCTTCAGCTTCACGCCGAGCGTAAGCTCGCCCATCTTCTTGCCTTCCATCTCTTCCCCCATCCCTATGCGGCCTCGTCCGTGTTCCAGCCCATCAGGTCGTTGGGCGTGCAGCCCAGCGCCTGGGCGATGGCATACGCCTTGTCGACGCCCGGAACCATCGAGCCGTTCTCGTATCCGATGATTGAAGATGCCGAGAGCCCCGCCTTGTTGGCCAGCTGCTCCTGAGACATATCGGCGCGAGCACGGGCAGCGCGCAGGTTCGCGCCAAACTCGTCCTTCGAAAACTTCATCTCTTCCTCCTTCTGAAATAGGGAACTTCTTTCCTGTGCAAATCAGAGTATAGGTAATATTTTCCCTATTGCAATAGCAAACTAGGGCTTTTCTTGCCTTTTCTTTTGTGTATCTATAGAATCCTCGGTAAATGCTTCCCTATATTGGAGGTGACGATGAACCTAAAACTTAAGCAGGCTAGGAAAGAAAACGGATATTCACAGGCCGATCTAGCAGACGCGTTGAACGTTGACATCAAAACGGTAGGCAACTGGGAACGAGGGAAGACCCTTCCCGATATTGAGCAGCTCTGGAAGTGTGCAAAGGTTCTGCACACCGACCCCAACGACCTGCTCGGCTGGTACGAGGAACATCCCGAGGACAAGCCGACGGCGCCGACGGGCGCGGAGGGCGAGCTGATCGCCTGCTACCGAAAGAGCACCAAGAAGAGGCGCTCGAAGATCCTGGAGACGGCACGCGACCAGGCCGAGCTGTCCCAAAATCAACCTGCAGCGCCTGAAATCGAAGGGCTGGAAGCGGATCAAGTAAGGTCCGCGTAGGGACCATCCGTGACCCCGGACCGGACGGAATTATCTAGCAACGATTGACCCGGGGCCGACAAATCGTTAAAGTACAGGACAGCGGTATTGACGCGGGGATCCTACGGGACCCGCGTCCTGCGGAAAGGCGGCTGTCCATCAGGACGGCCGCCTTTCTTCATTTAGGAGCACAAATGGGAGCAAAACCATTTCTGACCATTCAGGAGCAGGTAGACCTGCTCCACGCGCGAGGGATGAAAGTCGACGAGAAGACCCCCGAGGTCCTTATGCGCGAGGGCTACTACTCCATCGTCAATGGATACAAGGACCCCTTCATCGACGCCGAGCGAACCGCCCAAGCGGGAGAGGACCGCTATGTCGAGGGTTCCAAGTTTTCAGACCTCTGCGCTCTCTATACGTTCGACCGCGAGCTGAGATCGCTGACGTTCAGATATCTCATTCTCGCCGAGGCGAAGGTTAAGACTGCCGTCGCCTATACGTTTTCCGAAGCGCACAGGTCCCCGAACGACTACCTCCTTCAGTCAAGTTTCTGCAGCGAACAAGAATTTGTGCCGACATCGGACGGAACGGAATATGCGAAGGAGGTCTCGGGGCTCACGGGGATACTCGGGAGACGGGCGGAGAAGAGCGATTCGGGCTTCGTGAGCCACTATCGGGATACCTATGGGTCCGTCCCGCTCTGGGTGCTCGTTAACGACTTGACATTCGGCAACATCGAGCACTTCTTCAACCTCATGAAACCGGCGGAGCAGAGGGGCGTGTGCAAGATGATTGTCGCCTCGACCGGCAGAACCGGATCGAAGCGCCTGGGATACTTCGACGAGAAGAAGGCGATAGTGTCGATCGAGACGCTCGTTAAGTTCCGAAACGTCTGCGCCCACGATGAGCGGCTCTATTGCGCCCGGGTCGGCGGCAGGAAAAGCGTCAACTACATAAAGATGGTGTGGATGCTCGAGCGCTACCTCACGCCCGCAGAGTTCTCGTCGTTCATTCGCGATCTCACAACGCTGCTCACGAGATACGTGAAGGCATACGCGATTAAGCACGTCTTGAAGGAGATAGGCTTTGTCGAGTTGCTCAAGCGAGTTGAAGACGGGACGCTCTTTGAGGCCTAGGCACGACAGGGTTTTTTAGGATTTTCCGGAAAAACCAAAGCGGGCACCCAGCTGTCAAAGAATCTTTGACAGCTCCAGACAAAAAGAAACCCCACCGCGCACGGCTGGAACCTTGGCGCGGCGGGGTGACAACAAGGATGCCGGAGTAATACGGAGATAGCTCCGGGCAACCTAGGGACATTATATGACACGCAAGCAGAGGCGCCGCGCGTGGGGCTCAATCACCGAGGTCAAGCGTGGCAAGAAATACATCCTCCGATGGCAGGAGAACACGCCGTGCGGACGCAAACGTAAAACCAAGACGGTATACGGCACCTACCGCGAGGCGTGCACCGAACTCGACCGCATCCACGTCGAGCGCGCCGATGACAAGCCGGTGCCGACCATCGCCCAGGCATACGGCACATGGCTCGAGCCGACCATGGCGGCACAGGTCGCGGCGGGCACGCTCGCGCCGAACACCCGCAGCCTCGTCATAAGGTCATGGGCGAACTACGTCGGCCCCACATGGGGCACGATGCCGGTCGACCAGTTGCGCCCCGTGCATCTGCAGGAATGGCTACTGACCCTGCCTGCAGCAACGGCGGACACTGCCCTACTCACCCTGCGCAAGATATACGGAACCGTGTCGGGCTTCGTCGTGTTGCCCATCGATCCATTTGCCGCCACCGTGAAATACACCATGCCCACGCGCAAAACGCGCGAGCGCTCCAAGCGCCTGTACACGCTCGCCGAGGCAAAGGACATCCTGGGGCGCCTGCACGGGACTTCGCTCGAGGCGCCGTTCATCATGGCGTGCTTCGGATCGTGCCGCTCGGGCGAATCGCTAGGCATCCGCACCGACGAGGTTCTGCCGTTCGCGACAGGATCAACAACGCTCGCGACGGTCGACCTCGTGCGCCAGATGGAGCAAGCGGGCATCGAGCCAACGGCGGACGGTGTGCTCAAGACACGGAAGTCCATACGCACGGTCGTGGTGCTGCCGGATGCCGCCGGGCGCCTGCTCGAAATTGCAGGCGAGCGCCGCGTGGCAGGCTCCGAGTGGCTAGCAGATCGCGGGGACGGACTGCCCATGAACCGAGGGATGTGCAATCATAGATGGAAGAAGTGGTGCGCAGCCGAGGGCATCGAGCACATCCCATGGTCGAACCTCCGCAACTCGTGGCGAACCATCTGCGAGATGGAGCTGCACATGCCCTGGGACCTCATGGAAATGCTCATGGGGCACTCCCTGCCTGGCGTGTCGGGGCGGCATTATATTCGCCCCTCCCGTGAGCAGGTGGCGCGTTCCGTTTGCGACGCACTTGGGATAAATTGGGATATTTCCAAACAAACCCGCAGGTAAAACGGGCGCGGTTAATAGTGGCAGTATTAAGATTCGCAGCCCAAGCCGCCGCAAAGGCGCCCGCCCCCTTTGCGGTGGCTTGGGGTCGCGCTACTCTCCGAGCATCTCTTTGAGCTTGGCTGCCACGGCGTGACCCAGGCTCTCATGGCTTTCGGGCATCATATGCAGATAGTCGTTATCGCCCGGCTCGGCAAACTCCGCTGCATTCAAGAAGTCGCAGCCAAACTGCTCGGCTACGTGCGCATAGTACTCGCCAAAATGCTCCGAGGCTTCTACGGAATGCTCGTCAAAATCGGTCATATATACGTCGGCGATCTGCGGCTTAATCTTGATAGGCGCCATCAGCAGAATGCGCGGACAAGGCGCAGCGTCGGTCCACGGAAACGCGCGGACGGCGCGAATCAGCGCCATGGCGCCACGGGCGATATCGGCAGCCGTCACGTTAAAGACCGTCTTGCAGTCGTTGGTGCCCAGCATGATCACAATGGCGTCCAGCGGCTTATGGGCCTCGAGTAGCATCGGCAGCGCGCGGATGCCGTTAAGATTGGTGTCCAGATGGCACATGTCGTCGCGTACCGTCGTGCGGCCGTTGAGGCCTTCTTCAATTACATGCCAGCCCTCGCCTAAGTCACGTTGGGCCACGCCGCACCAGCGCACATCCCGCGCATAGCGCACCGCGGTGCCGTCGCGCATGCCCGCCGGATCGTAACCATAGGTGTTGCTGTCGCCAAAGCATAGAACGTTTTTCATCGCAAGCCCCTCGCTCAGTAAAAAGCCGACGGGAGCAGCCCCCCCCCCGCCGGCTCGACCCATCTGTCAGCACGTACCGATTACAGGTACTTGCGCCAATCGTCCTCGTCCTCATCATCCTCGGTAGCAGCCTGGGCCTGCTCGGCGGCGCGAGCTGCCGCAGCGCGAGCGGCAACCTGGGCATAGGACTCCTCGTTGCGCTCGGGGAAGTTTGCCAGCACGTGCTCGAACTTGGCAAAATCCTCATCCCAGCGCGTAGAAGGCACGGCAAAGAAGACTTGCTTGACCTTAAAGTCGCCCGACGCGAGCTCCTTGCGGAAGAGCTCGGCCACGGTCTCTGCGTCAAAGCCGTTGTTGTCGCAGCCCCAAGCGCCCAGTACGAGCTTCTCGCGACCCAGCTCGTCGCAGATGGCAAGCACGAAGCGAATGCGGTCGCGCAGGGCACCCAGCAGAGCATCGTCGCTCACGCGATACTCCTGGCGGGCGCGCTTAACGTTGGGCGCGGCGGCCACGATCACGTCGGCGTATGCATGCACGTGGTTGCGGTCGAAGCGCACCGCAGGCACCACCAGCGCACGGTTTCGGTAAAGCTCGCAGTTGATGTTGCGGCGACGGTTCTCGCCGTACCATTTGCGCTGCTTATCGAGAACGTTGTACAGATACGAATCGGCGCACAGTGTGGCCTCCTGGCCCAGATAACCCTGAATATAGCCACCGCCCGGGTTGGTGAACGAGGCAAAGGCGAGCACGGCCATGTCGCAGAACTGCGCATAGCCACGACCGTTGTCCAAGATGGCCTGCGTGGCGGAGGCATCGAGCACGGTGACCTCAGGCAGGGACGCAGCAGGCTCCTCAGCAGGCGCGGACTCAGCTTCGCCGATTTCCTCGGCAGGCTCCTCGACGGGCTCAGGCGCTGCCTCGGTCTCGGGCGCTGCCTCGGTCTCGAGCGCTGCCTCGGTCTCGGCTGTCTCCGCGCCCTCGACGTCCTCGGCAACCTGTTCTTCGGCGGCCACAGCACTCTGAACCTTGGCCTTCATCGCCGCGACAAAGCCGGCAGGCATACCGTCAAACTCGCGAACACCGGCAAGCGAACGCTCGATATCCTTGGCGCACGCTTCGGACACAGTTGACACGTGACGCTCGGCGGCCTTGGCACGGGCCTCGCGCTTGGGATTGGGCTGACCCGCTCGGTTGGACCTGCGGTTACGGTTCCTGTTGTCGACGTCTGCCATACGTGGCCACCTTTCCTGTCGCTGCCGCTATCGGCTTTTCCCATCCATGATACCCCGCCACGTACAAAAAAGACGGCCCCGAAGGACCGCCTTTCGCATCGATTTGCCCGCACGGCAAGCACCGCCGCAATTCGCCACTAGTCGCGACGGCCAAGGATGTTCAGGATGCGCAGGAACACGTTGATAATGTCCACGAACAGATTGGACGCCATGAGCACGGCGTTGGGCAGTGTAGGCGGCACCGTCGTGGCAACATAGGTGTCGTAGCCAATAAAGCCGGCGAACACCACGATCACGATCAGATCGGTGATGGTCTGCGAGACGCCCATGAACATCAGCACGATCTCAACCAGAATAGTGGCGAGCAGAATGCCAAAACCGATGCCATATACGCGCTGGAAAAACTTGGGGAACGTCACGCCCAAGGCGCCAAAGACAAAGGTGATGGCGGCCGTGGCGATAAAGGCAGTGTTGATGGTGGGCAGGTCGTAGTTGGCAAGGCCAAACGACGCGGTCAGGCCAAAGGTACTCGCAAAGATTACGTAGCCCACAAGGGACAGGCCCACGGACTGCTTGCTGGCGGCGGCCGACATCATGACCATGCCGACGATGGTCAAAATAAACGAGCCAAAGACCAGCGGCAAGGCGGCGCCGCTCATCATCATGCGCGCAAACGACATGGTGCTCGTAAAGTAGGCGCCGGCGCCCATGGCGCAAAAGCCCAAGAAGATCAGGGCAGACATGGCGAGATTGTACGCGCGCGGCGACATCTCCTTGGCGCGGCTTGCGCCGCTCTCGACGGGGCCGTTCTGATAGCCCTGGATATCGTTCATAGGTTCGTCCTTTCAAAAAGTGCCGTGAAAGACGGCGCAGCAGGTGACAAGATTCCTGTCATTGTACCCGAATGCCGTACGTCCTTACCCACGGCGCTCGCCCTCGAGCGTACGGTCGAATGCCCACACCCACCAACGCATCAGATGGGCCTGCGAACCATCTGGTCGTTCGCGCGTCTGGTCCTCCAGATACAACTCGGTCGCGTGCCCGCCAAAACGCACCTTATAGGTTGCCGTACGGATGCCGTGAACCGTCAGGCCAAACCCAGTGGTCGAGACAATCTCGTCAATCGTAAAGCAACGACCGTCGACCCAGCAGACGGTGACCGGCACGACCTGTCCGCCCGCGAGGATGCGAGCCACGACGTCCACATACTGCTTGTGCACGCGCCGAGTTTTGCCATCTGTCTGTCGATATTCCATGCCTCCTATTATCGAACGCATGTTTGCATGTTGTAAAGCGAACAGACTGTGGTTTTGGAGTGTCGTAGTAATCGCACGTGTCCGCATGGCGTGTTAGCAAAAAGAACACCCGCGGTCAACAGGGCTAATATTCAATTTTAGTGCCAAAAAGTTCACTTCTCCCATCAGAACTCGGTAAAGAAACCCACAGGAGGTGATACGATTTATCATGTTTTTGTAACGTGTCTGCAAACTTCGAGAAAGCCCATATATGGACGTAACGTTCTCAACCTTCCTCGGCCAAATTGTGTCGAACCCAGTCCTTGCCGTCACCGTGATCCTCGCGTTGGGCGCCATCTTCGTCAATGGATGGACCGACGCGCCCAACGCCATCGCGACCTGCGTCACTACGCGTTGCATGCCCGCCCGCGCCGCCATTCTCATGAGCGCCGCATTCAACTTCCTCGGTGTGCTCATCATGACGCACTTTAACGCGAGCGTCGCCAATACCATCTCGCATATCGTCGACTTTGGCGGAAACAGCACCATGGCGCTCGCGTGCCTCTGCGCGGCGCTGTTCTCCATCGTCGTCTACGGCGCCACAGCGTCGCGTTTTGGTATCCCCACCTCGCAAAGCCACAGCCTTATCGCCGGCCTGACCGGTGCCGCTATCGCCCTCGGCGGCGCGAGCAGCGTCAACGTCCACGAGTGGATGAAGGTCATCTACGGCCTGGCGCTCTCCATCGGCCTGGGCTTTGTCATGGGCTGGGTCCTGTGCAAGCTCGTCTCGATTCTTTTCGCCGCCGCCAACAGGCGACGTGCCAATGTCTTCTTTAAATACGCTCAGATCGCGAGCGCTGCGGCCATGAGCTTTATGCACGGCGCGCAGGATGGACAGAAGTTCATCGGCGTGCTCTTTTTAGGCGTGGCCTTTGCCAGCGGCCAGACGAGCGTCGGCGATGCAGGCATCCCCATCTGGATTATGCTGCTGTGCTCGGCCACTATGGGTATCGGCACCAGCGTGGGCGGCGAGCGTATCATCAAGTCCGTCGGCCAGAGCATGGTCAAGCTCGAAAAGTACCAGGGCTTCTCCGCCGACCTGGCGGGCGCCGCAAACCTGCTGCTTGCCACCCTTACCGGCATCCCCGTGTCCTCCACCCACATCAAGACCTGCGCCATCATGGGCGTCGGTGCCGTCAAGCGCCTTTCGGCCATCAACTTCGGTGTCGTCAAGGACATGATGTTCACCTGGTTCTTCACCTTCCCCGCCTGCGGACTCATCAGCTTTGTCATGGCCAAGCTGTTCATGATGTTCCTCTAGTCAAACCGAACGTCCATCCGGACTGCATTACCTCGCCCGCCCATCTTCACCTCGAAAGGACCACCCATGGCAAAGAAACCCGATTCGTTCTACTTTGACAACTACGTCGCCTGCGCCGACCTAGCCGTCCAGGCCGCAGAGCTGCTCACCAAGATTTTTGAGAACTTTGACCCTGCGCAGATCCACGACATGCTCGATAAGATGCATGCGATTGAGCATGCGGCAGACAAGAAGCACCACGAGCTCGAAGACGCCCTGCTCACCGCCTTTATCACCCCGCTTGAGCGCGAGGATCTAGACCTGATGAGCTGCTCGCTCGACACCGTGCTCGATCGTATCGAGGGCGTCGTGCAGCGCGTCTACTTCACCAACATCCAGAGCATCCACCCCGATGCCATCGTCATCGCCCACAAGGTGACCGACGCCTGCCGCGCCATGAAGGACCTGATGGTCGAGCTGCCCAACTACCGCAAGTCCAAGACCCTGCGCGAGCTCGTCATCCAGATCAACACCATCGAGTCCGAGGCCGACGAGCTCTACATCAACGCCATGCGCAACCTGCACGTTAACGGCAAGGACCCGCTCGAGGTCATCGCTTGGCGTGACGTGTACGCCTTCCTGGAGTACTGCGCCGACTGCTGCGAGAATGTGGCCGATGTCGTGGATTCGATTGTCATGAAGAACAGTTAATTGGGGGTACATCTCCCACCGGTCGCGGGCCCGGCCACTAATAACCTTTTTCACTCCGGCTGCAAGCAGAGTCGTTCAAAAGGTTATTAGTGGTCGGGCCCGCTCCCTTATGTACCCCCATTGGGAACTTTGGCTGATAGTTATAGTGCAATGGGGGCTTGGCTGAAGGGACCTTTGGTATCCGTTCGGACACTTTGGCCCTCGATGAGCGTTTGACTGATTGCTGCTTTGGGTACTGTTTGGGTTACTTTGGGTTTGTTTGATTTTTAATTGTTGGAGGGCTTGTATGTCTTATTTGGATCTGGCTCGGGGTCGGTATTCTTGTCGTGAGTTTGAAGATCGGGCTGTGGAGCAGGCTGTGGTGGATGCCATTGTTGAGGCTGGGCGTATTGCTCCTTCTGCTTGTAATAACCATCCAACCCGTGTGATGGTGTTGGATACGCCTGAGCTTCTGGAGAAGGCAGCTGCTTGTCAGCCTCGGTTTGCTCGTGATGGGTCTATCTTTGGGGCTCCGCTTGTCTTCCTTATTTGCAGCGTTACCGATGATGCTTGGGTGCGCCCGTATGATCAGATGAACTCGAGTGCCATCGATACTTCGATCGTCTGCGATCAGATGATGATGGAGGCCACCGAGCAGGGCCTGGGAACGTGCTGGGTATGCCATTTTAAGCCTGAGGTGGCACAGGAGCAGTTCAATCTGCCCAAGGGCGTTTATCCCTATCACATGCTTGTCTGTGGCTATCCTGCCGACCACATCGCCGACCCCGAGCATCGCGAGGCCCGTACCATTCCCCTCCCCAACTTCCTCCTCAAGTAGTTTTTTGGCACATGCCCTAAAACCTACCTTTTACCGCTCACCCATTCGCCGAGTTCTGCGCCACAATGTGCAGGGCTCGGTTTTTTATGTTGCGCGCCCCTGCACAGTCATAAAAAAGGACCCGCAAGCTGCGGGTCCTTTCTAGGCACTAAATTGTAGGCCGAATGTTAGTCCAGGTCGTCGGCAGCAAAGTTGTCGATCGGGGCGAAGGGGTCGGCCACGGGGACAACCGGGTCAGCGACGGGCAGCGGCTCGGCGGGAACAGTCACCGCAGGAGAAGCGGCAGAACCGACCGGCGTGGAGGCCATCAGATCGGCCGGGAAGGAATTCTGGGCATCGTCCATGAAGTGCTGGATGAGCTTGAGGTACTCGGCCTTGAACTCCTCACGGGAAGCCTTGAGACGATCGATCTCCTCGAGCTCGGCCTGCTTCTCGGTCAGAGCCTGGCGGATAACCTCGCGGGCCTTGGCGTCAGCCTCGTTGCGGATACGCTCAGCGTTCTCGTTGGCATCGTTGACGATGGTCTCAGCGGTCTGCTGGGCAGCGATCAGGGCAGCGGAAATCTGGCGCTCCTGAGCGGAGAAGTCAGGGGCGGGAGCAGCCACGGGGGCGGCAGGAACGGCCTGGGCGGTGGCATCCTGAGCCTGGGCAAGCTGAGCCTGCGCATCGGCAAGCTGCTGCTCGGTAGCAGTCAGACGACCCTTAAGGTCGACGATCTTAGCGAGCATAGCGTCAACCTCGGAGGACAGCGTCTCCAAGAAGACGTCGACCTCAGCAGGATCGTAACCACGCTTGGCCTCAGAGAAAGTCTGAGCCTGGATGTCTGCAGGGGTAATAGCCATAACAAGTCTCCTTTTTCATCGCCTCGGCGCTACACGCCCGACGTAAGTTACCAAGTCAGTTCTACACGAGTATACCTATAAGAAGCTGCAGAACCAGCCTCTGCACCAACTGCAACGCAATAATCGCAACGACCGGCGAAAAATCGATACCGCCCATCGGCGGAATGAAACGACGGAACAGGTTAAGCCACGGACCGCACACGCTATCAAGCACCGCGGCAATATCCTGAAGCAAACCACCCTGCTTCATGGGAATCCACGTCATAAAGCAGTAGACGACAATGAGCGTGGAATAGAAATTGAACAGCGTGTTGACCAGCTGGACGATAGTGTAGATGTTGATGGGAATCTCCTCGTCTTGTCTTTACTTAAGGTAGCCGTCGGCACGAAGCTTCTTGAGATCGGAATCTTTGACCTCGCAGCCGGCGGGCAGCACCATGAACACGCGGTCGCCCACCTCCTTGACCGTGGCACCCAGACCGCAGGCAAAGCCGTAAGAGAAGTCCAAGACGCGCTTGGCCACTTCGGTGCGTACGCCCACAAAAATCAGTGCGACAGGCTGCTTGGTGCGAACGCGGCGCACCACGGTCTCCACGTCGTCATAGCTCTCGGGGCGCAGAACATAGGCCGGCAGCTGCGGCGTGGAGTTGATGATATTGCTCGCATAGGCCGAGGCATCGCTCGGTGCAGGCGCGGGTGCAGCGGCGGCACGGGCGCGGGTGTTCTCGGCGTAGCTCGACGGCGTGTCATAGGCACCAGGACGATAACCGCTCGCAACACTGTCCTGCGAGCGCGAAGGCGGGTTATACGTCGTGGCATGGCGGGAGTCATCGCCGACCAGCTGACCGGAGCGCGTATACACGGCAACCGACTCAGCTTCACCGCGGCGCGTCTGACCAAGCAGGCCGTTGCTCGGCTCGTCTTGGGTGTAGAAGCCCTCGCCCGAAGCACCGCTGTAGCCGTTGCCCTGATAACTATCGTCATAGCCGTCATCGTAGCCGTAGTCGTCGTCCTGGCCATAACCCTGGTCGTAACCCTGTTGGCCGCCCAGGTGCATCTTATTTTTAATCTCGTCAAGGAAGCCCATGGTTGTGTCCTCTCGCGGTTTAGTGCAGGCGCCCCGATAATCAGTGCGCACTTCAGAGCCTTATTTTACTGCAAACTCCGGGCTAAATACTACCCTGCCCAGGCGAACGAGCGTAGAGCCCTCCTCAAGGGCAGGCTCAAAGTCTTCGCTCATACCGCAGGAAAGCTCGGGCAGGTTCAAATCGGGATGCGCCGCCTCCAGCTCATCCCTCAGCTCACGAAGCCCCGCAAAGGTGCGGCGTGCCACATCCTTATTCCCCCGGGGCGCCATAGTCATAAGCCCCTGTACGCAAATTCCCTCAAGTTCCGCAAGCTCATCCGCGGCGGCGCGAATCTCATCGGGCGAAAAGCCTCCCTTCGACTCCTCACCACTCACATTGACCTCAATGAGCACACGCTGGGGGCCGGCGAGCTCGCCTGCCTCAATCTTGCGGACAGCACGGCTCGAGATCGCCTGCGCCAGATGCAGCGAACCCACCGAGTGAATCAGCTCGGCTGAGCCCAGCACCGCATTGATCTTATTGGTCTGCAGGTTGCCGATCATATCGAAGCGAACCTCGGGCAGCTCCGGATGCTCCGCCAGACCCGTGAGCTTGCGAACCAGCTCCTGCGGGCGATTCTCGGCAAAATGGCGATACCCCGCCTGGATGGCGGCAACGGTCTCATCGACACCAACGGTCTTGGACACGGCAATGAGGCGCGCGGCGTCGTGGGGACGGCCTGCGCGATCGAGCGCCGCATAAAAACGTTCCAGAATCTGCTCGCGGCGAGCGCGCATCAAGTCCAAATAGTTATCCATTGCTAATCGCCTCCGCTGACAGCCAAACAAGTAGTCCCATGCTAACGCAAGAGCGCGGCCCCGCATGTGCAAGGCCGCGCTCACTTAGGTATTTACAATCTTTCGACGAACGGGGTTACTTACTCCTCGTCGTCCTCGCCATCGTCCTCATCCTCAAGATGATCGAGCAGGTAGCGAAGACCCTCGCTGACCTCGTTAGCGGGCACCTTGGCAACGTAGCGAGCGTCGACGGCGGGCCTCATGATAACACCCTCGCCCGAAGGCACGCGCATGCTCTCGAGCTCATCCTCATCAGTGCGGGCGATATCGCCGGCATTCATGCGCTGACCAGTCAACAGGAAGGTCAGACGGCAGGCGGCATCGATGGAAATCGAGGCGATGCGATCGAGGTAGCGCGAAACCATGATGGCGCGGCGCAGGTCGTCATAGTTGCTGTCGTCGTCCATAAAATCGCCCGTGTCCATGCGGTTAAAGGTGCGGAAGAACTTCTCGTACGCCGCATGCACCGGCTCGTCCTCGACGGCCAGGCTGCAGATGATGGACATGTCGTTAGTGACGAGCGCAGAAAGCGAAGAGCCCAGCACCTGGTAGACGGCCTCAGCCTCGGCCTCGACCGTACCGACGAGCTCCTGGGGCAGCGAGATGTCGGCCTTGATCATATGACGCGTGGCGCGGCAGATCTGGCGAACCTTATCGGTCATGCGCTGCAGGTTAAAGTCGACGTAGATAATCGTCTGCAGCAAGCGGAAGTCGGAGGCGACCGGTGACTGCGTGGCGATCAGGTTGTAGCACACGGCCTCCAGGTTAGCGCAGCGCGCGTCAATCGAAAGCGTGCGCTTCTTGGTCTTGGTGGCGAGCTTGCGGTCGTCGGTCACATAGGCCTTAACGGCATCGTGGAGGGCCAGATCGACGGCCTCATAGATGCTCAGCATCTCGTGACGGGCCTCGACGAGCTGACGGGAAAACAGTTTGCGCATGGTTCACTCCAATCAGTTGGGTGCGGTCATGCCGCCCGCACAGTGAATATACACCGGACCAGGTCCGATCAGCTTGGGACTAGTCGCACCGATCAGCCAAAGCGGCCGGTGATATAGTCTTCCGTCCGCGAGTCCACCGGACTGGTGAAGATCGCGTCGGTTTGACCATACTCGATGAGCGTGGCGGGCTCGCCGGCAACTTCCTGCAAGAAGAATGCGGTGTAGTCGCTAATACGAGCTGCCTGCTGCATTGAATGCGTGACGATGATGATCGTCATCTCGGGCGCCAGCTCGGCCATCAGATCCTCGACCTTAGAGACGGACGTGGGGTCGATGGCGGAGCAGGGCTCGTCCATCAGGAGGACATCGGGTTGCACCGCGAGCACGCGCGCGATGCACAGACGCTGCTGCTGACCGCCCGAGAGCGCCAAACCATCCTTGTTGAGCTGATTGGATACCTCTTTCCAGAGGTTGGCGCGCTTGAGCGATTCTTCCACGATGTCATCGAGGTCACTTTTGCTAGTCACGCCCTGCAGACGAGGGCCAAAGGCGACATTCTCGTAGATGGATTTAGGAAACGGGTTGGGCTGCTGAAAGATCATACCCACGCGACGACGGAGATCGACCGGGTCGACACCCTCGGCATAGATATCGTTGCCGTCGAGCGTCATGGTGCCCTCGACGCGCGTGCCCTCGATCAGGTCATTCATGCGGTTGATGCAGCGCAAAAACGTCGACTTGCCGCAGCCCGAAGGGCCAATGAAGGAGGTGATGGCGTTTTTGGCGATGTTGAGGTCAAGCCCTGTCAGCGCATGAAAGCCACCGTACCAAAAGTTGAAATCCTTGGCCGTGATGGCCGCTTGCTCCAGCGTGGGAGCGGACTGATAAACGGACATGGGACTCCTTAACTAGCGGCGCTTGCGCGACAGGAAGCGCGCAAACAGGTTGAAGGCCAAAATGATCACCATCAGCAAGAGCGCGGTGCCGTAGGCTGCGTTCATGTTGATACCGTCGTTGGCAAGCAGGTACAGGTGAACGGTCATGGGACGACCGGAATCGAGCGGCGAAATAGGTAGATTGATGGCCTGGCCCATGGTGTAGAGCACCACGGCGGTCTCGCCGATGGCACGGCCGATGGCAAGGACGATGCCCGTGGCAATGCGGCCAAAGGCCGAAGGAAGCACGATCTTGGAGACGACCTGCCACTTGGTGGCGCCCAGGCCGTACGCGCCCCAACGGATATAGCGCGGAACGGCGCGAATGGCTTCTTCGGTGGTGCGCATGACGATGGGAAGCATCAAGAGCGCGAGCGCCAGAGCGGCCGAGACCATCGAAAGGCCCAGGCCCATGGCCTCGACAAACAAGGCGTAGCCAAACAGGCCCATAACGATGGAGGGCACCGAGGCCAAAGCGTCAGCAGCGTAGCGAATGAGATCGACGACCTTGCCCTGCTTGGCGTACTCGGCCAGATAGACGGCTGCCAGCACAGCGATCGGCGTGCAGATAAGCATGGCGAGCGCCGTCACGTAGACGGTCGAGACGATCGTGGGCCAAATGCCGCCCTCGGCGTTGACGCCCTGGGGCCAACCGAAGATAAAGTCGAGCGAGATGTGTGGCAGGCCGTTGATGACCACGTAGGCGATGATAGCGACCAGCACCAGCGTGGTGATGTAGGCAGCGGCACGAAACACGCCAAGCATGATCTTGTTGGACAGGTCCTTGTTGATGCGGCCCTTCTTGCCGTGGGAAAGGGCACGCTTGATGCGCTCGCGCGACGAGGTCGTATCGACCGTCGTGTCAACGGAATCGGACATAGCCTACCCCCTCTTCTTCTTGGAAATCAGACGGACGATGCCCACCAGCGTGGCGGAGATGATAAACAGGACCACACCCATGCCGAACAGCGCCGAGCGGTGCAGACCCGAGGAATAGCTCATGTCGAGCGCAATCTGGCTCGTGAGCGTCGAGATGGGGCTCGCAATGCTGTCGGGAATAACCGGGGCGTTACCTACGACCATGAGCACGGCCATGGTCTCGCCGATGGCACGGCCCATACCCAGCACGATGGCATCAACGATACCCAGCTTCGCGGCAGGTAGCACGACCTTATAGATGGTCTGCCACTTGGTGGCGCCCATGGCATACGATGCCTCGCGAATGCCCATGGGAATGGAATTGAGAGCATCGATGGTGAGCGTGGTGATGGTAGGGACGATCATGATGGCGAGCACAAACCACGCCGTCAGCGCACCAAAACCAAGGCCGCCGGTCAGTTGTGCGATAAACGGGCGGATGATGATCATGCCGAAAAAGCCGTAGATGACAGAAGGGATGCCGGCCAGCAGGTCGACGGCAGGGCTGATGAGCTTGCGCACGCGCTTGCTGGCAATCTCGACCAGGTAAACGGCCGTACCCACGCCCAGCGGCACGCCCATGGCGAGCGCACCGACGGTCACCAGACCCGAGCCGGCAAGCAGCGACAAGATGCCGTAGTGGCCCTCGGAAGGCGCCCACGTAAAGCTAAAGAAGTCCGCCAGACCGATGTCGGTAAAGACGGGCAGCGCCGAGTACGTGGTAAAGACAAAAATCAGGATGACGGTAACGACCGCCAAGAACGCGCAGGCAAAGAAGATCCACTGCAGCGCCTTCTCCTTGATATAGGTACTGCGCGATACGAGCGCCAGCTCGCGCTTCTTGGGCGTCTGAACATTCTGCTCAGTCTGGGAGTTTTCCTGTGCTTCCATGCTACTCACTCCCCTTCTCGTCGTTGGTGACGGGAATAAAGCCCGCCTCGCGAATCTGCTTGTCCATCTTTTCGGACGTCACATAGTCGATGTAATCCTGCGCCTGCTGCGAAGGCGCACCCTTCACAAAGAAGTAAAGGTCGCGCGAGATGGGATAGCCGCCACTCGCGACCGTCTTCTCGGACGCCTCAACATGATTGACCGAGACGGCCTTGACCGAGGTCTTGGCGTTGAGGCTATCGACGAAGCCCAGCGAAATGTAGCCGATGGCCCCACGCGAACGAGATACCACGTCGCGCACCTGGCCCGTACCCGAAAGAACAGCCGAGCGGCGATCGAACGGCGTGCCATCCATCACGATGGTACGGAAGGCCTCGCGCGTACCGGACGCCTCGTCTCGGTTGATGACCTGAATCCTCAGGTCCTCGCCACCGACCTCTTTCCAATTGGTAATCTTGCCGGCGTAGATATCGCGGAGCTGCTCGGTCGAGAGGTTATCGACCGGGTTATCGTCGTTCACGATGACCGCGATACCGTCGTGGGCAATTACGATGGGGGTCAGGCCCAGATCCTGTTCGTCGGCATTGAGCCCACGGGAGGAGCTGGCGATATCGGCCGTTCCGGCGCTGACGGCCTCGATCCCAGCGGAAGAACCCAAACCGGAAACGAGCACGTCGATGCCGGTCTCCTCCTTAAAGCCCTCGGCCGCAATCTCGGCGATAGGAAGGCAGGTCGTGGAGCCGGCCACGGTAATGGAAGAGGTAGAAGATCCCGAAGAACAGGCGCACAGCGTAAGCGTAAGCACAGCGGCGCTCAGGACCGATACGATCTTTCTCATAGCATCACGCCGATCGCAGCATGGCGCCCACAGGTGCCGCCCTCGTTACGGTAGGAATAAAAGCGGTCGTTCTGACGCACGGTCGAAAGCTGGGTATCCACGATATTATCCGCGTCGACACCGACATCTACCAGCGCCTCGCGAATGGCAGCGGAAAGATCGAGCATGCGAGAGGTATTCGCATCGATGCAAGAGAACTCGGCGGCAAAGCGATCCATGAGTTCCTGGGATACCTCATATTCGTCACCCAAGATATGGGGGCCGATATAGGCGGAAACGTCGCTCGCATCGCAACCGGCAGCATCGCAAAGCGCCTGGCACGCCTTGGCGGAAATACGTGCAATCGTGCCCTTCCAACCGGAGTGCACCACGGCAAATCCGCCGGGGGCCACCAGCACCACGGGAACGCAGTCGGCAAAGCAGAGCAGCACGGGCACGTTATGCGCCGTGCAGACGATGGCATCACAGCCCTCGGCAATCTGCTCGCGAACGTCCTCAAGGTCATCGGCGCCGTTCGAGGTCACCGCAACGATATGATCACCATGGACCTGATTGGGAACGAGCAGGTTGTGCTCGCACTCGGCGGCACCCATAGCCTCGAGCGCACGACGACGATTTTCTTGAACAGCAAAGGGGTCATCGCCAACATGCGAGCCCAAGTTGAGTGAGGAGTACGCATCTTCGGAAACGCCACCGGCACGCTCGGTGAAGGCAAAGCGAACATCGGATGTCGCGCCCTCCACCAACGTAACTCCATCATGGTCGACACGCGAAACTTTGTCCGCACGTGCTGCCATACTAAAGCCTCCTAATAACACAAGTACCGCGGCATCGCCGCTACAGCCCGCGTTTATACGGCTGTCATACTTCTCTAAAAGGATACCTGCTGCGCTGGAGGCAATCGTAAAGGGAACGTAAAGAGATTGGAGGTTCTAGTTTACAAAGTCGAAATAAAAGGGCGCGTCCATACGGACACGCCCCTGTGCACAACAATGCAAAGAACGACTTAGAAGCTACCGCGCTTCAGGAAGTCGGGAAGCTCGAACTGATCGTTGCCGAAGTTAGGAAGCTCGGTGCCACCGACGTTGCGGGTCGGAGCGGCCTGAGCCGGGCTGGTGGCCGGAGCGGTGCGCTGCGGCTCAGCGGAGGCAGCGGCCTTGCTCTGAGACTGCTGAGCAGCAAAGAGCTCGTCCTGACGGTTGACGTTGGAGTCGGAGAAGCCCGTAGCGATGACGGTGATACGCACCTGATCGCCCAGGGACTCGTCGACAACGGTACCGAAGATGATGTTGGCCTCGGGGTCGACGGCGTTGGCAACAACGTCGGCGGCGTCGCTGATCTCCTGGATGCCCAGGTCCTTGGAACCGGCGATGGAGAGCAGCACGCGCGTGGCGCCATCGATGGAGCTCTCGAGCAGCGGGCTGGAGATGGCCTGCTGGGCAGCGTCGACGGCACGGGTATCCCCAGAAGAGGTACCGATACCCATCATGGCGGTACCGGCCTGCTTCATGATGGTCTTAACATCGGCGAAGTCCAGGTTGATGATACCGGGGACGGTGATGAGGTCGGTGATGCCCTGGGTGCCCTGGGAAAGGACGCCATCGGCAATCGCGAAGGCCTCGAGCATGGTGGTCTTCTTCTCGGCGATGTCGAGCAGCTTATCGTTAGGGATGACAATCATGGTGTCAACGCAATCGGAGAGGGTCTTAATGCCCTCCTCGGCGCTCTTCTTGCGCTTGCGGCCCTCGAAGGTGAAGGGCTTGGTCACGACGGCGACGGTCAGCGCACCGACCTCGTTCATCGCGATATCGGCAACGATGGGAGCAGCGCCGGTACCGGTGCCACCGCCCTCGCCGCAGGTGATGAACACCATGTCGGCGCCAGCGAGCGCCTCGGCAATGTCGTCGCGGGACTCATCGGCAGCCTTGCGGCCAACCTCGGGGTTGGCGCCGGCGCCCAGGCCGCGGGTAAGGTCGGTGCCGATGTGCACCTTGATATCGGCATCAGAGATCGCGAGTGCCTGAGCATCGGTGTTGATGGCAACAAACTCGACGCCGCGGATGCCCTCTTCGATCATTCGATTGACCGCGTTGGTACCACCGCCGCCGACGCCGACCACCTTAATGACGGCAAGGTAGTTGTTGATCTCTGTCTCGTGCATGTCGGTCCTCCGAACAAAGGTTATAGCCATAGCATGGGTCGACCCCTGCGCACATTAACCTTCAGGTTGAAAGTAAATGCAAAGGTAAACCGTATTATGTTTGCACATTATGAACGTATCAGTCAAATAATTGACCGTGAAAACCAAACAAACCAGATAAACGGCGTGGTATGGCCCCTCAACAAAGCATCAACCAGCGCTACGAGGTCGGAGCGTTCCTAAATGTATAGTTACCCGGAGAGCGCACATTGATATACGTTACGCCCTCTACCTGCGAAAGCAGCTTGGTGACTACGCGCTCCTTCTTGACGATATCGTTCGAATCGCCCAGCGACACCTCAATGCCGTTATTGAGGTTTGCCGAGATGGCTTCGACCGAAGGCGTGGAAATATCCTTGACTTGTCCCAAGAAATCGCTCGAAAAACCACGCACATAATCCAAGCCAGCCTTAACGGCCTTGGAGCTCACCGCTTGGCCGGAAACCGGAGCGACATCCGCCGAGACATCAGTCAACAACACCGCGCCATAGTGCTTAGCGAGCGCCAGCGCGGCATCAATGCCGGTCAGGGTATTTGAGCCCTGCCCCGTCGTGATGACGTTGCCCTGGTCATCCACTTCGACCGACGTCGACAGCGGGGCGATCCAGGTGTCATCATCCCCGATGGCCCAGGCAAGGTCATCGGAGCTGATATAGGCAATTGCAATGACCTTGCGCTCCATCGGCGTAATGATGAGCGTATGTGGGAACTGACGCTGGACATCCACGCCCGAGACCCACGGGTTCTGCTTGAGGTCCTCGGTAATCTGGTCGGGATCGACGTTAAAAAGCGACGTTCCCTCGGGCAAATCGATCAGCTGGATAGCATCGTGCTTCGTCACATGCTCGCTTCCTTGAATCTGAATATCAGTGGCGGTAAACAATCCAGAGTTAATCACCACGATAGCAACGACGACGAGCACGGCCAAGACGGCCAAAACGCCGCCCACGATTTTGCCTTTGCCTGTAACGACAGAAGCGGCGTCTGATGTTTTATTTGCCATCGCCCTAAGTGAAGACAACGGGTTGACGCCTTTTTTACCCGAAGGCTTCTTGGCGGTAGCCGGCACCGATGTCAGCGAGCGCGGTTTCGATGCGCCCAGCGTGCGACTCGGACGCGCCGCCTTAGTTCCTGTCGAGGGCTTAGGAGTTGCCATAGGACGGGCAGGCTTGGCGCCCATAACAGGCTTTGACGTCACCGAGGGACGCGAGGACTTTTTTGCGGCCGGACGATTACCAAGCTGCGAGCCGACAACCGGACGACTGGTCTGTCGAGCATGCCCGACAGACTTAGAGTGCGCGACGGTATTGCGTTGAGGTTTGGCAGGCGCGCCGGAACGCCCTCCGGCGCGGCGGAAGGTGGGTTTCGATGCTCTAGAAGCCGAGGAATTTAACTTCCGGTCTGAGCTCGATGCCATACGCCTCCCTCACCTTTCCGTGCACATGTCTGATAACCGCGGCAACGTCATCGGCCGAGGCAGTTCCGTTATTAACGATAAAATTAGCGTGAACGGGCGAAACTTCCGCGCCGCCAATCGAAAAACCCTTTAATCCACAATCCTCGATAAGCTTGCCCACACTCGCATCGGGCGGGTTGCGAAAGACCGACCCGCAGGATGCGCGACCCATGGGCTGCGTACGCTTGCGCCTCGTCAGGTACCGTTCCATGCGCTCGCGAATGTCGGCCTTGGGCGCCGGTTTAAGCTTGAGCACGCACTCGAGGATGATCTCATTGCGGGGAAGGCTACATTCGCGGTAGCCCCAAGTGATCTCGGACCCCGCATAATGCTTGATACCGGATGCCGGGTCAAACGTTACGACATCCTCAACCAGCGAGCCAATCCACTCGGTCCGTGTGCCGGCATTCATAGATATCGCACCGCCGACCGAACCAGGGATGCCGACGGCAAACTCAAGGCCCGAGAGGCTACGCGACAGGGCATCGTTGACCAGGCGCGCAAACATCACGCCCGCACCGACCGTCAGCGTACAACCGTCATCGGCAACAACCGTGCGCTGAAACTCACGTCCGAGCGAAATGACGGCACCGCGATAACCGCCATCAGCAACCAGCAGATTGGAGCCCTTACCGATGATGACCCACGGCACCTGCTCGCGATCGAGCACCGCCACGGCGCGGCGGAGGGCATGATAGCTATGGCACGTCACAAAGAGGTCGGCCTTGCCGCCGATACGATAGCTCGTATGACGCGCAAGGCGCTCGTCCTCGATCACATCCGTGTCGATCATGCCCGAGAGCGCCATGACGGCGTTAAACAGACCCATTAGACTTAAGCGTCTTTCTTGGCAGTCAGATACTCAATGAACTCGGGGCCGACGGTCGTAACGTCACCGGCACCCATAGTGAGCAGCAGATCGCCCTCGCCCACCATCTGCTCGAGCTCCTGATTGAGCTCAAGACGGCTGGAGCAGTACACGACCTCCTTGCCAGGATGCTTGGCGCGCACGGTATCGGCGAGCATCTTAGAGGTGACACCCGGAATGGGCATCTCGCCAGCCGAGAACACATCAATCAGCAGCAGTTTATCGGCATTGGCAAATGCATCGGCAAAGTCGTCGCACAGGGCCTGCAGGCGCGAATAGCGGTGCGGCTGGAACACGACGTCGACGTGCTTGTAGCCCAGCGACGAAGCAGCAGCAAGCGTCGCCTTGATCTCGGTGGGGTGATGGCCGTAATCATCGACCACAGTGATGCCATCGATATCGCCCACGTGGGTAAAGCGACGGCGGACGCCCTCAAAGCTCGAGAGCGCCTTGGCGGCGGCGTCGATGTCAAGGCCCAGGACATGGGCGACGGTGAGCACCGCCGTGGCGTTGAGCATGTTGTGGCGACCGGGATTGCTCTTGATCTCCACAGCGTGCTCAGTGCCGTCCTCAAAGCGAACGATAAAGTCGCTCTGGATGCCCTTGACATCCGGGTGCATGCAGACGATGTCGTTGCTCTCGGCAAAGCCGTAGGAAAGCACGTGACGGCCCGTCGACTTGGCGAGCTCGACCAGATGCGGGTCCTCACCGCAGACGATGACGGTGCCGTCCTCACCCACCAAGCTCATGAATTTGGCGAAAGTTGCCTCGATCTCCTCGATACCCGAGTAGTGATCGAGGTGGTCGGCCTCGACGTTGGTCACAATGACCACGTTGGGGTTCAGGAACAGGAAGGAGCTGTCGGACTCGTCGGCCTCGGCGACAAAGTAGTCGCCCGAGCCGTTCTTGCCGTTCGTGTCATAGCCCTCGACGATGCCGCCGATCAAGAAGCTCGGATCCAGGCCCATGCGGTCGAGCATGGTGGCGCACATCGAAGACGTGGTGGTCTTGCCATGCGTGCCGGCAACAGCGACGGTGGTGTAGCCGTGGCCCAAAGCAGAGAGCATCTTGGCACGGGGCCACACGGGAATACCAAGCTCGCGAGCGCGCACGAGTTCAGGGTTGGACTCCGGAATAGCGGTGGAGACAACAACCACGTCGGGCTTGACCTCGTCGATCGTGGCGGCCTCATGGCCCACATGCACCTTCACACCAGCGCGGGTAAGCTGGCGGATATAACGTGACGTCTTAAGGTCGGAGCCGGTAACGGCATAACCACGCTCGTGCAGAACGAGGGCGATGCCGCTCATGCCGGCGCCGCCGATACCGATAAAGTGGGCGCTCTTAAACCCGGGCGCGGAGGTTGCAGTCTGGGAATCAGCCATGTGCTCGTGTACTCCTTGCGTAAACACTGCCTGTAACCTGTTAACTGTACCGCACCTACCGCATCAGCGCGAGGGCGACCGACGATATCCCGTCTAACTAACGCAAACCCTCTACCGCATCCGCCAGAAGAGCGGCGGCCCTATCCTGAGCCAGACCACGCGCCGCCTGACGCATGGCGTCGCGTGCCGCCGCGTCATCGACCAGGTGCAGCAGCTCATCGGCAAAGGCAGAACCGTCGATATCGGCATCGGCGCAGAGCACGCCGGCCCCGGCGTCGACCAGATAACGGGCATTGGTGGTTTGGTGGTCGGCTGTCGCATGCGGGTACGGCACGAGCACCGAAGGCACGGCGAGCGCAGCGATCTCGGCCACGCTCGATGCGCCCGAACGCGAGAGCACCAAATCGGCAGCAGCCAGCATATCGCCCATGTTGTCGATGTATGTCTGGACGCGGTAACGCTTCGCCTCCTCGGGCGTCAGCGCCAAAGCGCGCTCGGTCTCCTCAAAGCCGTCGGCACCCGTCGAATGCAACACATAGAGATTCTTGCGCGAAAGCAGCTCGTTTTTGAGCGAAACCACGCGCTCGTTGAGGTGCTGGGCGCCAAGTGAACCGCCAAAGACGAGCAGCAGCGTAGCGTCCTCGGGAACACCAAGTGCCTTGCGGCCGCGAGCGCGATTGCCCTCGATCACCGAGCGACGTACGGGGTTACCGGTCATGAGCACGTGGTCAGGGTCACCTTCGCGCTCAAAGACCGAACGCGCTGCCGGCACCGAGATGCACACGCGGGCGGCGTGGGAGTTCATCATCTTGTTGGCCAGGCCCGGAACAGAGTTCTGCTCATGCAGCAGATACGGAACGCCCGCGCCCTTGCACCACCCCAGCAGCGGAACCTCGACATAGGCACCAAAACCGATGGCGGCATCGGGCTTGCCGACCTTTGAGAAATGATTGGCGAGCGCACGTTTGGCCTTGTTGACACGCCACAGCGAGGTCAGCGCCGTCCAAGGACGGGAGCGGTCGAAGCCCGTGACCGTAATGGGCACAAAATCAAACCCAGCCTCGGGGACCAGACGACCCTCGAGCTTGCGCGACTGGCCCACGAACACAACGTGGTGGCCACGGTCACGCAGTTCTTCGGCCAAGGCGAGCGCGGGGTTGATGTGTCCTGCCGTGCCGCCGGCTGCAATAGCAACGGTCATTTTATCGGTCATGGTAGTCCCTTCGTACACGCGGTCCCTGGTCGTCGGTACGCAGACGCGCCGACGGGTCCGAGTTCAAATCGATTCGATTATATCCGCCGCCCGCGTTGCGAGGGCTGGGGCGCTGCGGACGACCTTGCGGAGCCGTTCGCGAGCGTGGACGAGCTGCCGGCTCGGTCGCAGAGCCATCCAGGACGGTAAAACCGTTACGCGAAGATCGCTCGCCGCGCACGTGGGGCACGCCGGCGGTACTCTCATCCATAACGGCAAAGCTCTCACGGCGGCGGTCATACTCATCGCGGCGGGCGCTCTCGTACGAAACGCGCAAGATCAACCCGGCAAGCATGAGCGACACAATAATCGACGAACCGCCGTAGCTAATAAACGGCAGCGGTTTGCCCGTCATGGGAAACACGTTGAGGATGCCCAGCGCATTAATCAAAAACTGCACCGCGAGAATGACCGCGGAGCCAGACGCCATAAGCGCGCCCCGACGATCGGTCGCCTGCTCGGCAATGCGAAACGCCGAGTAGATCAGCATCGCAAACACCAAGAAGAACAGCACGGTTCCGACAAAACCGACTTCCTCGCCAATGATGGCCAAGATGTAGTCGTTGTGCGCTTCGGGCAGATACGAGTACTTCATGGTTGAGTTGCCAATGCCGCGGCCGAACAGACCGCCCGAGGCAAAGGCCATGATTGCAAGCGTGGCCTGATAGCCGTCACCATACTCGTCGGCCCAAGGGTTCAAGGCAACCTGAATACGCACCATACGGTACGGCTCTGCGACAAGCGCAATCACGATCACGAGAATGCCGAAGATTAGCACGCCGATGATAAATCTGGGGTCGAGACCCGCAAACAACGCCATGCACATGAGGGTCAACAGGATGATCAGGACAGTACCGAAATCGGGCTGGATAAAGATCAGAAAGAGCGAAATGCCCAGGTAGATGCCCATCTTGCGAAGGAATTCGTTGATGTTGCCACCGGGCGAAAAGAAGCGATCAAGCATGATGGCCGAATACGCAATGGCAAATGGCTTTAAAAACTCGGAAGGCTGGAACTGAATACCGGCGATGTTGAGCCAGCGCGTGGCGCCACGGCTGCCGCTGCCCACCAAGAACACCAGAAGCAGTAGCCCTATCATGCCGATAAGGAAGATCCTGAGCACATCCTCCCCAAACCAGCTGTCCGGCAAAACGCGCACGATGGCAATCAGCGCCAGAACACCGACCACGGCAAACGCGGCCTGTCGACCCAGAAAAAACGTCGCCGAGCCATTCTCGTGCAGCGCCTCGACCGAAGACGCCGAGTACACCATCAGCAGGCCAAAGCATACCAAGGTAAACAAGCAGGCCATGAATATCAAACGGGGGCGCATGATACGGGCGGGAACGCCGGCAATATAGCGTTCGCTAAACGACTGCCCACCGTGGCTGGAACGCGGTGTGGTGCGACGTGAGGAAGCACGGTCCGAGTCGGGCCTCCTCATACCTTGTCGGGGGCTCTCCTCTCTCACCGCAACCCCTATTCCATTTGTGATTTCGCTGTAGCGGCAAGCTGAGCCACGTAGTCCTTAAACACGCGGCCGCGCTCCTCATAGCCCGAGAACTCATCGAACGAAGAGCAGGCAGGAGAAAGTAAGATCACATCGCCACGGCTCGAAAGCGAACGGGCAACGTCCACGGCGTCGCGCAGGTCATCCGCCTGGGCGATATCCACATCGCCATCGACATCAGCCTCGTCCATAGCGGCGGTGAAGCGCTCGCGCGCATCGCCAAAGCAGACGACCGAGCGCACGTTGTCCATAACGACGCGCGCGAAGTCCGTGAGCGGCGTGCCCTTATCGTGGCCGCCGAGCAGCAAGATCACGTCGTCATCGGGAAATGCCGTCAGTGCCTTCTCGACCGCATCGGTGTTGGTCGCCTTGGAATCGTTGACGTAGCGCACGCCGTCAATCTCGCCACACGGCTCCACGCGGTGCTCGAGCGGCTGGAACGAGGCCAGACCGCGGCAGACACCATCGACATCGGCACCGACTGCCAAGGCAGCCGTGGCAGCACACAGGGCATTGATAACATTGTGATGGCCCGAGATCTTGAGCTCGGATGTAGCGATGAGCGGGGTCTCGACGCCCTTCAGACGCACGATCATCTTGCCATCGCGCACAAAGGCGGCATCCTCGCCCTCAGGCTCGTCAAAGGCAACCTTGCAGATGCGACGACCCGGCGTGTAGATGTACTCATCGAACTCGTGAATGCCGGCGTCTTCGACGTCGACAACCGCCAGATCGTCATCAACCATATTGTCAAACAGTTTGATCTTGGCAAGCGCATAGTTGTTATGGCTCTTATGCCAGCCCAAGTGGTCGGGAGTGATGTTGAGCAGCACCGCCACGCGAGGATGGAGCTCGGTAGTCGTAGCAATCTGATAGCTCGAGAGCTCAGCCACAAACCACTCGTTGTGGGCTCGGCCGTCAATCTCGTTGACCGGCGGCTCGCCGATGTTGCCGACAGCAACGCTGGCCTCGCCGGCAGCCTTGAGCAGATAATCAGTCAGCGACGTGGTAGTCGTCTTGCCATTGGTACCCGTGATGGCAATCCAGTTATCGGGCGACAGGCGATAGGCAAACTCGGGCTCGCCCATAATCTGGGCGGCATGATCGCGCCCGGCCTTAAAGAAGCCCGAGAACTCCGAGATGCCCGGGCACGTCACGCATACGTCATAGGCGCCCTCGACCTGTTCGGTCCCATAGACAAACGACGCACCAGCAGCCTCGAGCGCACGCGTGGCGTCATTGGGCTCAGAGGTGCCGCCGCCATACACGGTAACGGCGCTTACGCGCTCGGGATGTGCCAGCGCCCAGCGGGCGACATCGAGACCGGATTTGCCCTGACCCAAAACGAGCAGGCTAAAGACATCAGCAAGAGGCATGAAAGACCACTATCCCAACTGGAAGAACAGAGCAAGGCCAACGGCACCAAAGGCCGCAGCGATAATCCAAAAACGGATGACGACCTTGGTCTCGGCCCAGCCCTTCTTTTCGAAATGATGATGGATGGGCGCCATAAGGAAGACGCGCTTGTGCGTAAAGTGGAAGTAGACAACCTGAATCATGACCGACAGGGTCTCAACGATAAACAGGCCGCCGATGATGAGGGAGACGACCTCGGTGTTGGTCATGATGGACGTGCAGGCAAACGCGGCGCCCAGGGCAAGCGAGCCGGTATCGCCCATAAAGATGCTCGCCGGATAGCAGTTGAACCACAGAAAGCCCAAGCAGGCACCGGCACACGCGGTGCAGAAGATGGACAGGTTCACGTCTCCGTGCAAAAACGCCATGGCGGCCATGGCGAGCATGGCAATCATGGAGGTGCCGCCAGCAAGACCGTCAAGGCCATCGGTCAGGTTCACGGCATTAGAAAGACCGGCGATCATCAGCCAGCAAAAGACAATGTAGAGCCACGGGAACGAAAGGCCACAGATGGTGGTCGAAAGAACACCGAGGTCAATCGTCAGGCCGCCGGGAAAACGAATCTCGGGGGCGACGCCGCACCAGTTGACGGCAAGTACCGTAAAGGTGACACAGATAATGGTTAGGCCGATCATCTTGGCATGGGGCGTCAGACCGAGCGAGCGCCCATGCGTAACGGAGGTCAGGTCGTCGATCAGGCCCAGCACGCCGGTCGCCAGCGTGGCGAGCAGCACGAGCACGAGCTCGGTGGTGAGCTTGCCCATCAGCAGGCAGGTCAGCGAGATCGCGACGAGGATGACAACGCCACCCATGGTGGGCGTTCCCTGCTTAACCAAATGACGCTTGGGGCCGTCGGCACGAACCTGCTGGCCGATACCCTCGACCTTGAGTAGCTTGATCCACCACGGCATGAGCAGCAGCGCAATGGCGGCGGCGATGCCAAGCCCCAAAAAAGCCTGATACGTTGGATACGAGGGATTGCCGAACATGGGCTAGCACACGCCTTCCACAAAGCGGTCGAGCTCAACAAAGCGGGAACCCTTGACCAGTACAACATCATGTTTTTCAAGCGCGCCGCCCATGCGGTCGAGCACCTGCTGATAATCGGAGAACACTTGGACGCGGTCCTCGTCCATGCCCATCATTCGCGCGGCATCGGCCATAAGCTGGGCCAGCTCACCACCCACGCACGCCAGCATGTCGAGCTTCTTGGCGGCGGCATAGGCGCCCACGAGCTCATGCATGCGAGGAGCCTCGTCGCCCATCTCGCCCATCTCGCCCAGGATCGCCATACGAGACCCCGTGCACGAAAGCGAGCACAGCAGATCGAGGCCAGCAGCCATGGATTCGGCACTGGCGTTATAGGAATCGTCGATGATGCGTGCACCGCTCTTGGCGCGCTTGATCTCCTGGCGGTGACCGGTGATCGTGAGGCCTCTAAAGGCAGCATCGATCTGCTCGGGCGTCACGCCCAGGCGATAGGCAACTGCGGCGGCCTTAACGGCATTTGGGACGGACTGCACGCCGGGGATGGCAAGCATGGTATCGGTCGTCTCACCCTGGCCAAAATCGAGCGTAAAGACCGGACGGCCTTCGTCATCAACACGAATGTCGCGGGCGCGGACCTCATCATCGTCCGAGACGCCGGCCAGCATCACATCGATACCAGCAGGCTGGGCGAACGTATCGCGAATGAACGGCGTAAAGTCGTCCTCACCGCCCAAAACCAGCAGCGGCAAGAAGTCGCCGGCGGCGCACATACCCTGGACAATCTCGGCCTTAGCGCGGGCGATGTTCTCGCGGCTGCCCAAAATGCCGATGTGAGAGGTACCAATCTTGCTCACGATGGCAAGGTTGGGATTGGCGGACTGGGACAGGCGCTCAATCTCGTGGAAATGGTTCATGCCCATCTCGAGCACCAGGACCTCGGTATCGGCCGGAGCGGAAAGCACCGTGAGCGGCATGCCGATCAGGTTATTGAAATTGCCCTTGGTGGCCCAGACACGATAGCGCTTGGCGAGCACGGCGGCGAGCACGTCCTTGGTCGTCGTCTTGCCGATGGAACCGGTAATACCAACGACCAGGCAGCCAAGCTCCAGGCGATACGTGTGCGCCAAACGCAGCAGAAACTCCTCGGGATCATCGGTCAGCAGGATGGCGCACCCCTTGTCCTGCGCCAGCGAGACCAGCTCGGCCTCGGGCTCACGCGTCATCACGACGGCGCCGGCACCCGACTGGACGGCACGGGAAGCAAAATCATTGCCGTCGACGTTTTCACCGGGAAAGGCGACGAAAATCGTCCCTTCCTCGACCTGGCGCGAGTCGATAACGCACCCGCGGCATACCCGATCGGCTTCTCCCGTCACGGTTCGGGCCCCTGTTGCGGCCGCGAGGTTGTTGACGGCGATCTCTATCATTGCAGCTCCCCTGTAAACCTAATAATGCTATCGGCGTATTGTATCCCAGCGCCGCACATGCGTGGTGCAGGGCATGTGAACACCCTCATATGGGACAACAAACCACGCCCCAAAGATTGTAACCCCCTACTTCGTGTGCGGGATACCCAGCACGTCGAGCGCGTTGGCCATAATGGACTGGAACGGCACCGCAGCGGCATCTGAGCCGCTCGGCGTTCCGTCGAGCGTGATATAGCACAGCACCTTGGGCGATTGTGCCGGTGCAAAGCCCATAAAGGACGACATGTAGTTCTCCTTGAGGTAGCCGCCGTTCTCGTCGGCACGTTCGGCCGTACCGGTCTTACCCGCTACGTCATAGCCGTCAACCGCGCCGCCAACGCCCGTTCCCTCGGACACGACCGTCTGCATGCACGATGTCACCTGGGATGCGGCGTCCTCCGAAATCGCGCGCTCGCCTTCGCCCCAGTCCTTCTCGTCGCCTTTGCTGGACTTATAGAAGTGCGGTGTCATCATCACACCGCCGTTGGCGATGCCGCCCACGGCACGTGCGATCTCAATCGGCGAGACGGACAGTGCCTGTCCAAAGCTCATCGAGCCCAGCGTGGCGCCGTCATACTGGTCACGCTCCTTGACGATACCCAGGCTCTCGCCCGGAAAATCTACACCGGAGCTATGACCGATGCCCCACTTGTCCACATAGGCGGCAAAGTCGTCGGCACCGATCTTGCGCCCCACCAGGACAAAGCCCACGTTGGACGAACGGCGCATCATCTCGCGCACATCCATGGTCATGGCGTAGTCGCGCTTGTCAGCATCGGTGACGGTATCGTCGCCCACCTTGATGCTCGCCGGCACCTCAAACGACGTACTCGATCGCACGACGCCCAAGTCGAAGCCGGCGCCTGCCACGAGCGTCTTAAAGACCGAGCCGGGCTCGTAGGCGTCGGTGACCAGGCGCAAGTTCATATCCTCGGTCTTGGCGTTTTCCAGATTGGTCTGGTCGTAAGTCGGATACGAGCAGGCTGCCAAGATCTCGCCTGTCGTAGGATCGGTGACCAGCGCCGAGCCGTTCTTGGCCTTAGTCTTCTCAACTGCCTCTGCCAGGGCATCCTCGGCCGCACGCTGGATATTGACGTCGAGCGTCGTCACGATATCAACGCCGTCGACCGCAGCCACCTTTTTATAGGCGCCGCCCGCGATATAGCTGCCGTCCCTCGCGCGCTCGCGTACGAGAGAACCGTTCGTGCCTGTCAGAAGCTTGTTGTATTGCTTTTCGAGACCCGTCAAGCCGTCGTTGTCTACATTCACTACACCCAGCACCTGCGATGCCAGATTGCCGTATGGATATACGCGCTTCATGGCCTGCTCAAAAAGCACGCCGGGCAGGTTCTTCTTCTCCAGCGCCGCAACATCGTCTTCGTCCACCTGGCGCTTGATATACACCCAGGTTCCATCGGACTCAACGAGCTTGCGGCAGGTCTTTTTATCGATTCCAGTTGCCTTGACCAGCGCCGACACCGTCTTGTCAACATCCTCGACAAGCTGCGGGTTCACGGCGATGTTGCGACATTCGACCGACGACGCCAACACGTTGCCGTTGCGGTCGTAGATGGTGCCGCGTTTGGCATAGAGGGTCTGCGCAAGCAGGCGGCGCGCATCGGCACGCTCGCGCAGTTTATCGGCTTCGACAATTTGATAGTCGGCAAGGCGAAAGACGCCCAAGCCCAAGCCAAGCCCGATGAAGCCCATAACGGCTTTGCGGCGAGACAGAGGTGCGCCTGTGAGCCATTCGGTCGACGAACTCTTGCGCGACCTGGTGTTATGCACTTGAGGGCCGCCCGAGCCGCGAAGTCGCGACGCCGGGTCGTTGCCACGGGACTGCCCGGCGTTGTAAGATTGCCGACCCGTTCCTTGATAACCAGAACGTCCCCGCGACGAGGGACGTCCAGAACCGCGGCCCCCATCGGAACCGCGGCGATAGTCATTTGTCATACTCAGCTACCGTCTTGCTACTGAGCGGTCGCGGTCGCGTTGGCGCCCGCGGCTGCATCCTGCGAAAAGTCAAGTGTAACGCTCTCGCTGGGCTCCACCATGCCATAAGCGCCCGCAAGGTCGCGAATGCGCGTGTCGGCGCCATAGACCGAATGCATGACCTCCAGGTCGGAGCTCTCATCGGTCGCCTTTTCGAGCGTGCTGGTAAGCTCGGCGTTGCTGTTGAGCACCTGGGCCGTAACGCCGGCGAGCGCCACGCGGGCGACGCCGATCGTCATGAAGATAGCCGCAATGATGCAAAACGTTTTAAGAACGCTCATGAAAACCGGGCTTACCGCCTGGTTTGCCTGACGGCCCGCGCCCGTGTAGACATCAAAGCGCGGCGCGCGCTGCTCACGGGGAGCAACGGGGGCCTGCGGCGTCTCACGATAGGCGGGCATGGCGTTCATATCATAGGCGAGTGCTGCGCTTGAAGTGTTGTAGCCCATGATATGCCGCCTCCCATCCCGAGTACGTTGGTAGTGTGTTTAAGCTTCGTTTATGGTGCGAGCGGGAGGTCCAATATCGCGCGGTCGCGCCTACAGACGCTGCGCCACGCGGATTTTGGCTGATCTCGCCCGAGGGTTGCGCTCAACCTCATCAGGCTGGGCAACCAAGGGTTTGCGGGTGATGACCTTGAGTATCGGCACGTTGCCGCACACGCACACCGGAATCTCCGGCGGACACGTGCACCCCTGGCTCATCTCCTTAAAGTGGTTCTTTACGATACGGTCCTCGAGCGAGTGATACGAGATGACGCAGATACGTCCGCCCGGGTTGAGCCACCTGGTGGCGGCATCAAGCCCTCGTTCGAGCACATCGAGCTCGTGATTGACCTCGATGCGAATGGCCTGGAAACTTTTCTTGGCCGGGTGTCCGCCATGCCGACGAGCGGCAGCCGGGATACCCGCCTTGATGATCTCGACAAATTGGCCGGTGGTTTCGATCGGTTCTTGCTCGCGGCGGCGCACGATCTCGCGCGCGATCTGCGAGGCGAACTTCTCTTCGCCGTAGACGCGTAGAATCCGGGCGAGGTCGTGTTCGTTATAGGTGTTGATGACCTCAGCTGCGTTTAAGGTGTTATTGCCCGGATCCATCCGCATGTCCAATGGGGCGTCCTCGTTATACGAAAAGCCCCTGCCAGGGATATCGAGTTGCGGTGACGAAACGCCCAAATCGAACAGGAAGCCATCGACCCCGGGCACCTCGGCCGAGCAAAGCAGCTCGTCCAAGTCGCCGAAGTTGCCCTTCAGCAGCTGGTGCGGAACGCCGGGAACCTCGCGGTCCAGACGGGCGCCAGCGGCCTCGAGGGCCATGTCGTCCTGATCGACGCCGAGCAGAAGGCCCGTCTCCCCCACCTGCGCGGCCATCTTTACCGAATGGCCGGCACCGCCAAGGGTGCAATCGCAGACAACGGAGCCGCTCTTTAGCCGCAGCGACTCAAGCACTTCGCCGAGCATGACAGGTTCATGCCGATATTCTTGTGTCAAGATCCCACGCTCCATCCGTTACCCGTGCCTTGCCCTTACGAGAAGAAGAGGTCCAGCAAGGCCTCATCGTCATCGTCCTCATCGGCCGCGGCGCGATCCCAAACCTCAAGGTGGTCGTAGTTGCCCACAACCGTGACCTCGCGGTCGAGGTTCGCCTGCTTGCGGAGAGACTCGGAAAGACCGATACGACCGGCGCTGTCCACGTCCATCGACGTGGTGCGCTTGTTGATCGCCCTCATGAGCTTCTGGTCGTTAATGTCACGCGGGTTAAAACCCTCGTGGCCCTCACGACCCGCGAAGAGTCCTTCGACCCACTTATCGAAGGCCTCGGCAGAGAACACGTACAGAGCATCGACATCCAGGGCTTTGAACACGCGAACGTGCTCTCCAAGCTCCTCGCGAAGGGGTGCAGGCAGGGACAGACGACCTTTTGCATCGAGATTGCGCTCGTATGCACCAGTCATTCCCATGTGCGCCCTCCCCTCGGTTACTCAGATGGCACGTACGCGGGGAACCACCCCGCCTGTCGACGTCATTAATAATATGGGGAACCGCCCCATTTTTCAACACCTTTCCCCACCCCTTCCCCCACTCCGCCTCACCACTCCACCCACCATATATTGCAAAACACCTCCAAGCATATGTTCGAAAACACAATATGTTGTGTTTACATCAACGGCGGGATGCCACCTGTGGCACCCCGCCGTTCAACCTCAACCTTCAAGTTGACCTTGAGGCGATTTTTGCGTCCCTTTACATGCCGTTCACATCGCCCCCAAACTCCCCCACCCAAGGCACGTGCGGCCCACCACCGCGACGCCAAGTGGCGAAAAATAGGACGGGGCTCCAGATTGCCCATGCGCGCGCAAAAGCACGCCGCGGCAATCTGGGGCCCGTCCCCAAATACCTATAAATATGCAGGTCAGCGATGTGTTAACGATGTGCCAGCGGGTGCGCCGCCAGATAGACCTCGGTCAGTTGCGTACGATCGACATGCGTATAGACCTGCGTGGTCGAAATATCGGCATGGCCCAAAATCTCCTGCAGCACACGCAGGTCGGCACCGCCCGCGAGCATGTGGGTGGCAAAGGAGTGGCGCAAGGTATGGGGATGGAGCCCCACCAGCCCCACCTGGCGCCCATACCGCTCGCATATCGCATGCACGGCCTGACGCGACAGGCGACGTCCGTTCTTATTTAAAAAGACCGCCGAGGTCTCTGTTCCGCGGGCATGGGCCGCCAAGCGAGAACGCCCCTCAGTTACATAGAGCGCCAGAGCTCGCGCCGCGCTTCCCACCAGCGGGGACAGGCGTTCCTTTGAGCCCTTACCGCGAACGAGCACAAAGCCATCGTCGATATGGATATCGCCCACATCGAGCCCAACCAGTTCACTCACGCGCAAGCCGCAACCGTAAAGCACTTCCAAGATGGCATGGTCGCGCAAGCCCATCTCGCCCTCGGGAAAGTCTTGATCCAGCAGTGCCGAGACGTCCTCCACCGAAAGGTATTCCGGCAGGCGATCTGCCTTTTTGGGCAGGCGCAACGCCGCCGTCGGGTTTTGGGCCACGGCCCCATCGCGCACCAAAAAGGCATGCAGGCCCTTCACGGCAGCAAGCGCGCGCTCCACCGAGGCGTCGGAATAGCCTCCGTCGCGACGGTCGGCGACAAAGCCCTCCACGACCTGACGAGTCACCTCTTCAAAAGACACAATACCCGCCCGCTCCAGATAGGCGCAGTACGTCGTCAGGTCACGACGGTAGGCCGCAATCGTGTTGCGCGCCAAACCCCGCTCGACCGCGAGGTAATCGAGATACTCCCCCGCCACCACAGCGAGCGACGAGGGAGTAGCTTCAGTATGTTCCTTATTCTCCGGCACCCTTAGTCCGTAGCGAGGTTCTTGGGCGTCACCTGCAGACGGTCGACACCCTCGTGCTGGCCGATCGAAGCGCGCACGAACTCGCGGAACAGCGGCTGCGGGTTGGTCGGGCGGCTCTTGAACTCGGGATGAGCCTGAGTTGCCACATACCACGGATGTACGTCGCGCGGCAGCTCGACCATCTCGACCAGACGCTCGTCGGGCGAAAGACCCGAGATAACCAAACCGGCGTCCTCGAGCTGATCGCGGAAGGCGTTGTTGAACTCAAAACGGTGACGGTGACGCTCGTAGACGAGCTCCTCGCCGTATGCCTCGCGCGCGAGGGTATCGGCGGCGAGCTTGCACGGATAGGCGCCCAGGCGCATGGTGCCGCCCTTCTCGGTCACGTCCTCCTGCGAGCTCATCAGGTCGATGACACTATACGGGCCATCCGGATCGAACTCGGAAGAGCTGGCGCCGGCAAGGCCGACCACGTTGCGGGCGAACTCGCACACGGCTACCTGCATACCCAGGCAAATGCCCAGATACGGAATCTTGTGCTCGCGGGCGAACTCGGCCGCGAGGATCTTGCCCTCCAGGGCGCGCTTGCCAAAGCCGCCAGGGACCAAGATGCCCGAGGCGTCACCCAGGACCTCGGAGACATTCTGCTCGTCGAGGCTCTCGCCATCGACCAGCTGCACGTCAACGTGGCGATCGTAGAACACACCAGCGTGGTGCAGGGCCTCGATAACCGACAGGTAGGCATCGGGCAGCTGCGTATACTTGCCCACGACGGCGATCTTCACCTTGTCGGCGTGCTGGTTGGCATGGTTCTGCTTGCGCAGGAACTCGTTCCACTGACTCAGGTCGCGCTCACGCGGGTCCAGACCCAGGCGCTCGCAAATGCGCAGGTCAAAGTCCTGCTCGGCAAGCAGCTGCGGAACATCGTAGATGCTCGCGCAGTCCTCGTTGGTAAAGACACAGTCGGTGTCGACGTCGCAGAAGCTTGCGATCTTGCCGCGGATGGCATCGTCGATATGGTGGTCGGAGCGCAGAACGATAATATCGGGCTGGATACCAAAGCTGCGGAGCTCCTTAACGGAGTGCTGCGTCGGCTTGGTCTTGACCTCGTGGGCGGCGGCGATATAGGGAACGAGCGACACGTGGATGTAGCAGACGTTCTCGGGGCCGGCCTCCTTGCGATACTGGCGAATGGCCTCGACAAACGGCTGCGACTCAATGTCGCCGATAGTGCCGCCCAGCTCAGTGATGACCACGTCGGAGCCGGTCTGCTCCTCAATACGACGGAACTTTTCCTTAATGGCGTTCGTGACGTGCGGAATCACCTGTACGGTGCCGCCCAAAAAGTCACCGCGACGTTCACGGGCGATCAGGCTCTTATAGATGGCACCAGTCGTAAAGTTGGAATCGCGGGTTAGGTTCTCGTCAATAAAGCGCTCGTAGTGGCCCAGGTCCAGATCGGACTCGTAGCCGTCCTCGGTCACAAAGACCTCGCCATGCTGGAACGGGCTCATGGTGCCGGGGTCGACGTTCAGATACGGGTCGGCCTTTTGCATCGTTACCTTGTACCCGCGCGACTTGAGCAGACGGCCCAGCGAGGCCGCGGTAATACCCTTGCCCAGAGACGAAACCACGCCGCCGGTCACGAACACATGCTTGGTCATATTGAGTTACCTGCGCTTCCCGTAGAAGTTGTCCATACACATCTTACGGGTCTTCATTGTAATACTCGCGACGCGCGCCGCACGCATTTTTTCTTACGCGCAATCGCATTTCTCCATCTCGAAACAAAACGCCGTCCGGTTGCCCAGGCGGCGTCGTTTCCACTATGAATGCACGCTGTTATCGATCGGCGGCTTCATCCTCGATCAAGTCCTTCACGAGCATACCGGCACGGATGCCCTCTAGATACCATTCGCCACGCTCCGTGAGACAAATACCATTTGCGAGCTGGCCGCCGTCGTCGCTGTAGCGCGAGACGACCTCGATGATGTCTTCGGATTCCAAGCGCTCAATTGCCGCGCGGGCGCGATACGGAGACACCCCCACACGCTCGGCAAGCGTCTTGCGCGAAAAGCCATAAAATCCGCCGTTGTCTTCGGACAGCTGTGCGATCTCCATCAGCACCTGCACCTCGACACGCTTCATATCGTTGACACTCGCACGACCCTTGCCAGCCATGGCAGCCTCCTCAAACCGAGCACGGGCATCACCTGCACCGTGCGCGACCGGCACACCCCATGATGGCCGGCAACATCCATCATGCGGCATCCCCGCAAAAGGATGAAACAGTTAGGGTTATTGTATACCGCCCAAATCGCTTATAGGCAGGTAAACGGGCTATTTTTAGGTTAAACGGTAGCTTTGTTGATAAAAGGGGCACACCGAATGCATACCCGATGCGCCCCTTTCAGACCAATTAATCCAGGCTTAGCGGTGGAAGAAACCACGGCGCTCGAACTTGGGCTCGCAGCACACGTTGATGCCCAGCTTGCGCAACACCGTCTCGTCCGTCGGCGAGATGATCACGCTAAAGAAGGCATCGCAGCCGCGCAGCTGCTCCAGACCCGAAAGGACGCGGGCCGCCGTCTCGCTCGTTGCCGAGGTGATCGAGAGCGCCATAAGCGTCTCGTCGGTGTGCAGGCGCGGGTTCTTGCTACCCAGGAAATGCGTCTTGAGCTTGCTGATAGGCTCAATCGCCTCATCGCTGATGACCTCGAGCTCAAGGTCAACGCCCGAGACATTCTTAAGTGCGTTCATGATGAGCGAGCTCGCGGCGCCCAGGCGCGTGGAAGTCTTGCCGGTCACCACGGAGCCGTCGGGCATGACCATGGCGCCTACGGGGCCACCCGTCAGCTGCTCCCTGGTAAGGGCGGCCGAGCGCGCCGGCGAGTAGTTCTTGTCGATACCGGCCTTCTTCATAATAATCTTGAGACGGTCGACTTGCTCATCGCCCACGCCGGTACGGCGCACATTTTCGACCGCGGTAAAGTAGCGGCGGACGATCTCCATCTTGGAAGCGTCGCGGCAGGCATCGTCATCGGTGATGGCAAAGCCGACCATGTTGACGCCCATGTCCGTGGGGCTCTGGTAGGGGCTCTTGCCCAGGATCTTTTCCATCAGAGCACGGACCACCGGGAAAGCCTCGACGTCACGGTTGTAGTTGACCGTGGTCTTGTTGTAGGCCTCCAAGTGGAAGGAGTCGATGATATTGGCGTCGTCGAGATCTGCCGTGGCCGCCTCGTAGGCGATGTTGACCGGATGCGTGAGGGGAAGGTTCCAGACCGGGAAGGTCTCGAACTTGGCATAGCCGGCGGCGGTGCCGTGCTTGTGCTCGTGATAGAGCTGAGACAGGCAGGTGGCGAGCTTGCCCGAGCCAGGACCCGGCGCGGTGACCACGACGAGCGGACGGGTGGTCTCGACAAACTCGTTCTTGCCATAGCCGTCGTCGGACACGATCAGGTCGACGTCGTGCGGATAGCCCTCGATGGGATAGTGCAACTTGGCGGGAATGCCGAGCGCGTTCAGGCGATTGCGGAACACATCGGCGGCGGGCTGGCCGGCGTACTGGGTGATAACCACGGCCGCGACAGCAAAACCGTTGCCGCGGAACAGGTCGACCAGGCGCAAAACGTCCTCGTCATAGGTAATGCCCAGGTCACCGCGAGCCTTGTTCTTCTCGATGTGGTTCGCGTTAATGGCGATGATGACCTCAACGTCGTCGGCTATGCTCTTGAGCATGCGAAACTTGCTGTCCGGCTCAAAACCCGGCAGCACGCGGCTCGCGTGATAGTCGTCAAACAGCTTGCCGCCAAACTCCAAATAGAGTTTGCCGCCAAACTGCGAGATGCGCTCCTTAATATGAGCGGCCTGCAGCTCGATATACTTCGCGTTGTCGAAACCCTGGCGCATGTATGGCTCCCGTCCCGTTTCCATTTAATGTTCTAGGCGATTATAACGGAGCAGACCCTTCCCAACACCCAAGCAGCCAACGGGCATCAACCAAACACGTCATCGATAAGTTGCGGTGAAATAGTTCCTGTTTAACCCCTCATGACGGCCAAACAGGAACTATTCCACCGCAACTTCCCCTTTTGGCGCAAACTAACCTGACACCTTTGCACCAACAACAGAAACGTCGCAGGTTGAGCATAAGTCAGCGAGCGACGTCCAGGACGTACAAGTTGGCATGAAAAAGGCAAGGCATAGACCTTCTGGTCATGCCTTGCCTTTTGAATGACAAATTGTCGTCCTGGGCGGCGCACAGCGTCGACTGGTTGCGCGGTTCGTAGAACCGCGCAACATGAGAGCGCCCCCTCCCGCGCACGGAACGGGAGGGGGCTAAAGGTAGGAGTCTACCGGTGGGTTGACCCCACCGGACAGACGATGACCAGATGATCCTTTACAGGATCGTCAAGGTTTCCGTGGGGTACCCGTTGGGTACTTAGAGCAACACGCAGGCGACGGTCAGGATGATGGCGCAGACGACGGAGAGCGCGACGATGAGCTTAAGGGCAAACTTGAGCCAGGTCGTCCACTCGATCTTGGCCAGGGCGAGACCGCCCATGATGGCGCCGGAGGTCGGGGTGAACAGGTTCACGACACCGATGGCGGCGGAGAAGATCATGACCATGACCTCGGGCGAGAAGCCGAGCTTAACAGCCAGCGGTCCCATGATGGGCATGGAGACGGTGGCCATACCGGAGGTCGAGGGGATCAGGAAGGACAGGCCGAAGTAGACCAGGAAGCTCATGGGAGCGAAGATCACGCCGGACAGGCCAGCCAGGGCATTGGCGGCAGCGTCGAGGACGTAAACGTCGAGGCCGGTGCTAGCCATGAGGACGGAGATGCCACGGGCGAGGGCGATGACGAGAACAACGGACATCATGTCGGCAGCGCCGGTGATGAAGGTGTTAACGATCTGCTTCTCGGACAGGCCACCGATGATACCGATCAGGATAGCCATGAGGAAGAACCAGGTGGAAGCCTCGTCGAAGTACCACTGGCCAATGGGCAGGCCGGTGATCAGGGCAGACCAGCCCTGGACGACGGCATTACCGTCGGCGTCGTAGACAGCGCCAGCGTCAAAGAAGTTGGCGACGCCCTCGTTGAGGTCGGCCAGCGGGATGAAGCCGACGATCATGACGACGAAGGTGAAGGCGAAGGCGATCAGAACACCCTTCTGACGACCGGTGAGCTTGACCTCCTTGTGGACCTCGGAAGCAGCCTTGCCATGTGCCTCTTCGGCGTCCTTGAGTTCCTGCATCGAGAGGATGGTGGAACCCTTGTCAGCCTTGACCTTCTTGGCATAGTTCATCACGAAGACGATGGACATGACGGTGGTAACAAGCCACAGGACGGCACCGAGGCCGATGATGATGGACTGGTTCACGGCAATGTCAACGCCGGTCAGGGCGTCGACGGCAGCGCCGACGGCGAACGGGTTAACCGTGGAGCCGAGGCAGCCGCAGCCAGCGCCGAGCAGGACGGTAGCGGCGCCGACCATCGGGTCGAAGCCGGCAGCCATCATGGTAGCGGCGAGCAGGGCGTAGAAGGGAACGGTCTCCTCGCACATACCATAGGTGGTACCACCGAGGGAGAAGATGAGCATCAGCACGGGAATGAGCATGATCTCGTTGCCCTTAAGCTTCTGCACCAGGACGGCGATGCCGTTGTCCAGAGCGCCGGTCTCGGTCATCATACCGAGGAAGCCGCCCAGGATCATAACGAAGAGGCAGACGGGCAGAGCGTCAGCGAAGCCCTTAATCGGGGCGGTGCAGAAATCGCTCAGACGGGCGGCAGTAACCGTGCCGCCGGACGTGCCGGAGACGATAACGGTAACAACTGCAACAATTGCCAGCAGAGCAAGAAGAATGGTGAACGATGAAGGCATACCGCGCTTTTTCTTAGCGGTCTCAGTCATAGTTCTCATCCCCCCTTCATAAATCATTTAACTTTCTCGCGCGAAGCGGATCTTCCGTGCCGTGCCCACCGCCCGACGCGAGATATTTACCAGACAAAGCCGCTCGGGGTGTGCAGCAAGACACCCCGAGCGAGATGCTAGATGCTCTTACTTGAGCGTGGCGTACATGACAGCCTTAATGGTGTGCATGCGGTTCTCGGCCTCGTCGAAGACCTTGGAAGCGGGGCTCTCGAAGACCTCGTCGGTGACCTCCTGCTCGGTGATGCCGAACTGCTCGCACTTCTCGGCGCCAATCGTGGTGTTGGTGTCGTGGAAGCTGGGCAGGCAGTGCAGGAAGATGGCACCCGGGTTGGCCATAGCCATGACCTCGGAGGTGACACGATACGGGGTGAGCTGAGCGATGCGCTCAGCCCAGACCTCGTCGGGCTCGCCCATGGAGACCCACACGTCGGTGTAGATAACGTCGGCACCGGTGACGCCGTCCTTGACGTCGGTGGTCAGCTTGATGGTGCAGCCGTTGGCCTCGGCGATGGGCTTGCAGGCCTCGATGACGTCGTCGGCGGGCATGCACTCCTCGGGGCCGCAGGCCACGAAGTTCATGCCGAGCTTGGAACAGACAACCATGAGGGAGCGAGCAACGTTGTTCTTGCAGTCGCCCATGAAGACGAGGGTCTTACCCTTGATGTCGTAGTTGAAGTTCTCCTGGACGGTCAGGATGTCGGCAAGCATCTGGGTGGGGTGCCACTCGGTGGTCAGGCCGTTCCACACGGGCACGCCGGACTTGGCAGCGAGCTCCTCGACGTCGTCCTGGGCAAAGCCACGGAACTCGATGCCGTCATACATGCGGCCGAGAACGCGGGCGGTGTCCTCGATGGACTCCTTCTTGCCCATCTGCGACGAACCGGGATCGAGGTAGGTGACGCCCATGCCCAGATCCATGCCGCCGACCTCGAAGGCGCAGCGGGTACGAGTGGAGGTCTTCTGGAAGAGCAGAACGATGTTCTTGCCCTCGAGATAGCGGTGCGGAACGCCAGCGCGCTTCATGTCCTTGAAGTTCTTGGAAAGCTTGAGCAAGTACTCGATCTCCTCGGTGGAGAGGTCGAGGAGCTTGAGGAAGCTACGGCCGGAGAGGTTAACACCCATGGTTCGTTTCCTTTCGAAAAAATGAATTACGTAAGTATTAGTGTTGCCCGTTTGACGGGCGAAACCGGTGCGGTTGTAGGGGAACCGCACCGGAAACGGAAAGACTTAGAGGTCCTCGCGCCAGAAGGGCATGCTCATGCAGCGCGGGCCGCCGCGGCCGCGGGAGAGCTCGGCGGAGGGCACGACGAGAAGGTCCAGGCCCTCCTTGTACAGCACGTCGTTGGTGACGGTGTTGCGGGCGTAGACGCAGATCTTGCCGGGCTCGACGCACAGGGTGTTGGAGCCGTCGTTCCACTGCTCGCGGGAGGCCGCGATCGGGTCGCCGCCGCCGCAGGGAATCAGCTTGACCTGGTCGACGCCGGTGGCGTCCTCCAGGACGTGCTCGAGGGTGTCCTCGATCAGGCGGATGTTCACGTCGCCCGGGTTCTTGCCGGCGGTCAGCTCGTAGACGCGCAGGGTGCCCATGATGGCGGGGTGGATCGTGAACTTATCGACGTCGATCTGGGTGAAGACCGTGTCGAGGTGCATGAAGGCGCGCGAGACCGGGATGTCGAAGGCCAGGATGCGCTCGACCTTGGAGTCGGAGTTCCAGAAGATGTTCTGGGCCATGACGTCGATGGCCGCGGCCTGGGTGCGCTGGGAGATGCCGACGGCGAGGGTCTTCTCGTTGATGTTCAGCACGTCGCCGCCCTCGGTGTGGAACTGGCAGTCGCGGCGGAAGTACAGGGAGACGTCCTTGTAGTCGGGGTGGTACTTGAAGACGTACTTGCCGTACAGGGTCTCGCGGTTGCGGGTGACCGAGTACATGCGGTTGAGGTTGACGCCCTCGCCGACGACCGCGAACGGGTCGCGGGTGAAGTAGAGGTTGGGCATCGGGTCGATGATCAGGTCGGACTCGGACTCGGAGTTGACCAGGGAGTCGAGGGTCGTGGACGCCGTGAGGGGCATGTCGATCTCGGCCTTGGTCATGCCGGCCATGGTCTTCTTGACGAACTCGAGGTTGTCCTCGATGGAGTCCAGCTTCTCGCGGACGATCTGCGGCATGTGCTGGCCGCGGATGCCGGCCTCGGCGATGTACTGGTCGGTGAACTCGGCGCGGGCGCCGGGGACCTGGTCGAACACCTCGGCGACGAGGTTCTCGAGGTAGAGGACCTCCACGCCCTGGTCCCTCAGGATCTGGGCGAAGGTGTCGTGCTCCTGCTGCGCGACCTCCAGGAACGGGACGTCGTCGAACAGGAGTCGCTCGAGCTCGTCGGGCGGCAGGTTGAGGAGCTCGTCGCCGGGACGGTGCAGGCAGACCTTCCTGAGCTTGCCGATCTCGGAAGGCACGTGCAGACCTTTCGTCATGGCCTCCTACCTTTCTTTCGGGCCCTTGTCAGGGCCGATTCGTTAGCGCCCCTCCGTGTGAGGCGTTATTGCTGACGACATATTTATATCCAAAATCAGCCCATACTTCCACCTTGCCCCCGAACGGTTTTTTATAGGGGGTGAATGGCATACACATATACTTCACGCATGGCACACTTCATCTTAATAAAGCGTATTTACGTGCTTAAACGCGTTTTCAATCCTAAAATCAAATGGAACTTAACTTTGTTAAACCATCCTCAAATTGCATATTTCAACTAAAGCTATGAATAGAATTAGCGGTTCATACCGCGTCTCAACCATTTTCATTTTTATTCAGAAAAAAGTTTGTCCTATTCATTTCTGGTAAATAAATTACCGTTTACCAGACGCTTGATACCGTTCACCGGAAACTCAGTATAAGGCCCAGCGGATACCGGCTCGCTTTACGGCTCCATTTGTAACAACTTGACTTCTCGGTATAGAAAAATGGACCCGCTTCCCCTAGGGAAACGGGTCCATTTTCGATTATCTTCGGCCAATTTAGATAACGCCCTCGAAGATCATCGGAATCCTAGCGATCAAACTCCGCCAGCGCCTCGCCCAAAAGCCTCAGGCCCTCGCGCAGAACGTCCTCGCTCGCGCAGTAGCCCAGGCGTGCGCCACAGGGAAGCTCAAAGCGGCTGCCGGGTACCAGCAGCACTCCCCTCTCGGACAGCAGGCGCTTGCAGAACTCCTCGTCGTCCTCGGGAATATCCAGCTGGATTAACGAGGTAGACACGCCCTGTGGGGCCGTCCAGGAAACGCGATGCTGCGTATCGATCCAAGCCTGCGCGATATCGCGGTTGCCAAACACGATCTTGCGATTGCGCTCGAGGATCTTGTCCTTGTGCTCAAGCACATAGGTCGCCAGGGCGTCGTTGAACACACCGCCGCAGATCATGGTGTAATCGCGATAAGTGCGGATACGGTTGGACACCTCTTCGTCGGCCACGACCCAGCCCACGCGGGCCGCAGGCGTCGAATAGGTCTTCGACAACGAGTTGGTGACAATGGCCCTCTCGTACACGTCGACCATCGACATAAAGGACTCAGTGTTTTCGAGCGGCAGATACACCTCGTCGCACAGCACGTAGGCGCCCACCGAACGGGCGATCTCGGCAATCTGGCCGAGCGTATCGGCATCGAGCACCGTTCCGATGGGGTTCGATGCGTTGTTAATGCAGATGAGCTTGGTGGTGGGTCGAACCAGACGCTTAAGCTCCTCGATATCGGGCTTCCAGCCGAGCTCCTCGCGAAGCTCCCAGTACTCGACCTCGGCGCCCAGCGTGCGCGGAATCTCGTAGAGCGGCGCATAGGTGGGCCACTCGGCAATCACATGGTCGCCGGGCTCGACCACAGCCATGATGGCGTTGAGGTTAGCGCCCGTGCAGCCATTGGTCTGCAGAATGTGATCGGGATTGACCTCGCGACGATACAGCTTGTCAACCTCGGCCTTAAACTCCGGCGAGCCCTCGATCCAGCCGTAGTTCATCTTCTCGCGGTCCAGGCGCTCGTAGAACGTGGCGCCGTCCTGCTCATCGAGCGCGCGCAGCTCGCCCATGGTGAGCGACGAGATCGTCGACTGGGCGATGTCCCACGTGGCACTCTTCTCCCAAACGTTGAGCCATCCCTCAACGCCAATCGTCTTGATGTCCATGGCCAAGCTCCTTACAAAAGCAGTCATCCAATCGTGTTGACGTTCCTCATACAAGATTGGGGCGGTGCGAAAACCCGCACCGCCCCAATGGGAGACATCTAATGGCAGCTAGATGTATGTATTATGACCTGTACGGGTCCTTGAAGACCTTAGAGGTCCTCGCGCCAGAAGGGCATGCTCATGCAGCGCGGGCCGCCGCGGCCGCGGGAGAGCTCGGCGGAGGGCACGACGAGAAGGTCCAGGCCCTCCTTGTACAGCACGTCGTTGGTGACGGTGTTGCGGGCGTAGACGCAGATCTTGCCGGGCTCGACGCACAGGGTGTTGGAGCCGTCGTTCCACTGCTCGCGGGAGGCCGCGATCGGGTCGCCGCCGCCGCAGGGAATCAGCTTGACCTGGTCGACGCCGGTGGCGTCCTCCAGGACGTGCTCGAGGGTGTCCTCGACCAGGCGGATGTTCACGTCGCCCGGGTTCTTGCCGGCGGTCAGCTCGTAGACGCGCAGGGTGCCCATGATGGCGGGGTGGATCGTGAACTTATCGACGTCGATCTGGGTGAAGACCGTGTCGAGGTGCATGAAGGCGCGCGAGACCGGGATGTCGAAGGCCAGGATGCGCTCGACCTTGGAGTCGGAGTTCCAGAAGATGTTCTGGGCCATGACGTCGATGGCCGCGGCCTGGGTGCGCTGGGAGATGCCGACGGCGAGGGTCTTCTCGTTGATGTTCAGCACGTCGCCGCCCTCGGTGTGGAACTGGCAGTCGCGGCGGAAGTACAGGGAGACGTCCTTGTAGTCGGGGTGGTACTTGAAGACGTACTTGCCGTACAGGGTCTCGCGGTTGCGGGTGACCGAGTACATGCGGTTGAGGTTGACGCCCTCGCCGACGACCGCGAACGGGTCGCGGGTGAAGTAGAGGTTGGGCATCGGGTCGATGATCAGGTCGGACTCGGACTCGGAGTTGACCAGGGAGTCGAGGGTCGTGGACGCCGTGAGGGGCATGTCGATCTCGGCCTTGGTCATGCCGGCCATGGTCTTCTTGACGAACTCGAGGTTGTCCTCGATGGAGTCCAGCTTCTCGCGGACGATCTGCGGCATGTGCTGGCCGCGGATGCCGGCCTCGGCGATGTACTGGTCGGTGAACTCGGCGCGGGCGCCGGGGACCTGGTCGAACACCTCGGCGACGAGGTTCTCGAGGTAGAGGACCTCCACGCCCTGGTCCCTCAGGATCTGGGCGAAGGTGTCGTGCTCCTGCTGCGCGACCTCCAGGAACGGGACGTCGTCGAACAGGAGTCGCTCGAGCTCGTCGGGCGGCAGGTTGAGGAGCTCGTCGCCGGGACGGTGCAGGCAGACCTTCCTGAGCTTGCCGATCTCGGAAGGCACGTGCAGACCTTTCGTCATGGCCTCCTACCTTTCTTTCGGGCC